>NZ_JACRSX010000012.1 GCF_014384985.1 Jutongia huaianensis
TCAGGATTAAACTGCTCATCAAGGATATTTTGCAATTCATTACTGAAATCGGAATCCTTGGTTGTTACTGTCCATGGACGGATCCATTGGGCTTTGATGCCCATTTGTTTCATGTATTTACCGACAGTTCTTTCAGAAATGTTTTCCCCTGTTTTACGCAATTCCCTTGTGATCTTAGGGGCACCATAATTCTGATGAGAATCGTCATAAATCTTTTTGATCTTGTCCTTGAGCAGTTTCCTGCGTTTGGCAGTATCGGATGGTATATGCCGTTTCCATGCGGCATACCCTGACCGTGAAACGCCTAAATATTTTAACATTCCGGAAACAGAAACCCGGCGTCCTGCTTTTTTAGCGTTTTCTGCTTTAACGGTAACTTCGAGATAAACAGCTTCCGTTATTCGCCCAGAATGTTTATGGCTTTTTTTAGCACATCAAGCGCGTCCTTGGCATCACGTAATTCTCTCTTCAGACGGGCGATCTCTTTTGCCTCATCCGAAGAATAATTGCCGGATCCACGGCATTCCAGATCACCGGATTCCCGCAGCTCCTTCTGCCATCTGGACAGAGACTGCTGGCTGATGCCTAGATTTGATGCACAGCCGACCAATCCCAGTTCACGATGATCATGATAGTACTGGACGGCATCCAGTTTAAACTGTTTGTCAAAATGTTTTGCCATGATAAATTCCTCCTTCAGTACGATACTTTTATTGTATCACTAATCGACGGAATGAAAAGCTCTCACTTTGACTTGTACTATTTATATTCTAACACCAATTCGATTTGCAAAGAAAATGAGTGGATATGGTTTTAGAGTGCAAAAATCAGCGTTTGAGGCGATGATACCGGAAAACTTATATCGAAATTTGCTTAGAGAAATTCCAATGCTGATTAATGCACAGGAGGACAATGTCAGAGTTTATAAAGTAAGAGGGCAGGGAGAGGTTACTTTATTTGGTGAGAGTATACAAATAGAAAATGAAGAAGTTGTTATTATTTAAAGAAAAGGAGAAAAAATGGGGAAAACAATCTTATTTACACCGGTTGGTGGAACAGATCCAATATCATCAACGAATTGTCAGGATGGTTCCATGTTACATATCTGTAGAGCATACCAACCTGATAAAATTATTATGTATATGTCGAAAGAGATGTTAGAATTTCAGGAGATATTGGGATCTTCTTGAACTTGCATCCAGAAGGATTTTGCTTGACTTTTCCGGTGTGGACAAACTGGCGGTCAAAAGTGGAGTACAATGTCTGCCAATTCGTGCGTCATCAGAACGGAAATATTTTGAATATGCATTGTCGGTAGGCATTAAGTTAAAAAAAGAAGAATATGCGGATTTTGTACGGGCAATCACACCATTAATAGTGGATCTGTTTGAGATGATATTAAAGAAACAGTGCGGTGTGGATGTAAATGCCTACTGTGATGTCAGTGAACGAAATCAGGTGAGACGATGGTCGAGAAAAAAGCTTGCAGGTACGCAAGTTGGAGAAATATTAGAAAAAGAATATAAAGAGCGTTTTCAATATAAAGACGTATATTCTGTTCATTTAAAGTTATTGATTGAAAATATATCAACAGATACGGAATTGATCCAATTAATTAACAATGTGAGGAGTGTGGAGGAGGGGGTACGGAATTTAGCGGCTCATCAGATCATATCTGTAACGGATGAGACAATACGTCAAAGAACCGGATTTACTACGACTCAAATTATGGATATGATCAAGCGTTTATTTTCATATACAGGAATATCTGTAAAGAAGGATTATTGGGATTCTTACGATCAGATGAATGATTTAATAATAGAGAGAATGTCTATTTCTTGAAAGTAATATAATAAGAGCAAGCCACCCGCTGTAGTAAATATCGATGTTGTTCGGTATTTTCCACAGTGGGTGGCTTTTGTATAAAACTTATCTCTGTCCTATCTTCGGTTTCAATCATCAATACACGTCATTATAAATGATCGCTTCTTTCACAGCATCGGCTGTGGCCTTGTCCTTCAGGGCTTCGATGATGGATCCGGCAAATTCGATACAGGTGCCCATGCCGCGGCTGGTGATCACATTGCCGTCTGTGACAACCGGCTGCTTCACATAATCGCCGGTAGCAAGCTTATCGGCAAAGGATGGGTAGCAGGTTGCTTTTTTGCCGGCAAGGATGCCAAGCTCTCCGAGAACGGTCGGTGCCGCACAGACAGCAGCGACTTTTTTACCGTTTGCAGCAAATTCTTTGAGCTTTTCACAGAGGAGATCACAGGCACGAAGGTTTGGGGTGCCGGGGATGCCGCCCGGAAGGATCAGCATTTCTGTTTCATCAAAGTTTGCTTCGCTCAATGTCTTGTCTGCGGTGATCGTTACATTGTGGGAACTGGTGACTTCCTTCTGATCGGTAATGGAAACCATATCGATCGAAATTTTTGCGCGGCGGAGCATATCAACTACCGTCAGCATTTCCACTTCCTCGTAACCGGTTGCTAAAAAAATACATGCTTGAGCCATAATAAATTCCTCCTTTTGACGTTGAGATTTGTAGTTTGCAAATCAATTCTATTTAATGTAACAAATTTCTTTATTAAAAAAAGGTTATAGTTTATTCCTTTTCGGAATAATCAGTCTGTCCGGGATTTCGGTGACATACCAGACGGCAGATCGGGTTGCCCTTTCGGAAAAACTTCTCCTCGTACTCTGTCATAACATTGTTTGGAGCCGGGCCGTCTGCGTGCAGATCAAAGCTGCATTCATCCAGAATCCAGCCGGTGTCCTTGATCTCTTCCACAGAGAAGTCAAAGAGAGGACGGTTGTCTGTCTTAAATTGAATGCTTCCATCCTGTACCAAAAATCGGTCATACCGCTCCAAGAACTGACGGGAGGTTAGGCGGCGTTTTGCGTGCCGGTCCTTTGGCCATGGATCGGAGAAGTTCAGATATATTTTGGCAACCTCGCCCGGTGCAAAATATTGATCAATGTCTTCCGCATCCATTCGAAGGAACAGAAGATTGTCACTTTCCAGTTCCTCCCGCTGATCCAGTGCCCGGACAAGCACGCTGGAATATTTCTCGATGCCGATATAGTTGATATCGGGATTCTGTCGGGCCATCTCCAAAATAAACTTGCCCTTGCCCATGCCGACCTCGATGTGAACCGGATGATCATTGTGGAAGAATTCCTTTGCCCATTTGCCCCTGTAATCGGCACCGTCAGCACCGTCGGTCTGTATCGTGTATTTGTTTTCTAATATGCGCTCCTGTGAGCCGGGGATATTTCGTAATCGCATAGATACCTCATTTCTGTATCGCCTGTGAGAAGAAGAGTTCGGATGGTCTTCTTCTGGTATTCCGGCGTTTTTTGTATATTCACAGATAGTTTAAGATAATCCGTGGATAAAGTCAAATCTGAATTACACGCAATGCGAATGATACAATATTTGTGTGAATTAAAAAATGGATGTTATTTATGAATATTTTTGAAGTATCCGCAGATACTATGACTGTCAAAAGGAAAATTTAGGAAAGGCAGGAAAGTAAAATGGTATTAACGGAAAAAGAAACAGCAGCATTAAAGGATCTGCAGTCTCAGGAAAAAACTTGTGCACAGAAGTATCAGAAATACAGTGAGCAGGCAAAGGACCCGGAGCTAAAGAATCTGTTCCAGACAATTCAGAAGGAGGAGCAGAAGCATTATGATTCCCTTGGTCAGGTGTTGAACGGCACAGTGCCGGAATGTGACTGCAACGACAGCAAGGGAAAGGACTATTCACCGAAAGCAACCTATATGTCCGATGATAATTCACAGGACAAAACAGATGACTGTTTTCTGGCGACTGACTGCATTGGTACAGAAAAGCTGGTTTCATCGGAATATAATACGGATGTTTTCGTGTTTGGGGAGCCGGGAGTGCGTAAGCTGCTGGCAGATATCCAGGTCGAGGAGCAGAATCATGCGGAGATGTTGTATAAATATAAGACAGTAAACCGGATGTCATAGGGAGAAGTTTCTAATGACATAAAATGGTGTTGGGATCAAAAGGTATTTTGCTCCTTGCATCATAAAATATTTAATGGGCAGTGATTTGGTTAGTATAATCTGTAATCAATTCACTGCTTTTTTGTTATAATGTAAATAAAAATTGACAAAAGATGAGATAATGTATTATATTATATACGTTATGGAGGTGGATATATGCCGAAAAAATCAGTCGTATTATTACCAGAGACAGAGGAAATTTTAGAACAGATGGGGACTCAGATTAAATATGCACGATTGCGTAGAAGGCTTTCCACGGAATTAGTGGCGGAACGGGCCGGTATCAGCAGGGCGACTTTGTGTTCTATTGAGAAGGGAGCATCATCTGTGGCAATAGGATGCTATGCGGCAGTGCTTCACGCGTTGAATTATATGGATAAGGATTTGCTGCTGGTAGCAAAGGATGATGAACTGGGGCGAAAACTGCAGGATTTAAATTTGCCTATTAGAAAACGGGCTTCGAAACGGAGTGATGGGAAATGAAAGGGAAAACGATATATGTGTATGCGGATTTTTTTCCATATCATAATGAACTAATAGGTCGTTTGTATGTATCACCGGAAAAGGGAAGGGAGATATATTCCTTTGAATATGATCAAAAATGGATTTCGCAGGCAAATGCCTTACTGATAGATCCGGATTTGCATTTGTATAGAGGAAGACAGTATATTGGTGATGGTAAAAATATATTTGGAGTGTTTGCTGATTCTTGCCCGGATCGTTGGGGAAGGGTACTAATGAAGCGAAGAGAGATGATTCGTGCCAAAAAAGAAGGAGTTAAACCAAGGAGGTTGTTGGAGAGCGATTATTTACTTGGGGTATATGATCAATCCAGAATGGGCGGCCTTCGGTTTAAGACAGAAGCACAGGGTGATTTTTTGTCTGATGATGAATTACTTGCGACTCCACCGTGGACTTCTTTGCGAAAATTGGAACAGGCGTCTGTTGCCTTCGAAAAGGACGATAGCGGTTTGGAGGAGAAGTGGTTGAAACAACTGATTGCTCCAGGATCATCATTAGGAGGAGCCAGGCCGAAAGCAACAGTCAAAGCGCCGGATGGTTCTTTATGGATTGCTAAATTTCCATCACGGAATGATGAGTGGAATATGGGGGCCTGGGAGATGGTTGTGCATGATTTGGCTCAAATGTGTGGTCTTGATGTTCCAGAGGCTGGATTGGGAAAATTTTCTAAGCTTGGAAGTACCTATTTGGTAAAAAGATTCGACCGGCAAGGAGAGCAGAGGATACACTTTTCGTCAGCAATGACGATGTTAGGAAAGAATGATGGAGCTTCTGCTGTAGATGGAAGCAGTTATTTGGAAATTGCTTCTTTTCTAAAGGCAAATGGTGCATCTCCGCGGGAAGATTTACTGCAATTATGGAAAAGAATTGTGTTAAATATGGCAGTATCGAATACAGACGATCATTTTAGAAATCACGGATTTATTATAAAACAGGGCGGATGGCGATTGTCACCTTTATATGATGTAAATCCTGATATATATGGAGATGATCTGTCATTAAATGTAAATGAAAGTGATTCAGATATAGATTTTGATTTGGCAATTGATTCAGCGGATTATTTTGGTGTATCTCAAAAGGATGCAAAAAAAATTGTGAAAGAAATCTCGAAAATAGTTTGTGAAAACTGGATTGATTTGGCTAAAAAATATGGAATCAATAGAGGAGAAATAGAGAGAATGGAACCGGCATTTCAACAATGCCTGCGATTTTCTTAAGATAATTCATAATTATATAAAAACGAGGTGACATACGTGCATACATTAAAAAAATTCATACCATATTATTCGCCGTACAAAGCGGTATTTTTCTTAGATCTGATCTGTGCAGCAGCGATCAGTCTGATCGATCTGGCGTATCCGCAGATCCTGCGGACGATGACCCGGACCGTTTTTGCGGGGGAGCCGTCAGCCATATTAAAGGCATTGCTGCCCATTGGTCTGGCTATGCTGTTCATGTACATTATTCAGGGACTTTGCAAATATTATGTCAGCTATCAGGGACATATGATGGGAGCCAATATGGAACGGGATATGCGGCAGCAGCTTTTTGACCATTATGAGAAGCTGTCCTTCTCCTATTATGATCAGAATAATTCCGGTCAGATGATGAGTAAGCTGGTGTCGGATCTGTTTGATATCTCCGAGATGGCACACCACGGTCCGGAGAATTTATTTATTTCTTTGATCAAGATCATTGGTTCCTTTGTCTTTTTGTTTTTGATCAACTGGCGGCTGGCTGTCCCGCTTTTGGCGCTTGTCTTTTTTATGGTTCTTTTTTCGTACAGTCAGAACCGGAGAATGCAGGCAACTTTTATGGATAACCGGCAGAAGATCGGGGAGATCAATTCCAGTCTGCAGGATACGCTGGCGGGTATCCGTGTGGTGCAGTCCTTTGCCAATGAGGAGATTGAACGGGAGAAGTTTGGGCGCAGCAATGAGAACTTCCTGCGTTCCAAGGATGCCAATTACCGTTGTATGGGCTCCTTTATGAGTGGCAACTTATTTTTTCAGGGATTGATGTATCTGGTAACTCTTGTATTTGGCGGATGGCTCATTGCCAGAGGTCAGATGGAGGTGGCTGATCTTGCAATGTATGCGCTGTATATCGGCATTTTTATCAGTCCGATCCAGATCCTGGTGGAGCTGACGGAAATGATGCAGAAGGGATTGTCAGGTTTCCGGCGTTTTCTGGCAGTCGTGGAGACAGAGCCGGATATTGTGGATGCCCCGGATGCAAAGCCTCTGGAAAATGTCAAAGGAACCGTGGAATATGACAAGGTATCCTTTCATTACAGCGATGATGACACGCTGGTGCTTTCTAATGTATCCTTTCAGATTGAGGCGGGAAAATCGGTGGCTCTGGTGGGACCTTCCGGCAGCGGCAAGACCACGATATGCTCTCTGCTTCCGAGGTTTTACGATGTGACGGGAGGAAGTGTCCGTATTGATGGACAGGATATCCGGGAACTGACACTGGAAAGTCTTCGGAATCAGATTGGTCTGGTGCAGCAGGATGTTTATCTGTTCTGTGGTACGATCCGGGAGAATATTGCATACGGTAAGCCGGGGGCCTCTATGAAGGAGATTGAGGATGCTGCCAGAAAGGCAAATATTCACGACTTTATTATGTCGCTGCCGGATGGTTATGACAGCTTTGTGGGAGAGCGTGGAACGCGTCTGTCCGGAGGGCAGAAGCAGCGGATCTCCATTGCCCGTGTTTTTTTGAAGAATCCGCCGATCCTGATCCTGGATGAGGCCACCAGTGCTCTGGATAATGAAAGTGAACGCTGGATCCAGCACAGTCTGGAGGAGCTTGCAAAAAACCGGACCACGATCACGATAGCACATCGTTTGTCCACCATACGAAATGCGGATGAGATCCTGGTGGTGGCAGATACCGGAATTGTGGAGAGGGGAACGCACGAGGAGCTTCTGGCGATGAATGGAATTTATGCCCATTATAATGAGATGGCATAGTGTGGCTGCATTCGTGCGGATTCTTCATTGATTGCTTTAGTAAGTTTGAGTACATATGCCGTAGAAGTTGCGTTATAATGTCAATGTCAGAAAAAAATAATCTTTTCTTAAGAAAAAGCTTCGGATTTCGAAAGATCTGTCTGTTATTCTTGTGTTGTTGCAGGATGACGGCATCTGGTCAGGTGTTAAAGCATCTTAAATGATGCGACTTGGTTTATAAGGGATTCGAAAGGCAGTGATTTATTATGAAGAGAAAAGATAATTCGAAGAAGATTGTAGCTAGTGTACTTTTATTGCTTGTGATGATCTGTGCAGCAGTGTATGGAGTTGCATTGTATCACGGAACGCCACATGGGGATAATTATATTGAAATGGAGAATTAACAAGACGCATGACAAACATTTTGCTGGTAGAGGATGATAAGGAAATCGTAAAAAATCTTAGTCTTTTTTTACAGGAGGAAGGCTTTTGGGTAAGGGCTGTCTCCGGACAGAAGGACGCATTGAAGCAGATCGAGGAGCACGGACAGGAGATCGATCTGGTGCTGTTAGACGTGTCGTTACAGGATGGCAACGGATTTGCTGTATGTGCGGCGGTCAAGGCAAATACAGAGATTCCGGTGATCTTTCTGACGGCCTCCGGTGATGAGTACAGTACGGTAACGGGACTGGATATGGGGGCGGACGATTATATCAGCAAGCCCTTCCGGCCAAGGGAGCTGATATCCCGTATGAAAGGTGTTTTGCGGCGCTGTGGAAGGACACAGGCTGTGTTGGAGCTGGGGGATGTCCGGGTGGATACGCTGGGAGGCACTGTGACGAAAAACGGACAGGAGATCATTTTGTCTGCTTTAGAGTACCGCTTACTTCTGATATTTATCAACAATAAAGGGATTGTACTCACAAGAAATAAGCTGTTGGAGGAGATCTGGGATGCTGCAGGAGAGTATGTCAATGACAATACGCTGACGGTTTACATCAAAAGACTCCGGCAAAAGATTGAGGACGATCCGCAGGAGCCTGTGCTGATCCGTACTGTCCGGGGAATGGGATACCGGGCGTAATTTTATCTGTTCAGCAAAAGGAGGGCTCTATGGAGTTATTTCGAAATCCGGAGATCCGGAAAGAAATTCTATATTATATTGTAATATATCTGGCAGGAGCGGCATGGGCATTCTGGCAATTTGATAGTGTGGCGGCCGGCATGGTGGTATTAGCCGGAACTGTGGCATTGATCCTGCATCTGGGATTGATCGGGAAACGTTATAAAAGGATTGCCGATATGTCCGAAAAAATGGACAGTATATTGCATGATGATGGGGAGACGCTGCTGCAGGATTGTCAGGAGGGAGAGCTTGCGATTCTTCATACACAGCTCAACAAGCTGGTACGACGTATGAGGGAACAGGCAGACGTGTTAAGACAGGACAAGGTCTATCTGGCCGATGCATTGGCCGATATTTCTCATCAGCTCAAGACTCCGCTGACCTCTCTGCAGCTTTTGGCGAGTTTTTTGCAGGAGGATGAGGTGAGCCCTGAGAGGCGCCGGGAGATTGCAAGGGATATTATTACCCTGCTTGGGCGGATTGACTGGCTGGTATATGCACTTCTGAAAATGTCACGTCTGGATGCGGGTACCTCCGGAATGAAGGAGGAGACAGTATCCGTAACAGAGCTGACAGAGCAGGCATATCAACTGGTGGCGGTTTCCATGGATCTGCGGGATATCCGCTGGAAATGTCATGTGGAGCCCGGCTGCAGCTTTCAGGGAGATTTGTCCTGGAGTGTAGAGGCGGTGGGGAATATCTTAAAAAATTGCATGGAATATTCGGAACCCGGTGGAGCAATTACGGTAGAGGGGACAGAGAATCCTCTTTATACAGAGCTTATGATACGGGATGAAGGCAAAGGCATTGCACCGGAGGATCTGCCTCATTTGTTTGAGCGGTTTTATCGTGGAAAGCATAACAGTACGGAGAGTGTGGGGATTGGTCTGTCCTTAGCGCAGAAGATCATTACACAGCAGAATGGAACGATACAGGTAAAAAATGGAACAAAACGGGGTGCTGTGTTCACGATACGCTTCTACAAGAGTGTCATATAAATGGGAAGTCTATACAAATAAAATCCAAAGTGACAGATCTGTCACAATAAAGTCACCGCTCTGTCATCTCATTCCGTTATCTTATGGAGTGTAGGGAACGGGTTACAAAAGTAACCAATATGGTAAAAAGTTCAGAAAGGAATGGGAAAGTCATGGAGATTTTACGGGTAGAACATTTGAAAAAGACATATGGCGAGGGGGAAAATGCAGTACATGCGCTGGATGATGTGTCGTTTTCAGTAGAGAAGGGGGAGTTTACTGCGATCATCGGACCGTCCGGCTCCGGAAAGTCCACTCTGCTGCATATTCTTGGTGCGGTGGATGTACCTACGGCAGGCAAGGTGTACATGGACGGACAGGATGTTTTTGCGCAGAACGAGGAGGAGCTGGCTGTGTTTCGCCGTCGTCAGGTGGGACTGATCTACCAGTTCTATAATCTGATTCCGGTGTTAAATGTCCGGGAAAATATTACACTTCCGATTCTGATGGACGGACGTAAGATCAATGAGAAACGCTTGCAGGAGATGATCCACACCCTTCGTTTGGAGGGGCGGGAAAAGCATCTGCCCAATCAGCTTTCCGGTGGACAGCAGCAGAGAGTTTCCATTGGAAGAGCACTTATGAATGCGCCGGCAGTTGTTCTGGCTGATGAGCCGACCGGTAATCTGGACAGCCGCAACAGTCACGAGATCATGGAGCTTTTGAAGGAGTCCAATAAACAGTACAACCAGACACTGATCATGATCACTCATGACGAGAATATTGCCCTGCAGGCAGACCGTATCATTGCCATTGAGGATGGAAGGATCACAAGAGATGAGGTGATCCGGTCATGAATATTTTCAGTCGTTTTACACTTCGTACATTAAAGAAAAATAAAATGCGTACGTTGGTGACCATTATCGGAATTGCTCTTTCTGTGGCAATGTTTACTTCGGTTACTTCAATTATCGTAAGCTTTCAGCAGTATCTGATGAATATGGAGATTGTCCGGGATGGTACATGGGAAGGCCGTATGATAGCAACCAATGAACAGTGTATTCAGGATATTTCAAAGGATAAACAGGTCAAAGGTATGACCGTAATGGAAAATCTTGGGTTTGCCAGGCTGGGTGATATTCAGAATGAGGATAAGCCGTATCTGATGGTGAAGGCTATTGACGATTCCTTTACCGATTACAGCCCGATCAATCTGATCGAAGGCCGGATGCCGAAGAATTCTTCAGAGATCGTGCTTTCGAAGCATCTGGAATACAACGGTGGTGTGAAGTTTGATGTGGGAGATACATTAAAACTTCAGGTTGGCACCAGATATTATGCAGAGAAAAAGGGAGACAAACAACTGCCGGTTGAAATGGAGCCTTTTCAGGCGGGGGAGACATTAAAGGAGAAGTCCGAAAAAACGTACACCGTCGTAGGAATCTGTGATCGTCCTGTCTCTGAGGATTATTCGGCAGCGGGTTATTCCGCTTTCACCAAAAAGGGGGAAGAGAAAGCGAGATCCTATGATGCATTTCTGACATTTACCCAGCCCAAAAAAAGTTACGATATTTTGGAAAAATATACCAAAACGGGAGCATATACAACGCATCAGGATCTGTTGCGCTTTATGGGAAACAGTACAAATGACCGTTATAATCGGGTTTTATATTCTATGGGAGCCATATTGATAGGAATTATTATGATCGGTGCCATATCCCTGATCTACAGCGCATTTTCCATTTCTCTCAGTGAGAGGACAAAGCAGATGGGACTTTTAAAATCCATTGGTGCTACCAAAAAGCAGATACGGCACAGTGTGATCTTTGAGGCATGTGTTCTGTGTGCGGCGGGAATTCCGCTGGGACTTGCGGCCGGGCTTGGGGGAATCGGCATTACGCTTCATGCCATTTCCGGATTGATGGGTGAGCTCTGGTCAGCAGGAGAAAAAACAAAGCTGTATCTGGTGGTGACATGGCAGGCAGTTCTTATCGCAGTGCTCGTCAGTTTTATTACTGTACTGATCTCGGCAATGATCCCGGCTTCCAAAGCCGTGCGTATTCCGGCGATCCAGGCGATCCGCCAGAGTGATGAGATCAAGCTTCGCGGGGAAAAGGTGAGGACGTCACGACTGACCTATAAGCTGTTTGGATTTTCCGGCATGCTGGCAGGTAAGAACTTTAAAAGAAACCGCAAGAAATACCGCACCACTGTTTTTTCACTTTTTATCAGTATTGTATTGTTTGTAAGTGCCACCAGCTTTAGTGCATATATGAAGGTGTCTACTTCCGGGCTGGGAAGGGAGGAGGATTATGATATCAGTTGTGAAGTGACGGAGCCGAAGGATGGCAGTAAAACAGTGTCGGAGATTGAGAAAGAGATTGAGCAGATCGGATCTGTGGACAGTGCCACATACCGCAAGGAAGGGGGTGGCGAAGTAGAGGTGCCGGAGGAGCAGATTAGTAAGGAGTATTTGGATTATCTGGAGGAGACTGATCCGGAGAGGATCAATGAAGCAAAAAAAACAGTTGTAATTGCAGTGCAGTTGGAGCTGCTTCAGGAGGAAGCGTATCAAACGTATTTACAGGAAAAGAAAATGGATGTGTCCAAATATATGGACACAAAGTCGTGGAACGCATTAGTCTGGGACGGATTTTCCGTATATTGTGGAAAAAAGATAAAAACCATGAATATTTTAAAGGCAGGAGAAACGGATGCGCAGCTTTTGATCCCGAAGGCAATGAAAGGATATTATTACAGTATGCATGAGGGAAGTGACTATGTTTATCTGAGTGATGAGGATAACGGGGAAAAACGGATTTCTGCGGCAGAAGCAGTCAAAAAACATCCGATACATCTGGGAAAGAGAATGACAGCAGCTCCTCCGGAGGGAGTGGCAAATTCCCAGTGGAATGAAGCGGTTACGATCGTTTTGCCGTACCGTGCTGCAGATGATAAAGTGTTTGATGATATGGCAAATCCAATGCCTTATACATCATTTGCATTGATGGCAGAGCAGCATGAAAAGGCATGTACCGAGCTTTCGGATTATTTTGAAAATCAGTTGAAGGACAGCAGCGCTTCCGGCTCTATTATGGATCTGGCGGCAAACCGGGATTCCAATCAGGCATTGATCCTGATCATTGATGTATTTTCCTATGGATTCATTATATTGATCTCACTGATTTCCGTAGCAAATGTATTTAATACGATCTCTACCAATATTCTGCTGCGGCGTCAGGAGTTTGCCATGCTCAAGTCCGTAGGAATGACGCAGAAAGGCTTCCGGCGGATGATGAATTATGAGTGTATGCTGTATGGGTTCAAGGGGCTTCTTTACGGACTGCCGGTTGCCGGGGGACTGAGTTATCTTATGTATAAATCGGTTGTAGGTGGTCTTGAGGTAAAATATATATTTCCATGGCAGGGAATGGCGATATCTGTAGTCAGCGTATTTATTGTTGTGTTTACTACGATGATCTATGCCATGAGCAAAATTCGAAAAGACAACACGATGGAAGCGCTTCGCAATGAAAATCTGTAATAGACAGACTTTGATGAATCAGGGGGATGCTTTGTAATAAAAACTTATGATTTTGGATGTAGATATCTTCTCTGACTGAGGTTATAATAAAGGGGAAAAGGATTTCTATGTAAAAACGGGACAATGTAGTTTGTGCGGCGGGCTGGGGAACCGGCCGCAGAATGGAGATAAATATGCAGAATATTATAGTACTTGATGATGAACAGGAGATTGCGGATCTTCTGGAGGTGTATCTGGCCAATGAAGGATATCAGGTATTTAAGTTTTACCGGGCAGAGGGGGTGCTTGACTGCATTCAGGAAAATGAAATCTCACTGGCGATCCTGGATGTGATGCTGCCGGATATCGACGGCTTTCAGCTTTGCCGTCAGATCCGGGAGAACTGGTATTTTCCGATCATTATGCTTACGGCGAAGGTAGAGGACGTAGATAAGATCACGGGACTTACTGTGGGCGCAGACGATTATATTACAAAGCCGTTTAATCCACTGGAGGTAGTGGCGAGAGTCAAGGGGCAGCTGCGGCGGTCCCAGACTTACAATCCATCCATGACCGGGCAGGAGGATGAGGAAACCTACAATATCCGGGGGCTGGAGTTGACGCCCAATATGCATACCTGTTATCTTTACGGAGAGAAGATCGATCTGCCTCCGATTGAATACGACATACTGGTTTATCTTTGCCGCCATCTGGGGAAAGTGGTATCGGCAGAGGAGCTTTTTGAGGCTGTCTGGGGGGAGAAGTATCTTAACAGTAATAACACGGTGATGGCTCATATTGCCCGGATCCGTGAGAAGCTTCATGAAAACGCCCGTGCGCCGAAGTTCATTAAGACGGTCTGGGGTGTGGGCTATAAAATGGATAGATAAGAAGTACAGTGGGGACAGATAAAAGGGAGTAAAGCCGGAAAAGACAGAATGGAGAGATAAATATACATGGATGGTGAAGTTCGTCAGGAGGTTGCGAAGCAGCTGGTAAAGGGATATCTGGTGCATATGCTGGTCTATATCGTTGTGGTATTGGCTTTTCTTGGCATAGCTTACCGCTGGTGCGGCAGTCAGGTATGGTATCCGTGGGATGAGCTGTATCCGCTGGTACACTGGCTTCATGTCAATGTTGTTCCGGTTTTTCTCTGTGTGCTTTTGGTGGGCTGTGTTGCCATAACATGTGTTCATTTTTATCAGATGGCGCGGCTGCTGGAGCTTGTGACCAATGCGGTGGATGACCTGTATGCCAACCGGATCAACAGTGTGAAGCTTCCTTCCTCGCTGCAGGAGGTGGAGCGTAAACTCAATCAGATCATGGTGGGGATCCGTGCCAGCCAGCAGGAGGCGAAGGATGCCGAGCAGCGCAAAAACGATATGATCATTTATATGGCGCACGATCTGAAAACGCCACTGACTTCAGTGATCGGATATCTGACACTGCTAAAGGATGAGCCGGAAATTTCACAGGAGCTTCGTCAGAAATATCTGGATATCGCCTGGAATAAGGCGGGACGTCTGGAGGATCTGGTCAACGAATTCTTTGAGCTTACCAGAATGAATTTTGCCCATATGACATTAAAACGCAGTATGGTCAATATGACGATGATGGTGGAGCAGTTTATGTATGAGTTTAAACCGCTTCTGGCAGAGAAGGGCATGGATTATGAGCTGGAAGCAGAGCCGGAGATCATGGTGTACTGTGACATTGAGAAGATGCAGAGAGTGTTTGACAATCTGCTGAAAAATGCGATCAACTATGGATATCCGGATAGTATGATCCATGTATATCTGGACAAAAACGGGGAACAGGGAATGAAGCTGATTGTCCAAAATCACGGACAGACCATTCCGGCGGAAAAGCTCAGTTATCTTTTCGAACAGTTTTTCCGGCTGGACAGCTCCAGAGATTCCAAGACGGGCGGCACCGGACTGGGACTGGCGATCGCCAAGCAGATCGTGGAGCTTCATGGCGGCAAAATTTCCTGTGAGAGCTCCAATGAGACAATTGTTTTTATTGTGGAATTATAAAGGGACACGAACCAGCGTGTCCCTTTTATGGGATAGGTGCAAAAATTTTTGATCAATACATTAGAGTATTTTTGTGCCGAAAAAAAACGGAGGAATACATCGACACATGGAAAATCAAAAGGGAAAACAGTTAAAGTATGTACAGCTGATGGCAGATCTAAAGAAAAAAATCCTGTCCGGCGAGATCCTGCCGGGAGAGAAGATTCCATCTGAAAATATTCTTGCGGCACAGTATCAGGTAAGCCGTCAGACGGTACGGAAAGCCATTGCCATTATGGAAAACGAAGGTTATGTTTATGCGGAGCATGGCAGAGGAACCTTTTGTACGGAGCTGGTCCGTCATAAGCATGAATCGGGAAATATTGCGGTGATAACCACATATCTGTCTGACTATATTTTTCCGCAGGTGATCCGGGGGATTGATAAGGTTCTGACCAGGGAGGGTTACAGTATCATTCTCAAAAACACAAGAAATTCCCGGACGCAGGAGATCCGTTGTCTGCAGGAGCTTTTGCAAAAGGATATTGATGGGGTGATCATCGAACCAAGCAAAAGTCAGATTTACTGCAAGCACACGGAGCTGTTTGCAAAGTTTTGGGAGTTTCAGATTCCCTGTGTATTTATTCAGGGGTGCTATGAGCAGATGAAACAGCAGCCGCAGGTGCTGATGGATGACTGCAAGGGGGGGTACCTGATCACCAGGCACCTGATTGGGCTGGGACATCGGAATATTATCGGTGTATTTAAGGCGGATGATACCCAGGGGCAGAATCGTCATAAGGGATATGCAAAGGCTCTTGGCGAGGCGGGTATTGCCTATGATCCGGGGAAGGTGATCTGGTTTCACACGGAGGACAGGACGGTGCATCCCTATGAAAAGATCTGCCAGATGATTCGGGAGACCGCCGTTATGGACGGCATTGTCTGTTATAATGACCAGATTGCGTGGGAGGTGATCCGGGCATTGCAGGACAATGGTCTGCGTGTGCCGGAGGATATATCGGTATGTGGATATGATGATTCTTCCATGGCATTGTCCGGCAATCTGCGGCTTACCACCATTGCGCACCCACAGGAGAGGCTGGGGGTGATGGCGGCAGAGCTGCTGTTGCGGCTGATCCATGGAGAAGAAAACGGGGAGAAGGACCGGATTATGATAGAGCCTGAGCTGGTAGAGGGAAACTCATGTAAAAAAAGAAAAAACAACTTGTAAATACGAGTGTACAAGTTGTATGATAAAGATAGAATAAACGGTATGTGCTTACAAACTTGATAATAGAACATGTATTGGAGAAAAGTTGTACTCGTGGGACCGGGTCCACGGGTTGAGAAAGGAAGGTATCATTACTATGAATGCAAAAGAAAGTATTGTGAACGGAAAAGCAGCACTTGGCATTGAGTTTGGTTCTACCAGGATCAAGGCAGTGCTTGTGGATGAAAATTGTAAAGCATTGGCGGTGGGTTCTTATCAGTGGGAAAATCAACTGGTGGATGGTGTCTGGACCTACAGTCTGGAGGCGATCCATACGGGATTGCAGGCGTGTTATAAGGCTTTGGCAGAGAAAGTGCAGGGGCAGTACGGGGTGCCGCTTAAGAAGCTGGCCTCTCTGGGAATCAGTGCTATGATGCATGGCTATATGGCATTTAATGAGAAGGATGAACTGCTGGTTCCATTTCGCACCTGGCGAAATACCATGACCGAGGAGGCCGCTGCAAAGCTGACGCAGGAGTTTCAGGTGAATGTGCCGGAGCGGTACAGTATTTCCCATCTGTATCAGGCTGTTTTAAGGAAGGAGCCTCATGTAAAGGACATTGCATTTTTTACAACTCTTGCGGGCTATATTCACTGGCAGCTTACCGGGGAGAAGGTACTGGGCGTGGGAGATGCCTCCGGAATGTTTCCGATTGACTGCAGCACAAAGGATTATGATAAGGAAAAGCTGGCGAAGTTCGACAAGCTGGTAGAAGAATATCATTTCCCATGGACTTTAAAGGATATTTTACCGAAGTCACTCACGGCAGGGGAAAAGGCAGGCGTCCTGACGGAGGCCGGTGCAAAAATGCTTGATCCTACCGGGACACTGGAGGCAGGTGTGCCAATGTGTCCACCGGAGGGCGATGCCGGAACCGGTATGGTAGCAACCAACAGTGTGAAGGTGCGTACCGGAAATGTATCGGCAGGAACCTCTGTTTTTGCCATGATCGTTATGGAGAAGGCATTGAAAAATCTTCATACAGAGATTGATCTGGTGACTACGCCGGCAGGGGATCTGGTGGCTATGGTGCACTGCAATAACTGTACCTCTGATATCAATACATGGGTGAATCTTTTTGAGGAGTTTGCGGAAGCGGCAGGAATGAAGATTGACCGGGGTCAGTTGTTTGATCTGTTGTTCAAGAAAGCACTGGAGGGAGAACCGGACTGCGGAGGTCTTCTTTCTTATAATTATTTCTCAGGAGAGAGTATTACAGGCTTTGATGAGGGACGGCCGTTATTTGTACGTCATGCAAATGATAAGGTCAGCCTTGGTAATTTTATGAGGGTTCATCTTTTCACGGCCCTTGGTGCATTGAAAAACGGACTGGACATTCTGCTGAAGGAGGAGAAGGTGCCTGTGGATAAGATTTACGGACATGGTGGATTCTTCACCGTGCCGGGTGCCGGACAGAAGATTATGGCAGCAGCAATGAATACACCAGTGTCCGTGATGGATACGGCAAGTGAGGGCGGTGCATGGGGCATTGCGGTACTGGCACAGTATCTGGTGACAGGAGCCGGAAAAGATCTGGCAGATTATCTGGATCAGGAGGTGTTTGCCGGACAGACGGGAACTACGTTGGAGCCGGATGCTGCAGATGTGAAGGGCTTTGATGATTTCCTGGTGCGTTACAATAAGGGACTTGCGATAGAGCGTGCCGCAGTAGAGAGTATATAAAGCGGATTACAGACTGGTTATCTGAGATATGGGATAATATATAGCAGAAAATCTATGTGTACGAAATATGGCACAGATGAAAGGAGCATGGAGAAATATGTTAGAAGCATTAAAACAGCAGGTTTACGAGGCAAATATGGAGCTGCCGAAGCGGGGGCTGATCACATACACATGGGGAAATGTCAGTGGTATTGACAGAGAAAGCGGTTATTTTGTTATTAAGCCAAGCGGCGTTGATTATGATAAGCTGACACCGGAGGATATGGTGGTAATGGATCTGGAGGGCAATAAGATCGAGGGAAAATATAAGCCGTCCTCTGACACACCGACTCATCTGGAGCTTTACAAAAAATATCCGGAGATCGGCGGCGTGGTACATACCCATTCGCCGGAGGCAACCTCATGGGCACAGGCAGGCCGGTCGATTCCATTATATGGAACCACTCATGCCGATTATTTCTTCGGGGAGATTCCATGTGCCAGAAGTCTGACACCGGAGGAGATTGATGCAGCCTATGAACAGAATACGGGACTGGTGATCATTGAAACCTTCGAGGAACGGGGACTGAATCCGATGCATACACCGGGCGTTCTGTGCAAGAATCACGGACCTTTCACATGGGGGAAGGATGCCGCTGAAGCAGTGCATAACGCAGTAGTTCTGGAGGAGGTTGCTAAAATGGCAACCAGGACGGAGCTGATCAATCCGAAGGTACAGCCGGCACCGGACTGTATCCGGGATAAGCATTTTTATCGCAAGCACGGTGCAAACGCATATTATGGTCAATGATAAAAATTAAAGATTTAGATCAATATAGATGATGCCGGGGTCAGAAGCGGATAGCAATTTGTATGTAAACATACATTGTTATCTGCTTTTGACTCTTGCATTATATAGATATTTTACTATTGATTTGATACAATAGGACATAAGAGAGAATCGAAACCGGTTCTGTAAGAAATGGGGAGCGTGTATGTATAAGGTATTTTTGATCGAGGATGAGATTGTGATTCGGGAAGCACTGGAACGGATGATTCCATGGAATGAATATGGTTTTGAACTGGTGGGTAAGGCGAAGGATGGAGAGATCGCACTTCCTATGATCCGCAAGACAAAGCCGGATGTGTTGATCACGGATATCAAGATGCCGTTTATGGACGGACTTACGTTAAGCGGTATTGTAAAGAAGGAAATTCCGGAGATCCGCATTGTTATTGTCAGTGGTTATGACGATTTTGAATATGCCAGAAAAGCGATTGCTCTTGGCGTTGATGATTATTTATTAAAGCCGATTGCCAAAGCAGATTTTGTCCGTGTTCTGCAGAAGATCCAGAAGGACTTTGAAGAAAAGGGAAAGCAGCAGGATTATTATGAAAAATTTGAACAGGAAATTAAGAAATATGAAAACCACTCCCGGCGTGATTTTTTTGAGCTGCTGGTGACAAAGCACGCAGATCTGCCGGAGATTTATGACAGGGCAGAAAAGCTTTCCATTGACATTATGGCAGAAAGCTATAATCTGGTATTTTTCTCGCTGGCGGAAAGCCGGGATACGGATACGATCGATCAGGAATATTCCCAAAGGGCGGCAGATGTACAGAAGCAGATCGATGACACGCTGCAAAAGGAGAAAAATCTATATATGTTCCGGAATCAGACCTTCAGCTATGTACTGCTTTTGACCGGGGATGTGGAAAATATACAGGCACATACGGAGCACTGTGTAAAACTGCTTCAGGATATTCTGGAAAAGGACCAGAGCGGACTGGAGTGGATCGTATGTGCATCAAAGCCGGTGGAACGTCTCAGTCAGATGCCGGATTGCTATAAGGAGGGAATGCAGCTTTTTGCATATCGTTATTTTGGATATTCTCATGTGATATCCCAGGATATGGTTCCCATGGGCGAAAGTCAATCCCGGGATAATGAGATCGAGGATCTGGTCAGCGTGGACAGTAATGTTGTGAATCCGGCAATCGTTCAGAATTTTCTCTGCAATGGTCTGGAAAATGAAGTTGCCGGTTTTGTAGAAAATTATCTTCAGATGGTAGGAGAGTCCGCATTGAAATCAAAAATGTTTCGCCAGTACATTCTTTTGAACATTCATTTTTGTATTGTATCCTTTTTGCAGAAGCTGGGATATGAAAAGGATGTGGTAGATCATTCTCTGTTGGAAGCCTCCGGTATGGGGCGGCCGCTGGATCATGACAAAATTGCGGCAAGCATATCCGGTGCCTTAAAACAGGCAATTCAGCTGCGGGAAGAGAAAAGTAAAGGGAAATACCAGAATGTTTTGCAAAATGCCGTTCAATATATGGAAGAAAATTTTGCAGACGAGAATCTTACATTAAATACGGTGGCATGTGTGGCAAATGTCAGTGCTAACCATTTCAGTGCCATGTTTAGTCAAAAAATGGGACAGACCTTTATTGAATATCTGACGAGTCTGCGAATGAACCGTGCGAAGGAGCTTTTGCGCTGTACAGATAAACGATCCGGAGAAATTGCACTGGAGGTAGGATATAAGGATTCCCATTATTTCAGTTTTTTGTTCAAAAAAACACAGGGATGTACACCGAGTGAATATCGTAATCAGGGGGCAGTTTCGTGAAAAAGAGAAAGACAAAATATGAGGAATTAAACATAAATCAAAAAATACAATATCTGATCTGGAGCCTTGCACTGCCATTGCTGTTTTGTATTTTGCTGCTGGTGGCTTCTATGTGCATTTCCATCGGAAATTATTCTACGATCACCCATAATATGAATCTCAGCAGTGAATTCAGTCTGAGCTTTAAGGAAAATATGGATCTGAAAATGTACCATTATTGTGTGGGAAGCGCAGAACAGAAAACGCTTCCTGTGAAGGACGTGAACCGGGCGATCCGGTTGGCGGAAAAGCTGGAAAAAACGACGGTACGAAAGGAAAGCCGCAGAGCTATCGAGCTTGTGATCGCAGATTGTAAAAATCTGAAAAAGCGAATGCGTGCCATTGCGGAAACGAAAGGGTATGATTCCAGACAGATACAGCTCACCAATAATGTATATGTGCTTACGGAGCTGACACAGAAAGCAATGGGAGACTATATTTATTATGAGGCAGGATATCTGAAAAAGGTAGAAAATGATATGTTTGCCCGGATTCTTGCCGTGGGGATCATTCTGGGAATATTTGTGTTTGTGATCGTTGCATTGGTGGTAAAAAAATCCTTCCGGCTTGCCGGGGAGATTACAGATCCCATAGGTGGCGTCAGCGATAATGTCCGAAAAGTGGGACACGGAAATTTTGACATCATACCGGTGGAAACAAATGTGATCGAGGTAAAGGAACTGGACCGCGGTATTTTGAAAATGGCGGGGCGCATCCAGACTCTTCTGGAAAATGTTAAGGAGGAAGAACGGAAGCAGCATATGATCCAGCTGGAGCTTCTCCAGGCACAGGTAAATCCGCATTTTCTATATAATACTCTGGATACGATCGTATGGATGGTGGAGGCAGATATGCATGATGAGGCAATTGAGATGCTGACCCATTTGTCCGTCTTTTTCCGGACTGTTTTATCCAAGGGGGAGGATGTGATCTCGCTGCATGACGAGGTGTTACACACGAAAAGTTATCTGGAGATCCAGCAGATCCGTTACAGTGATATTCTTGATTATACCATCGAGCTGCCGCAGGACATGGAAGAGATCCGTCTGCCAAAGATGACATTGCAGCCGCTGGTAGAAAATGCGCTGTATCATGGAGTAAAGGAAAAAAGAGGAAAGAGCAGCATCTGGATCACTTTTGAGGATGCAGGCAGAGATATCGTCATTCAGGTGAAGGATGATGGGATCGGTATGACAGAGGATCGTCTGCGTGAGGTACAGGAGGGACTTAAGAACAACCAGAGCGTAGGCTTTGGAATGTCTGCAGTCGAGGGGCGTCTGAAGCTTTATTACGGAGAGGAATATGGTCTTGATATTTGTTCAAAATATCAGGAGGGTACTGTCATTCGTGTTAATATTCCGAAAAAATTTAACTTTTCGGATAAAAAAACAAACAAGATATAATCATTTGATAAAATATTAAACTTTTTGCATAAGTATCTTTATGGTAAAAAATAGAAAAAAATCTATAATAATACTTGTAAGCGACATACAAACTCAAATTAGGAGATAGAGGAGGAAAACAATATGAGAATTAAAAAAATTATATGTTCAGCATTATTAGTATCTTGTATGGTCTTTGCAATGACAGCATGTGGCTCCAAGAAGGCAGCCAAGACCGGAGGCGATGCAAAGAGCGGTAACATTACCGTAGGCTTTTCACAGGTAGGAGCGGAGTCAGACTGGCGGACCGCAAACTCCACTTCTATGAAAGAAACGTTCAGTGAAAAAAATGGTTACACATTAATTTTTGATGATGCACAGCAGAAGCAGGAGAATCAGATCAAAGCAATCCGAAACTTCATCCAGCAGGAGGTTGATTACATCGTACTTGCTCCGGTAACAGAAACCGGATGGGACACCGTACTTAAGGAAGCAAAGGATGCCGGTATTCCGGTAATCATCGTAGATCGTATGGTTAAAGTATCCGATGACAGTCTCTACACCGCCTGGGTTGGTTCAAACTTCGAACTGGAAGGCAAGAAAGCAGCAGCGTGGTTAAAGGCATACTTAGACAAGACAGGACGTGGCGATGAAGAGATCAATATCGTAGATATTCAGGGTACGATCGGTGCATCTGCCCAGATCGGACGTACAAAAGGACTTGAGGATGCCTGCAAGGAGAATAAAAACTGGAATCTGCTGGCAAAAGAGACAGGTGAATTTACACAGTCAAAAGGCCAGGAGGTTATGGAGTCTCTGTTAAAGAAGCACAAAGATGACATTGATGTTGTATATTGCGAGAATGATAATGAGGCATTTGGTGCCATTGATGCCATCACGGCAGCAGGTAAGACCGTTGGAACCGGCAAGGATGACATTCTGGTAATGTCCTTCGATTCTACTAAGACCGGTCTGACCGATGTAAAGGATGGAAAGATCATTCTTGATACCGAGTGTAATCCACTTCACGGTCCTCGTGTAGAGGAGATCATCAAGGCTCTGGAAAACGGTGAGACACCGGAGAAACAGCAGTATGTAGATGAAGAGATCTTCGCAGCAGTAAAAGATGTAGAAAGCGTAAATGCTGACGGAAAAGATTATGATGTCACAGTTGTTGATGACAAGGTGATCAAAGGCCGTGCATATTAATCTTTCATAATATAATCTCATAAAAAGCAACGCTAAAGTGTTTCAGGGATAGCGCAATATAGAAAGCAACACGAAGCTGTATTGCGCTATTTTTGTACCCTTTTTGGGCAGAAAGCAGGTGAAATCAATGGCTGAGAAAGCAATTTTGACAATGAAAGGCATTACAAAAACTTTCCCGGGCGTAAAGGCATTATCTAATGTAGATTTCAAATTATGTGAAGGCGACATTCATGCTCTGATGGGAGAGAATGGTGCCGGAAAGTCAACACTGATCAAGGTGCTGACAGGAATCTATCCTTTTGACGCCGGAGAGATCATAATGGATGGGAAACCGATGGTGAATAAATCCCCGCAGGATGCCCAGAACAATGGTATCAGTACCGTTTATCAGGAAGTAAACCTTTGTCCGAATCTGACGGTAGCAGAGAATCTGTTTATTGGCAGGGAGCCGAGAAAACTTGGAATGATCAACTGGAAGGAAATGAATGTACGCTCCCGTAAGCTGCTTCAATCTCTGGACATTGATGTGGCACCGACGACATTACTGGATGAATGTTCCATTGCGATCCAGCAGATGATTGCCATTGCAAGAGCAGTAGATATGGAATGCAAGGTATTGATCCTCGATGAGCCGACATCTTCTTTGGATGAAGAAGAAGTAGAAAAGCTGTTTGGTCTGATGAAAAAGTTAAAGGCAAAGGGTGTCGGCATTATCTTTGTCACACATTTCCTGGAGCAGGTTTATGAGGTGTGTGATAAGATCACGGTTCTTCGAAATGGCACACTGGTGGGTGAATATGATGTGGAAAATCTTCCGAGAGTTCAGCTGGTTGCCAAAATGATGGGAAAAGACTTTGATGATCTGGCGGATATCAAGAGCGACAGAGTCGGTTCGGTAAAAGAAGGAGAACCGGTTATCGAAGCAAACGGAGTTTCTCATCATGGAAGTATTAAGCCGTTCGATATGACCTTTAACAAAGGCGAGGTTGTTGGTCTCACCGGACTTCTTGGTTCCGGCCGTTCCGAGATGGTCCGGGCAATCTATGGAGCCGATAAGGCGGATACCGGTGAGGTAAAAGTGTTTGGCAAGAAAGCCAAAATTAACACGCCGCTCGATGCAATGAAAGCAGGAATGGCATATCTGCCGGAGGATCGAAAGAAGGACGGAATCCTTGCAGATCTGTCCGTCCGGGAAAATATTATTATTGCTCTTCAGGCAAAGCGCGGAATGTTCCATCCGATGAAACGAAAAGAGATGGAGGATGCAGCAACAAACTTTATCAATTTGCTGCAGATTAAAACAGCGAGTATGGAGACACCGATCAAAAGTCTTTCCGGAGGAAATCAGCAGAAGGTGATCCTGGGACGCTGGCTGCTGACAAATCCCAGATTTTTGATTTTGGATGAGCCAACCAGAGGAATTGATATTGGTACGAAAACAGAGATCCAGAAGCTGGTGCTTCGTCTGGCGGATGAAGGAAAATCCATTGCATTTATTTCTTCGGAGGTAGAGGAGATGCTTCGTACCTGCAGCAGAATGGCGGTTCTTCGTGACGGAAAGAAGGTCGGCGAGATTGAGGGCGACGATCTGACACAGGAGAAGATCATGGAGACCATAGCAGGAGGTGGAAAGTCCAATGAGTAATGAAAAGAAAAAATTTAATTGGAAAGCGATCACGCATCATCATTTATTTTTACCAATTGTCTGTCTGCTTGTTGTACTTTTAGTAAACGTCATAAAAACACCGGATTTCTTTGTGATCTCCATGAAAGGCGGGGTTCTTTACGGATATCTGGTGGACGTTGTAAATCGTGCTTCCGAACTGGTGATCGTGGCAATCGGTATGACACTTGTGACAGCAGCATCCGGAGGACAGGATATCAGTGTCGGTGCTGTTATGGCAGTTGCAGCGGCTGTATGCTGTCAGATTTTATCCGGTGGCCAGGTAACTACAGATCAGTTGATGAACTCTATGGCATTAGCCATTATCGCAGCAGTCATTGTAGCCGGTTTATGCGGTGCATTTAATGGATTTCTTGTGGCAAATCTTGGAATCCAGCCGATGGTTGCGACCCTGATCCTGTTTACTGCAGGTCGTGGTATAGCACAGCTTGTAACAAAAGGACAGATTACATATGTACGAGTAGATTCCTTTAAGGTAATGGGAGGTTATATTGGAAAATGTCCGGTACCTACCCCAATCTTCTTTGCAATAGCAACGATCATAATAGTAAATATTGTTTTAAAGAAAACGGCTCTTGGTCTTTATATTGAAAGTGTAGGTATCAATGGTTCCGCATCCAGACTGGTAGGTCTCAATTCTACGATGATCAAGTTTTTGACCTATGTGATCTGTGGTGTACTGGCAGGTGTAGCAGGCATTGTGGCATCCAGCCGTATCTATTCTGCTGATGCAAACAATATCGGATTAAATCTTGAGATGGATGCGATCCTTGCCGTTGCTCTTGGCGGCAATGTACTGAGTGGTGGTAAATTCAGCATTATGGGATCTGTGATCGGTGCATATACCATTCAGGCATTGACAACAACTCTTTACGCAATGGCAGTATCCGCAGATCAGCTCCCGGTTTACAAAGCAATCGTTGTTATCATTATTGTTGTCATCCAGAGTCCGGTATTCCGTAGAAATATGGAAGCCTGGAAGCAGAAAAGAGCTTTGAAAAACAAAGCGTTGGAAGGTGGTCATTGATATGGAAAAGAAAAAGACAAAAAAGAAAATTAATAGCAGCACATTCCTGTTGATGATTACTATCGTATTATTTGCAGTAATGTATATTGCAGGAATGATTATTTTCAACGATAAAGGTTTTGCAAAGCCTCAGATGTTTATGAATCTGTTCATCTCGAATGCAGGACTTATCGTGATCGGATGTGGTATGACTCTTGTAATGATCACCGGAGGAATTGATATTTCCGTTGGTTCCGTGACCGCTCTTGTATGTATGTCTGCCGCATATGCCATGGAAAACAAAGGAATGAGTGCGGTGGCAGCCGTTGCCATCTCTCTTTTGATCGGAATATTATTCGGCATCGTACAGGGTTATCTGGTAACTTATCTGGAAATTCAGCCGTTTATCGTAACATTGGCGGGTATGTTCTTTGGCCGCGGACTGACGGCGGTGATCAGTACAGATATGATCGCCATTCAGAATAAAACATTTCTGAAGTGGGCAAACTACCGCATCAATCTTCCGTTTGGTACATATAACCGGAGAGGAGTATTTATTCCGGCATACATATATCCCACCGTTATTATCGCACTGGCGGTTGTCATTCTGATCACGCTTATGCTGAAATTTACAAAATTTGGCCGAAGCCTTTATGCGATTGGCGGTAATCAGCAGAGTGCCGTAATGATGGGACTCGACGTGAAGAAAACGAAAATGAAGGCTTATGTGCTGGATGGTTTTCTGGCAGGTCTCGGAGGCTTCCTGTTCTGTCTGAACAGCTGTGCCGGATTTGTTGAGCAGGCAAAGGGTCTTGAGATGGATGCCATTGCCTCTGCCGTAATCGGTGGTACACTCCTCAGCGGTGGTGTTGGAACCGTTGTTGGAACCTTGTTTGGTGTACTGATCAATGGTACGATTTCCAGTCTGATCACCACACAGGGAACCTTATCAAGCTGGTGGGTAAGAATTACACTGTCAGCACTGCTTTGTTTCTTTATCGTATTACAGGCTGTGATCGCAGCAGTAAAACGTAAGAAAAAGAAAAAATAATGGAAATAAATAATATGCCGGAAGAGGGCTGCTATACGATGTATGGCGGCCTTTTTTCAGGATATAGGAAAATCTCTAAAAGGCTGTCAGAAGAATGATATACTTCTTTTAAAGGATCTGCTAAAGTAAATTCAGAATTGATCATATTAGAGCAGGCAGAGTATTACTCTGCCTGTTTTAGTGTATGTTCGAAAATCAGGACAGCCAGAACAGCGGTAAGAGCCTCGGCGATCCAGAAGGCATGCCATACGCCCACAGCACCGAGAAAACGACTGGTGATAAAGGCGATCGGAATGATCAATACCGCATAGCGGCATAAGGAGATGATCAGTGAGGAAAGCCCTTTGCCTAATGCTTCCAAAGCACCGGAAGCGGTGACGGAAAGGGAGGATGTGATAAAGCCTGCACTGATAATACGAAGAGCCAGAGCACCGGAGCGGATCGTGTCCGGATTGTTCGAAAAAAGTCCCATGAGCTGCTGAGGAATTGTCAGACAAAGCAGCATACCGCCAAGCAGGATCAGAAAAACGATGATCAGAGCATCTTTAAAAATATTGCGTACACGCACATGTTCCCCGGCACCGTAATTGTAGCTCAGCAAAGGACGCATTCCCTGAATAACGCCATTTGCGGTAAGATACAGGAATGTCTGTAGTTTATAGTAAACACCCAGGATAAAAACATAAGTCTGGGAATATGCCGTCAGAATGACATTGAGGGAAGAAATCAGCAGGGACGGAAGCGCCAGATTCAGGGAAGCAGGAATGCCGATGGCATATAGCTTACGGCATATCCGGCGGTCAGGACGAACGCAGTCACGGCGGATCCGGACAGATAGTGGACGGCAGAAATAAATGACAACGTAGGACAGAGCACTGATGGTCTGGCCGAGTCCTGTGGCAAGGGCGGCCCCTTTAATCTCCATGCGTGGAAAAGGTCCAAGTCCGAATATCAGGATCGGATCCAGGATAATATTGGCAATACACCCAATCATCATGCAAACCATGGAAACAGCCATGCGTCCCACTGCTTGAAACACCTTTTCGAAGACGAGCTCCCAGGCGAACATGACGGAAAAAGCAAATACAATATGGGAATATTGCAGTCCCAGTTGGATCGTCGTTGTATCAGAGGTGAACAGTTTTAAAAATGGATGGATCGTCAGCAGGCAGAATACCATTAAAAGGATTCCGTGAATTGTACTGAGGATGACACCCTGCGTTGCGGCGCGGTCTGCTTTTTCCTGATTCTGCGCACCAAGATAAAAGGAGATCACGGCATTGATCCCGACCCCAAATCCAATCATCACGGCATTGATCAGATTCTGCATAGGATACACCAGAGATAATGCGGTCATGGCATCTTCACTGATCTTTGCCACAAAAAAGCTGTCCACAATATTGTAAAGAGAGTTTACCAGCATAGAAATGACCATAGGCAGTGCCGTGGTCAGAAGCAGCCGGAGCACCGGCTGGGTTTTCATATAAGTCTGATCTGTGTTTTTCATCATAATCTTTCTTCCTTTCCTGTGAAATGAAAAAACAGTGTTTACCTTTTTGCGATATGTTTCCCGGCATTTTTCTATGAACGAAAAACGCCACATGACCGGATGGCCATGCGGCGAAAAGTAAATGTGCTTACACATTTAGAAAAATCCACATAAGTTTTAGAACGGGTTCTATACTAACATATGAAACAGGGAATGTCAAAAATAAATATCAAAAAAAATCAAAAAAAATTAAAAAACTGAAGGTTTTTGTAAAATCCACTCGTTTGTATATAATGAGAGGGGTGAGAAAGGAGGTGGTGAGACTTGACGGACAATTCCATACAGACAGCGCAGCTGGAAAGAGCTCTGGAAAAATATGAGAGACTGATCTTTTCCATCTGCTATCGTATGGTGGGTGATTATTTTGAGGCGCAGGATGCGACACAGGAAACATTTCTTACATATTACAAAGTGCTGGACCGCTTTGACGGACAGAATGAGAAAGCATTTTTGACAAAGATTGCGACGAATAAATGTCTGGACTTTTTGAAGCAAAAGGGAAGGAAAGAAATGCCTTCGGAATCGGAGGTATTGGAAAGCAGGGCCGGGACGGTTTCATCACCGGAGGAAAGGTTCCTGGAGGAGGAAGTGAAGGATGAGCTTGCAAAAGCATGCCGCGATCTGAAGCCTCCCTACGGGCAGATTGCCTACGAATTTTATTGCTGCGACAGGACCGCGCGCGAGATCGCAGAGCAGAAGGGAATCAAATTAAAGACAGTGCAGACGCAGGTTTTGAGAGCCAGGAAAATGCTTCAGAAAAAGCTGGGGCCAAAGATAGTCAGACCATGAAAGGAGGGAAGTGTGAAAAATACTACTGATGCAGCATTTTTCACACGGCTATTTGCTTCTGAGTGAAGGCAAATAGCTTTGATGGCAGAAGTGAAATCGCCTGCACGAATTTCACTTCGCCACTTTGCGATAAACGCTCAGAAAGAGAGGAATATTATGGCACATATTACAGATCAGCAGGTCACGAAATATTATCAGCATGAGTTGACGGCAAAGGAAGAAATAAAAATATTGCAGCATGCAGCACAGTGCGAATACTGTGCCGGAAGATTGGCGGCAGGCCTCCCGGAGATAGAAATGATATCGCTGCCACGGGGAGTAACAGCAGGAATTTTGGAAAAAGCAGCAAAGATTCCTGACCGGAGGCAGAAACAGAGAGAATATTACCGGTATTGCACCAGAGTGGCACTGGGAGTCTGCATGGCACTGGGACTTATGGTGGCGGCAAATTTCCAGGGAAATGTGGATCTGCCGGTAACGACCCGGCCACATATCATTTCAGGCTGGGAGACATCCGTTTCCGGGGATGATCCGGAGAAGATCATATCAAAGCAAGATTCTGAAAAGCTTGCTTACCAACAGGAATTAGCGGAGGAAAAGCAGAAACAGAAGGAGCAGAGAGAAAAGTTTGTAGAAAAAAGGCAGCAGGAAAGTAAGAGGGAAATCAGTAACTGGTTTCTGAAAAAGAAGAAATAAATTTATCTGTTTTAAATTTAAGAAAATATTAGAAATTAGGAGGATCATTATGAAACGAAAAAGAGGACCGTTTATGACATTTATTCTATCCTGCATTCCGGGAGCCGGACAGATGTATCTGGGATTTTTTAAGGAGGGCGTCAGTCTGATGCTGCTTTTTATCGGAGTTCTGGTATTATCAAGCTGGCTGTATGTGGATGTACTTGGCTTACTGGCAATCGTTGTCTGGTTTTACGCATTTTTTGACGCAATAAACAAAAATTCCATGCCGGATGAGGAGTTTGCGGCATTGGAGGATCATTATGTATTGCTGGAAAATGTTCAGGAGCTGCCGAGATTATCTGTGGGCAGGGGGAGAAAATTTGCAGCTGTATTTCTAATTTTGTTTGGAATTTATCTGTTGGGAAATGATGTCGTGGCAATTATGGCACAGTGTGGCATTTACCTTTCCTATGAGCTGAGCCGGATTCTGACCCGTTATATTCCGCAGATGTTGATCTCATTCTTGATCATTGGACTTGGTATTAAAATGATCCTTGGCAAAAAATCAGATCTGCAGGATGACGATGATAAATATCTGGAAGGGAGAGAGGACGAATGAGAGAGCGCAGGATTGGAACGATTACTATGGGAGTTTGTCTGGTAGTATTCGGTGTACTGTTTTTGGTACATATCTTTGGAGGTTTTTTGAATTATGAATTAATCTTTCATTTATGGCCGTTGATTTTGATCGGTCTGGGAATGGAAATATTATTTTACACCTGTATCGCATCAGGCAAAGCAGAAAAATATGATTTTGCCGCGATCATTGTAATATTTCTTTTGACGGGATTTTCCATGTGTATGGCAGGGGCAGACTGGGTCATAACAAATGTTGGGCAGGATGTATGGTTTAATTCCACGGGATATGGTTTTTAGATTGCAGGATCAGGTGCAGTCCGGACGGTCACAGAGCTGAATAAATTTTTTGCTTTTATTGCAGCATTTTTAAAAAAAGCGTGTCTATATAGGTAGATGCGTTTTTTTAGTGTATAAGAAAATGCTTGTAGCGTAGAGGGAAGCCAACGAGAATTGCGAAGCAATTCTTGGAGGGCAAAACGCTGGTTTTGCCCTTTTTTATTAACAGGAAACGTGCAGTTTTTTGTAAAGACGCTTTATTCTAATATATGACAAAGGGGGATTTTCAGATGAAGTATTGGAGGAGAAAGCAGTTTTTGGCAGTGCTCATGGTATTTTCTTTGATCGGGACGGCAGGATGCGGCAGAGTATCGGGAACCGGCCCAAATGGCAGAGGTGTGGAGGAGAAGGAGTCTGCGGTTCCGGAGGAAAACGGAGGTAAAGCAACGCCAGTGAATTCTTCAGAGAGTAAAGGAGGGACAGAAATCCGTGTAAATGATGAAGATGAAATCACGGAATCCGATTTCAAAAAGCAGTATCAGTCTTACTGCGAGGCGTCGATTTCGAAATTCCTACAGTTAAATTGGGGAGAGAATCCCGGACAGGGAACCGTATTGTACTCTCCGGTAAATCTTTATATGGCATTGGGAATGCTGTCGGAGATGGGAGATGGAGAGACGAGACTACAGTTACAGGACGGCTTAAGCGGCCTGGATGAGGAGGCGGCAGTGAAGAATCATATGTGTGTTTCTTCTGAGGAGCAGCAGCGAAAAGGAAATGGAAGGCAGACTATGATACGGCAGACTTCTCAATGGCTGTACGGCAAAGCAGCCTCCGGTGTCTGCTCATTTGGAAATTCAGTCTGGTTCAGCGACCGGTATGATTTTTCTGACCGGATAAAGGATATTCTGGAGAACAACTATGATGCAAAATATGACTCTGGCAGAATGGGAGATCCGGCTTTTGATGAAAAGATACAGAAGTGGCTGGATCATCAGACAGGAGGAAAGCTTCGGAAGAAGATTTCTTCCAACATAAAAACAAAGCCGGATATGGCAATGCTGCTTTTGTCTGCTGCTAATTTTAAGGATGAATGGGAGGAACCCATATTTGACCGGAAAGATACAGGAAAGGATACATTTTATGGACGTAATTATTATACCTGTGGAAATACCACTGAGGAGGAAAAGCTGGATAAGGTGACATGTGATTTTATGAATACCTCCTGGAATGGTCTTTGTGTAGAGAACAAACACTTTCAGGCAGTATCTATCCCTATGAAGAATACACGGATGACACTGGTGCTCCCAAGGAAAGGGATATCTTTTGATAAGGTGAGCAGTACAGAGCGTATAAAAGAAATTATAGAGCTGTGTGATCCGGAGAGTCCAAAATGGAAGCAGGGTCTTGTAAAGCTGTCCCTCCCGAAGCTCCAATTTCAGTCGGATCTGGACCTTATCCCGATGCTGCAGGAAATGGGGATTAAGGATGCTTTTCAGGTGGAAAACGCAGACTTTGGACGTGTCTGGAAGGAGAAAGAACCGGAGACATCGGTACCGGATCTCTATGTAAGCAAGGCGAGACAAGCGGGGGCGGTAAAGGTTGACGAGAATGGCTGTAGTGTGGCATCCTATACAGAGATTGCAATAACGGAATCCATGATGATTCCCGACATACAGATGACAATGAAGTGCAACCGGCCATTTATTATTATTGTGTCGGATGAAAAGGGGATTCCATTGTTTGTTGGGGCAGTGAGCCGGATTGAGTGACCGGAGTTATAAGGAATGACTGGTCAGAATCTATGGTATATTACAGAACATAAGGTCAGAGGATAGCGTTTGGGCGAAACATTATACAGGAAGGGGGGATGCGCAGATATGGAGAAACGTATGGAAGATGAAAAGATCATACAGCTGATCTGGGACAGAGAAGAGCAGGGGCTTAGGGAATTATCTGATAAATATAATAACTACTGTTATAGTATATCGTATCGGATTGTCCATGATGAAGAGGATGCCATGGAGTGTGTTAACGATACATGGTTTCGGACATGGAATGCCATCCCGCCGAAACGGCCGGCAGTATTGCCCGGTTTTCTGGCAAAGATTGTTCGAAATCTGTCGTTAAACAGATACAGACATATGCATACAGAACGAAGAGGGGGAAATAGTGTGGATATTGCTCTGGAAGAATTACAGGAATGTGTCTCCGATGGCAGGACAGTGGAGGAGCAGATAGAACTTCGGGAATTATCAACAAGTATTGCAAAATTTTTAAACCGGCAGTCTGAGAGAAACCGGGCGATATTTCTGCAAAGATATTTCTATATGATGCAGACGAAGGAGATCGCAGAAAAGCTTGGAATAAGGGAAGGGACTGTGAGATCAATACTCAGCCGGATGCGTAAAGATCTGCGGGGATGGCTGGAGAAGGAGGCGGTTTATCTGTGAAGAAACAGGATAGAGATAAAAGGGCAGAACAGATTGCAGATGCCATTGGAGAGTTGCCGGAACAGATGATCTGTGATGCTTTGGAGTTTGAAAAAATAAGGAGGAAACAGAAACGGAAACGGAGACATCGCATAGAGGCTTTCGGTGGTCTGGTGGCGGCAGCAGTCATATGTATTATTGTACTGTATGGAAGTGATCACACATTGATATCAGGACGGACGGCAGATATAGATAAGACAGAAGAAAAGACTGCGTTAAAAGCCTCTGATCAGATGCAGTCTGCCTCACAGGAGGAGCTGGATATCTGGTGCATGGCTTCCGGACCGGAAGATGAAGTAACCGTATATTCTGATTGTCAGGATGAAAGCTCTGATGAAAATGCAGATGTGAAAAAAGAGAGAGGTACAGATAATCAGAAAGAAAGCCGGGGAGAGTCTAAAGATAAAGAGACAGCTCCGATGCCGGAAAAGAATACATCGGATAACGATCCGGTTTCTGCCGGAGAACAGCTTCAGGCAGGAGAAAGACAGCTTCTCCATACCAATATTATAGGCAAAGGGGAGAATAAAAAGGTACAGTTTACATTACAGTTTGGGGAAACAGATAACCGGATCAGCTATACATTAAAGGCTTCCGGGTTATCTATGGAGCTGATCGCAGAAAATGATAAAGAACAAAAGAAGATTATATTACAGGGAAATAAGAAATCAAAGATAACCTGCGTATCCGGTACGCAGATTGGCTGCTCTCTTCGATCTGCAGATATAACGGATAAAACAGTATCGCCATCTATTTCTGTTTCAAAGAAAAACAACAAGACAGGGGAGAGGATAAAAGGGGAGATAAAAGTGGAACAAAGAGGCGGAAAGTATTATTTGTATTTGACGGAGCAGTAATGGTAATCCCGGAAATTTTCCGATAAAACATGCGTTGTTTTCTGTAAAGAAAATAAAAGCTTCCCGTATCCAGGTTTGGAATAGGGGAAGCTTTTTGTCAGATAATATAAAACCAGGTCTCATCAGGATCAACAGGTTCGTTGACTGTCTTCTTACCTTGGTGATATTTTAATTCCTGATTCTTGATATTTACCTTTGTTCCGGCAGGGATAGAGGTTGTGATAAAGACATTACTTCCAATCACGCAGTTTTCGCCGATAATGCTGTCTCCACCCAAAATAGAGGCACCGGCGTAGATGGTGACATTATCGCCGATCGTAGGGTGGCGTTTCTTGCCTTGCAGCTTCTGGCCGCCGCGGGTAGAAAGAGCTCCCAGTGTAACACCCTGATAAATTTTGACGTTATTTCCTATGGTTGTAGTCTCTCCGACAACAATGCCGGTTCCGTGATCAATAAAGAAATATTCGCCAATCGTGGCACCCGGATGAATGTCAATGCCGGTGGTGCTGTGTGCGTATTCTGTCATAATACGTGGGATCAGAGGCACATTTAACAGGAACAGCTCATGGGCGAGACGGTTAATGGTGATTGCCTGAAGTCCCGGATAAGACAGGATTACCTCTTCTTTGGAGTAGGCGGCAGGATCGCCGTCGAAAGCAGCCTGCAGATCCGTCTCCAGAAGGGCGCGTACCTTTGGTAATGTGTGGAAAAAATCCACGGTCAGACGTTGTGCTTCTACATGAAGCTCACAATCATCTGCATTCTCGTAGTTTGGAGAATATTTTAACGCCAGTTCGATCTGTTTATTCAGACGAAACAGTGTATCCTCAATCAAAACGCGGGTGCTGTTTTCCATGATATATATTTTGTGGGAGGTATCCCGGAAATATCCCGGATACATAATCTTCATCAGGTTGTCAATGATCTTGATGATCACAAAACGATCCGGCTGGGTAAATAGTTTCATTTTGTCGATGGAACGATCATGGGTGTAGTCCTTTAATATGGTATCAACAATGTCATTTACGTTATTTTCAATAATTTTATCCATTTGAGTCCTCGTTTCTGTGTATGAGATCCGAAAGTGGTCTTACACGTTTTATTTAAAATATATATTTGGTTTTACCAATTTATGATGCGGGAAGTTTGAGTTTATTGTTGTAATACTTACAGTTTGATCTGGTCCAGATCCCTCATCCACATTGCCACGGAAGCATCGCTGGGCATGCGCCAGTCGCCTCGCGGAGAAAGAGCGACACTTCCGACCTTCGGACCGTCCGGAAGACAGGAACGCTTGAACTGCTGGGAGAAAAATCTCCAGTAGAAGGTGCGGAGCCATTTGTAGATCGTATCCTTATCGTAAGCCCCCCGGAAGGTATAACAGGCGAGACGATAGATTTTGGAAGGAGTGTAACCAAAACGCATCATATAATAGAGATAAAAGTCATGCAGCTCGTATGGACCTACCAGATCCTCTGTTTTTTGTGAGATTTCTCCATCCTTTGGAGGGAGAAGCTCCGGGCTGACCGGGGTATCCAGAATATCAAGCAGCACGGCACGGAGTTCCTCGTCATCGGTGGTTTCAGCGTAATATAGAACGAGATAGCGTACCAGCATTTTCGGAATGGAGCAGTTGACGCCGTACATAGACATATGATCTCCGTTATAGGTTGCCCAGCCGAGAGCCAGTTCTGACATGTCTCCGGTACCGATCACCATACCGTTTGCCTGATTGGCGATGTTCATAAGGATCAGGGTGCGCTGGCGTGCCTGGGAGTTCTCGTAGGTAACGTCATGAACTTCCGGATCGTGACCGATATCGCGAAAATGCAGATTTACCGCTTCGTGAATTGGGATTTCCTGCAGGGAAGCTCCAAGCTTTTCTGTCAGTGTACAGGCATTTTTCATGGTACGGTCTGTGGTTCCAAAGCACGGCATGGTAATAGCTTTGATGCCGGTACGGTCGAGTCCTAAAAGGTCAAATGCCCGTGCAGTGACAAGAAGTGCCAGTGTCGAGTCAAGACCACCGGATATGCCAAGAACAGCACTTTTACAGTGGGTGTGAGCCAGACGTTTTTTCAGTCCCATTGCCTGGATATTAAAAATTTCGTTGCAGCGGCGGTCACGGTCTGCTTTGGCACTTGGAACAAACGGGGTGCGGGAGTAGAAGCGTGTCAGCTTTGTTTTATTCAGATTCCGGAAGGAAAAGTGACATACTTTGTAACCGGCCTGGGCAGGCGGTGTGATCTCGAAAGTTCCCATACGGCGGCGTTCACTTACAAGACGCCCAAGATCCAGCTCAGACATCGTCATTTCATTATGAAAGCGTTCAGACTGTGACAGGATACTGCCGTTTTCTGCAATCAGATTATGACCTGCAAAAACAAGATCTGTTGAGGATTCTCCCTCTCCGGCATCTGCATAAATATATCCGCAGATCAGGCGGGCAGACTGGTTACTTACCAGTTCCCGGCGGTAAATTTCCTTGCCGGTGGTTTCGTCACTGGCTGAAAGATTTGCAATCACCGTAGCCGACGCCAGGGCATGATGGCATGATGGAGGAATCGGCATCCATAGATCCTCGCAGATATCAATGCCGAGGACAAAGTCCGGCAGATTGTCCGCTGCAAACAGAAGCTTTGCCCCGAAAGGAATCTGTCTGCCATGGGTGCCCAGAGCCGGAATGTCTACAGCCTCATTTTCGGCAGGTGCCGGTGCAAAATGTCTGGCTTCATAAAACTCGGAGTAGTTTGGAATGTGCTGTTTTGGCACAAGTCCCAGAACCTCTCCCTGATAAATCACAGCCGCAATATTATACAGCCGGGCATTAAAAAGGAAAGGAAGTCCCACAACGATCAGCATGTCATGGGTCCGGGACGCAGAACGGATCTGTTCCAGACCCTCCAGACAGCCCTCCAGAAGGATATTTTGCAGAAAGAGATCATTACAGGTATATCCTGAGATACAAAGCTCCGGGAAGACCAGAAGCCGGACATCTTCTTTTCCGGCAAGCCCAATGCATTGAATGATCTGCTCTGTGTTGTAGGCAGTATTACCGACTTCGATATCCGGTGTGACTGCTGCGACCTTGATAAATCCATCTTTCATAAGAATGTCATCCTTTCCTGAATAAATAAACGATTATTACTAATTATACCCAAAAGAGCGGAAAAAGCAATCACTGTCCAACGGGAAGGCGTTATTCGATGGCGGGCGGAACAGACGGGGGAAGTAGGTGTTTTCCACAGGAGAGAATTGTGTTATGATAATGCTGTTGTTTTGCAAATAATGTGCCTGCGGACTAAGGTTTGCGGGCAGAGAAAGAAATGTAGGAATATGATGGATATTTTATATCAGTTATTTTATACCGTATTTTCCATGAGCTGTATGGCTCTGGTACTGCTTCCGGTGGTGTTGCTTTTCCGGTTTGTATTTCGTGGACATTCCGGCAAAATCACTATGGCTTTATGGGGAATCTTGTTTTTGCGGGCGGTCTGTCCGTTGGGAATGAGCAGCCCGGTTTGCCTGTATGATCCGTGGAACCGGCAGTTTCATACTTTACTGCGTTCGCTGGGGTTAGAGATTTCACCGGATCAAGGACTGTTAACCGGCTGGAGATATGTATTTCAAGGGAATATCAGCGCATCAGCCACCTATCGGAGTTGTGTGTTGATCTGGCTTGGTGGAATGATACTTTTACTTCTTGGGACCACAGGAAAGCAGCTGCGGCTTGAGCGAAAATTGAAACAGCATTCCCGGTGTCTGTTTGACAGGATCTATCAGTCCGGACTAATCGCATTTCCGGTCAGGACAGGGATTGTTAAGGGCAGGATCTATCTGCCGGATGGACTTCTGGCAAAGGAAATGAAGGACATTATAGCATATGAACAGCTCCGGAAGCGGCGGAGAGACGATCTGTGGAGAAGATTTGCCTTTCTGGTATGTTGTATTCACTGGTGGAATCCGGGAATATGGCTGGCGTATTATCTGTTCTGGCGCGACCAGAATATGGCATGTGATGCAGTGTTTGTCCAAAAAACAGGAATGGAACCGGCTCAGTGTGCGCAGGTGCTGGCAAACATGAAAAAGGATAAGGAACGACAAATATCATTTTCTTTGGAGAGCGGTTATGAGGGAGACTTGTTCCGCCGGGCGGAAAATCTGTTATATCTGAAAAAAAGACCGTTATGGCAGAATGGTGTGGCGGCATTTCTTGTGACATTATTCGTTTTCTGGGCATTTGCTTTGTCAGCTTTTCATAGTGGAAAGGGAAATGATCAACCTCCGAAGAAGCTTTTTGACAGTACACAGAAAAGGAGTGTGGCGGACCGTGTCATTGCGGGCTGCGATGTACAGGTGTCCAGTGGGAGCGCTGTACGTCTGTCTCTTGTTGTATCGAAGGGAACATATCAGAAAGGAGAAGGATACCGGGGTACCTGTCAGCTTCAGCTGAATGGAACACAGGGGAAACAGACAGTGTCCCTTGATCTGAATAAAATATTTTCTGACAGAGAGACTCTGTATTTTAATGAAAATGTTTCTTTGGAAACTGCAGATTATAATGAGGATGGCAATCCGGAGCTTGCGGTTGGACAAAAGGCGGCAGCAAAGGGAAAAACGGGATACGATTTTTATATTATTGATATCAGGAAGAATGATCTGGAGGTCGTCAGTCCGGCGATTCATTTTGAGCACGTTACAGCATTGCAGGAAGGCTCTATGGTGTTGTCCTATGTGCAGGGGGCCGGAGGAGTCATTACGGTTACGGAGAATGATGAGACGATTTATTATGTCTGGAACACGCAGACAGAGCGGTATGAGCAGCAGGAGATGACCGAGGAACAGCTGGAAAAGCGATGTAGCGAGAAAAGTGCAGGCACGCAGAAAGCGCAGACACGATATTCGCTCACGGGTGATAAAGGCAGGGAAGTGATGGATGTGGCTGTGAGTGAGCAGGAAAATGGAGGGCTGTCCGTGAAAAAGCTTCGGATCAATCCGGATGGACTGGATCAGAGAACCGGGACAAAAACCATGACAGATGTGGAGGGCTATTATCTGGATCTGCAGTGGGCTCCGGCCGATAAAGATCAGAAGAGATATGCGCTGCTTACTTATAATGGAACCAACGGCAGAACTTTTTCTCTGTACGATATAAAAGAACAAAGGCTGTGTTACCGTCCGCAAAATGGTAATGAAGCATTGCAAAAGATTTTTCGGAAATATGGTGCTTCCGATGATATTACCTTTGAAAAAAACGGAGCCGTGGTATATTCCCTGATGGAGATTGATGATAACGATACATTAAAGGTGAACTTCGCAGCCAGCGCAAAGGATGATGTGGCAGTTAAGGGAACATATCTGTACAGTCTGTCATCGGGAGAAGAAACATCTCTGCAGTACAGTCGTGAATAATGACAGATAAAAAGAATCCTTGGGCAGACTTATGGGATGTCGCCAAACTCATTCTTGCAGAGATACGGTATATGCGGTATATTAAATATAAATATATTGATATGAAGAGGAGGTGTTTCCGTGGTTACAAGATCAGCGGAGTTATTTAGTGAGGCGCCTCGATGCACACAGTGTGGGAGAATTCTTCCTGATGTTTATGAGGAGGATGATATCTGCCCGGTCTGCAAGGAAGCAAACCTGTTTGCAGAGGTGAAGGATTTTATACGGGAGAATGATGTTCGGGAAATGGACGTGGCGGAGCATTTTGATATCCCGGTATCAAAGGTGAGAAAGTGGATCAGAGAAGGCCGGATACAGTACAAGGGAGAAGCAGGACAGTCCATATCCGGTGTTCATTGTCAGATTTGTGGAAAACCCATCGAATTTGGTACATTATGCCCGGAATGTCATAGAATGCAGGGATTGCAGATCGTAGCGAAGCAGTATGCAGAGCAGAAGTCAGAGATGCGTTTCTTTAATAAAAACAAATAATCGGGCGGGGTTCAGACTGTATTCGGGGACAGGCTGCACCAGGCAGATTTTAATCCTGCAATAGTACAAAAAAGACAACGGGAATTGTGATCAGGGCGAGAAAATTGGAGATCAGAGCCATGGATGCACCGATTGTCGTGTCGCTGTCGTAGGCGGCCGGAATCACAATGGTATTTAAGCCCAGCGGCATGGCATAGGCGCAGATCAATACATGACGGACATCCGGAGCCAGCCGGATCAACCGGGCAAGCAGAGCAAAGAGAACAGGCATAAAGAGCAGCCGGTAAAGAGCGACGACATAGATTTTTCCGGCAGAAAGCAGGCTACGCAGAGGATAACCGCCGATGATAAAACCTGTAAGGATCATAGCGACAGGAGCCATACAGGCACTTCCGGAAGCAATGACGGCGGGAAGCGGTGCCGGCAGAGGAAGCTGCGTGATACCAAGGAGCACTCCGAGCAGGGAGGCGAGATTGATGGGACCAAACCATTTCTGACGCCAGGATAATTCGCCGTTATCCGGCATCAGCCAGGAAATACCGATACTGTTCAAAAACAGATTGATCGGCAGGGTAAACATCAGATAGTCAAAAAGAATATCGTTTCCAAAGATGCCTTCCACGACGGCATTCCCCATAAAAGCAATATTTGCGACCACAAAAGAGTAGCGGTAGATACCGCGCTCTTCTTTTTTTGTGGCAAAAACCGGAGTCAGAAGTAAAGACAGACCAAGGGCGATGGCCAGGGAAAGGAGGCTGTAAAGCAGAAAGGACATTTTTTCCGTAAGATTTTCAACCGTACACCGGGTTATAAAAGTATTTAGTACAAGACAGGGCATAAATATCAGATTTTCCAGCTTTGATAATACAGAACTGGAATTTTCAGGAATCCATTTCTTCTTTCGCAGCACATATCCCAGAAGCATAAATAAAAACATATAAAGCATTTGTTGAAATGCGGATAAAAATACGTCCATAACACACCATCCATATTTTAATTCTTTTTTAATCTAAAAATAGTATGGTAGATATTGAAAAATTCATACGGACAAATTATCAAAAAAATGACATAAATTTCCAACATTTATGCCATTTTTACAGATTAATATCATATCGTTGACACGATAGAAGAGGAGTACACAGCAATGGATCACAGAAAAATTTTATATCTACATATAGGAATGCCAAAGACGGGGACAAGTTCTCTGCAGGTGTTTTTAATGCAAAATGAAGAGGCGCTGGCGCAGTATGGAGTCGCATATCCTATGATGCCGGGAAGATATCCGATGATTTCACCAAGCCGAAATGCCCATTTTCTGATTGGAAAGCTTACGGATGAGCAGGGGCGGGAGGATCCGGCACAGACAGAAAATATGATAAAAAAATCCTTTGAACTGCTGGATCAGACCTTTAAAAAAGCAGATAAGGTGATTCTCAGTGATGAGGCAATCTGGAATGTATATAAGCCGGATAAGCCGGACTGTCTGCGATTGATCCGGACATTTTGTGAAGAAAGAAATATAGAAATTAAATTGATCGTTTATCTGCGCCGCCAGGATTATTATCTGGAGTCGTACTGGAAACAGCAGATTCGTAAACGCGGCGTGACATGGACATGGAAAAAGATGGTAAAAAAGACGCCAAAATATATTGTCCTGAATTATTATGAGCATCTCAAAGAACTGGCAGAAGAAATAGGCCGTAAAAATATGATTGTTCAGTCCTATCATGAAGAAAATTTTGATCTGTGCGTTGAATTTCTGCATCTCCTTGGTATCCGGCATACGGAAATATTTCAACCGTTAGAGACAAAGGCAAATCTCAGTCTGAATAATAATTATGCGGAGATCAAACGGATTTTGAATCGTATTCTTTCAGAGGATCCGGAGCAATGGGGACGGGAGCAGAAATGGCTGGGAAAAATTGTGGTGGATTGTTCCAGAGAAGAAAAAAGGCAGTATGAAAGTTCTATGTTTTCCACAGAAGATCGTCAGAAATATATGGAGAATTTCCGGGAGATCAATCACCGGATTGCTCAGGAATATCTGGGATGTGAAGATCTTTTTGAAGAAAATGAGGAAAAGAACCGGACGCTTCCCAAGTGGACACCGGACAATTCCTTTCAATATGAGGATACGGTTCTTTTTTTTGGCAAGGCATTGCTGGATATGAAAAGAGAGCTGGAGCTGCAGCGTGCAGAAGTAAAACAGCTGGAAGCAGGAAAAAGAGGCGTTGTACGGAAGGTTGTTGATAAATGCCGCACGATAGTACGATAAAAAGGAAACGTCGGCAGGCCGATAAAAAAGAATGAAAATCCCTGCGTTGACAAGCAGGGATTTTCTGCTTATTATTAGTAGGTAGCTTTAGGAGTATATAATCGAAATAGAAAGATCGGTATATGATATGATAATCATTGAAGAGACGGAAGAAGATAAAAATAGAGCCGCATTGCCGGACGAGGATTCCTTTGAGGATGAGGAACTGACCACGGAGGAAGCAAAATACCGCAGCGCAAAAGATCTGAGAGATTCGCTGGAGTGTGTGGAACGGTATGAGCAGGGTGTCAGAACATTGTTAGATGCAGCAGCGCTGTTTGATGAGATTGACGACTATGAGGACAGTGCCAGACTTGCGGAGGAATGCCGCAAAAAGGCGAAAGACTATGAGAAAAAGGGTATGGAAAAGGCTTATCAGCAGGCAGTAAAGCTTTGCAGGGAGGCAGTAACCAAAATGGATTACCGTACAGCGATCACGGAGCTGGAGCGTTTTCCTCAGTATAAGGATAGTGGGCAACGGATTGAAGCCTGCAAAAAGGAGATCGTTCGTCTGGAGACAAAGGCTGCGTGGAAGAACCGGATCATTGCGCTTGTTGTTATTGCGGTAATGGCACTTTGTATCTGGGGCGTTTTCTCTTTACTCTTATAAATTTGAAGTTATACACAAGTGAGGAAGGATAAATTATGTATTATGTACTAAAAGATGTATTGACAACCAATCAAATTGCTATGCTGGGAGTTCTGGCTGCATTTATACTGACATTTTTGATGCTGAAGTTTCCGTTTCCGTTTCTGCCGAAGGATCAGGGACGTGCTTTCGCAGTAAATGGAGCACTTTCCAAAGGAAAGCTTCGTGGTGTGGGATTGACCTTTGTTTGTGCATTTATTGTATGTTCTCTTTTATTTTTACCAATTACCAGAGAATATGTTATTTATTGTATTCTCCTGTTTGCTATGATGCTCAGCGGTTATCTGGATGATGCTTCTGACAAGCCATGGAACGATTACAAAAAGGGAGCCATTGATCTGATTCTTTCACTGGTGGCAATGTGGACCTTTGTTTCCAACAATTCTACAGATATTATGTTGTTTGGCAGCACCATTTCCATTCCGGTTCCTGTTTATTTCATTTTGGGAGTCGTTTTACTGTGGGTATCGGTCAATGTCACAAATTGTACGGATGGTGTCGATGGGCTTTGTGCCAGTCTCTGTATGGTCGTGCTGGGCGGTTTTACAGTGATCTTTTCCAAAGAGCTGGGACAGTATGGCATTGCAAGTCTGATGTTTATGGGTGTCCTGCTGGCATACCTGTATTTTAATTCCAAACCAAGCTCTATGCTGATGGGAGACGCCGGTTCCAGAGCACTGGGATTTTATCTTGCCGTGATTGCTATGAAATCGGGTCATCCGTTTGCATACATAATTCTTGCACTGGTGGTTATCATAGATGGAGGAATCGGACTGGTAAAGATCTTCCTGAAGAGATTCTTTAAGATCAGTATTTTGAAAAATACGCTGACCCCTCTTCACGATCACGTCCGCAAAAATAAGGAGTGGTCAGACACACAGGTGGTCTTTCGGTTCTGCATTTATCAGATCGTGCTGGTGGCGGTTGCCTATATTTTTGCAGCATATCTGTAAAGAAAAGGGTGTAGAATATATTAAAATGTTGTTTTATGTGACCGGGCCGCATAAAGGGGCGGCAGAATGGAGTCAGTTATGGTAATTACAAAATATTCCCTGATCGGAGCGGTGCTTCAGATGTACCCTTCCGCAGAGAAATGCTTTAATGAAATGGGGATGCATTGTGTATCCTGCCATATGTCGCCGAGAGAGACATTGGAGCAGGCGTGTCAGGTACATTCCTGCGATGTGGATGAATTGATTCAAAAGTTAGACGAACACATTAATGGACCTGCCTGAGCAGGTCCGTTTTTTGTGTATAGAAAATGCAGAATTTGCCACTAGCTATAAAATAACAATATTAGCACAGGAAAGATCCTCTGCCAGATTATAGACCCTGCCGCTTTGCAGCCCCACGACGGTAGGACGCAGAACAGAAAGTGCGCTGTTTTTTACGACACGGGCTTTCTCGCCGTTACTCAGCTCTACGGTAGAGTCCACCGGATAAAGAATGACACTGGAGAGAAAGCTACGCATGGCTGTGATATCCAGCTCACCGGACATGGACATGACCATCTCTACTGCTGTTCTCTGGGAAAATGCCTTTTTGTAAGGACGTTCCGTGACAAGAGCGTCATATACATCCACGACGGATAAAATCTTGGCATATGGAACGATCTTATCGCTGCCAACGCCCATGGGATAACCGGATCCGTTCATTTTTTCGTGGTGCTGAAGCACCGCAAAACAGATGCTGTCGTTGAATTCGTTTTTCTCTTTAATGATGCGGTAGCCCAACAGGGAATGCTCCTTTATTATTGCAAATTCATCATCCGTCAGACGTCCCGGTTTGTTCAGGATATTTAATGGGATCTTTGACTTACCCATGTCGTGAAGAAGTCCGGCGATGCCGATGTTGTAAACATCCTGCTGGGACATCTGCATATTTTTGGCAACGATCATAGACATGGTAGCGACGTCTACACTATGCTTGAAGGTGTATTCATCGCTTGTTTTCAGGGCACTGATATCCACGGCTATAGCAGCGTTGTCATCAATGGCGCGCATCAGATCGCTGGTGATCGTGGTCGTTGTCTGGGCGAAATGCGGATTGTTGGTATCGCTGTACAGATGTTGTATACCTTCAGAAATACGTTTTTTTACACTGACGGAAAGGCTTACCTTGGCGGGATCTGCCTCGCGGTATTTAGCAATATTGTTTTTGGCAATGGCAGAAGCAGGCTCAGCAACAGAAGAGGGATCCTCATCATCTTCTCCCTCCCGGATATACACACCATTGATATTAAGTTTTTTGAGTGCCTCAATCTGGTATTCATCCAGATAAGAGCCGCGTACGATCAGGGAATGCCCCCAGCTGTTTTTAATCTCCTGATCGATCCGCATCCCCTTACGGAGATCTCGTGTTCTCACAAAATATCGTTTTATCACATTCTTACCGCCTTTATGTACAAGATATACTTATAATATAGTATACAATATTTTTGAAAATAGATAAAGACCTCCGTAAAAATAAAAAAACTATCGCTTTTTGGGATGAAATTCGTTATACTTGAAAGAAGTAGTTCGGAGAAAACGTTTATCCGAACAAATTAAAATGACAGAAAGTGAGGAATACATAATATGAAGCGATGCAAAAAAGAATGGAATGAAAGCAGATCAAGATTTTTATTGACAGTGGCATTTCTGTTGTGCGCATTGATTTTTGCAAATACTACCACAGTAAATGCAGCAGTTTCGCAGGATGGTCAATATACCTATGAGCTGGATGCAGCCGGACATGCAGTGCTGACCTCTTATCTGGGACAGGATACAGAAGTGGCAGTGCCGGCAACCATGGACGGTATCAGTGTCTCTGCGTTGTCAGGCACATATCAGAATCACAATAAGATTACCAAAGTGAAAATTCCGGCAGGCATCACATCAGTAAATGAAACGGCATTTGCAGGCTGCTATGGGATCAGTGCCTTTGAAGTGGATCCGGCGAATCAGAGTCTGTGCAGCGACGGAGATGGAGTGCTTCTGAGCAAGGATGGCACAGTATGCGTGCGTTATCCGGTAGGAAAGCATCAGAGCTCCGGGACATACCGTATTCCGGCAAGTGTTGTGAATATCGGTGGATATGCCTTTGAAGGTTACAATACGCCAGGTATTGAAATTCCTGCAAATGTCCGCGTGATCGGTGACTACGCCTTTGCTAATACACAGAATTTTAATGGCGTCAGTGTCTGGGAGGAAGGCACACAGATCATAGGAACATACGCATTTTACAAATGCACCAATCTCCGGCTTCTGGATAAGGCAGCTTTGCCGGCATCAGTAAATAAGCTGGGAGTTTATGCTTTTGCAGAATGTTCCAATATACAGATTGATATTTCCAAATCCACGATCACAGAGATTCCGGATTATCTGTTTTATAATTGTGACAATCTTCACAATCTTACATTGCCGGTGACCGTGACAACCGTAGGAGCATACGCATTTTCTGATTGCAACAATCTGAATGAAGTAATCTTTGATGCAGCACTTCGACAGATCAAGGAAGGGGCATTTGCCAAATGTGGCAATCTTCATACCGTCAATATTCCGGAGGGAGTGACCGCGATTGAAAACAATACCTTCAACGGCTGCCAGAATTTGAATACCGTTGTGCTGCCAAGCACACTGAAAACTATTGGAGATGGAGCATTTGCAGGCTGCCGGAATATTCATTCCATCAATATTCCGGAGGGTGTCACCTACATTTCTAATACAAGCTTTGAGGGCGTGGATACATCCGCGATCGCATTGAATATAAAAGTGCAGAAAACAACTCTTAAGTCCGCAAAAAGAAAAGGAAAAAAACTGACGATCCGCTGGAAAAAGACAGAAGATGCCCAGGGCTATGTGATATATCGTTCCAAAAAGAAAAATGGCGGATACAAAAAGGTGAAGACCATTAAAAAAGCGGAAATCTGCAAATGTACCCAGAAGGTAAAAAAGCAGAAAAAGAATAAAAAATATTATTACAAAGTAAAAACCTACAAAGTGGTTCTTGGAAAGAAATATTTCAGTTCCTTTAGTAATGTAAAAGCAGTACGGTAATAGGAAAAAACAAAGCATTACTGTGTAAAGACAAAAAAGAAAGGCAGAAAAATTATGGATGGAGACTTATTTTCTTTTGGAGAAGAGGAAGAGAAGGCTTTGAAAGCACAGGAGAAGGAAGATAAACGAATATTAGAAGAGAAAGGTTTTTCGCTGTCAGATGGTGATGAACTCAAAGGGGTTGGAGAGTTTTTGCTGGATGATGTGGATGAAGATTTATGGTAAAAATAAAACTGTTTTCCGGTTTTTCGGGAAGCAGTTTTTTAGTTTTTCTCGTAATCATTTTCGTAAATAAATAGGCTTGAAACGGCGAATTTTCTTGACAAAAGCACAACATGCGCCTAATATATAAATCGGGTTATATATAATATTTATTATGATAGGAGATACGTCAGCAATGCCACCGAAGACACAAATACCAAAAGAAATGATTTTAAAGACCGGTTTGGATCTGGTGATCCGGGAAGGCTATGAAGTGATCAATATTAAACGTCTGGCAAAGGAGCTTGGCTGTTCTACGCAGCCGATTTCCTGGTCCTTTGGCAATATGGAAGCGTTTCGGGAGGAGCTCTTTCAATATGCATTAAATTATATGAATTCCAAAATGAGACCCAATGGAAAGAATCCGGCAGCGGCATTATTTTCTGTGGGGGAGACCTATGTAAATATGGCCTTTGATGAGCCAAATCTGATCCGTTATCTGCGGACGGATTCAAAGGGACTTGTCAATCTTGGCGGCATCGGAGCTGTATTTAATGAGGAGAAGAACAAATCTCTCCGGGAAGCACTTTGCCGTGTTGTGGGGATTAGCGAGGAGAAAGCCAGGGAATTTATGAATACGGTCGTGATCTATACACAGGGACTAGTGACGTTTATTATAGACGGAACGATCACCGTATCCCGTGAGGAAGCCATGCGGATGCTGGAAAATGTGGGCGTGATGCATATGGTATATGCCGGCATTCCGTTTGAAAAGGCATCTGTCCTTTTTAAGGAATGATGGATTTGTCAATTTTTTAGGGTAGTCTTACACTGCAATATTTGATACAATTATACTGATATATTCTGAAACAGAGCAGGGCGCAGTATTGTTGTACAATATTGCAGTTTTTCTTTTGTTAGAAAGTAAAATTTCTAATGAAGTAACAGGAGGGACGATATGAAGAAAATCAAAAGAAGGGGTTTATCATGGCTTCTGGTTATGGCCATGGTATTGTCCGGTCTGGCACTGCCAAACGGACAGAAAGCAAAGGCGGCGGAGACGTCGTATGATCTGACGGTCAAGAAGGGACAGAGTCCTTTGACCATGGCAAAGAATCCGTATGGAACAGATTACATATCTGATATTCTCTTTGATGTACCGGATGTGATATCTACGAAGGATAAGGTTCAGGCTTGTAGTTCAAGGATTGAAGTGACATTAAAGATCAATAGTGTCAGCAGTGATACGGGAAGCATTCACGCTATGCTCTACACACAGGATGATGATTATGACAAATCATGGAATCAGAGCGAAGCACAGAGTGTGACGGCAGGGAAAGAAATGACACTTAGCTATGAGCTGTCCGATATGAATTGGAAGGGAACAATATTGAAAAATATTGCGATCCGTTTTGCTGATAATGCAGTGAATACATCGACCATTTCATATAAAATCAGTTCTGCAAAAGTGATTGTGGATGATTCTTCTTCCACAGGCGGTTCTGCCGGAGGCACCACAGAGGATGGTCTGGATGCCAATGCCAGAGAGGATTCCAGCCTGTATTCGGCATCATATACCGCTAAACCGGGTAATCAGTATTGGACAGAATATACATTTTCTATTACAAATCATACATCACAGGCAGTTTCTAAGGTGCAGGCAGTGATGAAGACCAGTGGAGAGCCAAAAGGCTTTAAATCTTTTGAATCGATCAATGCGGTATATAATGCGACTGTTGGCGGCGTGATCGTTTATTATGCCGGGGAGATTGCAGCAGGAGCTACAGTTAATATTAATGGAAAGATTGGCTTTGATCCTACCTCTGTCACGGTTGGTTCAGCTTATGTGCGCGCGGTAAACTGCAATCCGCCATCCGGGGAAAGCACAGAATCCGGCAAACTAAATTATAAATTGACCGGAACCACAAAAGATATTCCCGATGCACAGACGCCGGTTGGAAAGCATGGCAAGCTTCATCTGAAGAAGGTGGCAGGCTACGGAAATGCTCCGGTTATCGTGGATAAGAACGACAATCCATATCAGCTGCGGGGGGCAAGTTCCCATGGTATTCAGTGGGATGTTGGATATAATTATGTCAATAAAGGAGCTATGCAAAGTCTTCGTGACGAGTGGGGTGTCAATCTGTTCCGCATGGCATGCTATGTAACACAGGATGGTTATACGGTAGGAGCCCAGAGCAGAATGGATCAGAAGATCGAGGAGGGTGTTCAGGCAGCGAAAGAGCTGGGAATGTATGTGATCGTAGACTGGCATATTCACGCAGAAAATCCTCATACGACGAAATCCTGGGCAAAGGATTTCTTTAAGAAATATGCAACGAAATATAAAGATTATGATAATGTGATTTTTGAGATCTGTAATGAACCGACAGGTGTACAGTGGTATACAGGCGGAGGCAATGATCTGTACAGCTATTGCAAAGAGATTGCCGGTATTATCCGTGATTGCGGCAGTGATGCATTGATCGTCTGTGGAACTAATACATGGTCTCAGGATGTGGAGGATGTTGCAAAGAAGCCGTTAAAGGACGATGGATTTGAAGATATTCTTTATACGTTTCATTTTTATTCCGGAAGTCACTATGCAGATAAAATGGCAAAAGTAAAGACGGCTACGGCAGATGGCACACCGATCTTTGTGACCGAGTTTGGTATTTGTGATGCTTCAGGAAATGGTGGTTTTGACACAGCCAATGCAGATGCGTGGATTAAACTGTGTGATTCTTATAATATCAGTTATGCCTGCTGGAGTTTTTGCAATAAAGGTGAATCAGCATCTTATTTGAGTACTTCCTGCAGTAAGACCACAGGAGGATATGTAGCTTCAGATCTTGCGACTACAGGCATCTGGCTCGTCAATACATATCGTGCACATCAGGATATTGAAGAGGGAATCGATACCAAGGTGACGCCAAAGCCGTCGACAAGTGCCAGCGCAAAGCCGGGTACAAGTTCAAGTGAGAAGCCGTCAACAAGTGCCAGCGCAAAGCCGGGTACAAGTTCAAGTGAGAAGCCGTCAACAAGTGCCAGCGCAAAGCCGGGTACAAGTTCAAGTGAGAAACCGTCAACAAGTGCCAGTGCAAAGCCGGGTACAAGTTCAAGTGAGAAGCCGTCAACAAGTGCCAGCGCAAAGCCGGGTACAAGTTCAAGTGAGAAGCCGTCAACAAGTGCCAGCGCAAAGCCGGGTACAAGTTCAAGTGAGAAACCGTCAACAAGTGCCAGTGCGAAACCGGGGACAGATCCAGGCAGCAACCCAGAGGTCAGTTCCAATCCAGCAACGGATAAGACACCGGTACCCGGAGAATCGCAGAAACCAGGAGAGTCTGCAGGACCGGCACCGGGGAGTTCTGAGGCACCGGTACCCGGAGAGTCTGTAGGACCAGTACCGGGGAGTTCTGAGGCACCGGTACCAGGAGAGTCTGTAGGACCAGTACCGGGAAGCTCCGGGACGCCGGTACCGGATACATCATCAAAACCGGGAACTTCTCCAACACCGACAAAGAGCCAGGATGGATCTACGTCATCCGGTGGCGGCAAGACGACAACAGCACCTTCCGGCAGTACGGCACAATCTCCATCTACAGAGGACGAGGATCTGACAGAGGATGGAGAGGAAATAACACTTCGTTTAGCAAAGAAAACATTAACGATCAAGCGTGGAAAGAAAAAACGTATTGTTATTAAGGTAAAAGCATCCGGCGATAAGGTGAAGCGATATAAAGTAATTGGCAGGAAAAAGATTGTCCGGGTCAATGCAAAGGGTGTTGTCGCAGCAAAGAAAAAGGGAAAAGTTACGATCAAGGTTATTATGAAAAGCGGCGCAACAGCAAAGTGTAAGATAATCGTAAAGAAGTAAAATAATAACGTAATTGCAGTATAAGCAAGTGATCTGAAGATACCTCCGGAATTTATTTCCGGAGGTATCTTTGTTAAAGAAAAAGAAACATATTATTAATGGATTATTCATTGTATTTCCGATAACCGTTTTGTATAATAATTTCGCTTTTTGGAATATTGCAATGGAGGGAAAGAAAATGTCTGCAAAAAAAAGTAAAATGAAAAATCTGACGGAAGGTTCTCCGGCCAAGCTGATCATCGGCTTCGCAATTCCTATGTTTTTGGGAATGCTGTTTCAGCAGTTTTACAGTATGGTGGACACGATGATCGTGGGAAAGTTTTTGGGATTAAAACCGTTGGCGGGGGTAGGGTCTACGGGATCTCTTAACTTTATGGTCATCGGCTTCTGCATCGGTGTGTGTAATGGTTTTGCCATACCGGTTGCACAAAAATTTGGCGCGAAGGATGAAAGTGCTTTACGTCGTTTTGTAGCAAACGCCACATGGCTTTGTGTCGGTTTTGCGGTCGTGATGACACTGGCATCGTCTGTTTTTTGCAGGGATATTCTGCTTTTTTTGCGGACGCCGGAGGATGTATTTCAGTATGCCTATTGGTATATGCTGATCATATTTCTGGGAATTCCATGTACCTTTTTATATAATTTTCTTGCGGCATTGATCCGTTCTTTGGGAGACAGCAGAACACCGGTTGTTTTTCTGGCAATTTCGTCTGTCCTGAATATTGGACTTGATTTGCTGTTTATTTTATTATTCCGCTGGGGAGTGATCGGGGCTGCGCTTGCAACAGTGCTTTCACAGGGAATCTCCGGTATATGCTGTTTGTGGTATGTGGGGAAGACATTTCCAATCCTGCATGGCAGCCGAAGCGAGTGGAGGGCACAGCCCAAATATATGGTACGTCTATGTACAATCGGGATTCCTATGGGACTGCAGTATTCTATCACAGCGATCGGAACTCTTGTGATCCAGGCGGCAGTCAATGGATTTGGAGCCACTGTTATGGCAGGAGTGACCGCAGCGGGACGTTTGGGAAATTTCCTTTCCTGTCCAATAGAAGCACTTGGACAGACCATGGCACCATATGTTGGTCAGAATGTGGGAGCCGGAAAACTGGACCGGGTAGGAAAGGGGTTAAAAGCGGCATCACTGATGGGCTTTTGTGTGTCAGCAGTGCTTTTGGCAATCGTCGTTCTTTTTGGACGCAGAATGTCCGTCCTGTTTCTTGATGCGAACGAGGTTGAGGCGATGGGATATGCATATCAGTATATGACAGTCACAGCGGCCGGATATTGTCTGCTGACGCTTGTTAATACAGTGAGGTTCACCATTCAGGGAATGGGATTTTCCGGAATTGCCATTCTTGCAGGAGTGTTTGAAATGGCAGCGAGAACTCTGGCGGGAACACTCCTGGTAGCTGTTAGTGGATATTTTGGAATCTGCATGGCCAATACATTGGCATGGATCTTTGCAGATGCATTTTTAATCCCAGCGTTCTTCCTTTGCCGCAGGAAATTGGCAAAAGAAGGACTCGAATAGAATAATTACTCAAATTTCCCACACAGAATGATGTGGTATACCCATAATATTTTCATTCATCTTCTTCTATTTCTTTTTCATCCCTTGTGATCTGCTTTCGCGCTTTAATCTTTGCAAATTCTATCATTTCTTTCTTGTCTTCATCGGACATTTTCTGAAAATAAAAAAGAAACTCTTTTTCCAGAGTCGAGGTAAACATATATTTTTTGCGGTTTGCCGGATTATTATAAAATTCAAGATATTCGGAAAGTTCTGAACTGGAAGAAGTAGGTGTCGGAGCATCATATGAAACATCCCGGTCAATTTGTAGTGTCAGGTGCATTAAGTCGTCTACGGATATATTGTATAATCCAGCCAGTTTATAGAGCGATTCGGCGTCCGGCATTCGTTTGCCCGTTTCGTAGTGGCTGTATGTCTGTCGGACGATTCCAAGTGCCTCTGCAACATAATCCTGTGTGTAGTTGTGCACTTTTCTTAGTTGTTTTAATTTCTGTGGAAGTAAACTTTTTTTCATAAATTAATACCGCCTTCTTTTTATTTAGTGTATTTTTCCCTATTAACGCGGATGTTATTGATTGTAGCAAATGCACAATATGACGTTAAAAGAATGATGTAAAATTAACAAAAAGAGATACGAAATGTTGCGAAAATGTCATTTTTACAAGAAATTTAAGAAAGATATGTTGTGCATAATGTACATATTTTCGGGCATCCGGTGTACAAAGTAAACAAAACGCTACAATCCGTAGCATAAAATGGAAAATAATGTTAAATATAAATAACAATTTGACGATATAAAAGATACAAAACGTAGCACAAAGGAATGACAAAACACACATGGAGGTGCGCCGTATTATGACGGCAGGCACTCAGATTGGAGACTGCATGCTGAAATTATCATTGAAACAGGGACAATACATCAATATTGGTGACAACATCCGCGTCGTATATGTTGGCGGAAGCGGTGGCCACGGTCGTTTGATGATCGATGCCCCCAAGGAGATCCCGATTGTACGAAGCAACATTGAGGAGAATCCGGAACGTCGCAGAGAAACTTACTATCCGGAGGAAAAAATTTCTGCAGAAGCCCAGAAAAAAATTCAGAGAATTCTGTGGGAAGAGCGTCATAAGGGTGAGGCGGAAAATTAGAAATCCAATATGGTAATAGGCAGAAACACACCCGGGACTTCTGCTTGTTATAGATCACTTCCTCGGGAAACGGATTTCCAGAGGGCAACCAATCATAAACCACGATATGTGGAACAAGGAGGATAATATTATGATAGTACAACACAACATTACAGCGATGAACGCAAACAGAATGCTGGGACTGACAACAGGTTCCCTTTCCAAGTCAACAGAGAAGCTTTCTTCCGGTTACAAGATTAACCGTGCAGCAGATGACGCAGCAGGTCTTTCTATTTCCGAGAAGATGCGTAAGCAGATCCGTGGTCTTAGCCAGGCATCTACAAATGCAGAGGATGGTATCTCCTGTGTACAGACTGCAGAGGGTGCACTGAATGAGATTCACTCTATGCTTCAGAGAATGAACGAGTTGGCAGTACAGTCTGCTAATGGTACAAATTCTGAGTCTGACCGTACCGCAATTCAGAACGAGATCGATCAGCTTTCTACAGAGATTGATCGTGTATCTGAGACAACGAAGTATAATGAGACATATCTGCTGAAGGGTGATAAGAGCCTGGATAAGCAGTATACTTATAGTTATAAGAATTTTAAGACACCATCTGCAGGTGCTGTTGCTGAAACAACAGGTCAGTCAAAATTGACCTTTGCATTTACAGCGGTAGCGTCTACAACACAGAAAATGCAGGATGAGACAAACGAGTTTTTGAATGCAACCCGTGATCAGGGAGTTAAAGTTGAGTCATTTTGGAATACATCACTGAAAACTGCGGCTGCTGATTACAAGATTTCCTTAACGGGTTCTATTGCTGATAAGTTTACACTGACTCAGACAGCAGATGGTGCAGCAACATTTACACTTTCTGATAAAGAAGGTACCAAATTAGGAACAGTTACGTTAGGTGGTACAGCGGTGACAGATGCAAACTCGCCAAAACAGTCAGATACCATAATTACAAAGGATGCAGATTTAACTGTTGCTAAATCCAATAATGCTCAGGCAAAGTATTACGATAAGGATGGAAATGCAATTTCAGCTAATGCGTTATCTAATTATGTGAAATTTGATGGTACAAATGTGTCTCCTCGTAGTGATTCACCGAAGGTATACGACGCATTAGGCAAAGCAACAACTATCAGTAAAGATGATATAGGATATCTTCAGGACCTTACAGCTGACCTTACTGTTAAGCTTCATGTTGGTGCTGATGCTACATCAAATAATCAGATTTCTATCAATATTGCAGCTATGAGTGCAAAAGGTCTTGGAATTAATGGCTTGAAAGTAGATGGTGGTGATGATACAAATGCATTGAATGCAATCGACACCATTAAAACTTCAATCCAGAAAGTTTCCGATCAGCGTTCCGCTCTTGGTGCTGTTCAGAATCGTCTGGAGCATACCATTGCAAACTTAGATAACGTTGTTGAGAACACAACGGCCGCTGAGTCTCGTATCCGTGATACAGATATGGCAGAAGAGATGGTTACATACTCAAAGAACAGTATCCTTCAGCAGGCCGGTCAGTCTATGCTTGCACAGGCTAATCAGGCAAACCAGGGTGTACTGTCACTCCTTCAGTAATTCGATGGAAGGAATTGAGTACGTGGCGTAGAAAGTTCAGCTGCAAGTAAAAATGTGTAAAGAAAGATCACCATGAATTGGTACGGATTGTAACCGGTTCGTGGTGGTCTTTTGAGTTTCTTAAATTAGGTGATATCTGAAAAATAATAACGAAAACTTTTGGTATTGCTATTTGGTGTGGGAAGTTTTCGTTAATAATCAGTCATATCGCTATCTAAATATTTCCGAAATTCGTCCGTTGAAATCTTTAATTGATCTGCGGCAATCTCGACAGAGATATTTCCGGATCTGCGCAGACAAAATCAGGCTTTCTGGGAATCTGCAGTATCATTGTCCAGATATTTCCGAAACTCGTCCGTTGAAATCTTTAATTGATCTGCGGCAATCTCGACAGAGATATTTCCGGATCTGCAGAGAGATACCAGAATTTTGATCTGTCCCTCAGCTAATCCTCTGGCGTGTCCCTCGTTGATCACCTTTGTAAGAGCCTCATCCATCGTCTTCACCTTCCCTTTCTGTTCCGGATCGGCAAGAATAGTCTCGTATCTGTGATCACCGCTCATCACAGCGAGAAGCTTGAGGACGGCGTCGATGTGTCTGAGAATGGTCTTGTCATGGGGAACATAGTTTTTATTTTTGCGTTTTTCGGAAAAATACCTTGCCACAACACGAAAATCACTCTGGAACATGTTGATCTGCTCATCGGTCAGCCATGCGATTTCAAAAACATGGATATGGTAATCATTGACATAAGACTCCAGACCGTCCGGAATATCCATCAGTGCCTTAAGATTTTGTGGATACTGCCATCGTTTCTCTGTGCCAAAGTATAATACTAATGTGATCACCGGAGTGATCTGCTTTGCCTTGTACTGGCTGCGGTAGTTGGCACCTTCATAGCCAATGACGCGTACTGCCATCTGCTTCTCCGGTTCTGTCTGATGCTCCAGCCCCAGCAAAGCAATCTGGATCCTGCCGTCTGTCCATGCCTTGAGGATATCGCGTTCCTGCTCATGGAGTCTGGAGTCATCTGCCTTATAATGAGATACAGTTTTGGTGGATCGCAGGGAGTCCGGATGCACCCGTCTCTCGCCGTGAAACAACAGGACATTTACAATATCTGCAAAGACGTCCTCGTAATCTGCAAGCAGCTTTTCTGAAATATCTTTCTCTCCCAAATAGTGCTCCTTTCTGTAGAAAACAGCATATCCGGGGCATGTTGGAACTCAGAATGGAGTGTGATGAAAATATTGTGCAGAACAAGTTATTTTCGTATATTTTCCCTATTATATGCCGTTTTCGGTTAAAATTCAATAACAGAATCTAAGGTGTTTTGTTCATTGAAAATAAAATGAAATTTTGAAAGGTCAGATGAAAGCTTATTGATCTATACAGATTTCAAAGCTTTCCTATCAGATTATGTTTCTGAGAATGTATGATCGTTTTCTGACTTGCAATGATTGTAACACCCTGTTAAGGGAATGTCGAGAGGAAATGCTGGTTTTTCTTGATTTCGTCATTGTATATGATTTAATGTGAAAAACAGAGACAAATATTAGCTAAAAATAGAGAATTTGCCGTTTCAGACACGGCAGAGTCATAAAAATGCCGTGTCTGAGGCGTCATGCGCTTGCTACGGGAAAGGGTATATATTATACTAATGATGTTGGGATCGAAAGATATTTTATCCCCAACTGATGTAAAGAGAGTCTGATGGAAATGTTTATAGTGACCGGAGGGGAAACGTGCAAATTACAGATAAATTAATGAAACCATTGACAGAGGTAAAGTATCTAAATGCGGATAATGTCAGCAGATACCGTTGCATTATGCGCATTTTTTTTGATAATTATGAAAAACTTCACTATTGGCTTTATCAGGAGGATGTGTTTGAAGCATTAAAAAGAGATCCTCATTTTGAGGATTACCGGATGGAGCAATGCCAGCAGGATCTGGCGATGTTGACAGAGTGGAAAAATTTAAATACGATTCAGGATACCAGAAAAGTTGCTTCCATTGAGGAATTTAAAAACAAAAAGTTTCGTTATCAAATGTCAGAATATAGTGTTGAGATTGAGCGTCTGGTGATTCGTCTGGAGAATTTGTTTGTGGAGGGAGCTTCGCTGGAGCCGACACTTTTGGAACGTATCCGGCGGAATGTGGAACGATTTCCGGCAATGGCAGAGAAAGATACGGGGGAGGTATATACCTGGTGGACGGATCTGAATAATGATTTTGTACGGTTAAATCAGAATTATCAGGATTATATCCGGGATCTCAATAGCGTTAAAGCAGAGAAAATGATGCAGACAAAGGAATTTTTGGTATTTAAAGATCATCTGATTGATTATTTGAGGAATTTTATTAAGGGATTACAGCGAAATGTGGGGGCTATTGATGAGGAACTGCGTCTGCTTCCGGATGAAATAAAGCAACGGATTTTTGATAAGATAGTGGATTATGAATTATCGATTCCACGCATGGATGTTGAAGTTTCCCGTGGGAAAATATCGGAAAAAACGATAGGGCGTTATCAGAGTATTTATGACTGGTTTGTCCGGGAAAACGGACAGGAGAATGAAGCGGCGAAATTATTTGATGCAACAAATGATATTATACGAAGGATCACCAGATATGCGGCACAGATCAGTGAAAAGAATGCCATGGGAGCAAATCGGCGGGAAGAATACCGCAAGGTGGCAGAGATGTTTATGAAATGTAAAGATATCAGGGAGGCACATAAAATGTCAGCGATGGTCTTTGGACTGGAACAGCCGTTTCATATCAAAGGGGATCTGATCCGGGAGACCGATAGTATGAATCAAAGTGTGTATGAGGAAATGCCTCTTGATATCAAACTGAAACCGAGAGTGCGGACTTATCGGGAAAAGACAAACCGCAGTGCGATCCGGGAAAGTACAGAGGATAAGAAAGAGGCAAGAAAACGAATCCTGGAGAAGCAGAGGGAGGAAATGGAGAAGATTCAAGCGTTGGAACAGGATGGCCGGATTGATTTCGCTAATTTGCCGGTGATCGAGCCAAGGATTCGTGAGATTTTATTAAAATGGCTTTCCAATGCGGTGGAGGACAGCACTTCGATGGCGAGAACGGAAAGAGGCAGGAGATATTTTCTGGATCGGAGCAGAGAACAGGAAAAATGTGTGATTCATTGTGAAGATGGAAATCTGACCATGCCGCATTTTCAGATTGTGTTTCAGGAGGAAGTGAAGTAATGGAAGGTTTAGATACTCTTTTAAGAAAGCGATGGATTTTGAAAAGTGAGGACAAGGAATTATATTATAAGGTTCGGGATGAACTGGGAGAAATCCGCCAGTTTGCATCTGAAAAAATGGGGTGCCAGATTGTTGAAAATGCACTTTTAGTGAAAATGGAAAAGATTCCGTCTGTGGCAGAGGCTTTTATGGGGATTCAGGATTTCTCCTCACGGGAGGAATATGTGTTTATGTGTATTCTTCTTATGTTTCTGGAAGATAAAGATGCGCAGGATCAGTTTATCCTGTCACAGCTCACAGAGTACATTGCGTCGAATATGCCGGGTGAATCGGTTGACTGGACATTGTATACAAGCCGCAGACGATTGATCAGGGTTCTGCGTTATGCAGTAAAGCAGGGGATCCTCCGGATCACGGATGGCAGGGAGGATGCATTTGCGGACAATGCTGAGGGAGAAGTTTTGTATGAAAATACAGGAGCATCCCGTTATTTTATGAGAAGCTTTTCAAAAGATATCATGCAGTACACAAAACCAGAGGATTTTCAGGAAAGCGACTGGTTTGATATGGATGAAGAACGAGGAATTGCGAGAAGGCACAGAGTTTATAAAAGACTTTTGTTTTCGCCGGGGATATATTTTGAAAAAGGGTCGCAGGAGGATTTTGAATATTTAAAATATTACGGACGCAGACTCTCTGACGATCTGGAACGAATATTTGACTGTCATGTCCATATTCACCGGGGGAGTGCCTATCTGTTAGCCGGAGAGGAATGCAGGATCGGAAAGGACTTTCCGGGAAATAATGTGATTTCTGATATTATGCTGCTCTGTTTTTCAGTGATCCGGGAGAGGATTATAGAGGAAAAATGGAAGATTAATGCAGACGAGACCTGTGTTGTAGACCAGCCGGATTTTGAACGTATGATCAAAGAGGTTAAGCAGCGGTTTGGCAGTGGATTTACAAAAAATTACCGGGAAATGGCGGAGGGAGAATTTGTCCGGATTGTATCAGAAGCGATGGAAATGTGGATGTTTATTGAGCGCAGATCATCGAGAGAAGTTGTGATCTATCCGGCAGCAGGCAAGATACAGGGACATTATCCGAAAGATTATATGGGAGGGCAGACAGATGAACAGCAGATGGCAGGCAAATAAAATTGGTCTTGTAAATTTTTGGTATTATGATGAGCAGGAATTTCCTTTTGCAAAGGGAAGAATGTTGCTGAGGGGTTCCAACGGATCCGGCAAATCAGTTACGATGCAGAGTGTTGTGCCACTTTTATTGGATGGTAATGCAAGTCCGGAGAGGCTGGATCCCTTTGGGACGAGAGATCGTAAAATGAGTAATTATCTTTTGGAAGAGGATGACGATCGGGAAGAGCGCACCGGCTATCTGTATCTTGAGTTTCGTCGTCTGGAGAGTGAAGCGTATCTGACCATAGGAATGGGAATGCGTGCCAGACGAGGAAAACCGTTAGATAAGTGGTATTTTGCTATTACGGATAATCGTAGAGTGGGAAAGGACTTTCTGCTTTATAAGCAGACGGGAGAGAAGATCACATTATCGAAAAAAGAATTGGAAAATCGTATTGCAGAGGGTGGGAGAACCTTTGACCGTCAGCTTGAGTATATGGATTTTGTAAACCGTCAGGTATTTGGTTTTGATACCTTAGATGAATATAAGGAAATGATCGATCTGCTGATCCAGCTTCGAACACCAAAGCTGTCTAAGGATTTTAAACCGTCTGTGATCAATGAAATACTCAGTGACTCTTTGCAGCCTCTTTCTGATGAGGATCTGCGTCCAATGTCGGAAGCGATTGAAAACATGGACACTATGAATATGAACCTGAAGACGAGAGAAGGGGCAAAACAGGCGGCCGAAAAGATCAGCAGGGTGTTTGAAAGATATAACAAATTCACGCTGTACCAAAAAACGGACAAGCTATGGCAAAAAATAAATAAAGAAAAGTCCCTAAAAAATGAGGAGAAAGAGAAACAGGATCAGCTGGAGCAATGTCATAAAAAAGTGGCAGAATCAGAGGAGACACTTGTCAGAATGGCAGCAAAAAATGTTTCCATGCAGAAGGAACAGGAAACGTTGAACAGCAGTGATGCATTGAATCTGAAAAAAAGGGAAGCAGCACTGGAAAAGGAGATCACGGATTATCAAAATACCGTTAAGGAGAAAGAACAATTCCTGGAAACAAAAAAACAGAGATATTTTGAAATAAAGGAGCGAAGAAAAGAAGAAGAGAACCGAAAATATGAAAAAAGCCGGGAAATGAACCTGTTGTTGGAGGAAATGCAGTCAGAAGCAGAGGATATGGCATTTGAAGAACACGGTTTTTTTCAGAGTGAATTTTTGCAGCAATTGGAAAAGGAATATAAATTCGATACTTTACGAAAGCAGTTTTATGATACGAAGGAAAAGATTGAAAAAGCATTTCATATATTAGAACAGACCAATTTGTTGGATAGACAGGCGGATAAAATGACCATGAGCTGGGAACAGAAGGGACGGGAGGTGGATGCCTGCTGGAAACGGCAGAATGAAGTGGAAGCATTGCTGGTACAGGCAGAAAATGAGTGGAAGGAAGCTCTGTACCAATGGAGTGCCGGCAACCGGGAGCTTTGTCTGTCCAAAGAATTTGTGAACGAGATAAGCCGGTTTGCAGATTCGTATAACGGAGATTCTGATTTTGCCGGAATCCGTCAAAAGATTGGTGACCAATATTTGGGACAGCAGATGAGTCTGGAAAAAGAGCTGGATGGGTATCGTTGTCTTTTGGAAGAAAAGGAAGCATCTTATGAGGAGCTAAAAAAACAACTGCAGGAATGGGAGAATAAAAAGGAGCCCGAACCGGTTCGGAGTGAAGCTGTTTTAAAGAATCGGAAACGTTTGGAGGAGTTGGAAATTCCTTATCAGGAATTTTATAAGGTGATCGAATTTGGAACAGATATGAGTGACGAGGCACAGAATCGTCTGGAAGAGGCTTTGCTTCAGATGGGAATTCTGGATGCGGTTATTGTAGACGAGCAGTATCGTGATCAGGTGCTGGCATTTGCAGAGGGATGTGAGGACCGGTATTTGTTTTCCGGTGGAGCGCGAGCGGATCAGAGCCTTTTGGATGTGTTGGAATTGAATGAGGAACTCAATGACATCTTTTTTAACCAGAGGATCACCGGAATATTAAGTCATGTGGCATATGATGAAATGGATGCACTGTCTGTCCCGAAAACAGAACAGGGTAATATTGTGACTGTATCGCCGGATGGCTGTTATCGAGTGGGTGTGATCGCCGGTACGGTATCCGGAAATTATACGGCTCAGTTTATGGGAGTCAGAGCCAGAGAAAAGGCACGTCTGGCACGTATGGAAGAATGCAGACAGAATATGGAGATATTACTGCAGGAAAGAAAGAAATTTGAGAAAAGTATCCATTCTCTGGAATTGCGGCTTCAGAAGCTGAAGGAGGAATACGAAAAACTGCCGGCTGACACAGATATGAGGGCAGCGTGGAAGCTGTTAGATGAGGCGGTGAGAGAATATGACCGGGCAAAGCAGGAGGAAAAACGTCTGGAGGAGGAGCTGCAGAACCTGAAGGAACAGATTCGGATCATGAAGGAAGAAGCATTTATTCTCGCAAAAGCACTTTATCTGGATTGTACCTTTGCTGTGTTCCAACAGGCATTTGATGCGGCGGATGAATATAAAGATCATCTGATTAAGTTAAATGCAGCGCACGAAATATATCTTCACCGGGTACATAGTATAGAAAATCTGGAAGATCAGATGGAACAGCTTGATGGAGACCTGGATCAGATCCGTTATGACATTACGACGGCTCAAAGGGAATTTAACAAAAGGCAGGAAGAGTACCTTTCTGTGCAGAAGCAGCTTTTACTGACGGATTACGAACAGGTTAAGGAAAGACTGGATGAATGTGTGAAGTGGATTAATGAATATCCAATGATGGTTCAGAAATATGCAGAACAAAAGACGGAAAACCGCGAACAGGAAAAGCAGCTTTAAATGCAGTTGATGAGCTGCCGGGAACAATTAGAGCAGTGTATCAGACAGAAGGAATGGCTGAAAAGATGTTGGGAGGCAGAGTGGAAGCTGGGTTATGTATCGATGCCGGAAGAAATCGGATCAAATATCGAAAAAATGCATATGTATCTGGAAACTGATGCAAAGGACTGGGATCGCGATAGTATTGTGAGTCGGCTGAACCAGGTGTATTTTGAAAACAGAGCGTTTCTAAATGATTACCAGCTGACACAGCTTGAATTATTTACAGAGCTGGATGAGGATAGAACCGAAACAGATTTTACTGCAAAAAGACAGGATATTCAGGCACGATATAAAGGAGTAAAGATACCGTTTATCCAGCTTTTGGGACACTTGGAGGAGGATATTGAAGAACTGAAAAATCTGATCAGACAAGGAGACAGGGAGCTCTTTGAAGATATTCTGGCCAATACTGTCAGCCGCAAGATCCGCAGCCGGATCAATGCGTCTACGTCGTGGGTATCCAAAATGAATGATCTGATGGGAGGCATGAATACATCAAGCGGATTAAAGCTGAGTCTGCGCTGGAGAAGCAAAGTGGCAGAGAGCGAGGACCAGCTGGATACCAGGGAACTGGTGAATCTGTTGAAGAAGGATTACCGTTTGATGAGTGAGGAGGAAGCCTCTAAATTATCGCTTCATTTCCGTTCCAAAGTGGACGAAGCAAGAAGGCATGCAAGAGAAAGTGGTGGTATGGTTTCTTTTTATCAGGTGATGAAGGAGACATTAGATTACCGGAAATGGTTTGAATTTCAGCTGTATTCCCAAAAAACAGGAGAGAAACAGAAAGAGCTTACCAACAGTGTTTTTGGAACCTTTAGCGGAGGTGAGAAAGCAATGTCGATGTATGTACCATTATTTTCTGCTGTTGTTGCAAAATATGAGGGTGGCAGACCGGATGCCCCAAGGCTGATCTCATTAGATGAAGCATTTGCGGGGGTAGATAATCGTAATATTCGTGACATGTTTCGGCTGATGACAGAATTTTCCTTTAATTTTATTATCAATTCCCAGGTGCTTTGGGGAGACTGTGATACATTGGATGCATTGGCGATCTATCAGCTGGAGCGGCCGGAGAATGCAAAATTTGTCACAGTTATGCCATATTTATGGAACGGTCATTATAAGGAAAATCTGGAGGATGAGGAGTCCGTGGAGAGGAGAAGTGTAGAGCTTGGATAAGGAAAATCAATGTCTTAAATATTTTCATGGAAATCCGGTATGGGAGAAGGTTTTCAGGGGATTTTGGCATAAGTATTATTCTTATGGAAGGTTTTCAGGAACAGTAAAATTGAATCATTTGACAATGCCGGAAATTGAAGAATTAGAAGGATTTTTTGGGAAGAATTATCATGGACAGAAAAGTGTGTCCGTATCTTCGGAGAGATTCTGTAAAGCACTGTCTGAGAGCTGTTATTCCTTTATCACCCCGGAACGATTGCTGGAACTTTATTTTGGCATTAAACCGGTTGGAAAAAGTGAGCAGGAAGAAAAGAAGCAGAAACAGGTCGGCGAAGTGCTTGAAATGCTTCAGATACAATATGAGAATACGCCTATGTATGATTGGCTGGAAACTTTGACAAAACGGTTTCGGCTTTCTGAAAAAGAGGACATAGATCATTGGAAACGGAAGCTGGCTTTGGCTGCGGATATTTATAATGGATTGCCCTACCGCTGTGGCAGAACTCGATATCTGGCTGTTTTTGCTACGGAAATTACAGGAGATCCTCATGCCTTTGATGCCGGGAGCGAAGGTGGGAAGATATTGCAGGAGATGGTGGAACTGAATCTTGAGAATCGGGGTATTGTATTAGAGGAAAACAAAATCTTTCCTGCATATAAAAGACAGAAGGGTTTTTTGCATGTGGGTATTTTGATAGATGAGGTTTCAAATTATGTTATGCTTGCCGGTGTGAACATACGCAAGGTGAATGGTGATATTCATGCAGGGATGCATGGGTTTTGTATGGAGCAGGACATGGTTCAGATTCCGCTGGCATCTATGGTAGGGTGGAAGGAAATTATATGTCCACAAAATAAGTTGTTTATTGTGGAAAATCCATCGGTATTTGCAATGCTTTGTGAAAATAATCCGGAAAATTATGCTTTTATGTGCATGAATGGCCAGCCCCGGCTGGCAGGTCTGAATGTATTGGAACTTTGTGGTGTGTCTGGTGTGGAAGTATATTATGCCGGTGATTTTGATCCGGAAGGATTGCTGATCGCACAGAAGCTGCATGATTTTTATAGTGGAGCATTTCATTACTGGCATTTAACGGTAGAGGATTATATGGAATGCAGATCGGATCGACAGATCAGTACAAAAAGATTGAAAGCACTGGATAAAATTGTTGATCCAGTGCTTCAATCGGTGGCTGTCAGGGTAAAGAAATTGCAGACAGCCGGTTATCAGGAGGGATTAGTAAAAAGATATCAGGAGGATATTTTACAGCTCTGTTGATATCAGTTCAAAGGTGATACTGTGCATTTTCAAACCGCCCTGTGCAAAGAAGAGGCGCAGATTGGTATATTTGGAGAAAAGCGGAATATCTGTTTCAAAGGAAACAGGGAGTCCGTTTGTGCCGTTCCAGGTAAATGTCCCATATGCTGTACCCAGACTGAAAAGGGTGACTGGAATTTGCGCTACCTCACTCTGCGTAGAGCTGGCGGTAAGGGTCATTCTGTATTTTCCCATAGTTTTTATATCGAGGCCAAAGCTATGGTTTGTCCCTTTATCGGTGCAGATGTCTTCCAGATTGATCGTGAGATTTCCGTCGAGTTCATAGAATTTCACGGAGGATTCGTCAACATCAGATTCATCTGCCGGCCGGTTGATAATATCAATTTTTGTTTCGGTGCCTTCCAGACGCGCCATGGCCTGTGTATTCATAAGAAAACGACAGATATTCGCAGCATTTCTCTGAAGCTCACTGCGCTGCAGAGTACCATTTTCCAAAGAGGCAAGAATATTATCATCATTTTCTGCACCAATGGCACATACCATATATACATCATTTTGGGCGATCGCCATAGCGGCAAAATCTGACTTATCCACTGCCTGGCCGCGGCGGTTGATGTTGGCCCACCAGTCTGTCATGGTAAAGCCGGTAAAACCCCAGTCGTTTCGCAGGATCTGTGTCGTCAGATCAAAGCTGCCGGCTGTCCAGACTCCGTTAATTGGTCCATAGGTGGTCATAACAGAATCGGCATGTCCTTCTTTGACAGCGATTTCAAAGCCCTTCAGATAAATCTCTCTCAGAGCACGCTCAGAGATGACGCCGTTGGTATCATGACGGTTCGTTTCCTGATTATTTCCACAGAAGTGCTTGATGGTTCCGGTGACGCCGGACTGATGGAGTCCATGAAGCTGAGCCGATGCAATGGTTCCGGTCAGATAAGGATCTTCCGAAAAATATTCAAAGTTTCTGCCGTTTAATGGGTGACGGTGAATATTCATTCCTGGTCCCAGAAGACAATCGACCTTGTTTGCGATCATTTCAAGACCGGTCAGGGCAAAGAGTTCTGTGAGAAGTGTCCGATTAAAGGTACACGCCATCATTGTGCCGTTTGGCAGACTGAATGCTTTGGTGCCGCAGTCAAGACGCATACCGGAAGGACCATCATCGCAGCAGCCACAAGGAACGCCAAGGGCTTCCAGTTCTTGGGAAACACCGCCGAATGCGGAAGCGGTACCGGCAGTTACCCTTGGGCTGTTCATTCCCTCTCCGCGGATCACGCAGGCGAGATCATAATCGGTCATCTGTGCAATAAATTCTTCCATGGTGTGGGTGCCTTTTCGGACATCACAGAGGCGGATTCCACGATCACCGGTAAAAGGTATTTCCTTCGGAAGATTTTCAAGACGGCGTTTTGTCTCATCTACCTCAGAAAGAGGAACCGGTTCCATCTGTGGTTCGTATCCGTCTGTTGACAGTACCGGTTTTATGCGTTCAAATGCCTCTACGGGAGCAAGAGCCTGTTGGTGGCTGGAAATCACAAGTGTACCATTTTGTGTACAGGTATATGTTTTCACGGCATGCCGGACATCTGTTCCTACATAGAAATGATAGTCTCCTTCTTCCAGAATAAAGCAGTGAGCATGGCCGGAAATGCCGGAGTCATCATAGGATGCAGTCTGGGTCTTGCTGACAGAGATGGTCACAGTCTGGGATTCGCCCGGTGACAGTGTATTTGTCTTTTCGTAGCCACACAATACACGGACCGGTTTGCCGAGTTTGCCCTGAGGTGCTTCGCAGTAGATCTGCACAACTTCTTTGCCGGAGCAGCTTCCGGTATTGGTGACGGTTATAATAAAGTCCCATTTGTCGGACAGCTCCATGATGTCGTTTGTCTTAATCTGAAAAGTGGTATAAGAGAGTCCGAAACCGAAAGGATACAATACCTTATCCGGGGCAAATGTTTCAAAATAGCGGTATCCCACATAGATATCCTCGGAATAAAAATTTCGCACAGGATCTCCGAAGTAAGGAGCGGATGGATAATCTTCAACATGTTTTGCAATGGTATCTGTCAGCTTGCCGCATGGACTGATTTTGCCGGTCAGAACATCCGCTGTGCCGGTACCGCCTGTCATTCCGCCCTGCCATACATATAAAATAGCGTCGGGGGCAATCTCCAGAAGCTCATTCATATCAATAATATTTCCCACGTTTAACAGGACGATCATTTTTGAAAAATGGCGGCGTATGGTGGTGAGCATTTGTTTCTCGTCAGAAGATAAAAGGAAGGAACCTTCTGTGAGGGAATTGTCCTGTTCCTCCCCGGCGGTACGACCGATCACTGCAATGGCCGTCTGACAGCGTTTGGCAGCGCGGGCGGCAAGAGAGTCCTCCAGAGGCATTTCCTTCTGGGACCATGGTTCTTTGCCCCAGCCGTCTCCGAGGTCAAAGGGATTTTCATTATCCCATTTATGGTACACATCCAAGAGTTCCTGATTTAATTTTATGCCGCTTTCCTGCAGACCATCTACAATATTTGTTACCTTGGAAACATTAACCATGCCGCCGGAGCCGGTACCGCTTTTATAATAATGAAACTGAATCCGGCCAAATAATGCAATCTCCTCATGGGGCTTCAAAGGAAGAGCCTGATGCTCATTTTTCAGCATCACAATTCCCTCGGAAACTACCTGGGCCGCTGTTTTCAGATATTTGTCCCAGTCAAGTGTTTTTGTTGTCTGTATCATAAAATAACCTTACCTTTCTTGCTTGTATTTCCACAGCAATGCAAATGCGGTGCAGCACCTGCAATAGAATCTCATATCATCTTATCTGTAACCCTCCGTATGGTCAAGGAAAAACAAAATAATTTACTGAAAATTAACATATTACCCTCATTTAAATTATTATTATTCAGTATTTCATTCATATATTGTATTTGTGCCGGTTTTACGGTATGATTTTGTCTATATATGTCGCAGAGCCGAAGTGCTGGTCAATATAACATTTGTATCTGCGGCATGGGACAACATGTGTAAACTGGAAGGAGGAATGTATGACAAATTACATATTGATCGTTACGGTGATCATCTTATTGTGCCTGTTTCTAAATAAGCTTTCTTCAAGGCTTGGTATTCCGGTGCTTCTGGCATTTATCCTGCTGGGGATGCTTTTTGGAACAGATGGCCTGCTAAAGATTTCTTTTGATAATTACAGGATCGCGGAGGAAATCTGTACGGTTTCTTTGATATTTATTATGTTTTACGGTGGTTTTGGCACCAACTGGAAACAGGCGAAGCCTGTGGCGGGAAAGGCGGTATTGCTCTCGACACTGGGGGTACTTTTGACAGCCGTGGCTACCGGATTATTCTGCTATGGTGTTCTTCATTTCCGGTTCTGGGAAAGTATGCTGATCGGTGCGGTTTTAAGTTCTACCGATGCTGCTTCGGTATTTTCAATTCTTCGTTCCAAACAGCTCAATTTAAAGGACAATACTGCGTCTATGCTGGAAATGGAAAGCGGAAGTAATGATCCGTGTTCTTATATGCTGACCGTGATCATTCTGGCAGTGATGAAGGGAGGCTTTACCGGAGGAAGTCTGGTGCGTCTGGTGGTGCTGCAGCTTGTATTTGGTGTTGTCGTGGGAGTCATCGTGGCAGCGTTTGGCGCCTGGGTGCTGTCACAGATGAAAAATACCAGTGATGGTGTGGATACGATCTTTGTGTTTAGTATGGCGCTGCTTGCGTATGCCGGGGCAGCTGTACTGGGGGGCAATGGATATCTGTCCACATATCTGGCAGGATTGATTTTGGGAAATCGCCCGCTTCATAATAAAAAGTCATTGGTGCATTTCTTTGACGGCCTGACCGGTCTGATGCAGATGCTGATCTTTTTCCTGCTGGGGCTTCTGGCGTTTCCGTCCGCCCTGCCGGGGATCATTCCGGTGGCATTTGCCATTGCGTTATTTCTGACATTTGTGGCAAGACCGGTTTCGGTATTTGCTATTCTGACGCCATTTCGCTGTTCGGTGCGCCAGCAGCTTCTGGTTGCGTGGTCGGGACTTCGAGGGGCGGCATCCATTGTTTTTGCTATTCTGGCAACAGTTGATCCGGCATATACCAAAAATGATCTCTTTCATATTGTAATATTTATTGTACTGTTTTCTATTAGTATTCAGGGATCGTTGCTGGGGATTATGGCACGGAAGCTGGACATGATCGATGACAGGAATAATGTTATGAAGACCTTCAGTGATTACTCGGAGGAGGTGCCGGTGGAGTTTGTAAAGATTGTGATCAAGAAGGATCATCCATGGGCCGGAAGAATGATCAAGGATGTCACATCCCTTCCGGATCTGCTGCTTGTGTTGATCCTGCGTGGGGAGGAACGGATTGTGCCAAAGGGGGATACCGTGATCCTGGAAGGGGATCGGATCGTACTTAGTGCATTGTCGCCGGAGGAGCATTTAGGACTGTATCTGTCAGAAATTTCCATTGACAAGGAAAGTCCCTGGATCGGCCTGCCTCTTTCAAAAGTGAAACTGGAGGAAGGAAGCCTCGTGCTTGTATTGATGCGGGAGGACCGGGTGAAAATACCAAATGGCAATACAGTGATCCGTGAAAATGATATTCTTGTGGTGAGTCAGGTGTGAATTTCATTTGAAATATAATCCTGCAAAAAATTAAAAAAATATAAAATTAGATGGCGAGGGTGGTTATTGATAAAAAACAATCAATAAGCACTCTTGTCTTTTGAAGAAAAAAAGTGTATAAAGAGGGGTAAACAAAAAGATGATATATGAAACAAGAAGTTTCTAACAGAGAATAGGAGGCATAATTATGTTAGATTGTTTGAAGAAGATTGATAAGGTAAAGACAGGCGTTTTTGCAGCAGGTGTATTGTTTGGGACAGCAGGCGTTAAGATCCTTGCAAGTGATGATGCCAAGAAGCTTTATACAAACTGTACTGCAGCAGTTCTTCGTGCGAAGGAGTGCATCCTGAAGACAGCAGCAACTGTTCAGGAAAATGCAGAGGATATTTATGCAGAGGCAAAGCAGATCAATGAGGATCGTGCAGCTCAGGCAGAGGAGTTCGAGGACGAGGCTGTTGAGGATGAGTCTTTTGAGAAAGTAACAGAAGAGTAATGGATGAAACGGGGAATTTAAATGAAATTTCAAATTAAACATGAAATTAAGGGAAGGATCCGTATTCATGTCATACAGAAAAGAATGACCTTTGCCCAGGCAGACACACTTCAATATTATCTGACGGGCTATGATTTTATTCAGAATGTAAAGATTCAGGAGAGAACCTGTGATGCAACCATCCGTTTTCAGGGAGACAGAGAAGATGTGATACACGCATTACGTCGGTTCTCCTATGAGCGCATCGAGGTGCCGGAGGATTTTATTAAGAATTCCGGGCGGGAAATGAACCGTTTTTACTGGGATAAGTTAATGGATCAGGTCATCTTACATTACGGAACCAAAATTTTTCTGCCAATGTCAGTAAGGGCTGGGATTGCCACCGTGAAGTCGGTAAAGTATATCTGGGAAGGCTTATGTACTCTGGCCAGGGGCAGGATAGAGGTGCCGGTTCTGGATGGTACGGCGGTCGGTGTATCTGTTTTTCGTGGAGATTATGCCACAGCAAGCTCTGTGATGTTCCTTCTGGGGATTGGAGAGATTCTGGAGGAGTGGACCCACAAGAAATCCGTTGGAGATCTTGCGCGCAGCATGTCTCTGAATATCAGCAAGGTCTGGGTATTGCGGGATGGCAGAGAAGAGCTGAAGGAGGTTACTTCCGTGCAGACGGGAGATCAGGTTGTGATCCATATGGGCAATGTGATCCCGTTTGACGGTGATGTGGTTGGCGGAGAGGCTATGGTCAATCAGGCATCCCTGACCGGAGAGTCCAACCCGGTGCGCAAAGCAGAGGGCGGCTATGCCTATGCAGGCACTGTTGTGGAAGAAGGCGAGATTACCATCCGGGCCAGGGAGGTCAACGGTTCCAGCAAGTATGAAAAGATCATGACTATGATCGAGGAATCTGAAAAGCTGAAATCATCTCTGGAGGGCAAGGCAGCACATCTGGCAGACCGTCTGGTTCCGTACACTTTTGCAGGGACAGGTCTTGTCTGGCTGCTTACACGTAATGCAACGAAGGCGTTGTCTGTTCTGATGGTAGATTTTTCATGTGCATTAAAGCTTGCCATGCCGCTGACTGTATTGTCAGCGATCCGCGAGGCAAGTACATATGATATTACGGTTAAGGGCGGAAAATATCTGGAGGCAATGGCAGAGGCAGATACGATAGTATTTGACAAAACCGGAACACTGACAAAGGCGCAGCCTACCGTAGTGGACGTGATTTCCTTTAACGGACAGTCATCCGATGAGCTTCTCCGGATCGCAGCCTGTCTGGAAGAGCATTTTCCTCATTCCATGGCAAAGGCGGTTGTCAATAAGGCAATAGAACGCAATCTGGTTCATGAGGAGCTTCATTCAAAGGTAGAATATATTGTCGCCCACGGCATTTATTCGACACTGGAGGGCAGGAAGATCATCATCGGCAGCCATCATTTCGTATTTGAGGATGAGAATGCAAAGGTGCCGGAGGATAAAAAGCAGCTTTTTGAGGAACTTCCGGAGCAGTATTCTCATTTGTATATGGCGATTGACGGACTGCTTGCGGCGGTAATCTGTATCGAAGATCCGCTTCGTAAGGAAGCACCGGAGGTCATCCGGCGGTTGAAGAAGTACGGCATCTCCAAGGTGGTTATGATGACGGGAGACAGTGACCGGATCGCATCGACGATCGCCGATAAGGTGGGCGTGGATGAGTATTATTCCGAGGTGCTGCCGGAGGATAAGGCAAAGTTTGTGGAAAATGAAAAGAATGCCGGACGAAAGGTTATTATGATTGGAGACGGTATCAATGATTCTCCTGCGTTGTCCGAGGCAAATGTTGGTATTGCCATCAGTGATGGGGCAGAGATTGCCAGAGAGATCGCAGATGTGACGATCAGTGCAGATAATCTTTATGAGATTGCGACATTGAAGCAGCTCAGTGATGCGATGGTGCGCAGGATCAATACAAATTATCGTTTGATCGTCGGTATCAATACAGGCCTGATCGTACTTGGCATCGCCGGTGTATTCCAGCCGACTATGTCAGCACTGTTCCATAATACTTCTACGATTCTGATCAGTTTGAAGAGCATGAATAATCTGCTGGATCAGGAACCGGTGGAAGAAATCAAATAGAAAAGACAAAAATATTATAAACGAAAATTATAAAATTAAAATATAACTTATTGCAATGGCGCAATCGTGGTATATTTGCGCCGTAATGGGTTATATTTTTTTTGTATAAATGCTTATAATACAGAGGAAAGCAGGGGCAGTCACCCTGCAATAAAAAATGAATATAGATTTTATAAAAGTTATCTGCTATAATGAGACATACAGTATCGTTGTTTTGGTAAAATCTATTGACTTCTTATGTGAAGAGAGCAAGGGAGAAAACAACGTATATCGTTAAAGGAAAAGGTTTGAAAAGCATCTGTAAACAGGTGCAAAAGAAAGAAGGTCTGTGAAAGGAGAAATGTGTATGAAGAAATTTTTTAAGCAACGAGGGAAAAAACTGACTGCAGTGGCGACAGCATTTGCATTGTTGTGTACTGTCGGCGTATTGCCGGAGAATGTGCGGCATGCATCTGCAGCGGAGGAAACCGGAAGTAGTCAGGTTGAGGAGCAGGTTCCGGAGGAGGTTCCGGCTTCCGGGGAAGGACTCGCTCTTACCAGGGAGAATTTCCCGGACCGGGTTTTCCGGAGTTATTTACAAGGATATTGGAAAGAATGTGACGAAGATGGTGATGGCAAGTTGTCTGATGAGGAATTGCAAAGCCTGACGATTTTCGAAACAAATGTGAATCAGGATGATGATTCGAGCCCAAAGATAAAAAGCCTCCGGGGAATTGAGAAACTAAAATATTTAGAAGAAGTGAAGGTATACGGCAACAGTATTCGCGGGGCATTAGATATCAGCGATTTATCTGCTCTGACGCGTCTTGAGTGTGGCGGAAATAAGATTACGTCTATTGTTTTGCCGGAGGAGAGCAGATTAAAGGTATTGGAATGCTCCTTGGATCCGATCACATTTCTGGATCTTAAAGGACAGACAGAACTGGAAGAGTTAGCTTGTCCAATGTCTTCTCTCAAAACCCTGGATCTTACGAACCAGACAAAGCTTGAATGGCTGAATGTAGGTAGCAGTGCGCTTACCAGTCTTATTTTGCCGGATCACGAATTAATATATGGAAAAGAATGTAGTACGATTATGGCAGACCTGACACAGGATTATGTTGACTTCAATGATTCGACAGTTTTTCCGGGCTTTGATCTGAAACGGGTTCAGAACATACAGTTAAAAAAGGCCGGAGAGGAACCGGAGAAACTTTCCATGGACACATTAAAGGAGAAAAATTTCCGGATTGAAAGGTTGAATTTGGGGGATGAGATCACCTATACCTATAATTGTGCCGCAGATCCTTCCAAGGATCCGATCAATATTGAATTTTCGTTACGTGTGGGGGCTGTTAGTTGGAGGAATCCTTATCCTCCGGCTTCCGGGGAGGGTCTGTATCCTCCGGAGTATGAAGAGGATCAAAAAATGTATTACGCTTCACCTCTGATCAAAAAACTGGGTGATATCACACTGATGGAGGGATGGCAGTGGGAGGAAGGAACCGACACAGCAAAAAAGATAGAAGCAGGAAAGCTGACGACTGCTGCAGCCATATACACAGCACAGGATGCTTATTATTATAGATCAAGTAAGTTAAATGCTGAAATTTCCATATGGGGCTGTACCCATCCTTCGGAAAGCGTCATACATCATGAGGCCAAGGCACCGACGCTCACAGAGAAGGGCAATATCGAATATTACGAATGTGAAGATTGTGGCGATTGTTACACACAGCCGGATGATTTTAGCAGCATTTTATCCAAAGAGGAGACAGAGCTTCCGATCCTTTATCTGGCTGATGATGTGGAAAGCACCGAAAGCCGGATCGGTTACGGACAGGAAATCGATGAGCGGGATATTTTCAAAGTAAAGTGGAATGAGAATTCAGGGATAACACCGGTTTATATCCAATCCATGGAGATTGAAAATGTTATCTATCAGAAGGATGAAAATGCTGACAAGGAAGTGATCTCTGATAATAGCGGCTTTATTGCGTATATCCCTGGGGCGGGCTCAGATATTTCCGTTTCCAAGGAGGACCCGAAGAAATCACTGGGAGGCTTATGCTATTACAGCGAGAAGGGTTTACCAAAGCCGGGGAAATATTTCTTGGATGTGGCACTGTATGTTTCGGCATCGTCCAGTGAATCGGAGCAGGCTCAGAGACAGAAGATTTCACTCCAACGGACAATTATTATAGAGAAACGGAAAGATACTCCGGGGATGCCGGATGCTTCTATGAAAGTGCCATATACTACTAACGTAGTGGGGCAGATTTCGCTGAAGGAGAATTGGAAATGGGCATCCGGAGACAGCGAAAAGGCATTGGCGGTAGGAGAAGCCGTGACGGTTACTGCAGAGTATATCGGAACAGATGCAGATCTGTATGAAAATACGGTGCAGGAAGTAATCATTACCAGACTGGCTTGCGATCATCCGGAGGATAAGCTGGAGTTGCGAAATAAGAAGGATAATGTATGCGGGAATGGATATACCGGAGATTATTTCTGTACTCAATGTAAAGAAATTGCAAAACAGGGAGAGATGATTCCGGCACATCATGATCTGACTTTAGTTCCGGCAAAGGCAGCCACGGACACAATGCCCGGAAATATGGCATATTATGTGTGCGGTGATTGTGGAAAATGTTTTGAGGATGAAGGTGGCACGAAGGAAACCACAAAGGATAAGGTGACGATTCCGGCATTGGGCACACCGGTACCGAGTGTGACTCCGGTTCCGACATCGAAGGCAACTGCAGAGCCGTCACCGACAAATCATCCGGCAGTCACAGAGGTTCCAACAAAGGAGCCGGTGAAGACCGGGACACCGGCGACAGAAATACCAACAAAAGAACCGGTTAAGACAGGGGACCCGGCGACAGCAGTTCCAACAAAAGAACCTGTTAAGACCGACAACCCGGCGACAGCAGTTCCAACAAAAGAACCTGTTAAGACCGACAACCCGGCGACAGCAGTCCCGACGAAGGAGCCTGCTAAGACAGAGGCACCGACCCGGCAGCCGGTCACAACAGAGCCCGCACCGGCTCCGGTAACCCCGGATCTGCCCACACCGGGTCAGAGCATGGCACCGGAACCGAGCCAGACCCCGGCAGCCGCTGCACCGGCACCGACGCAGACACCACAGTGGACTCCTATGGCGACATCTAAATTAAGCCAAAAGAAACCGGCAAGGAAAGGCAAGCTGATCACGGATTCCAAGGGCAACCGCTATAAAGTAACCAGTTCCAATGTAAAGAATCCGACAGTGACATTCTATTCTGCGAAAATGACTGCCAAAAGGGTCACGATGTCCCGATCTGTCCGGATTGACGGCGTCCGCTATTGTATCACGGCGGTTCGGAGCAGAGCTTTTGAGGGCCATAAGAAGGTGACATGTATCCGGCTTGGAAGCAAGGTCAATAACATTGGGGACAGAGCATTTCGAAATTGTAAAAAGCTGGAGAAGCTTTATATCCAATCCTCCAAATTGAAACCGGAGGACATTGGCGAGCGCGTGTTTGAGAATGTTCCGAAGGACTTGAAGATTTATGTTCCAGAGAAAAAGAAGGACGAATATCGGAAGATGTTCCGGGAAAAGGGATTGGGAAAATTAATTTCGGTTAACTCCATTTAACTTCTAACATTAGATGGTTTACATCTATAAATGAAAAGAAGCCGTATATCGAGATTTTTCTTGATATACGGTTTCTTTGGTATAACAGCTTTCGGAAGGCGGAATGCCGGCTTTGGTTCTGATTGTATCAAAAAGGATCGCAAAGCCTTAATCCATATATTCGAAGAATGGCAGGATGTTGGAAATATACCGGTTCATGATATCGGAAAATTCCCTGAACTGTGCCTCTGTCTGACATTCGCCGTAATCAATGGTATAGGTATATCCGTTGTGAGATCCGATATAGATCATCATCGGGTTTAAATCTTCCATTTCGGAACGGCTGAAGCTGCCTTTCAGACGATGAATGGTAAAGAGTGGCATCCTGGCACCGCCACGTTTGCCAATAAAGGTAACCGTGGATTCACTGCATCCAAAATCCGTGTTTTTGACATCCTTTTGTTCCTTTAGTGTGACAATGGAAGCAACACTTTCCGGCAGTTCCACATAGCATTTGGCTGTGTTACTGCTGAGGCGGATGCGCTCATCATTTGTCTTGCTCTGGTGCAGCGTGATGGTGCGCCCGCCGAAGGTAACACTGGCAATGGTTTTGGTATCCACGATCTGATGGAAACCAATACGTTTGTAGCCTTCTGTTTTTTCGCTGCCCCAGCTTTCGGTCACAATGTCCTCATAGCGGCTGTCAATACGGCTGCCGTCAGTAAACTGGATCATCAGACGGTCTGATTTCTCATATTTATTCCATTCCTTTTCAGTAAAATAGGTCTTTCCCTGTTTCGTGATCTTGTAATGGGCTGTCAGGGAAAGAGGAGAAATCGTGAGATCGGTCCAAAGTCCATGGGAATCCATAAGGGATATTTTTTTGTCTACTGTGATCTGTTCCGGCTCGGCATTGGTCTGATAATCCCATGAGAGCTTCCAGTCTCCTTCCTGAAGCGTAACAAATTTATTGTGTTCATTGCGATATCCAATGTTTTGCAGGGACAATACAATGTGGCTTCCGTTGATATTGACGTCTTCTCCTTCCCGGTTCACACCGCTCACCAGTAATGGAAATTTGGTGATACCGTTGTCCACGGCACTGCTGTCGATGTCATTGGCTGTGTAATCATAGTTTGCTCCATCCTTGCCTGTAATGGAAAGATCTGTATTCCGGAATGTCAAAGTGTAAGGAACATCCTTTACACCGGAGGCGTCGATCACGGCATAAAATCCCGACTGATCCCCAATGGTCTGTGTGAGATCCAGCTTAATTCCGTTGGATTCTGCGGATGATTCAACATTTGTAGTGAGTTTTTCGGCAGTCTGCTGTGATTTGTTGTCGTAAATATTAAAAAAGTTTTTAATACTGTCATCCAGGCCAAAGGCGGCAAATGCAGTAGCCCCCACCATACAGACAACGCATGCGGCTGCGGCGGCAGCCAATGGTTTGTAATATTTTCTCCAAAAAGACGGATGTTTTACTACCTTAGACTCTGCTTTTGTTTCCCCCTGAATTTTCTGCATCGTCTTCTGGTGGATCCGCTGAATTTCTTCTTCTGTCAATGAAATTTCTTCCCCTTCCCTATCCGCATGATACTGTGGCATTTCCTGTAATAAATCTTCTATATTTTTCATAAGGCACTCCTTTCTGGCTGCATTGAAATCCCCGGTTTCTGCAGTCTCACAAATGGCAGTTTCAGGCGACATCCACGCCGCACCGGATCAACTGATATAAAACAGCATATTCCGACCGGCAGATGATCTGTTCCTCCACATTTTCCCCCGATACCAGCTCACCGGCGGTATCAATATCCTGTACAGGCTGTTTCTTTGCCAGGCTGCGCCGGCGGTTGAGTGCCGTGCGTCTTGCGATTCCATATAAATATTCTTTCAGTCCGTGACCTTCGATCAATTGGATCTTATCCTTGGACTGCCACAGTCCCACAAAGGTGTCGGATACGGTTTCTTCGATATCCTCTTTGCTGTATCCGGACAATATGGAGCGGCAGATCGTTTTCACTGCGGATCCGTATTGTCTGATGACCAGCTCCATGCCAAGTGAAACGTCTTCGTTCAGGCAATTAAGCAGCTCCCGTTCTTCCATTTGTTTTCCCCCTTTATCCTGCTCTTGAAAGATCTTTCACTTATCTATTGGTCAGGAAGCACTCAAATCACTCATATTATTTTAAAAAATATCACGCATAATGATACTCCTGTCGTTTCCGGATGAGGAAGGTTATAGTGACAAACAGAGTCAGCAGCTCTGCAGTGGCAACGGACAGCCAGATTCCGTTGATGCCGAAAAAGACAGGAAGTATAAATACAACTCCAAGCTGGAATACCAGTGTCCGCAGGAAGGAGATAACTGCGGAGATCAGTCCGTTATTCAGTGCCGTAAAGAAGGACGAACCGAAAATATTGAAGCCGTTGATCAGGAAGGTAACGCAGAACAGACGGAAGCCGGTATAGGTCATTTGGAATAACTCTTTATCATAGCCAACGAAAATACGGGCGATCGGGGAGGCGATGATCTGCGCAGTAATGGTCAGAAGAATGCCGCAGATGCTCACCAGAGTGAGACTTTTGCGGAACAGATTTTTTAACTCATCATGGTTTCCGGCTCCGTAGTGATAGCTGACGATCGGGGCACTGCCGATGGAATAGCCAAAAAAGACGGCAGCAAATATAAAGTTAGCATACATGATCGTGCCATAGGCGGCCACACCGTTTTCTCCGGCAAGTTTCATAAGCTGCAGGTTATACATGGCACCGACGATAGAGTTGGAAAGATTTGTCATCAGCTCGGAGGAACCGTTGGTACAGGCCTTGAGCAGAACTTTTCCATCAAAATGTGTTTTGCCCAGATGGAGGATTGCTTCTTTGCGGCGTGCAAAATAGAGTATCGGGAAGAAGCCGCCGATCAGCTCGCCACAGGAGGTAGCAATGGCTGCTCCCGCAATGCCCCAGCCAAACACGGCGATAAACAGGTAGTCAAGAACAATATTGGTGATGCCGGCGATAACGATTACGGCAAGTCCAAGTTTTGGTTTTTCTGCGGCAACAAAAAAGCTCTGGAAAGCATTCTGCAGCATAAAAGGAGCAAGTGTGATAAAGCCAAGTCTGCCATAGATCGTGCAGTTACGGAGAAGCTCACCATCTGCCCCCAAAAGCCTTGCCACGGCGGGAGTCAGGGCGATACCGGCAATACTCAGGAGCACGCCGCCAAGAGCGGTAATATATACCAGCATGGAGAAATACTCACTTGCTTTCTGTTTTTTTCCTTCCCCCAGAGTCTTTGCGACGATGGCACTTCCTCCGGTACCCATCATAAATCCCAGGGCAGATAATGCCATAATAAACGGGGAGATCAGGTTGATGGCAGCAAAGGCGGTCTTTCCTACATAATTGGATACAAAAAGTCCGTCGATCACCACATAGATCGAGGTGAAGATCATCATGATCACCGATGGATAGACAAATAATAAAAGTTTTTTAAACGTAAAATGTTCGGATAATTGTATTTTCATTTTATTCCTTTCTGCGGATATTCAGAAATTCATTCCGCAATGCGATATTATATTTTTGGTAGAGTTTAAGAATCTGCTCACATTCCTCGGAGGTCAGGGCATCTAATGCCTTGTTTTCTGCTTTGATCACGGGATAGATCTTTTCCTGCATCACATGCTGTCCATCATCCGTGAGAAAGATCTGCATGCTCCGGCCTTTTCCGGGAACCAGTTTGATCCATCCTTCCTTCTCCAGCTTTCGGATGGAGGAGTTGATGGTCTGCTTTGGAATGCATGAGGTCTTGCAGATATCCCGCTGGAGACAGCCGTCTCCCAGCATAAAAATACCGTATAAAATGTCAAATGCACTGTCCGACAGGGAGGTGTTGAGAGCAGCTTCGTGGTAAAGGTCATCCAGCTCCTTGTAGAGGTGGTTGAATTCCATCTGAATCTTGCTCATATATGGTTTTGAGGGTGTTTTCATATGCACCATCCTTTCTGAAATAAGTCTGATTTCGTACTTGAGAATATATTATAGTCCGATTTCGTACTCACGTCAAGAGGGGGCAAATTTCCCCGGATTCCCTGTGCTTTTTTCTTGCTATCTTTATGCTGAAATGGTACTATTATCTTTGGATAAAATTTAAGATAAGAGGTACAGTAAAAACTATGAAAAATTCAAATGAACCAATTTACGATGCACGTAAACTTGGAATTCCCAAAATGATGATCTTGGGAATCCAGCACATGTTTGCCATGTTTGGTGCGACTATCCTTGTACCGATTCTTGTGGCAGGCTATTTCCAGGAGGCATGTGGTGAGCCGCTGTCCCGTGGACTGACGGTTTCTGTTACTTTGTTCTGTGCCGGATTTGGTACACTGATCTTTCATCTCTGTTCCAGATTTAAGGTGCCGGCATTCTTAGGTTCTTCCTTTGCATTCCTCGGTGGATTTTATACCGTGGCAAATCTGAAGGATGGAATTTATGCCAATATGAATGTCAACGATAAGGTGGCATATGCCTGTGGCGGCATTGTGATAGCCGGATTGTTATATCTTGTGGTTGCCCTGATCTTTAAGCTTGTGGGTGTCAACCGTGTAATGAAATTCCTTCCACCGGTTGTTACGGGACCGATCATTATCTGCATCGGACTGTCTCTGGCGCCATCAGCAGTAAGTAACGCTTCCACCAACTGGCTGATCGCATTTGTGGCATTGGCCGTGATCATTATTTTTAATATCTGGGGCAAGGGCATGTTCAAGATCATTCCGATTCTGATGGGTGTCCTGATCTCCTATGTATTCGCATTGATCCTGAATGCCTGCGGTGTTACAAATCCGGATGGCTCTGCCATTTTGAATTTTGCTTCTGTGTCTTCTGCAAAATGGGTTGGACTTCCGCCATTCCAGATCTGTAAGTTTGATGTAACGGCGATTCTTGTTATGGCGCCGATCGCCATTGCTACCATGATGGAGCATGTGGGTGATATGTCCGCAATTTCGGCCACAGTCGGTAAGAATTATATTGAAGATCCCGGTCTTCACCGTACTCTGATGGGAGACGGTATTGCCACTGCATTTGCAGGCTTTATCGGTGGTCCTGCTAATACAACATATGGAGAGAATACCGGAGTGCTGGAGCTTTCCAAGGTATATGATCCGAGAGTGATCCGTATCGCAGCGGCACTTGCGATCGTTCTTTCCTTTATTCCAAAGTTCTCTGCTATTATTTCAACGATGCCATCGGCGATCATCGGAGGCGTATCCTTTATGCTTTACGGTATGATCTCAGCTATCGGTGTTCGAAATGTCGTAGAAAACAGGGTTGATCTGACAAAATCAAGAAACCTGATCATTGCAGGTGTTATCTTTGTATGTGGTCTGGGCTTTTCCGACGGACTTACCTTTCATGTAGCAGGTACATCTGTTACGTTGACTGCTCTGGCGGTTGCAGCTATCGCCGGTATCCTTCTCAATGCGATCCTGCCGGGCAATGATTACAGCTTTGGCAAGCATCCGGAGGGAGACAGAAGCCGTGGCGTTTATGTGATGAACAGCGATGACGAGACAGAGGACGAGGAGTAACAGCTCCGATTATTGTACCGCTCCGGTGGTAATAATAAAGTATAAAATATTTTTGTGCTTTTAATAAAACAAAACATAATTTCGTGATTTTATATAAATAACAGAAAGGAAGATACTATGATCAAATCAGAAAATATTGTTATTTTTGAGCACCCGTTAATTCAGCATAAAATTTCTCTTTTGAGAGATAAGGCAACAGGAACCAATGAATTCCGTAAGCTGGTTGATGAGATCGCAATGCTGGAAGGTTTTGAGGCACTTTCTGACCTGCCGGTAGAGGATGTGGAGATCGAGACACCGATCGAGAAGTGCAAGACACCGATGATCGCCGGCCGTAAGCTTGCTGTTGTGCCGATCCTTCGTGCCGGTCTCGGTATGGTATCCGGTATTCTGGCTCTGGTTCCAAACGCAAAGGTGGGTCATATCGGAATGTATCGTGATGAGGAGACGCATCAGCCACAGGAATATTACTGTAAGCTGCCGGATCCTATCGAGGAGAGATTGATCGTTGTCTGTGACCCGATGCTGGCAACCGGTGGTTCTGCTGTTGATGCTATCGACCAGATCAAAAAGCACGGCGGCAAAAATATCAAATTTATGTGTATTATCGCAGCTCCGGAGGGACTGGAGAAGCTTCATAAAGCACATCCGGATGTGCAGATCTATGTGGGTCATCTGGACCGTCAGCTCAATGAGGATGCTTATATCTGTCCGGGTCTTGGAGATGCCGGCGACCGTATTTTCGGTACGAAATAATATTATCCTTGTTCCTTCATCTGTCGAAGCTCCGGCAGAATGGTTGCAAGCATAACGACAAAACAAAGCGTGCCGCCGATCACATTGGAGACCGGTTCCGCAAGGAAAACTCCGTTGGTGCCTAGATGAAATGTGTAGGGCAGCAGATAGGTCAGCGGCACGACAATAATAACCTTACGAAGCAGGGAGAAGAAAATCGCCTGCTTCTTTTTATTGAGGGATTTAAAAATGGTCTGACCCGTATATTGGAGAAGCATAAAGATAAAAGCAGCGAAATACAGCTTCATAGCGGGAACAGCATCCTTCCAAAGCTCCTGGTCGGAACTGAAAATGTGGATCAGGAAACGCGGTTTGGTCAGGATCAATCCCCACATCAGGACAGAATAGACCAATGCCATGATTCCCATGGTCATGGCGGCACGGATCACGCGGTCCGGGCGGCGGGCTCCGTAATTATAGCTGATGATGGGAGAGGAGCCTTCGGTGATGGCAAGAATTGGTGTCTCAACCATCTGCCGGACACTGGAAATGATCGTCATGACAGAAACATACAGATCTCCGCCGGTATGGGAGAGAACATTATTACAGCAGATGGAAACAAGGCTGTTGGTAAGCTGCATTACGAAGCCGGAGGTTCCGAGGCTGACAATATTTTTGGCGTATTGCCAGGAGCCGGGCAGTTCTTTATGCTGTAGCAGACGAACCCGGATCTCGGCCTTTTTCATCAGGAAAGATAATACAAATCCGGCAGAAAGGCATTGCGAGATCACGGTTGCAATGGCGGCGCCTTTGATGCCAAGATGCAATGCGAAGATAAAGATAGGATCTAAAATGAGATTGGCAACGGCACCGATGGTAATGGAAAGCATACCGGTGGTTGCATAGCCCTGTGCATTGATAAAGGGGTTTAATCCCGTGGCAGCCATGGAGGGAAAGGTGCCCAGCAGATAGATCATCATATAAGGGCAGACATATACCAGGGCGGCCTCGGAAGCCCCAAAAAGCTTCAGCAAAGGTTCGGCAAATACAAGACCAAGGATCGTTAAAAGAACAGCACATCCACACAGCATAGTATAAGAGGTGTTCATGATCCTTCCGGCCTTCCGGTCATGACCCATACCCCGCTGGATTGCGAAAAGCGGGGCACCACCACCGCCCAACAGATTGCTGAATGCAGTTATGATAATGATCACAGGGAAGCACAGACCAACTGCACCGAGGGCGGTGCTGCCGATGCCAGGAATCCGTGCGATATAGATGCGGTCCACAATGTTGTACAGCAGGCTCAGTACCTGCGCTGCCAGCATAGGAACCGCTGCGTTAATAATATTGCCGGTGATAGTACCGTTTTCAAAATCTATTTGTTTCATATCAGTCATCAAACCTTTCAAAAAGTCTGTCAATGCTAAGGGGAAGACGAATGTAATTGCAAAGTAAAGTATAGTCACTTTTTACCAGAAATTCAACTGATCCGGGGATTGGCTTGAAAAAATGCACAAAACTGGTAAAATGGACAAAAAGAAAATGCGGAAACCGGAGGAAAAGCCGATGAATGAGATAAAAAATAATAACGATTCAAATAAAATAAAAATACAGGATAACAGGAGGATGCTCCGGATCGTGTTGCCTTTGATCCTGGCGCTGATCTCTATGTTGGTGCTGACAAGGATCTCCACATCCAGGGATTTCCATGCAAAGACCATTGCATCATTGGATGATAAGAAATCTACAGTGATGGAGCTGACTGCGGCTTCTACTGCGGCATCAGCTGCATTAACACTTCTGCCGGGAGATACCGCAACGCCGATCGCGGAGAAGCTGGCAGACCTGAGCACGTATTTTCTGATTGTTTTGTGTGCCATTTATGTCGAGAAATATCTTGTCACGATGACAGGATATGCCGCTTTTCTCATATTGATCCCTCTGGGGTGTATAATGTATGCGGCAGGCATTGGCTTCGGGCGTCATACCTGGGAGCGGATCGCCAGAAAGCTGGCATTGTTTGGGATTGCGATTGCACTGGTGATCCCAGTGAGCGTTAAGGTGTCGGATCTGATCGAGCATACTTATCAGTCCTCCATACAGGAAACGGTGGATGCCGCCAAGAAAGCAACACAGGAAATCCAGAGCAGCAGCGAGGGGCAGCAGGACAGTGACAGCAGTGATAACCGTGGTGTTTTGTCCGGAATCATTTCCGGAATTAAAAATGGTGTGTCCGATATTTCGGACAAAGTAGAATCTGTTCTGAATAACTTTATTGAGGCACTGGCAGTTATGCTGGTGACATCATGTGTGATTCCGGTACTGGTGCTGGTGTTCTTCTTCTGGCTGGCAAAAAGTATGCTGGGGACTGTGCCGCGGGAGTGAAAATCATCTATTTTCTGAATTTGCAGCAATTATAAGGTTTCATATTTATTGGACAAAATCAATATCGAAAGGTACGGTTACAGATATGGAACAGAATTTAACGACAGGAAAAATTGGAAAGACGATCGCATATTTTGCATTGCCATATCTTTTGTCTTATTTTCTGCAGACGCTATACGGGATGGCAGACCTGTTTATCATAGGCCGGTTTGGGGGAGTGGATGGTATTACGGCAGTCTCCAACGGCGGTCAGGTTATGCATATGCTGACTGTGATCATCGTGGGACTTGCCATGGGAACCACTGTGACCATAGGAAAGTCCGTAGGAGCCGGAAAGCTGGAGGACGCATCGGAGTCCATTGGCAATACAGTGACATTTTTTATGGGATTATCTTTTGTGTTTATGGCGGCTTTGATCTTTCTGGTAAAACCGATTGTGATGTTGATCGGGATTCCTGCGGAGGCGGTAGCCGGGACGAGGCAATATCTTCTGGTATGTTTTATCGGTATTCCGTTTATTACGGCATACAATATTATCAGCGCGATCTTCCGGGGACTTGGTGATTCCAAAAGTCCTATGTACTTCATTGCGATTGCATGTGTGGCAAATATTCTGTTAGATTATCTGTTTATTGGATACTTTGGAATGGGACCTGTGGGTGCTGCGCTTGGAACCACCCTGGCCCAGACCTTCAGCGTCATAATGGCATTGTTTGCAATCCGCCGGAAGCAGACGGGGATTCATTTGACCGGCCGGCAGTTTAAGATCAAAGGAGATGTTCTGGGGCAGATCCTGAAAATCGGTATTCCGGTGGCGGTACAGGATGGCTGTATCCAGATTGCGTTTATCGTGATCAGCGTGATTGCAAATCACAGGGGCTTGAATGATGCGGCGGCAGTAGGTGTTGTGGAGAAAATGATCGGAATGATATTTATCGTCCCGTCCTCTATGCTGGCAACGGTATCGGCATTGTCGGCGCAGAATATTGGAGCGGGAAAGCACGACCGGGTACAGAAGATTCTTCGGTACGCTCTTATGACGACAACGATTTACGGTATTGTTATGGTGGTTTTGGTGGAGCTGTTTTCCAGACAGGTGGTGGGAGCGTTTACCGCAGATGCGGCAGTGATCCTGCTGGGAAGTCAGTATATCAGTTCTTATATTATTGATACGATCTTTGCCGGAATTCATTTTTGTTTTACCGGATATTTCTGTGCGTATGGCAAGTCGTATCTTGGGTTTATCCATAATATTTTATCAATCCTGCTCATGAGAATTCCGGGCTCCTATCTGGCATCCAGGATGTATCCGGATACATTGTTCCCTATGGGATTTGCAGCACCGGCAGGGTCTCTGTTGTCCATTGTGATCTGTTTGATCGCGTATGTATGGACGAGAAAAGAAAAGAAAGGATGAGAGATATGAGAGCTTATGGACGTTTTATGAAAAATACAGCGGCACTGCTTCTGCTTCTGGCATTGCTGTCGCTTTTACTGCCTTTCTGCCGTTTTCAGGCAAAAGGACAGGATATGACGCTGTCCGGTGTGGAGGTGCTCACGGCAGGAGGAAAGGCAGGGTACACCTATTTGCAGCAGGGTGGCGTACCGGACGATTTCGTGCTGAAAGCACCATTTACATGGGGTGATGTGAAGGAAGGCATACATTATGCAGACCAGACAGGCAATTCCAATCTGCTGGTGGCTGCGGGAGTGGCGGTTTGTCTGCCGGTAATACTTTGCTTTCTTGCTATGTGTATGCTGTTTCTGGCAGAAGGAAAAAAGACCGTGGTACTGCCTACTATATTTACAGCGGCGGTCACAGCAGAGCTTTTGGTTGTTCTGGCAGGTTTTACGGCGATTCACCCGTTTCTGCTGGCGGGAGTCTATCTGTTTGCGCTGTTCCATATTATGGCGTTGATATTGATCCTGTTTGGCTGGACATTGGGGGGCTATCGTGAGCCAAAGCAGAAGAAGCGCGGCAAAGACGGGGCAGACCGGGAGAAAAACGAGGACCGTGACCGGAAAAAATCCCGTGACCATAGCCGCAGAAATAAGAAATCTAAGCGGAAAAAGAAACGCCGTTCTTCCAAAGATTCCAAAAAGAAGGATGATAAGAAAGACAAAAGCAGCGAAAAAAATAGCAAAAAAAACAGAAAGAAGAACGAGGATCAGGACGAAAAGAATTCGCAGGATCAGAAGCAAAGAGAACAGGAAAATAGCAGGAAAGGAATCCAAGCGGCAGGAAGCGTCGGTGAAGGAACCGGTATTTACAGTGGACTTTCGTGGAATTTAACGGAGGGGAAATCCTCTGCGGTAACGATCGGCACTACACCGGAGGCCATGAGAGGGATAGAAACGGGAAGTATGAAAGCGGCAGGGCAGATCGCAGATCACAACTGCCAGATCATTTATCATGCGGGGGATGGAAGCTATACTGTGGCAAGTCATGCGGCAGAGAATATCGAGCTATGGCAGGGTGGCAGAATATTAAAACAGCTTCAAAATGGAGAACGTGTACGGGTTTCGGGACAGACCAGACTGGAGGTGGGAAGGGAACATTTTCTATGGTTAAAATAAAGGATATGTGAATATTATATTTGATCGCAAAAATGCGGGGGATTACGATTTGGAATTTGATAAAATTATATTGGAAAAACTCTTCCTGCTTTTTATATTTTGCGTTTATATGCCGATATACTATCTATAAGGAAATCAGGGAGGATTCTATATGAAGAAAAAATCAATATCAACCCTGCTGGCTGTGCTGCTGTTTTTGACAGCGATATTGTCGCCGTGTCAGATGGATACGGCATCTGCGGCAGCAAAGATCAGGGTATCCAAAACAAAGGTTACAGTTGTAAAGGGAGATCGCATTACGATCAAGGCCAAGAACACCGGGACAAGGAAGATCAAAGCCAAGGTATCCGATCGAAAAATTGCTTCGGTAAAGGTGATCAAAAAGAAAATTCGGATTACCGGGAAAAAGCCGGGAAAGACAAATATTACGTTGACTGCATATCCTATGAAAAAGTGTGTGGTCAAAGTAGTCGTTATACCGGACGAAGAGGGAGAGGTTGAGGTCGTTATTCCGACAAAAGCTCCGACGAAAAGACCGTCGGCAAGTCCATATGTCAGAGTGACCACAAAACCAACCACAAAACCAACCATAAAGCCTTCTGCGAGACCATCACAGCTCCCGGGTATAGAGCCGGGAGTGACGGCATCGGCAGAACCAGACCGGAGCGCAAAACCGGCAGAGACAGTGGCACCGACAAAGAAACCGGGGACACCAGAGCAGCCGGAAGCGTCTGTGAAACCAACTCCTACAGAGCTTCCAACTACAGATACCCCGGCATCCAGTCCGAAAGCTACAGTCACACCGGAGCGCACACCAAAAGCAAGCGCAACGGCAAAGCCGGCGAAAACACCGGCAGCTACACCGAAGGTAAGCGCAACGGCAAAGCCGGCGAAAACACCGGCAGCCACACCGAAGGCAAGTGCAACGGTAAAGCCTGCGACGACACCGGCAGCTACGCCAAAGGCAAGTGCAACACCAAAGCCGACAACGACTCCGTCAGCTACACCAAAAGCGAGTGCGACGGCAGATCCAATCATAACAGCAAAGCCGACCATCACACCGACAGTCAGTGCAACGACGACACCGACCGATGTCCCGGCGGCTACGTTGCAAACGACACGTCTCTGCTTTGCGGAAAAATCTCTATATATTGGAGAGAGTACGGAGGCACTGCAGGCGGATTGGGGAGAACCGGAGCGTATCGATCCACTGCCGCAGACAAATATGACGGCATATATTTATAATGGTAACAGTACCACGGAACCATATCTTCTGGTTGGCATCAAGGATCAGAAGGTTGCTTCTTATTTCACGATTGGAAAGGGCTTTACCGTTTATGATGCTACGGTGAACACAGTGGACGGTACTGCGGCGCAGCAGACAGAGCTGGTGCAGGAGGGCACAGGTGCAGCGTCTATGGTGGATGCCGGATGGAGTGAAAATACAGATAACTTTTACGCCCTGAATAGTGACAAGCAGGAGGCGAAGGAAGGCACGGAGGCATATTACCGTTTAACGGACAATGCTTATATGTATGCGTTCAGTGATTTCTATGATGGGAAAGACAAAGCAGTTTATGGATTTTATGCATTTTCCAAAGACTGCAACAAGTATAAAATGATCTATCGGACGTATATGACATATAATGATGAGATTTTGCGGGCGGCAGAAACACAGGTTTGGGAAATGACAAATGCATATCGGACTTATATGGGGCTTTCCAATCTGCAATGGGAATCAAAAGCGGAGGCGGCAGCCAGAGGTCATAGTCAGGATATGGCAGACAATAATTATTTCCAACACAATAGTCAGGATGGCACAAGATTTTTTGCCCGCCTGCAGGCGGAGGGGATCAGTTACCGCTCGTGCGGCGAGAATATCTGTGCCGGCAGTGGCGATGCAATTTATATGGTGATTGGCTGGATCGGTTCCTCCGGCCACAGAAACGGTATCCTGACCCCAAGCTTTAAATATATTGGAGTCGGTGTCGCATACAATGCTTCTGCCAAATGGCTGGTTTATGCCACACAGGATTTCTGGGGTTAAATAACAAAATGTTGAAATAATAAAACACCACGATCTGGAGAGTTAAAAAGATATTCTTTATAACAACTTCAAACCGTGGTGTTTTTGATATAAGAAAGTTTGAGTTACCAATATTTCGACAATTGCCAGCGGCTGGTTTACTGATGCTCCTCAACATATTTCATCAGGAACGGATCGTCCTCCGGCATCTGACAGCCCACAATGTAATGTCCCTCGTTATTAGAACAGCGGATAATACGTCCTTCCAGCAGGCTATGGGATGGAACTTCAAAATGCTGGATCTGCAGGGTGATCCTTGTACCCTTTGCAGTAGCAAAGAAAGCGGCGTCTGTAGTAAAGGCAAAACCGTTTCCGCTGATATTGTCCAGCCTGCCTGTAAACTCCTGTCCGGTTTCCGGGACAGTGATGAGACAGTCGTTATTGATATCCATACGAGGATATTTACGGCGGTTATTGATCTTTGGACGGGAACTGATCTGTATCTGATAAATTCCATTATTGTCCGGGAAGATCTTTGCTTTATCCCAGCAGTAAAGGACATTGCCTACTGTAACCTGTATGTGGCAAGGTGTGGTTTCCGTGATTCTGGCAGAGGTAGGGAGTGTGATCGAGATGCCCCGCGGTGTTTCCTCCACAAGCTCGCCATGGTATGTGTTGTTTGATGTATCATCAGGAGAGACGATCACCTTCATACCGGGTGTCAGATCCTCCAGTCCCATAAATCCGCCAATGCCAAGCTCGCACATCAGGGCTTCAACGACATTTTCAATTGTGTCGATATTGACGGCAGTTTCATCGTATTTACTTAACATTTTGTGACAGATTTCATTGGAATCCGCAATGCCGGAGGTCATGTCCTCTACGGTCGCGGATACCTGTCCCATATTTGTTACAAGCTGATGGTTTGACTGCTCCACCCGTTTCATTGCATCATCAATGGTATGTATGTGTTTCTCGATCTCCGTGGAATCTGCGGTAATAGTGGTTACACTTTCATTCGTCTTGGATACCTTCTGGAGTATATCCTGGATCAGATGAAGGGTATTTTCAATCGCATTTGTCATACAGTCGGAGGTTCCTTCCAGACGGATCAGCGCCTCCTGGATCTGGCCGGAGGATTCTTTAGTCTCAGCACTTAAGGTACGGATCTGATCTGCAACAACGGCAAAGCCCTTGCCGGCTTCTCCGGCTCTGGCTGCCTCAATGGAAGCGTTTAATGCCAGCAGATTTGTCTGGTTGTTGATCTTTTCGATGGTTCCGGTTTCCTCCTTCACCATTTCGAACTCTGTCTTAAATGCCTGCAATGTCTGTTCCGTTTCGGAGGAAAGTTCGGACATGGTCTGTGTGGTCTGCAGCAGACTATTTAAGTCAACGGAGCTGTTTTTGGCGTGAGTGCCGGACTCATCGATCAGTGTTACCACTTCTCCGATCATGACAGCAATCTGCTGTACCTGTGAGCTGATATCAGAGGTCATATCCACAGAGGAGCTTGTCGTATCCTGCAGATTTGTTTTGTTGTCGTTGAGAGTATCCATCCGGGAAGCAACAATATCAGCTCCGTGTTTGTTCTCGCCGGCAAGCTCCCGGACTACGATCACGCCGTCCATAATGGAATTGCTGGCTGTTTTTACCTTCTCTACGGTAGTGATCACGCGGTGAAGATCATTTTTGATGCTGTCAGTCATAGCGCCGTCCGATTCATTCAGATGGCGGATGGACATGCCGTAGCAGATATAACAAAGGATAATGCAGGAAAGCTCCAGCTGATAGTCCTTCATATTGGTGGCAGAATTCATACCCAGCACCATGTAGCGGTATACGGAGCTTCCGATAATGATAATGGCATTGACAATACCGCAGTACCGCATAAACAGCTGATCCTTATAGATCACCAGAAGACTTGTCACCGGCAGTATATAAGTAAATGCGATCGGTGATGATGTGGTACTGATCACATAGGTATAGAAGATACCGTAGCCAATGACCAGATCAAATTTGTAACGGGTGGTATCCCAACCCCTGACCCGGAGCAGGATCTCTCCGGCAATAAACGGAATCCAGCATAATGCCAGAAATGTCAGATAATAACCGGCACTGTACAGCCCATGGGAAAAGTCAGAACCATAATTGGCAGATAAGAGAATGGCAAAGATCAACCAGATCTTACGTGCCTTCCGATTTGCTTTTTCTTTAAATAGTTTTTCGTCGTAATTCATAGAATTTCCTCATTTCTTGTGTGTCACAGCTTTTTAAAATAATCTGTCATTGCATGAAATACTTGTGTGCTTTCCGGCAGCTCCGGTTCAAATGCACTGAAAGCGTGAGTCAGTCGTGGATCATCAGGAAAGTCCATAATTTGGGACTCCATCTGGGCACGGTCCAGTGCCATCTTAAACTGCATGGTATAACGGCGCAGATGGTCTTTGCCGCTGGTGACCAGAAAGCATGGTGGCAGGGATTTCATAATGTCCGGGTGCTCCGGGTTGACATATGGTGCAAACGCAGAGCGGCGGTATTTCGGTCCGTAAAGGTATTTTGGCATAAAAAGCCCGATCTGATCGAATTTGTTCGTATAAAACATACCGCTGATCAGACCAAGTGCCTTCAGAGGTAATGCTGAAGGTGTCACACCGGCGGCTTTTGCAACCTTTGGATTGCGCTGTGCGGCCGTGGCATATACCAGAAGGCATGCACCGCCGCTGTCACCTACGGCATAAACATCAGCGGAATTGCCGCGATATCTGTCCAGTTTCTTCTGAATAAAATCCATCGCCTGAAAAATATCACTGATCTGGTCATAGATCGTGCAGTCCGGGATCAGCCGGTACTCCACATTAAAGACCAGATAACCCAGAGTGCAGAGTCTGGCACAGAAATACTGGTTAAACTCCTTGCTGCCGAGAAGCAGGCCCCCTCCGTGGATATTGATGATCACAGGCCATCCCTCTGCCGGGGAAGTGCCTGACGGCTCCATTATATCCAGACGATGTGCTTTGATACCATCCGTGGCATAGGGAATCCCCTTTGTCATGGTGATATCCTCCGGAAAGGTAAAATGTTTGTTACGATTCTTGTACTTCCGGTAGAAGTCCTCCCGTTGTTTGTAAAATATATTCTCAATTATTTTGCTCATGCTTTACACGCTCTCATTCGTAATTATTCACTTTCTATGATACAGAATTTTTTGTTGATATTCAATCAGAAATTATAAAAAAATATCTAAGAGTGTTAATAAATCGTGCACAAAAAATTATTTATTTCGAATTCCGTTTTGTAAAAATTGTACATAAAATTTGTAAAATCGTATTGCATATTTTGGAGAAGGATGATAATATATTTTTTGTAGCAAAAGAAACAACTCTGTGGGGGAGTTGTTTCAGTAATGTATTGGGCGTGATTAGGATGTGGAAAGACATTTTTTGTGGGGACAAAGGATGTCTTTTTTCTGAGCCAAAAACAGGGAACGATCGTGAAAAACAGTTTATATTTTGTGGGGATTTATCATTGTTTTTTATCGTTTCTTCAGTCCTGTTTTTTGGACAATTACATTTAGAAATTACATTCTGATCAGCCGGGAAGGAGACTTTTATGGCTTTACGAAAAAAAGCAATGGCCATTGTCCTGAGTATGGCAATGGTGGCAACCTCGCTGTCGCTCCCAAATATGACAGCGAAAACAGCAAAAGCTGCCGGAAGCAGCTTTCAGAACCTGAACCAGTCGCAGATCACGGAGGCGATGGGGGTCGGGTACAATCTCGGAAACTCACTGGAGGCCGCAAGTGCAGGCACTCCGAACGAAACAGCCTATGGCAATCCAAAGCTCACAGAGGATCTGGTTCTTGCAGCGAAGGATGCCGGCTTCAAATCAATCCGTATTCCGGTATCTTATCTGAGCATGATCGATGACAATAACGGATACAAGATTGATTCTACATGGCTTGACCGTGTGCAGCAGGTGGTGGATTATTGTGTGGACAATGATATGTATGCCATTGTGAATATGCACGGTGACGGCTACACCACAGTAAACGGCGGATGGCTGTTGTGCGGAAGTGGTGACCAGACAAAGATTAAAGCAAAATACAAAGCATGCTGGGAGCAGATTGCCGATCGTTTCAAAGGTTATGACGAGCATCTGATCTTTGAGTCTATGAACGAGGAGTTTGATGGAACTTACGGAACCCCCGGCAGAAGTGCCTATGCAAATATAAATGCGTACAATCAGATTTTCGTGGATACCGTACGCAGATCCGGCGGTAACAACGATCAGAGATGGCTGTTGATCCCTGGATGGAATACCAATATTGATTATACGGCAGGGGATTATGGCTTTGAAATGCCGACAGATAATTATCTTTCTTCTAATATCGCATCCGGACAGAAAAGAATTATGATCTCTGTTCATTATTATGATCCATGGGATTTCTGTGGTACTGAGTCCGGAGCTGTGACCCAGTGGGGTGACAGTGTCACAGATGCATCCAAGAAACCAGGCTGGGGCGATGAGTCTTATATGGCATCCCAGTTTAAAAAAATGTACACCAAATTTGTTTCCAAGGGATATCCTGTGGTCATTGGAGAGTTTGGTGCCATCAATAAGGAAAATTACGACAGTCAGAATAAGATCTGCCGTGCCGAATATTATCAGAAGGTTTGCTACTATGCAAAGCAGTATGGTATGATTCCGGTTGCATGGGACAACGGTTATAACGGAGAATATGGATTTGCAATTATCGACCGTTATTCCAATAAGGTTGTTCATCAGGAGCTGATGGATGCCATGATGGAGATTTATGGCGGAGATCAGTCTGCAACTGCTACAGGAATTACACTGAATAAATCATCTCTGACTGTTCATATCGGAGATGAGAAGCAACAGCTCACCGCGACGCTGACACCGGCCGACAGCAAGGATAAGGTTGTGTGGAGCTCCAGCGATGAGAGCGTTGCTTCTGTGAACTCCAAGGGACAGGTAACCGCAGTTGGAGCAGGAACCTGCACCATTACAGCGTCTGTGCCTCTGGGATACAAGGCAACCTGTCAGGTGACAGTGCCAAAGGCAGAATATGTACGAGCTAAAATGTATCTGCTGGAAACCGCAAGCTGGCAGTCTGTAATCAGTGATGAGTATGTTGATATTTATTCCGGCGGCGGAGACTTCTCGTTGTCTCTGGAGGCAACCAAGAGCCAGCTGCAGAACATTGGCTCTCTTTACATTAAAGATATCAATGTGGCAGATGATGAGGCCTCAGTATTTAATAAAGCAACGGTAAAGGTAAAATCCTTCGAGATCAATGGACAGAAATATACCATGAAAAATGATACCTTTACCTATGATGTATCACAGAAGGCATCCGATGATGGTCTGATTTGTCCAATCTTTAATTTCTCATTTATTAATGTTTGGGCAAATACCCACATCAATAATGTGACGGTAGAAAATTCAAATTATAAGGCATACTTTAATAATGTAAACTATAAGACGATGAATACCGTTAAGATAAACTTCGAGGTATCCGGAATTGACGGAAATGTAACAGAGCCAACCGCAGCACCAACAGTAGAGCCGACAGTAAAACCAACTGTTGCACCGACAGCAAAACCGACAAAGGCACCAACGGCAAAACCGACAGAAGTACCAACAGTAAAACCGACCGTTGCACCGACAGCAAAACCGACAGAAGTACCAACGGTAGAGCCGACTGTTGCACCGACTGTAAAACCAACAGAGCCTCCGGTGATCACAGGAGAAAAGGTGATCGTATCGAATCTGGCATCCACTTATGCAACTAATGATGCATCATGGCTGATGGATGCAGCAGATGATGATATTGTAACAGTTGTTTATACCTGTACGGATCCTTCTCACGGCAACTGGGGCATTCTCGGCTGGGGAGCGTCGGTAGATGATCAGTGGCAGAACGGTGATAATTATTCAGCCGCAGGCAATGCTGCAGAGAAGATCACCAGAGTATATACAGTTAAAGAGCTGAAAGCATCTTTGAATATTAAGGATAATTCCAATGTATCATATCTCTGCCTGTCTGTATGGAATGGTGGAAAGATTGTGAAGCTTTCCATTGCAGGTAATGGCAGTGAGACACCGGAGCCAACGGTAGAGCCTACTGCAGCACCTACAATTGCACCAACGGTAGAGCCGACCGTTGCACCAACACAGGCACCAACAGTCGCACCTACTACAGAACCGACAGTGGCGCCAACCGTTGCACCTACTACAGCGCCTACTACAGCACCGTCTGACGACAGCAAGGTAACAGGAACCGTGAAACTCACCAGTGACTGGGGCAGCGGCGCAATCGCACAGATCACCCTTACAAATAATTCCGGCGTAAGCTTCACAAACGGCTGGACCGTTGAGTTCACGCTGGACCGTGAGATCACATCTATGTGGAGCGGCGAGTGCACAAGCCTTGGCGGCAATCGTTACCGCATAAGTAATCCGAGCTGGGACGGTAACTGGGCTGCCGGAAAGACCATTACCCTGAATTGTGGTGTTGGCGGTGGAAGTGGCGCACCGGTTATCAGTGATATTGTATTAAAATAGCCTTTCTGTGATAAACAAAAAACCAACAATTTTGCCATAGTATAGTAATAAATAGACGGTGTCTGTAATTTATGATTATAGACACCGTCTATTATTTATTTAAATAAAGTTGTTGAATGTTTTATAATTAAATAGTATTATTGGTGTTAAATTAGTGGCTTATGAGAGCTATTGCACAATAAATATGTTTGTTATATGAAAGGGCGTAAAAGTAATGGATAAATTAAAGAAATTAATCGAACATAATATATTTGTTAAAGTTTTTGGTATTGGAGGGATATTTATTGCAATATGTTATTTTTTATTTACTACAATTTTGCAAACAGA
>NZ_JACRSX010000013.1 GCF_014384985.1 Jutongia huaianensis
CTTGACATGTCATTTTTCAACTGTTATATATAACTAAAGGGCAAAAAGCTCTGACAAAGAATTTTTTGCCTTTCATTATCATAGAAGAATCTTATTTACAGACTTTTTCTCATAGTCTCGATCTCTCATACTGATTTGTTCCTTTGTATTTCCTAGCGGGGCTTGCTATATCGAAAATCGCAGCAGGAGGCCCCTTCCGCAATCGTTCCGGTTCTCACTAGTTTCATGTTCATAATATCTGCGAGAACATAATCCATTCTGCACAGATAGGCAGCCAGCTCCGGACACCCTTCATCCTGACAGAGCTTGCATATACCACATTCGTGATAATCATAACCCAGATCATACTCGTCATTTCCCGGCAGAATATCAACAACCCAGTCATTTTCATATTTGCGTTTATGGCTGTCTTCAGACCATTGCCGTCTTGCAGGTATTCTCTTTGGATCTAAGTAACTGTCAGCATCCCCCATTATTTTGTGAAACAGCTTGGATGCACACAGCCCATCCCGGAATATCTCATAATTTTCTTCGGCAGACCTGCCGGTGCTGCGGTTTAATGCAATAAAATAGCTTCCCATAATATATGAACTTAACAAATTGGACTTGCCGATATCTTTCGCACGGTCCAAAATGATCTTATGTTCTTTTGCGATTTTTCGTGATGTATTTTTAGGAAACCCTCGTCTTTTTAATTCTGCTTTTACGGCATTATGATAAAAATGATAGATCAATCTTACACTAAATGTATTCTTCATGCTTTGTCACCTTCTGTATGATAATGGATTCCAAGCTCTGTCTCTAAACCATGGAGCAGAATCGTCATTGCTTCTGTAAATGCGTTTTTTATCTCCTCTGTGATTCCATTCTGACAGGAATCATCCGCGATCATTTCACAGATCATGGAAAATTCGGAGGAAGAAAGCATATAGATGGTCTTGTTTGATAATTTTTTTGAAGCAAGCCCCCGTCGGTATAATTCCCCGTAATAATTAGATGCAAATTGAGTACTTCGTTTCAGGTAGACGGAACGAAAACGCTCCATATATGTCCCGGAATCATTTTTCAATAACATATGAAAAAGCTTCATGTCTCCCTGCAGCAATTCCAGTGTTTACAGAGAGACTCTCGAATATAGAACCCGGATCAGTTCCTCGTCTGACATAGCAGAGAAATCAACGCCCATCATAGATTCAGTAATATTCATAAGTTTTTGTCCGCTTGCACGAAAAAGCTCTCCAAACATTTCCTCTTTGCCCGAGAAATGCTTATAGATGGCTCCGGCTGTGATGCCGGCTTTTGCAGCAATCTTTCGCATAGAGGCATCCTGATATCCTGCTTCAAGAAATATTTCCATAGCACTTTTTAAGATCAGTTCTCTGGTTTCTTTGGAACTCTCGCGAATAATGACCGCCTCCTTTGATAAAGTATTGCATTAGGTCAATACATGTGTCATGCTGGTAAACATTGTTTACTTTATAGCATATCGGATGGAGAAAGTCAAGAAGACTCTGCCTTATTGCAGTGAGGCGAAATTGGAGCAGCGATACTTGACGGATTCAAAGGAATTCATTATACTTCATTTAACGGGTGAGCACCTACCGACAGTCAGGCTGATTTTAGTCTGGCTGTCTTTCTTAGTGTATAAGGATTTTTTAGGAGGAAATAAATATGTCAATGATATGGCCCATCGCGCTGGTGGTATTTTCCAATATTGTTTATCAAATTTGTGCAAAGGGAGTGCCTAAAGATATGGATGCAATGGCATCCATGACGATAACCTATCTTGTGGGGGCAGTATGTTCTGCCATTATGTATTTTGTGATGAACAAAAATGGCAATTTATTACAGGAGTATGCCAAGATGAATTGGGCACCGTTTTTTCTCGGTGTCTCTGTGGTTGGACTGGAGGTCGGTTTTATTTATGCTTATAAAAACGGCTGGGCAGTCAGTACAGCATCCCTTGTGCAAAGTGCATTTTTGGCAGTTGCATTGATTATTGTGGGAGCAGTTTTGTACCGCGAAGCAATCAAAGCCAACAAAGTTATCGGTATCGTAATATGCCTGATTGGTCTTTATTTTATTAATAAATAAAAAGGGGGGACGAAGAATGAACGGAAAATTTACTGTGAGAAAATCAGAGGAAAAGGATATTGTATTGCTGCAAAATATGATCAAGGGTCTGGCTGCATACGAGAAAAGGCCACAGGATATGACGGCCTCTCAGGAAAATCTGCAGTATTGGCTTTTCGAAAAGAAAATAGCAACGGCATTGATCGCACAGTACAATGATGAGGTGATCGGATACGCAATCTACTATCCTGTGTTTGGCTCCTTTGCAGCAGAGGGCGGGGTTCATTTGGAAGACCTATTTTTATGTGAGGAGTATCGTCATGGTGGTCTTGGGAAAAAGTTCTTCTCTCAAATAGAGGAATTTGTTAAACAGGATGGTTACAATCTGATCGAATGGAACTGCCTTGGCTGGAATATGCCGTCCATTCGTTTTTATAACCAAATTGGTGCTGTGCAAGAGCATGGAAGAAAGTATTTTTCCTACATTTGTAAATAAATAGTTTTGCTTTTTATTCTATTTGAAAAACGGAGGGATATAAATGGGACAGTGGAATGAGTTTGAATTTAATATACCTGCTGCTGGCGGAGCCGGGGATATTCGTCTGCTGGGAGATAATATAGATGAATTACCGGGCAAAATAAATGAATTGTGGAAGTAACCGCAGGGGATAACAAGAGATTCAGGTGAGTTAGACTGTTGTTTATATGCCAATTCCGGAAAAGAATTGTTTTATAAGAAATTCGGATTCCGGAAATTGCCAAATGACAAATATGGAATGCTGGCCGAACTATAATATCAAGAAATAAAATAGATTTTGCGTATTGACCGGAAATTTTGAAAATGAACATGATCTGAAACGACGATTTGATAAAATATATCAATTGACAATTGTGTAATTATGCAAAATAATTTATAAATTATGGTAAAATGGATGAGGTGATTTCTTCCGGAGTTTTAGAAAAAATAAAGGAAGAGGATGGTTTTATTTCTTGTTAAAAGAAATAAAAGAGAAATATGTTCTGAATACATCGGTTCGGCAACTGGGCAGTTGAATTCAAAAAGGAAGGGATGATTTAAATGAAAAAACAATTTTTTGAAACAGAAAAACACGGCTTCTATGGAACGTATTATGAAAACCCGAAGGGTTCCGATTGTGCAATGATCGGGTTGTTTGGAGATGATCCTAATGATTTTATGGCAAAGTGTGGTGCAAAATGGTTGCATAAAAATGGTGTAAATGTGCTTTGTATGTCTCCCGGCAAGAAAAATTACAGTCATGTAAATTATCCGCTGGAACGGATTGAGACAGCCATTCAATGGCTGATGAGTAATGGAAACAGGAAAGTTGGAATTATGGGGATGAGTACCGCCGGTATGGATGCGATCGTTGCAGCTTCTTATTTTCCGGATATCACATTAACCTTTGGACTGACAGCCAGTGACTTTGTGTGGCAGGGGTTTGAGCAGGGCAATAAGGATGGCTGTAAAGAGTGGCCGGTTCCGGGGACTTCCACTCTTTCCTGGAAGGGAAAGCCTCTGGCGTACATGCCGTTTGTCTATGAGCATCCGGTATATTGGCAGAAGGTGGAGGAAGAGACAAAAGGCTCCGGTGATATTGAGCGAAGTACCTGCCTGTTTATTGATTCGGAAAAAGCAAGAGAACACACAGAAGAGGAAATGATCAAGGTGGAAAATATAAAAGGACGGTTGTTTCTTGTGGGGGCGGATGATGATTCCTTCTGGGAAGCCGGAAAATATATCCGCCGTATGGATCAGCGTTTAAAAGAGCGTCCTCATACCTGTCAATATGAGGCACTTGTATATGAGCATGGAACGCATTTCGTATTGCCGGAGTCCCTGCTTCGAAAGGCATTACCCGTAGGGTTGAAATTTGTGTTGCGGTTTATTTTCAAAGCGGCAAAGGAATATCCGAATGAGTGTGAAGCTACCAGAAAGGACATCGACAAAAGGCTTTCGGTGGCATTAAAGGAATGGCGGGAAGAGTAGTGAGGGCTTATGGAAACGGAAGCAGATTCATTAACATAAATATATCCGAAAAATAATACAAAACAGAAATGGAGGACTATTTTATGTTAAACGAATCAGTGATCAAAGTATTAAAAAATGAAATGTGGGATCTTGCGACATGTGCAAATGGAGAACCGAATGTCGTTCCGGTTGCATTTAAGGATGTTACCGAGGAGGGAAAATTGGTAGATTCCTTCAAGGAAATGGTCGAAAAGATGTTTCAGGGAGCGGCAACGGCAAAGGGAGCACTTGTTATTACACCTTCCAAAGTAATTGTCACAACGCCCGGTACGGATAATAAAAAAGAAATTTAATGGAAAAGGCCCTAATAAATTCCATAGTAACTTAAAAAAAGAACCCCTTTAAGCTATAATGAAACAAGACCAATAGTTTGAAGGGGATTTTTATGGCAAAGTATAAGAAAAAATTAGAGGAAGATATACGGTGTCCATTGGAATATGGCTTGACAATTTTTGGCGGAAAATGGAAATCCCGTATTATCTGCGTGTTGTCGGCAAAGGAAAAGCTCCGGTACAGTGGGCTTCGGAAGGAATGCAGGAGCAGTATGTTGAAGTATACGGAACAAAAAATATTTACACAGGAACAGGTGCAGAAGTTATTTTTATCGGTAAATTGGATTTCCGGAAATTATCCGGAGCGTTTATACAAGGCTTTGATGCATTCGTCCACCGTACTGACAGTGTGGGATGACGAAAAGCTGGTAGGTATTACCAGGGTTCTGGACGATACGGAAATGCTGGCGCAGGTTCATTATGTAATTGTACATCCGGATTATCAGGGAAAGGGCATCGCCGGTCAAATGATTGAATATATAAAAGAAAAATATAAGAACTTTTTGTATATTGAGGGGATGCCGGAAGATAAAAAGAATGTGCCGTTTTATGTGAAGCATGGATTTTCTGTTATGGAAAATGGCGCGGCGATTCAGATCTGTAATTTGGATAAAAATTAAAGTGAGACTTAAAGCGAGGAGAATAAAATGGGCTTTTTATTAGGAATTATTTATCTGTCGTTTATTAGTCTGGGGCTGCCGGATGCCCTTTTGGGGGCAGCTCTTACGGGTGGTGCCACCTGGAACACAGGGTATCGTATTATTTCCGTATTGCAGATTGTACTTACGGCGATTCTGGTATTTAGTCTTCCGAAATGGAAGGAGCAAAAGACATCCTCTGAAGAAACAATGGGAGGAAAGGTTCTTTCGCTGAAGGAAATTATTGGGATTCCCGGAGCAAAAGCGATTATGATCTGTTTCTTCTGTTATTGTGCAGTAGAGCAGACAACCATGCTCTGGGCAAGCAGTTATTTGAATCTGGCAAAGGGGGTCGATGCCAAAACAGCTGCTTCCTTTGCCGGGATGTTTTGCATTGGAATTACCGTTGGCCGGGGAATCAATGGATTCATTGCAATGAAACTGAATGACAGACAGATGATCCGTATGGGACAGGCGATCATATTGTCCGGTATTATTGTGATGCTGTTTCCGTTTGGGCAAATGGTTTCCCTGCTTGGATTTGCATTGATCGGACTGGGCTACGCACCGGTATATCCATGCATTATTCACTCAACGCCGGATCACTTTGGTGCAGAGCGTTCCCAGGCAATTATCGGTGTGCAGATGGCCAGTGCATATATCGGAACGTGCCTTATGCCGCCATTGTTTGGGTTGCTCGCAAACCATATATCCATCCGATTGTTGCCGGTTTATCTGCTGATTCTGCTTGGGCTTATGGTATATATGCATGAACGGCTGGAGCGGAAAGTGCATTGAAATCAAATGGATTAACGTTATGGCAGAGGCGATTACGGATATCAGAAAGCAGATGGAAAATTAGACAGAAAAGTATTCAGAGGATAAATATAGTCAAATAGACTGTATTTTTAGTTGAGAGTCTTTGGATAGAGAAGGGAAGGTAGATTTATTATGATGACCCAGGAGGAAATGCTACGTTCTCTGATGAATGTCAGACCACCGAAAACGATCCGTGAAGAGTTTTTAAAAATTCAGGATGAATACCTTAAAGAAAGAAACAGGGAACGGGGCATTACTGATATTGCAGACCTGGAACCTGTCGAAACCGATCCGAGACTTTATATCTGGCAGGGGGATATTACATCTCTTAAATGTGATGCCATTGTTAATGCATGCAATTCGCAGATGCTGGGGTGCTTTTCTCCGATGCACGCCTGTATCGATAATTTTATTCATACCTATGCCGGAGTAGAGCTTCGTCTGAAAATGCATGAGATTATGTCCATGCAGGGGCATGAGGAAGAAACAGGAAAGGATGATATTTTTAAATCAACATTTGGAGGGATAAAGTTTATGAAAAATAAAAGGATGATTATAGGATTAATGATCGGGGTAATAATGGCAATACTTTGGAGTGTTGTTTTCGTAAATGTATTAAACAGTATGGCGGGGATAGGAATTGGAATATGTCTGGGTATATCTTTTGGTATATCCGGCAGTCTGATCTTTGCAAAAAAAGATAAGTGACAAGGGGGATATATGAAAAGAAAAATTAAAGTTGTACATATTTATCTGTTGACATTTTTACTGTTTTATTTTGGGATTTTTATCCTGCTTCAAAATGTACCGGGATTGAATTATTTTGCCATTGTTTTGGTGATGACTGCCCTATTATTTTCATGTGTGCCAGATGCTTTGATCAATCTGGAATTGATGCATATAAATATTTGTTGGTATAAAAGTGATTTGATTACTAAAATGATTGTTTTTATGTTAACGTATTTTTATTTGAAGAATTTCACATATCCGGAGATTTTTCTTCTTATTATCGGACTTTCAATCATAAATGTAGTGTCTGCATTTATGATATGGAGAGAAGTAAAAAATGTTTCTTTATCTGCAGACGAGATAAAAGAGAAATTACAGCAGGTCAATGACGAAAAAACAGCACAGGTTCTTCCGTATTTGGCAGGATATTCAATCTGTGCAGCTTTTTTTGCGAATATGCAGGATTTTTTCGGGGAAATCTTAATTTGTGGAATAATTTATTTATTCGTTAATGTTTATATTGTTGAGAAAATTATTTTTGTATTAAAAAATAATGGTATAAAATCAGTCAATAAATATCGGGTGATCTTCTGGTTAATACATATTTTAAATATGATATTTGCGATTGGAAAATATGATATGATGTGCTATTTCATGGCAGGAGATTATTGGATGATATGTCTGGATCTTCTCAATAAAAATAAGACGGCAATTGTGAAAGAAAAAAAGTCATCCTAAAATATTATGATTATCTACAAATAAAGGATGATTGGAAAAATGTTCTCAGGTAAGAATCAATAGAGGTAGTTATTATGATAAGAAAATTACAAAAAGCAGATGTAATCAAAGTGGCAGACATATGGCTGAATTCTAATATAAAAGCACATAATTTTATTCCGGCACGATACTGGGAAAGCAATTATGATCCGGTAAAAGAAATGTTGTTACAGGCAGAAGTCTATGTATATGAGAGTAATGGGGAGATACAGGGATTTATAGGATTAAACGGAGAATATATTGAAGGTATTTTTGTCTGTGATAAACTGCAGTCGCAGGGGATAGGAAAGCTTCTGCTGGACTTTATAAAGGAGAGACGGACGGGATTAAGTTTAAATGTGTATGAGAAAAATACAAGGGCAATACATTTTTATCAGAGAGAGGGATTTGAAATTCAGGATGAAGGGATAGACGAAGCTACAGGTGAAAAAGATTATGTAATGATATGGCAGTAACATGTGTCTGGTTGTTCTAATAAAATAGTCGGGTTTTTTGATGATAGCTATTGCCTGTTTTTTAGTCATAATTGGAATCCCTATATCTATGGTAATATAAAATATGCAAGACAATACAATGGAAGATTAAGGAGAAATGTGAATGGAATCAAGGTGTGGTATTTTATGTAGCAAATGTGACTGGAAAAAGACTGAAAAATGTAAGGGCTGTTTTAATATTGATAATCCTTTCTGGGGAGCTTGTCCGGTAAAGGGTTGTTGTGAAGAGAAAAAGCTGGAGCATTGTGGGGAATGTACGGATTTCCCATGCACACAATTAAATAAGGTCTTCCGATAATCGGTCAATTGGTATATACTCACATTAACCGAATTGGTCAACGGAGGTAGCTTATGAATGAAAAATTTTATGCTTTGCAGGAAGAAAAACAATCGCAAATATTGAATGCTGCATACAAAGTATTTGCATCGAATCAATATAAAAAGGCACCAACCTCAGAAATTGCGGCAGAAGCCGGAATTTCTAAGTCACTTTTGTTTCATTATTTTCATAACAAACGGGAGCTATATCTTTTTCTATGGAAGTATGCAGCGGATTTAACAAAAAAATATATGTGTAAATATAAGGTATATGAAACAGATGATTTTTTTGAAATGATGCGTCGTGGTCTGATGGTTAAATGTGCTGTGATGAGGAAATACACATTTTTGTCCTTATTTTCCATTAATTCATACTTTGAAACTGAGCCGGATATTCAATCAATCATCCAACCATATGTACAAGATGCTGCGCAAACGACATTGGAAATGATTTTGTCAATTTTGAATCTCGATTTCATCCGCAAGGATATAGAGTTTACCGGTATATACAAAGAAATTCTGTATGCTTCAGATGGGATGCTTAAGTATTGGTACAGAGCAGGGAATTATGATGTAACTGCTTTTGAGCAGGAGTATCTGGAAATGATAAATCATTGGGAAACGGTTTATGGAAAGGGGACGGGAAATGACAGAAAACAGTTATAAAACACGCTGTGGCTGCATCCGTTATTTTGTAAATATATTAGATAAACAAAAACCTACTTTAGTTTTTTTGCCGGGACTTACAGCAGATCACAGGCTTTTTGAGAAGCAGACAGAATATTTTGAAAAGAAACAGAATGTGTTTGTATGGGATGCACCATCACATGCATTATCCAGACCATTTACGAATAATTACAGTCTGTCTGACATGGCAGAATGGCTTGATAAAATCTTAGCAAAAGAAGAAATTTATAATCCCATTATTATCGGTCAGTCTATGGGTGGATATCTGGCTCAAATGTATATGGAATTATATCCGGATAAGATAAAGGGCTTTATCTCCATTGATTCTGCACCGCTTCAAAAGTCTTATATGACAGCAATGGAAATATGGCTTCTTGAAAGAACAGAGCCATTATATAAGATATATCCATGGAAAGCACTTCTTAGGGCTGGTTCAAGAGGGTGCGCAGAGACGGATTATGGACAGAATCTTATGCGAAAGATGATGATGTCCTATGACTCAGATCCTAAAGAATATGCAAGGCTTGCCGGTTTTGGTTACAGAATTCTTGCTGAGGCAATCAAAGCAGATCTGCCATATCATATCAGTTGTCCGGCATTACTTATCTGTGGAGAAAAGGATAAAGCGGGCACAGCAAAAAGCTACAATAAAAAATGGCATCAGAGAGAAGGTTTACCAATTAAATGGATAAAGAATGCTGGTCATAATTCCAACGCTGACCAACCGGATGAAGTAAACAGACTGATAGAAAAATTTATCAGCGAGGTTGAGAGGAAAGGAGTGCCCGGATGAAATTAAATATACAGTGGATGATAAGGAAATAGATGATACTTTTGTTGTTCATATTTCCCTTCCCCCAAACTATGCTGAGACAAAAGAATATCCGCTGGTAGTTATGACAGATGGGGTGTGGAGATTAAGCGATCACCCGAAATTAAGACCGCTTATGAAAGATGGTGTGATTGATGATGTTATTTTGATCAGCATTGGATTTCACTATTGGTTTCACTTATTTTTATCATACTTGGAATGATCCAGTATAAAGCTGAAAAACCGGCAACAATAAACACGGGAGAAAAACCACCTCGTGAAGATGAACTGACGAGTGTTACTGAATGGAACCACAGACATGGCAGAAATTTTATTATTTTGGGGTGTGCATTTTTTATTACGCTATCAGTTTTTGCATATTTTATTGAAAATTTGGTTGATAGTGTTTTGTTTCAGGCAGTTATTTTGTTAATTGCGTTATTTGCTGAGATAGCATGGGTTGAGTTTGAACATAAGGTGATGAAAAAGGAAATGATCAAAATGCTTAAATTGTAATACGATGATTGTGGAGGTGACAAGAAATGCTTTTTTCACAAAAACTACAATTAATTCGTAAAAATAAAGGTTTTACTCAAGAAGCGTTAGCAGAAAAATTAGCTGTATCCAGACAGGCCGTAGCAAAGTGGGAGTATGGACGAGCATATCCTGATATTAGTAACCTTATTCAGATTAGCAGTTTATTCAATGTTACCATTGATTATTTAGTAAAGGATCAGGAGTGTACGGTTAATTGTTTGGATGATAATGAGACGGACATTGATCAGCTTATTAAATTTCGCTTAGAAGCAAATGTTAATACATATGCTGCGTATATGAATGAGACGGATTCAACGAGATTAGATTCCCGTGATTTTACATATACTAATGGTCCATATACATATCATGATACATATGTTGGCGGAGAACAGTTTGCTGGTGAAGAAGCCATATGGTATGAAGGAAAATCAAAGTATGCAATGAATTACATGGGACGCGTTTTGGATCAGAATTTTAGTGGTGATTTTCTAAAGGAAGCTCTGCGCCAAGCGAATAAAAAAATGCCATTTAGAGGACCGGAGCATTATCAGTCAGGGCAGTATATTTATAAGTGTAATGTGGTTGGAGACTTTACACGGTTTCAAGGTTATGAAGAAATTTTCTACAATAATATAAAGGTATATGAATGCTTTTTTCACGGCGGATTAATGAAGTAACACCGGAAATGAAGTTTAGCCGCCAGATTTTAGATTTAGAACAATTTGTAAAATGACGGTTATCATTATGCAATCCCCATCAATTATGTTTATGACAAAGAAGTTCAAAAAATTTATTTTCATGGGGCGCATGCAGGTCATAAAGTGGATGCTCTAAGGAACTGTGATAAGGTATGTTTTACAGTGTATGGAAATGAAACCATCAAAGAAGAGGCATGGGCACCATTTTTGCAGAGCGTTGTTGTATTTGGCAGATGCCATTTTGTGGAATCCGGTGCAAAAGCAACCGCTTTGTTAAAACAATTTGCAATGAAATACTATCCTGATGCGCAGATGGTTGACGAGGAGATTGCTCGTGCAGGAAAGGCCGCACAGGTTTTTGAAATAGAAATTGAACATCTTAGTGGTAAAGAAATACAAGAACGGTAATTTCCTGTATACATTTACGTTTGATGTTTCAGACAATCTTGCGAAAGAGACGCAAGATATATTGGACATAAGAGAATGTGAGAGAAGCAGATAACTTGAAAGCAAGAAAATTTCTATTTGACTTTTTCAAAAATAATAAATATAATAGCCTTTGAACGAGTAGCAGACTAGCGTAAATCCAGTTTTGCTGCTCGTTTTTTTGCAAATCATTAAAATATATTATGCCGTAAAAAAGTGTGTTGCTTATCAGCGTAAGTCCAGCTTGTGAGATAAGTACATACTTTTTTTGTGCAAAACAAGGAGGTGAAATCCTCTCCTCGCCAGAGGGCTCGGATTTTGCTTCGCAAAACAAGGAGGCTAAATCCTCTCCTCGCCAGGGGGCTCGGATTTTGCTTCGCAAAACAAGGAGGATTATGATGGCAGAAAGTAACAAGATGAAGGAGATGCCGGTAAATAAGCTTATGATTCAGATGGGAATACCAATGATCTTATCTATGGCGTTGCAGGCAGTGTACAATATTGTGGACAGTGCCTTTGTGGGAAACATGCGGGAAGGAAGTGAAGCGGCACTTAATGCACTTACCCTGGTTTTTCCGGTTCAGATGCTCATGGTAGCAGTCGGAATTGGAACCGGAGTAGGAACCAATGCGCTTCTTGCAAGAACACTGGGACAGGGGGACAGCAAAAAGGCGGCAAAGGCTGCAGGAAACAGTTTATTTCTTGGGATAGTTATTTATGCGGTATGTCTGTTGTTTGGAATTTGCGGAGTAAGAACATATATTTCATCGCAGACCGTGGATCCGGATGTTATTGCAATGGGAACAGACTACTTAAAAATATGCTGCGTGATTTCATTTGGAATTATTTTCTTTTCACTATTTGAAAAGCTGTTACAGGCAACAGGGCGTTCTCTTTACTCTACCATCGGTCAGGTTGTGGGAGCCGTGGTAAATATTATTCTTGACCCGATCATGATTTATGGTATCGGACCGGTTCCCGAAATGGGAGTAAAAGGTGCAGCTTATGCAACGGTAATCGGACAGGTTGCATCTGCGGCATTGCTGTTTGTGTTCCATATAACGTTAAATAAGGAATTCGAACATGGTGTCAAATATATGAAACCGGATGGCAGAATCATCAGGCAGATCTATTCGATCGGACTCCCGGCAATTATTGCACAGGCACTGATGTCTACCATGGTTTATGTGATGAATCTGATTTTGAAGTTCAGTCCTTCCGCACAAACCGCATATGGATTGTTTTATAAAGTGCAGCAGTTTGTATTATTCCTTGCCTTTGGATTTAGAGATGCCATCACACCGATCATTGCTTTTGCATACGGAATGCGCAGCAAAAAAAGGATTCAGGATGGAATTAAATATGGATTGATCTATACGATTGTACTTATGATCATGGGTGTGGCGATTACAGAAATTTTCCCGGGTGTTTTTGCAGCCTTATTTAATGCCGGGAAGTCCGGAGAATATTTTATCGGAGCCATGAGAATTATTTCTATCAGCTTTATTTTTGCAGGAATCAATGTTGCATATCAGGGAATTTATCAGGCATTGGACGGAGGCCCGGAATCGCTTGTAATTTCATTGCTCAGACAGCTGATCGTCATATTACCGCTGGCGGGTATCTTCTCCATTTTTGTCAGAAACGGACAGATGGGGGGTTCATTGATCTGGTGGGCATTCCCGATTACGGAGTTTATCGTATGTCTGGTGGGATATGCATTGTTAACGAGAATCCGAAAGAACAAAGTGGAAAGTTTAAGTTAAGGAGAAAGCGGTTATGACAAAGAGAATTATTACGGTCAGCAGAGAGTTGGGAAGCTATAACTTTTACACGGATCAGAAATGGGGAAAAGCCGGTAATTATACGTTGTGCCTTGACAGTTCACAGCTTGGTTGCCTTAGATTTTTTGAATAACCATGAGCTGTGTACACAAAAATTGTCTTGTCACTTTCATTTTGTGTTATACTGATTTATATAGTTTTCTTGGTTTCTATAAACCAATCACCTTTTTTGTTGGAGAAAACGGCAGTGGTAAATCAACTTTGTTGGAAGCACTTGCCGTAGCACATGGTTTTAATCTGGAGGGAGGAACAAAGAATTATGTATTTTCTACGCATGATACACATTCGGAGTTGTGTGATGCGATATTGTGCCTTATATAGTTCTGAAACATGTGTTAGCCTGATTTTACACAATAAGAAAAGGTGGGATTTGCGGAATTATAAAATTATGAAGTGAGGTAGTGGATATGGAAAAAGATCCGTTTAAGGAATATTTAAGGGAATCTGAACCGGATAAAGCTTATAAGGGTTATGCCTGGAGTACAGCAATCGGACTTCAAGAGGTGGACGGACTCAAACCATCTAAATATCTGATTGATACTGCCATTCAGAATATTGAAGGCAAAATCACAATGAAAGAAGCACAGAGCCTTATTGACAGCTACTATGAAGAAAGATCGGTGAATTTATCTGATGATGAACGTACCGAAGAAGCAGATAAGGTTTCTTCTCGTATTGCAGAAATTCTTTCTGAAACAGCGTTCTCATTTTCTCCGAACGAGTATATCTCTATCCACCGTAAACTCTTTCAGGGGATTTATAACCATGCTGGAAAGATTAGAGATTATAATATCACAAAGAAGGAATGGGTACTTGATGGGGCAACCGTTATGTACGGCAGTGCTTCTGAATTAAGAGCAACGCTTGAATATGATTTTTCACAGGAGAAAGATTTTAGTTATAAAGGTCTTTCGATGGATGAGATTTTTCATCATCTTGCAGTATTTATTTCAAGGTTATGGCAGATTCATATCTTCGGAGAAGGTAATACGAGAACAACAGCAGTGTTCTTTATTAAATATTTGAGAACACTTGGCTTTGCTGCAACCAATGATATTTTTGCGGAAAATGCGTGGTATTTTAGAAATGCACTTGTCCGTGCCAACTATACGAACTTGCAAAAAGGTATTCACGAAACAACAGAATATCTGGAATTGTTTCTTAGAAACCTGCTTTTGAACGAGCAAAACGAACTCCAAAATCGAAATCTTCACATAAGCGGACTTCTGAATAAAGAAAAAGTGGACATTCAAGGTGCGAAAGTGGACATTGAGAAGGAAATAGTGGACATTCAAGATGCAAAAGTGGACATTGAAAGTGTACTTTCTGTGAAAGGCAGCGACTTCACAGTAAAAACGACGGCTCATATCCATAGACTCTTTGAGGAGTTTGGCTTTGATGGAGTGTTTGGAAGAAGTGCAGTTATGGAAATTCTTGAGCTGAAAAGTTCAGGTGCTTCGAAACTACTTTCCAATTTGGTGCAGGCGGATATTATTGAACCAGTATCAGGTCACGGAAAAGGAAAATATAAATTTAAAAAGTAATTTTATCTTGTGTCCTCGACGACGAAGGTGCTTACGGACTTTGATGAATTTTTAAAGGAAGTGGAGCGGAAGGATAAGGTGGAATTTTTGTTGTATTTTAAATGTATCAATTAGTACAAACTTGACAAAGCGGTTAGATTAAACTAACATAAGGTTGCTGTAATGAAACGTATTGTTTTCTATAGTGGAAAGGAAGATACGATGAAAGAAAAAGTAACTGTAACAGGAGTACCGGAAACTATGATTCAGACCCTGTATGCACGGGCGAAGGAATCGCAGAAGCCGGATGCAAAGATTAAAGATACCATGGCAGTGGAGATCGTGTCAGAGCTGGACTATGATTTTTCCAATGCGGATAAGGACAAGGCGATGGGCTCCGGGGTGATTGCCAGAACGATCGTGCTTGACCGAATGGTGGGAGAATATCTGGACAGCCATCCTCAGGCGGTTGTTGTGAATATTGCCTGTGGTCTGGACACGAGATGTTACCGTATGAGAGGAAAATATTCACGCTGGTATAATATTGATCTGCCGGAAACCATGGAGATCCGGAAGCGGTTTCTCACGGAAGATGGACCGGTATATCAGATTGCAAAATCGGCGACGGATGCCTCTTATCCGGAGAAAATCTCTTATGACAAAGAGGACATTCTTGTTGTGATCGAAGGGCTCTCCATGTATTTAAAAGAAGCGGATATTCTGCAGATGTTTTCCGTTATTGAGAAAAATTTTCCGAAGGCAACGGTTTTTATTGAAACCATGTCTCCTTTTTTTGTAAAACATATCAAGGAGAAATCTATTGAGGGAAGTCAGGCGAAGTTCGTATGGGGTATCAAAAACGGAAAAGCCCTGCAGGAGCTGATCCCGGCATTTACATATAAAAAAGAGGTTAGTCTGGTGGAGGGCATGAAAAAAATGATGCCGATCTATCATGTGCTTGGAAAAATTCCGGCGGTTCGCAACATTTCCAATAAAATTATCGTGATGGAAAAGAATTAAGGAAAATAAAACAACAGATGGGACTTCCTTGGAGGTCCCGTTTTTGCTGTTGTCAATAAGAAATATTTCAAGTAAAATAGATAAAAATGAAGGCGGGAATGTTCCATGAAGATAGTGTATCGTACTTATAAGTCCATCGAAGCATCTCGGAAAAGCTTTGGAAATGCGGCACGGAAGAAAAGAGTTGTGGCATGGATCACGTCATAAAGAGTAGGAGATTGTCCATGGATTTTCGGATATTACGTTATTTTTTGAATGTAGCAAAGGAACAGAGCTTTACAAAGGCGGCACAGCAGTTACATATTACACAGCCGACACTTTCCAGGCAGCTTGCCGCTCTGGAGGAGGAGCTTGGAGTTACCCTGTTTGCCCGTTCCGGCAGGAATATTACACTGACAGAAGAAGGAATCCTGTTCAAAAGAAGGGCGCTTGAGATTCTGGATCTGGAGGAGCGGACGTTGGATGAGCTGAAGGGCAGCGAAGGGATTGTAGAGGGAACGGTCACCATTGGCTGTGGAGAATTTGCGGTGGTGGAGACTTTGGCGGAGATATGCAGAAATTATCAGCAGAAGTATCCTCGTGTCCAGATCGCACTTCATACAGCCACAGCGGATACCATCTCGGAAATGATGAATAAAGGTCTTGTAGATATTGGACTATTTATGGAACCGGTGGATACGCAGGGACTGGATCATATACGGATCCTGGGAAGCGATCGCTGGGTTGTGGGGATGCGGCCGGATGATCCTCTTGCCTCAAGGGAATATATTGAAAAGAAGGATCTGATCGGAAAACCCCTGATCCTGCCGGAGAGAATGGGAGTGCAGAGCGAGCTTGTGAATTGGTTTGGCAGGGATTTTAAGAAAAAGCCGGGTGACTGCATTAATATTCCGGCAGAAGTAAAGCACTGGCATGGTGCAGCTCCGACAGAGTGGTTCTCCCATCTGGCAGTAGAGGTGCCGGGAGAGGAAACCTCCAATGAGTGGTGTGAGCCTGTGACCGATGATGTGTATAGCAAGCTGGAATAGAGAAGATACGGGTCAATAAAATAAATACTTAAACTACTTATTTTTGTGGTTGAAGTTTGAGAAGAAAACATCCGGGATGTGCCTGTTGTGGCGTGTTCCGGATGCTTTTTAATAAGCCGCAACTCAGATAGTTTCATATTGAAATAACAAAGTGATGTCGATAAATATTTAAGAAGGAATAATTCTACAATAAAGAATTTATGGGAGGCTTGAAGATAAGATATGAAAATAGTAAAACGTCTTTTGATATTTCTGTTATGTATTGTGATGGCTGGGGGAATTTTGTTTTTGATCTCTATTCCCAGGGTGAATGATCATATAGCAAAGCATACCATGACAGAGCTTGCACAGGTGCCGATGCCGGAACAGACGAAATGTATTGAAAAGGTATCTGCAGCCGGAAAGTTGTCTGGCAACGGAAATGGAATGCAGTATCTGGGAGCATTGCTGGTAAAAAGCAATCTTTCGCTGAAAGATCTGAAAAAATATTATGCAGCGAATACTCCAAGGAAATGGTATTGTGATGTGGAACGGCAGAAAGGTCAGAGCCTGCGTGCCAGTGAACATGTGGAACTGGGCTTTAAGCATACGGTCAAGGGGAAGAATTATTACGCTGTTTATGCCTGGGGAGACTATGATGGAATATATAGTGAACTGGATCTGCGGGGACATTGATGGGACAGGTTTCTGCTTGTAAGAATCATAAGAAAATGTTATAATTTAATAGATAATATATTATCCCAAAATGCATAAATATAATAAAGATAGATAAAATATTATACATAATTACTGGAAGGAGATGACACGGAATGAGAGGTCTGGTATGGGAAACGGCAGAAGAGCTTGATCTGAAAATTGCACAGCGGGTTCGGGATATTCGCAAGAGAAGATCTATTTCGCAAAAAAGACTTTCAGGGATGAGTGGGGTAAGCTACGGTTCTATTAAAAGATTTGAGACAACCGGTCAGATATCACTTGTGAGTCTTACGAAGCTTGCTATGGCATTAGATATAGCAGGGGATCTGCGCAATATATTTACACAGATTCCTTACCGGGATATTCAGGAGGTTATTAATGAAAGCAGATAATCTTATAAAGGTTTTGTGGGATGATTGTCTTGTGGGAACTTTGGCAATGACGCAGGATCAAAGAGTGGCGTTTCAATATAGTGACGAGTGGCTGGAAAAGGAAGTATCTATTAGTCCGTTTTCTCTGCCGGTGAATGGACGTGTTTTTGTACCGGAAAAAACATATTTTAATGGTTTGTTTGGAATATTTGCAGATAGTCTTCCGGATGCATGGGGAAGACTTTTACTGGACCGGCTTCTCCGGCAAAAGGGAAAGAACCCGGAAACCTATACGGTACTGGACCGGCTGGCTATTGTGGGAGATTCTGGAATGGGAAAGCTTGCGTATGAGCCATATATAGACATCGCACAGGAACATTCTATGGATGATCTGGATGAACTGGCGGAGCAGTGTCAAAAAATTCTGAATACGGAGTATTCTGATAAGCTTGATGAATTATACAGTCTGGGAGGCACCAGTGGAGGTGCGCGGCCAAAGATCATGACAAAGTACAGAGGAGAGGAGTGGATCATCAAATTTCCGGCACATGTGGATGGCAAAAATATTGGGAGAATGGAGTATGAGTATTCGGTTTGTGCCGGAAAATGTGGAATTACTATGAGCAGGACAAAGTTGTTTCCGTCTGAGAGATGTGATGGTTATTTTGGAATAAAGCGGTTCGACCGGGAGGATCATCAGGGAAAGGTCAAAAGAATTCATACAGCTACGGTAGCAGCATTATTAGAGTTAGATTTTGAACAGCCGAGTCTGGATTATCACAGTCTAATGAAATTAACGAGGTTGCTGACAGCCGATGATCCGATAGAACGGGAGCAGATGTTTCGAAGAATGTGTTTTAATGTATTTGCACATAATAGGGACGACCATTCGAAAAACTTTTCATACTTGTATAATGAAGAAAACGATTGCTGGAGGTTAAGCCCGGCTTATGATCTGACATACAGTAATACTTATTTTGGGGAACATACAACCACGGTAGATGGCAATGGAAAAGATCCGGGTATCTGTGAACTGGTCCGGGTTGGAGTGCAAGCCGGAATGAACAAAGACATATGTGAAGAAATTTCACGGGAAATACAGAAATGTGTTGGAGAAATGTTGGAAGAATATGTATAATATACAAGCTTCGCACATGTAATATATCGATATGTCCATAATATTTAAAAAATGTTTTTTGTCAAGAAAAATACTTGACAACATTAAAACGATTGTGTATACTACCCATTGTGTTGTAAAAGCAGACTTTGAAATGGAGGGATAGTGTGAAAATTTAAAATTTTCACCAAGCGAATAAAATTCGCTTTGCAAATCTTGTGCCTGCGGCCCAAAGTTTGCAGTTCTTTGGAAAGGCAAGGTTATTTATATGGCATTTGATAGTTTATCCGAAAAGCTGCAAAATGTTTTTAAGAACCTCCGTAGCAAGGGACGTTTGACGGAGGAGGATGTGAAAGCAGCTTTAAAGGAAGTAAAGATGGCTCTTCTGGAGGCAGATGTAAACTTTAAAGTAGTAAAGAACTTCGTCAAGACAGTGCAGGAGCGTGCGGTTGGACAGGATGTGATGAACAGCCTGACGCCGGGGCAGATGGTGATCAAGCTTGTAAATGAAGAGCTTGTCAATCTGATGGGCAGTGAGACCACAGAGATTGCATTGAAGCCATCCAATGAGATTACCGTCATTATGATGTGTGGTCTTCAGGGTGCCGGTAAAACCACGACCACGGCGAAGATTGCCGGAAAGCTGAAGCAGAAAGGACGTCGTCCATTGCTGGCAGCCTGCGATATTTATCGTCCGGCGGCGATCGAGCAGTTAAAGGTCAACGGAGAAAAGCAGGGCGTGGAGGTATTCTCCATGGGTACCAGCCATAAGCCGGTGGATATTGCTAAGGCAGCAATCGAGCATGCGGCAGCACATAATGAGAATGTTGTGATTCTGGATACTGCAGGACGTCTTCATGTGGATGAGGATATGATGGGCGAGTTACAGGAGATCAAGGAGAACATTGACATAGACCAGACGATTCTGGTTGTGGATTCCATGACAGGTCAGGATGCAGTCAATGTAGCTAAGACATTCCATGAAAAGATTGAGATAGACGGAGTCATTCTGACAAAGTTAGACGGTGATACCAGAGGTGGTGCGGCACTTTCCATCCGTGCGGTGACAGGGTGTCCGATCCTGTATGTCGGTATGGGAGAGAAGCTTTCTGATCTGGAGCAGTTTTATCCGGATCGTATGGCATCACGTATTCTTGGTATGGGCGATGTACTTACTCTGATTGAGAAAGCGGAGGCTGAGATCGATCAGGACAAGGCCAGAGAGATGGAAAAGAAGTTCCGCAAGGCGGAGTTTGATTTCAATGACTTTCTGGAGCAGATCGGCCAGATGAAGAAGATGGGCGGTATCAAGAGCATTCTTGGTATGATGCCGGGAATGGGACTTCCGGCAGATCTGGACATTGATGATGATGTGTTTAAAGGGACCGAGGCGATCATTTATTCTATGACACCGGAGGAGAGAGGCAATCCGGCCCTGATCAATCCATCCCGTAAAAAGCGTATTGCGAAGGGCGCCGGAGTAGATATTGCAGAGGTCAATAAGCTGATCAAGCAATTTGAGCAGTCCCGCAAAATGATGAAGCAGATGTCCGGTATGATGTCCGGCAAGGGCAAAAAGAAAGGGCGTTTCGGCGGCGGTATGCCAAAGCTTCCATTTGGTTTTTAAATGGGAGGCATTTATGACAGTGCATTCAGATTCCGGACATTCCGGAATTTGTATATAAATAGTACAAGCAAGATTAGGAGGTGAAAGACATGGCAGTAAAGATCAGATTAAGAAGAATGGGTAAGAAGAAAGCACCTTTCTATAGAGTAGTAGTTGCTGATTCCAGATCTCCAAGAGATGGTAAGTTTATCGATGAGATCGGTACCTATGATCCAAATCAGGATCCAAGCGTTTTCAAGTTTGACGAGGAAAAGGCTAAGCAGTGGTTGGCAAATGGTGCTAAGCCGACGGAGACAGTTGGAAAGCTGTTAAAGCAGGCTGGAATCGAGTAATTTTTTTGACCAGTGAGGATGTGTAGAATATGAAAGAATTAGTGGAAGTTCTCGCACAGGCACTTGTAGATCATCCGGAAGAGGTGGTCGTTACAGAGACTGAGACAGAGAATGAAATTCTATTGGAACTTAAGGTTGCTTCTGATGACATGGGTAAGGTTATTGGAAAGCAGGGCCGTATTGCCAAGGCAATCCGTACTGTTGTAAAAGCGGCTGCCTATAATACGGACAAAAAGATTACTGTAGAAATCGGACAGTAGGTTCGTGAAAAACGCCTGTACATGATTATGTACAGGTGTATTTTTACTTTATGGGAAACTTTATCTATTTTGTTTTTAAGGAGATCAGATGGAAGATTATTTCAGAGTTGGTGTGATTGCCAATACACACGGGATTCGTGGGGAAGTAAAGGTTTTTCCGACAACGGAGGATCCACAGAGATTTAAAGGGATGAAGGAGATCATTCTGGATACCGGAAGTGAAAAAAAGGTTTTGGAGGTTGCTTCCGCCCGTTTTTTTAAGAATCTTGTGATTTTAAAATTTAAAGGGATTGATTCGATCAACGATATCGAAAAATATAAGGGGAAGGATCTGTTAGTGACAAGAGAAAATGCTATTCCTCTGAATGAAGGTGAATATTATATTGCAGACATCATCGGTGCCACAGTGGTTACAGAAGATGGGGCGCAGTTTGGAATATTAAAGGATGTATTAACGACAGGAGCCAATGACGTATATGTTGTAGATCATGAGGGGACAGAAGTGCTGCTTCCGGTGATTCCCGATTGCGTGCTGGCGAGAGATATGGAGCAAAAGATTGTTACGGTCCATATTATGAAGGGGCTAATGTAAAATACTTTTAGGACAGCCGGAGAAGCTGTTATAAAATTCTAAATTTTACATCGTGAGAGGTGAAGCGGATGAATTTTCATGTAATGACATTATTTCCGGAAATGATTGAGCGGGCTATGGGAGAGAGTATTACCGGCCGTGCGATCAAGGCGGGGCATATATCGGTGAATGCGGTTAATATCCGGGATTTTGCCAACAATAAACATAACCGCGTGGATGATTATCCCTACGGTGGAGGTGCCGGTATGGTGATGCAGGCAGAGCCGGTATATCAGTGCTATGAGAGCATTTGCAGATCTATAGGAAACTCAAGACCGAGAGTTGTGTTTATGACGCCTCAGGGACGTACCTTTAATCAGCAGATGGCAGAGGAATTGTCCCGGGAGGAGGATCTGATACTGCTCTGCGGTCATTATGAAGGCATAGATGAGCGGGTACTGGAAAAGATCGTGACAGATAATGTCTCTATCGGGGATTATGTGCTCACAGGCGGAGAACTTCCGGCTCTGGTGGTGATGGATACCATTTCCCGTCTGGTACCGGGCGTTTTAAATAATGGTATGTCGGCGGTCAAGGAGTCTTTTTCGGATAACCTGTTAGAATATCCACAATATACAAGACCGGAGGAGTGGATGGGGGAAAAGGTTCCACCTGTCCTTCTTTCGGGACATCATAAAAATATTGCTGCCTGGTACCGGGAGCAGTCCATCCTGAGAACGGCAAAAAACAGACCGGATCTGTTAGAAAAAGCAGAGCTGACAGAGAAAGAAAGACAATGGCTGATTCAGCAGCTGGAAGGGGAAGAAAGACATCATGAGTAACAAAATATGGAAAGTAACCGTAATGATTCTGATATCTACGTTAATTTTGGTGGAAGCAGCACCGAGACTGCAGCTTTTGGCAGCAAATGAGGATGATCTGGCAACCACAGAGATCACGATAGACAACGGAACAGATGATCCGGATCAGGCAGAGTCTGACGATATGCCGGCTAAGACAGTTAAGCCGGTGCAAACGGCAAAACCGGCACAGGATAAAACAAAACAGAATGTGCCGGGGAGAAAGGATTCTTCATCGGATTCCAAGGCTCATAAAACGTCCGGTCAAACAAAACATGACAAAAAGAAAACACCGGCAAAACCAACGCCGGTTCCAACCTATCGTCCGATCGAGGGAAAGGTTCTTCTGCACAATTCCCGGTACATGACCGAGATTGAGCAGTTAAAAAAAGAAAACAAAAAGATTACCGGCAGGAGATCTGCCCTGATCACAAAGACACAGTCATTAACGGTTCGTCAGGCATATCTCAAAAAGATGCGCCGGGTTATTGGAAACAGTACAATGGCAGTGAAAGTAGCGGCAACCGGAACTGCCGTGTCCCGTGTGGTGTCCTCTGCAGCGGTGCAGGGCTTCGATTCCACTGTGGATCAGGTGGTATATCAGGGATATATTTTGTGTAATCCAAATTATTTTGATGTACTTAGTGTATCCGGAATGGATGCGTTTTTTGAAGAGAATGACACGATTGATCTGGGGACTTATCTGGATAAAGAGATGAGCGAATGTGGGCAGAAGCTGGACCGGTTAAAACGACCGGTGCATAGGATCAAGAAAAAATATGAAAAAATACATTCTCGTTATGTAAAGGGAATGAAACAGCATAATCCGGTGATCTTTAATCCCTATGATCTGACAGTGAAAAGTTATGCTACAGTTCCGCAGATGAGAAAAATGCTCAAGGGAAGCGAAATGGTGACATTAGCTCCGGTATTTGTGAAAGCAGAACATAAATATGGTGTCAATGCGGTAGGGCTTGCGTCTATTGCAGCGTTAGAGAGTGCATGGGGCACCTCCAGGAGAGCCAGGGAGGATCATAATCTGACCGGTTTTGGCGTCAGTGCCGATGCTGCAGAGGGAATCAATGCGTCCAGTGATCAGGCGAATATTATGAGAACTGCCCGCTGGCTGGCGAAGAGTTATCTGGCGCAGGAAGGAATTTATCATATGGGAAATGGCCTGTCGGACATTAACAGACATTATTCTGCTTCCTATGAATGGGCCTGGAAGGTGGAGCATTGTGCAAAGCAGATGTTTGAAAAACTGGGAGATTAATATGAAAAAGAAAGCAGGAACAGGAAAGAAGCTCCCTACAATCGGTATGATCGTAACGTTGGTGATATGCAGCATAACGGGCTGCGTATCACCCTTTTCAAATACAGAGAAAAATAAGGATCCCTTATCAATATCCGGCTTTGCGTTTGATACAACCTATACGATCACCATATACAAGGGAGGCAGTCAGGAGATACTGGATCAATGTATTTCTCTTTGTACGAAGTATGAGAAGCTGTTTAGTACCACCCGCAAAGACAGCGAGCTTTATCAGATCAATCAGGTCAGCCGTGAGGCGGCGCAGAGCGGGGGGAAGGATGGCAGTCTGGAGATAAAGATATCAAAGGATATGAAGGATATTCTTCAAAAAGGTCTGTATTACAGCCGTCTTTCCAAAGGGAGCTTTGATATTACCATTGATCCGGTCAGCAGTTTGTGGGACTTTTCATCCGGGAAGGGAACGGTTCCGGATGCTGCAGAGATAGAGAAAGCACTTTCCTATGTGGATTACAAAAAGGTAAAACTGAAAAAGAATTTGCTGACATTGGAGAGATCCGGAATGGAGCTGGATCTGGGAGGAATTGCCAAAGGGTATATTGCAGACAGGCTCAGGGACTATCTGTCCCAAAATGGGGTCACATCAGCGGTGATCGATCTGGGAGGAAATATTCTATGTCTGGGAGGAAAAAGTGAATCCGATGGGTTCCGGATTGGGATACAACAACCCTTTGCTGATCGGAGTGAGACAGTGAGCGTGGTAAATATCCGTGATAAATCCGTAGTATCCTCCGGAATTTATGAGAGATATATTAAGGCGGAGGATGGCACCATGTATCATCATATCTTAAATCCGCAAACGGGATATTCCTATGAAAATGATCTTCTGGGCGTGTCCATTGTATCGGATAAGTCGGTGGACGGAGACGGACTTTCTACCACGGCATTTGCACTGGGACTTTCAGAGGGAATGAAGCTGATCAATTCCATGGATGGCGTGGAGGCTATTTTTATCACCAAGGATGAAAAACTTCATTACTCTGAAAATTTTAAATCATTTATGGACTGACAGAAAGGCATAATAATATTCCGGAATGCATATAGATAGACAAACAGCAAACCATGCAATGCCCGGTCGGCATGTACCAGCGCATTGCCAATGTATTCCGGGAGGTAGCCATGGAGGAATTTCAGGTATATACAGACATCGCCAGCAGAACCAATGGCGAGATTTACTTAGGAGTATGCGGACCGGTCCGTACAGGAAAATCAACATTTATCAAGCGGTTTATGGAGCTTTTGGTGCTCCCTGCCATTACCAATGAGCATGACCGTCAGAGAGCAGTGGATGAGCTGCCACAGTCAGCCGATGGTAAAACCATTATGACTACAGAGCCAAAGTTTATTCCGAAGGAAGCCGTAGGGGTCCGCCTTATGGGAGATAATGAGGTCAGAATGCGGCTGATCGATTGTGTGGGCTATATTGTAGATGGGGCTAATGGTCTCACGGAGGACGGCGAGGAGCGCATGGTCATGACACCATGGTCCAAGGAACCGATGCCATTTACACAGGCTGCAGAGTTTGGAACACAGAAAGTAATCCACGATCACTCCACGGTGGGGGTTGTGGTGACCACGGACGGAAGCTTCGGGGAACTGGAGCGTGGCGTTTATCTGGAGGCAGAGGAACGGACGATCCGGGAGTTAAAAGAGATTGGAAAAGCCTTTGTGGTGCTTGTCAATTCCATACATCCCTACAGTGAGGAAACCATAAATGTGGTTCAGGAGATCAGGGATAAATATGATGTGGAGGTAATGGCGGTGAATGCCAGCCAGCTTCGCAAGGAGGATATTTTGGAAATTATGGAACGGATCCTTCGGGCGTTTCCGGTAAGCCAGATTGAATTTAATCTGCCGAAATGGGTGGAAATGCTGCCCAACAGTCACTGGCTTAAGGCAGAATTATTTGAAAAGGTGCGTCAGATCCTGACAGGAATTGCAAAGATCAGTGATGTGACCAGAGAGCATTTTCAGGTAGACAGTGATATGATCAAGGAGTTTCATATTCGCAAGATTGGTATGGAAAATGGAAAGGTATTGATCGACACCCTGTTTGATGATACGAAATATTATCAGATCCTCAGTGAACTGGTGGGAACGGAGATACCGGGAGAATATCAGTTGATCCGCCTGTTGAAGGAATATGCTGCCCAGAAGGAAGAGATTGGCAAGATCGGGCAGGCATGGCAGGAGGTACATCAGAAGGGATATGGTGTGATCACACCGACAACGGATGAGATAACCATTGAGGAGCCGCAGCTCATTCATCATGGCAATAAATATGGTGTGAAGCTGAAGGCGGTGAGTCCATCCATACATATGATCCGTGCAAATATCGAGACAGAGATCGCACCGATCGTTGGTACGGAGGAGCAGGCAAAGGATCTGTTAGATTATATTGCCGAACAGGGGGGACCGGATAAGGATGGAATCTGGGACACCAATATTTTTGGCAAGACGGTACGGCAGCTGGTGGATGAGGGCATGAGTGGAAAGGTCAATAAGCTGACGCAGGAAAGCCAGTTAAAGCTGCAGGAAACCATTCAGAAGGTGATCAACGACAGCAATGGCGGCCTGGTGTGCATTATTATTTAAAAAGAGTATCTAATTGAAACGTAAAAATAGTAAGAAACCGGGGGATTTTAATTGTGAAATTTATTCACAATAGGACATAATAAGTTTACAAAAATTTAATTTTACGGATAAAATATCTTATGTTATAATCGTATGATGAAATGAATCATTTAGTAGAGGAGTGATTTGCAAATGAGACAAAAGACAAGAGGAATCATAACAATGCTATTGTGTGCGTCGTTGACATTGACCGGCTGTAGTAACACAACCGGGTCTCAGAAAAAGGAAGTAAAAAAGGAAGCGGCAGATAAGGAGCAGACCGTGAAGCTTACCCTGTGGGGAGGGGCTGAGGATCAGAAGATGCTCCAATCTATGGTGGATGATTTCAAAAAGGAGCATGCCTCAGAAGCATCCTTTGATATTAAACTGGCAGTAGAGGGTGAAACCACATGTAAGGAAACATTACTGGGAGATGTGGAAAAAGGAGCCGACGTGTTTGCTTTCCCGGATGATCAGCTGCAGGCATTGGCGGCGAGTGGAGTTTTGCAGGAGATCAGGGATGCGGACCAGGTGAAACAGGACAATATCAAGGGTGCGGTGGAGGCTGCATCTGTTAATGATCGCCTTTTTGCCTATCCTATGACAGCAGATAACGGATATTTCTTATACTATAATAAAAAGTATTTCTCCGGGAATGACGTAAAGAAGCTGGATACAATTCTGGCAAAGGCCGAAAAGGTACATAAAAAAGTGACAATGGACTGGACGTCTGCATGGTATTTGTATTCCTTTTTTGGAAATACCGGATTGAAGGCAGGAGTAAATGAGGATGGTGTCACCAACTACTGCAACTGGAACAGCAAAAAAGGAAAGATCAAGGGGATTGATGTGGCACAGGCAATGGAGCGGATTGCCGGAAGCAGTGCATTTTTAAATACGACAGACGATAAGTTTCTCAAAGGTGTACAAAATGGCAGCGTGATCGCCGGAGTCAGCGGTGTATGGAATGCCAATGCGATTGACAAGGCATGGGGAAAGAATTATGGGGCAGTAAAGCTTCCGACATATACCTGCGCCGGAAAGCAGGTGCAGATGGCTTCCTTTACGGGTTATAAAATGGTTGGAGTAAATGCGTATTCTTCCGATGTTAAATGGGCAATGAAGCTGGCAGAATGGATTACCAATCAGGATAATCAGACAAGGCGTTTTGCAGAAAGGGGGCAGGGACCTTCCAATATTAAGGCATCCCAGTCCGGTGACATTGAAAAATCGCCGGCTATCCAGGCAGTGATCGCACAGTCTGAGTATGGGTGCCTGCAGCGAGTGGGAGGAAATTTCTGGGATCCCATCTCATCATTTGGCTCGTCAGTGGCAAATGGGACGTTGAGCCCGAAGGAATTACAGAAAGAATTGGATGATATGGTGAAAAAGGTGACAGCACCGACCGTCTGATGTGATACAGAAAGGAGAAATCAGCGTGAATACAAAAAAGAGAAGATCGAGTATTAAGTTTTTTATTATGATGCCGGTACTGATTTTGGGGATTGTCTCTATTTTGTCTAATATTATGGCGGTGGCGAATATCCAGAATGTCAATGGAAGTGCGGCAAGTATTGCAGATCATGGAATGGATAGTGTGAAGGTGCTGGGGACGATGCAGCAGGAAGCACAGAGTATCCATAATGCAGCATTGTCTCATATTATAGCCACGGATTATAATGTGAAATTAAGTATGGTAGATGAATTAAAAGCACTGGAAAAAAATATGGACAAAAGCATGTCGCAGTATTAGAAGTATGTAAGCGACAGTGATGAAAGTACTTATGAGGAATTGAAAACTACATATGATAAATTCAAGTCTTCACTGGCAAATCTGCTGGCATACAGTGCCAACAACAAATCCGCTGATGCTTATGCTCTGGCAAACGGAGACGTAGCATCATACGGGGAGAAAATGCAGAATGCAATGACGACTCTGATGGGAAACACAGAAAAGAAAGTGGCAGCGGAAAGAACCGGTTTAAAACGGGTGTATCGCAGTGCAGTGATTCTGAATGGAATTGCGATTCTGGTGGGAATCCTCGCAATGCTTGGGGCATTATATTCTGTGCTGAAACGTATTCTGAAACCGATTACCCGCGCAGAGAAGGATATGGCGCAGATGGTGACGGATCTGGAACAGAGGAAAGGAGATCTGACCAAAAGGATTACAGTTGTATCTGATGATGAGATTGCCAGCCTGTGTGAAGGAATTAACGTATTTTTGTCAAAATTACAGGATATATTTAAGCTTCTTACAGAGAATACACTGAAAATGGATGAGGTTGTGGGAAATGTTATGGGAAGTATCAGGACATCCAATGACAGTGTGACCGGATTATCTGCATTGACAGAGGAGCTTACGGCTACAATGCAGCAGGTAGCAGATAACGCCGCTGCGATCAACCAGAATGCAGAGTCGGTTCGCGGAGAAGTGAGCCAGATTGCAGATCGTTCCAAGGATATCAACACATATTCTCTGGAGATGGAGGAGCATGCAAGTGCCATGGAAGCAAAGGCGCGCCAGAACATGATTTCCACAAAGGAGAAAATGGAGATTATATTAGCGAAGCTGAATCAGGCGATAGAGGAAAGTAAAAGTGTGGATCAGGTAAATAGTCTTACGGATGATATTTTAAGTATATCAGCCCAGACAAATCTTCTAGCTTTAAATGCCTCCATCGAAGCGGCAAGAGCAGGTGAGGCAGGAAAGGGATTTGCGGTTGTGGCGGATGAGATCAGCAAGCTTGCGGCGGACAGCAGAGAGGCTGCCAACAATATTCAGCAGATCAACGGCATTGTCACAGAGGCAGTTCATAATCTGTCGGAAAGTGCCAACGGACTTGTGGAGTATATACAGGAGTCGATCCTGCCGGATTTTGCTGATTTTGTCAGCACAGGAGAAGTCTATCGTGACAAGGCGGGTTATATTGAGAATATCATGAAGGATTTTGCGCAAAAGACAGATCACTTAAAAAATGTTGTGGATGAAATCGCCAATTCCATCCAGGTCATTACAACGGCGATTGATGAAGGTGTCCAAGGCGTGTCCGGTGTGGCAGACAGCACGCAGAATCTAGTGCTTGATATGGAAAATATTTCCGGTAAAATGGATATCAATTATCAGATTTCAGGAGAGCTCAAATCAGAGACAGAGATCTTTTCCAGAATATAATAAGTTCATTGAATTTTCATATATATACGGTACAATGTTGCTCAGAAAGGTGCAGCTTGTACCGTATTTTATTAGGGCATAGGAAAATGCTCGCAATGTAGAGGAAAGCCAACGGGAATTGCTTGGCAGATATTGTGCCGGCGGCTCCGGGTTTGCGAGTTGAGGAAGGAATGTTGGATTATTATGGAAGAGATACAGAGTACATATTATGGAGCATATTATGAACCATTGAAGGAACTGGAGCAGGAAGTGCTTGGGTGGCTTTCGGAACTGGTAGACGGTCTTTCCGACAGACAGGGAGAGAGACCGGTGGAGCATATCCGCAGCAGGATTAAATCTGCAGATGGAATGCGGGAAAAGTTAGCAAGAAAGGATTTGCCACAGGATGCAGAGACGGCAGTGGGGGCTATATCGGATATTATAGGATTCCGTCTGGTGACCCATTTTGTTGGAGATGTGTATGAACTGGTAAAGTCCATGAAAGCGGACGGCAGATATTTTGTGGTAAAGGAAAAGGACTATATTGCCAGTCCGAAACCCAATGGGTACCGCAGCTACCATGTGATCATAGAATGTCCATTTCCGCCGGCAGCAAAGGGGACGATCCGTGTGGAGATACAGCTTCGGACCATTGCCATGGATTGCTGGGCAAGCCTGGAGCATGAGATGAGATATAAGAAGAATATCAACAATGCGGCATTGATTGAAAAAGAGTTAAAGCGGTGCGCCGGAGAGATGGCATCCACAGATCTGTCCATGCAGACGCTGAGGGATATGATCCGGGAGCCGGGAAAGGGTGGAAAATCATGAAAATATTATATGCAGAGGATGAGATGGGACTCTCGATGGCAGTTTCAGAGGTGCTGAAGATGGAGGGCTTTGAGGTGACGGCAGTGATGGATGGTCTGGCGGCCGATGAAATCCTGCAGAAGGAGCATTTTGATATGGTTGTGCTGGATATTATGATGCCGGGAATGGAAGGAACACAGGTGGCACAGAATATGAGAAAGCGTTCCGATTATACACCGGTTCTGCTGCTGACGGCAAAGGCGGAGACGGAGGACCGGATCGAGGGTCTGAATATGGGGGCTGATGATTATCTGGCAAAGCCCTTTGCCATGGGAGAACTGGTAGCAAGGGTTAAGGCCATGATCCGGAGAAACCGGGAGTATCAGCAGACGGTTTTAAATCTTGCCAATGTGACACTGGACCTGGAGAGTAATGAACTTTCTGCCAAATCCGGCAGCCTGATCCTGAGTGTAAAGGAAGCCAAGTTTCTGGCACTTTTTCTGGAAAAGGAGGATATCAGTTATTCGGTGGAGGAGATTGCCGGTCAGGTTTTTCAGGGGGAGGTCAGTGCAGAGGAAATCTCTCTTTATATGGCATATCTCAATAATAAACTGGTACAGATTCATGGAAATCTGCAGCTTATGATGGAGGATGGAAAGATTTCTGCTGAGAAGAAGGAGGGATAGGCTTGAGAAAATTACGATGGCGTCTTGTAGGGATTGTTTTTTTCTCTGTCGTAGTGGTATTTGCCATTATGAATTTGGTGCTGATATTCTGTCTGCGCACATACAATAATGATCAGGCGGACCAGATGACACAGATCATCAGTGAAAATGACGGAACAGTTCCGCTGATGAAGGACTATGATGAAAAATCTGTCAAACAGCAGCTTTTTGGCGGAAATTATATTGAGTTTAACGAGGAGTCGGCATTTCGGACCAGGTATTTCTGTGTGGCCGTAAACTCGGACAAGCAGATTTTGTCTGTGGATATGGATCATATTGCAGCAGTGGATGAGAAGAAAGCAGCCCGCATGGCCAAGTTTGTGCTTTTTGTGAAAAAAGATGTGGGAAATGTGGGAAATTATCGTTTCCGAAAGGAATATTCGGATGGAGAGGTCACGGACATTATCTTTTTGGATTTCAAGGAAAGTCAGGAATTTTACCAGCTGGTGGTGACTCTCACGGTAGGAGTGTCACTTCTTTTAACGATGCTGATCACGATCATATTTATCATAGCATCAAAGCGGGTGGTACGTCCCTTCGAGGTGAACTCCCAAAGGCAGAAGCAGTTTATCACGGATGCCAGCCATGAACTGAAAACTCCCCTTGCCATTATTTCTGCCAATGCAGAGGTGTTACAATATAAGGGGGAGCAGAATGAGTGGCTTCAGAATATCGTGGACCAGACCAAGAGGATGGGGAAGCTGATCAATCAGCTTCTGGTATTGGCAAAGCTGGATGAGGTCCAGGAGAAAAATGACCGGCAGGATGTGGATATGAAGGAATTGGCAGAAAAGGCAGTAGAGCCTTTTAATGAGGTGCTGGAACGAAAAAATGTGAAGCTTGTGATGGAACTGGAGGACAATCTGCAGATACGTGCCAACAGAGAGCAGATGGAACAGCTTATGACGATATTAATGGACAATGCAGCCAAATATGTCAGTGAGGAGGGAAATATTACCTGGAAGCTATCAAAGATCCATAAGGGTGTCAGCTTTTCCGTGACCAACACAACAGATCAGGATGATGTGGATACGAAGCATCTGTTTGACCGGTTTTACAGGAATGACAGCTCCCGTTCTTCCAAGACAGGTGGACACGGGATTGGGTTGTCTATTGCAAAGAAGATCGTAGATGCCCACAAAGGTAATATCACGGCGAAAGCAGAGGGGAAAACAGTCACTTTTTCCGGTACGATGCAGGGATAAAACCAAGAAATGAAAATACAAAGATGAAAATATAAATCCATTTATGATTTGACAAGCTTTTGCCATACTGTTATAATTCTTTTGTAATATATATGTAACATTTGACTTGAATATGTAATATTCTTTATTAGAAATGAGGATTCGTATGTATCGAAAGAATATAAAATGGATTGCGGCAGCAGTGGCAGCCATCGTGATGATAGCCGGAACGGCCAGGATCCATGCAGGCACTGTGGCAACAGAGAAGCCTATGGCTGGTATTAATCTTAGTCTGGACAAGTACAGTGATGCGGTTCTTGCAGAGCAGGAAAAGGAAGAAACGGCACAGCAGGAGACAGAAGTAACAGCAGAGCAGCTTACCTCCAAAGGCGCAGCGGCTATCACAACTCTTGAGAGCACAGAGAAGTCTTCTGACAAAAAAGAAAAAAAGGGGATCAGCCATTTAAAGCTGAATCTGAAATATGACAGGCTTGGTGTGGCAAAGGTAGATTCTTATCTGAACGTCAGAAATAAGCCGGGCGAGAGTTCCAAGATCGTAGGAAAGATGACCAAAAATTCCGGCTGCAATATTTATAAGGTGAATAAAGGCTGGGCAAAAATCGTATCCGGTAAGGTAAAGGGATATGTGAAAGCAAGCTATCTGGTAAAAGACCAGCAGGCAGAGGAGCTTGCAAAGAAGATTGCCAATCTTCGTATCTCTGTAAATACAGAGACATTGAATGTGCGTTATCTTCCATCTACGGATGCAGGGATTTATGATCAGATTTCCGAAGAGGATGAGTATGATATTTACAAGAGAGACCTGACAAAGACCTGGTTAAAGAAATATGTTTCCAAACATTGTAAGAAATCTGATCTGAGAAATATTGACACAAAGGAAATGTACAATAATCTGGAAAACTGGATGTGTATCAGCATTGATAATGAGAAGGCTTTTGTCAGCAAAGATTTTGTAAAGGTTACCTTTAATCTTGACAGGGCGGTATCTATTAATGAATCGGGACTTGCCTCTAAGACATCCTCCGATTCATCCGACTCTTCCAATCTCACCAATATGGTAAACTATGCAATGCAGTTCCTTGGTAACCCATATGTCTGGGGAGGTACAAGCCTGACCAATGGTACCGACTGCTCCGGATTTGTTATGAGAATTTACGAGCATTTCGGATATTCTTTGCCAAGAACTTCCGCTGCACAGGCTGGAGCCACAAAGACAGTCAGTTCCGGTGATGTTCGTCCGGGAGACCTGTTTTTCTATGGTAGTGGAGGAGTAAGTCATGTAGCTATGTATATTGGTAATGGCCAGATCATCCATGCAAGTAACCCTCGTACCGGCATAAAGATTTCATCGGCATATTACCGGACACCGGTGAAGATTGGCCGTGTGATCGGATAATTTATTGTAAGTGATAAGACTGTTCTGCAAAAGAAAATTTGTCAGAACAGTCTTTTTCTGTTAAACTGTGCACGAAGGCGAAAATATATTTGTGTTCTGACATTATATTTATAGCGAAAGACTTGTAGATACAGGAAGGGGTGTTGGAATGAAGATTGTGTTATGTGTCGTTGTGATCATATTGCTGGTCGGAGTAAAACTATATGTAGACCGGAGAAATTATAAAAAACGGATGCGCAAGAGACTTCTGCGGGAATGGGGAAGTCCTATTGAGGATGAATACAGTACAGAAAAGCTTCGGGCAGTTGCGGAGTATTATCGAGACCATGAACCGTCCATATTTGTGGATGATATTACCTGGAATGATCTGGATATGAACCGGGTATATCAGCAGATGAATCATACGAAGTCAGCAATGGGGCAGGAATACTTATATTATCTGTTGCGCTGCCCTGTGACAGATCCGAAGGAGCTGGAGGAAAGGGAACGGCTGATCTCCTTTTTCCGGACAGAGGAGGAAGCACGTTATATGCTTCAGGGAGAGTTTGCCACGATTGGAAAGTCGGGCAATTTTTCTGTTTATGGTTATCTGGACAAGATCAATTTGTTAAAAAGAGAAACGGGAATTTTTTCCATTATTCAGTTTGTGGCATTTATAGGGGGCGTTATATCATGCTTTTTTGTGCCGGATATGATGATCATGCCGACAGCGGTGATTGCAGCAGTCAATATGGTGACATATTATAAAAGAAAAGCACAGATGGAGCAATTTTACCGGTTATTTGCATTTGTTGTGCGGATGATCCGTTTTTCTGAGACGGTATCCGCTTTGAAAATTAAGGAATTGCAGACATATTTTGACCGGATGAAGGAAAAACAGGGCAAGTTCCGAAAATTTTGCCGGGGAAGCTGGCTTGTGGTTGGCGGCGGCAGGATGGAAGGGAATATTACCGATATATTGATGGATTATGTCCGTCTTTTGACACATATTGATATTATTAAATTCCAGTCGATGGCAAGAGAAGTGCTGCGCCTGCAGAAGGATCTCATGGATATTTATGAGACAGTTGGATTTTTGGACAGTATGATTGCTACTGCTTCTTACCGTGAAATGATGCAGGAATGGTGTGTCCCTAAAATGGAACAGGCGGAAGGAAGAGTGTTTTATCTGGAGGCAGATGAAATTTATCATCCTCTTTTGCAGTCTCCGGTCAAAAATACGATCCATGCACACCGGAATGTTTTGCTGACAGGCTCTAATGCATCCGGAAAGTCAACCTTCATTAAAACCGTGGCGATCAATGCGATTTTGGCGCAGACGGTGCATACTGTGCTGGCAGACCGTTATGAAGCTGTTTATTTCCGGGTTTATTCTTCTATGGCACTCCGGGATGACATTTTGAGCAGTGAGAGTTATTATATGGTAGAGATTAAATCCCTCAAGCGGATCGTAGATCAGGCAAAGGAGGAGGGAGAACCGGTACTTTGTTTTATTGATGAGGTACTTCGTGGCACCAATACAGTGGAGCGTATTGCGGCATCTACGGAGATCTTAAGTGTATTGGCTCAGAAAAATGCACTCTGCTTTGCGGCGACTCATGATATTGAGCTTACGGAGCTTTTGAAGGAGCAGTATGATAATTATCATTTTGAGGAGCAGGTAGAGGAGGATGATGTGATCTTTGATTACCGTCTCCGGGAGGGCAAAGCTATGACGAGGAATGCCATTAAGCTTTTGCACATGATCGGGTATGACCAGCATATTGTACAGCGGGCGCAGGAACGTGTGGAAAATTTTGTGGAGACCGGAAGCTGGAAAATGTGATCCCGTAACAGGAAAGGAAGACAGATTAAAATGACGAAAATTACAATGTATACAGACGGAGCAGCCAGAGGAAATCCGGATGGACCGGGAGGCTATGGAACGATTTTGTCTTTTGTGGATTCCAAAGGGCAGGAGCATATCAAGGAACTTTCGGCCGGCTATCAGAAGACCACCAATAACCGAATGGAGATGATGGCAGTGATCGCAGGGATGGAAGCATTAAACAGACCATGTGAGATCACGGTATATTCGGACAGTCAGTATGTGGTGAAGGCGTTTAATGAGCACTGGCTGGATGGCTGGATCAAAAAAGGCTGGAAACGCGGAAAAAATGAGCCGGTCAAAAATGTAGATCTGTGGAAACGTCTGCTGGCTGCAATGGAGAAGCATCAGGTATCTTTTCAGTGGGTCAAAGGACATAATGGACATCCACAGAATGAACGCTGTGATGAGCTTGCCACTACAGCGGCAGATGGAACTGATCTGCTGGTAGATGAGGGAATATAATAACAACAGAATATTCATGGCAGAATACGGAAATAATACATAACAAATTCAGAAAGGAATGGTTATGTATGAAAGGAAAAGTATTTCGCTATATTACCGTATGCTGTGTGTTTCTTGCATTATTTGCCCTTGCCAATTTTTACTGTTATCAGTCCGCCATGAATCAGTTTGAAAAGATGCAGGAGGACTATGAGAGCCGTGTGGGAGAGCAGGTGCAGGTATATGTGGATAACCGGATGGCAGACCGCGTGGAGCAGCTGGAAAAAAGTGTCCGGGAATCGGTACAGACAGAAAATGTTTCCAAAACATTATCGGATAGTACAGTGTATCAGGTGCAGAGTCACAATGCATTGACGGATGAGACGGTCACGGAGTATCAGACATTGCCGGAGGAGCTGGTGGGTTGTGACAGGGAACAGGCGCAGGAATATTGCAGCAAGTACAAAAAGAACATGTCAGCAAAGGAGTTTTTGGATGGTCTGCAGAGTGTCAGTCTGATCTCCTTTTCGCCGGAGCGGCTGACCATATGTAAGAATTATGATCAGTCAAAGGTAAAATTTCGTTATTATCTGATCTCAGATGGCACAGAGGTGATCGCCTATTATGGAGATATGAAAACCGTATATGAGCATACGGGCATTGCGGTTTCCTCACTTTCCAGGAAAGAAAAGCAGCAGCTGAAAAAGGGCATTGAAGTAAAGGATGAGGAAGAATTGTACGGCATATTGGAAAATTATTCCAGTTGACAGATAGAAAAGAAATGGAGAAAAACATGCAAGAAGAAGTGATCGTGATCGGTGCCGGTGCATCGGGAATGATGGCGGCGGTGACGGCTGCAGGAGAGGGCTGTAAGGTTCTTGTTCTGGAGCAGCTATCGCAGCCCGGTAAAAAGATATATGCGACAGGAAACGGAAAATGCAATTATACCAATGAGCATCAATCGCCGGAATGTTATCGTGGAGAAGAACCGGGATTTATCCGGAAAGCATTGGCGCATTTTTCATATCGGGAGACATTGGATACATTCCGTGGGATGGGAATCCTTCCACAGGCAAGAGACGGTTATTATTATCCGGTATCCGGTCAGGCTGCCTCTGTGGTGGATGCACTGGTACGGCGGATGGAGATGCTTGGGGTGGCCCTTCATACGGAGGAGAGAGTACAGCGTATTACAGACAGGACAGCCAAAGATGGTACAGTATATTATCAGGTTCAGACGGACAAGGCTTCGTATGAGACCCGGAATGTGATCCTTGCAGTGGGAGGAAAAGCAGCACCGGTTCACGGCTCCAAAGGGGATGGCTATAAAATTGCAGAGAAGCTTGGGCTGCAGATTGTTTCTCCGGTTCCGGCCCTGACCTCATGTGTACTGAAGGGAGATTTTACAAAGGAATGGGCTAAAATACGGGTACGGGGCTGTGTGGAACTCTACAGTAAGGCTGGAGAGCTTCTTGCAAAGGACCGGGGAGAGCTTCAGCTTGTATCCTACGGTCTGTCCGGGATTCCATGCTTTCAGGTGAGCCGCTATGCCGCCAGAGCATTGGAGCAGGGGGACAGGCCATATCTATTGCTTGATATCCTGCCGGATTATCCGGAGGAGGAGCTTTGGGAGGAGCTTTCACGCAGGAGAAAGGATTTTGCGTCATATACAGCAGAGCAGGCACTGGAAGGCATGGTGCATCAGATTCTGGGAAGAGTTCTTCTTAAAAGCCTTGGCTTAAAGCCGAAGGATAAGGCGGGAGAATGGAGTGACCGGGATATCCGCCGGATCGCAGACCGTTTCAAACACTGGAAGGTTGGCATTGAGCGGGTCAACGGATTTGATTTTGCACAGGTGACGGCAGGAGGAGTTCTTACAAGTCAGCTTGATCCGGATACCATGGAGGTGTGCAGATATCCGGGGCTTTATATAACGGGAGAGCTTCTGGATGTGGATGGAATCTGCGGGGGATATAATCTACAGTGGGCATGGACCAGCGGTTATCTCGCAGGAATGGCAGTTGCGAATCAGGAAAGGAATGCAGGAAGATCATGATCAAGATTTCACAGATCAAGGTTTCTTTGGATAAAATTTGTCAGAAGGCTCCGGCAGAGCTTGTCAAAAAAGGAATCATTGGAGAGGAAGAAAAGCAGCTTGTCCGGCGGGCAGCAGCAAAGCAGCTACATATCAGGGAGGAAGAAATGAAAGAATTTCAGATTCTCCGGAGATCGATGGATGCCAGAAAGAAGCATCAGATGCAGTATATTTATCAAGTGGTTTTTCAGATACCTCATGAAGAAAAGGTACTTCGCCGTTATGGAAAAAACGATGCGGTAATATGGAAGGGATTTGGAAACGGGGCTGCAAAGGAGTCAGAGAAAGAAGCTGTGAATGCAGCATCTGTACCAGATATCGGACAGAGAAAACGACCGGTCATTGTGGGGATGGGACCGGCCGGATTATTTGCGGCATTGGAGTTAGCAGAGCATGGAGCCGCACCTCTTGTACTGGAGAGGGGCTGCGAGGTAGAAAAACGCCGGAAAAAGGTGTCCCGGTTTTGGGACACCGGCGAGCTGGATGAAAATTGTAATGTACAGTTTGGGGAAGGGGGAGCAGGAACCTTCTCCGATGGAAAGCTGAATACACTGGTCAAGGATCCCACAGGGCGGGGCAGAAGAGTAATGGAAACCTTTGTGCGGTTTGGTGCCCCGGAGGAAATCCTTTATCTGCAAAAGCCACATATTGGTACAGACCTGTTGGGACAGGTCGTACGAAATATCCGGGAACATATTCGGGAGCTGGGAGGAGAGGTGCTTTTTGAAACACAGTTCCTTCGGGCAATATGGCAGGAGGATACGCTTGAGGAAATCGTATATCTTCGGAATGGCAGAGAGGAGCATCTGGAATGTGACACTTTGATCCTGGCAACGGGGCATAGTGCCAGAGACACGGTAAAGACGTTATATGACAGCGGAATCCTTATGGAGGCGAAGCCATTTGCAGTAGGAGTACGGGTGGAGCATCCACAGGAGATGATCGGTCGGAACCAGTATGGAGATCTGTACGAAAAACTACCCACTGCAGATTACAAGCTGACCTACAATACCGGAGAAAAACGAGGCGTGTATTCGTTCTGTATGTGTCCCGGTGGATATATCGTCAATGCCTCTTCGGAAAAGGGACGTCTGGCGGTAAACGGAATGAGTAACCATGCCAGAGACGGGCGCAATGCCAACAGTGCCATTGTAGTCACGGTGGATCCTTCTGATTTTGGAGGACGTGATCCGCTGGCAGGGATTGCCTTTCAGAGAAAATGGGAAGAGGCGGCGTACAAAGCCGGTCAGGGAAAGATCCCGGTACAGCTTTTTGGTGACTTTTGTGCCGGAAGGAAAAGCACCGGACTGGGACAGGTGATTCCGTCTATTAAGGGACAATATGCGCTGGCAAATGTCCGGGAGGTCATTCCGGGCTTTGTGGGAGATGCCATCGAGGAAGGCTTTGGAGCTTTTGACCGACGGATTCATGGATTTGCCCGTGAAGATGCGGTTCTGGCAGGAATCGAAAGCAGAACATCTTCTCCGGTGCGGATATGCAGAGATGAGTCTTTGCAGGCGAATATCCGGGGGATTTATCCATGTGGAGAGGGTGCCGGATATGCTGGCGGGATCACTTCTGCCGCGATGGATGGAATCCGTGTGGCGGAGAGCCTGATCAAGTGAAAATAAATAAGAAATGGAGATTATCATGGACGAAAAGGGAATTCAGAGAATTAATGAACTGGCACATAAAGCAAAAGCAGAGGGGCTTACCGCTGCTGAAAAGGCAGAACAGAAAAAGCTGCGCCAGAAATTTCTGGCGGATATCCGCGCAAATGTACGGTCACAGTTAAATAATATTTCTGTCATCGAGAAGGATGGCAGTATTACAGATCTTGGAGAGACCATTGGCAAAAAGAAACCGGTTCGTCTGGAGGATGCAGAATGACGAAGAAGGAAGCCAGAGAGATTATGAAAAAGCTCCGCCGGGAGATGAGCGATCAGGAGCGCAGCCGTCAGAATCAGGAGATTCGTGAGCAGCTTCTGGCAGATCCCGTATGGAGGGAGGTATCCTGGTTTTATCCGTTTGTGTCCTATGGAACAGAGGTGGATACAAAAGAGCTCATCCGGGGGCTTTTCGCTGAGCAGAAACAGGGACGCCGGATTCATGTGGCAGTTCCAAGGGTTGCCGGCAGGGAAATGGACTTTTACGAGATTCACGATATGACCGATCTGCAGCCCGGTTATCAGGGAATTTTGGAGCCGGCAGAGTATTGCCCGAAGGTAGAAGCAACGGAAGGAATGATGCTATTGCCGGGACTTGCCTTTGACAGAGAAGGACACCGTGTGGGATATGGTGGCGGATATTATGACCGTTATCTTGCCCGTTTTGAGGGGACGTCTTTACATTTATATGCGGTCGCTTATGACTTTCAGATCGTGGATCATATTGAGGCGGAAGAGCATGATATTCCGCCACACAGGATCATCACTTCACAGAACAAACACAATTAAAACACGTTTTCTTCATAATCACATCACAAAGGAAACATAATTCGTTGCTAGAATGACATCATAAGATAAAACAAACGGCGATATAATGAGTTCTAAAGAACTCATATCAGGAGTTTAGCCGTATTAGAGAAGAGTAAGGAACGGAAGGGAGAGATTGTGATGAGAAAACAGGATTTAGCAAAGGTGGCAGCGTATGCTGCAGTGTTTGGACTGGTAGGAGGCGTGACATTTGAGGGGGTTAACTATACCGCCAATCATTTCATTGGAAGTGCAGCGGTAGAAAGCACCGCTACGCCGGCAAGCAAATTAAAAACAACTACGACTTCAACAGGAAGCAGTGATGGAAGCTCCGAAGGTGTATCCACAGTAGCAGCTAATGTGCTTCCGTCTATTGTAGCCATTGATGTAACAGTTCAGGAAAATACACAGGATGTATTTGGCAGAAACTATTCTCAGGAATCATCCGGAAGCGGCTCCGGTATTATCGTAGCGCAGGATGACAGTAATCTTTATATTGCAACGAACAATCACGTTGTACAGAATGCCACCAGCGTATCCGTAAAATTTAATGACGACAGTACTTATACTGCAAGCGTCAAGGGAACCGACACAGACTCCGACCTGGCAGTGGTTGAGATACCGATGAAGGATCTGTCCAGTGACACCAAAAATAATATCAAGGTGGCAACCCTTGGAGATTCTACCAAGGTAAAGATTGGAGAACAGTCTATCGCCATCGGTAATGCACTGGGTTATGGTACTTCTGTTACCGTTGGATATATCAGTGCGGTTGACAGAGAGGTTGCCTCTGAGGATGTCAATATGAAGCTGCTTCAGACAGATGCTGCGATCAATCCCGGCAACAGCGGTGGTGCTCTTGTGGATGATGAGGGCAAGGTTATCGGCATCAATTCTGCAAAATATTCTGACACTTCTGTAGAGGGTATGGGCTTTGCCATCCCAATCTCTACAGCAGTTCCGATCATCAATGATATTATTGATGCACAGCAGGTATCTGAGGATAAACAGGCATATCTGGGCATCAAAGGAACCGATGTTTCCAGTGAGATTTCCCAGTATTACAATATGCCGGAAGGAATTTATGTAGGCAAAGTTACAAAGGATTCTCCTGCCGGAAAAGCCGGTATCAAGACAGGCGATATCATTGTCAAATTTAACGGAAATGAGACAACAACCATGGATGGTCTGAAGGATCGTCTGGGACGCTGCAAAGCCGGAGATACTGTGGAGGTTGTTGTAAAGAGAGCAGATAACGGTGATTATAAAGAGGTTACCATGAAAGTAAAGCTTGGTAAGAAATCAGATTCCACAGATGACCAGAGTAATGACAGCCAAAGTAATGACAACCAGAGTGGAAACAGCAGTCAGAACGGCTCCCAGAATAATGATGGAAATCAAAATGGAAATAATTCCCAGAATGGAAACGGATATAGTAACGGGTGGGGGTCCTTCTTCAATTAAAGAAGGCGAACCATTTTGAAAAAGCCGCATACCATAATCTATAAATTGTTTGTGCAAAAGAGGATACCCACAGGGGTGTCCTCTTTTTTGTACAGAAAGGGCAGGTATCATATGAAACGTATCTGGAAAAAGACGCTTTGCGTTGGTATGACGGCGGTGATGATGGTGGGTGCTTTGTCGGGCTGTGGCAAGCAGGATAAAGAGCTTACTACGATCCGTCTCAACGAGGTGGCACACTCTATCTTTTATGCACCGCAGTATGTGGCGATTGAAAAGGGGTATTTTGAGGACGAAGGGATTGCATTGGAGCTGACCAATGGAATGGGGGCAGACAATGTAATGACTGCAGTGGTTTCCGGGGAGGCAGACATAGGATTTATGGGTTCCGAGTCCTCTATTTATGTGTATCAGGAGGGCGCAAAGGACTACATTGTGAATTTCGCCCAGTTGACCAATCGTGCCGGTAATTTCCTGGTGGCAAAGACAAAGGATGACTCCTTTGACTGGAGCAAGCTGAAGGGGAAGACTGTACTGGGCGGCCGGGATGGCGGTATGCCGGAGATGGTATTTGAATATGTATTAAAGAAAAATGGCATTGATCCGAAAAAAGATCTGAAAATTGTTAAAAATATTGACTTTGGTCTCACAGCACAGGCATATGCTTCCGGACAGGGAGACTATACCGTGGAATTTGAACCATTTGCTGCTTCTTTGGAGGCTGACAAGAAAGGTGTCGTTGTGGCATCTCTTGGGGAAGCCAGCGGTGATGTTCCTTACACGGCTTATTCTGCCAAAAAAAGTTATATGAAGGATCATCAGAAGGAGCTTCTTGCTTTCACGAAGGCGGTACAGAAGGGAATGGATTTTGTGCAGAGCCACACTCCGGAAGAAATTGCAAAGGTGATCGCACCACAGTTCCCGGAGACGGACGAGAAGGCTTTGGTTACTGTGGTAAAGCGTTATTATGACCAGGGAACCTGGAAGGAAAATCTGGTCTTTGAAAAAGCCAGCTTTGAGCTTTTACAGGATATTCTGCAGGATGCGGGAGTATTGAAGGACCGGTTGTCCTATGATGATCTGGTAGATACGCAGCTCGCAAAGGATGCGGCCGGAAAATAAGTGGAAATTCATCTTCGGTTATTATAAAACGAAAAGGAGGACCTCCATGCAGGGGGTCTTCTTTTTTCGTAGAAAATTATAGAAGTAGCACAGATAATAAATATTATTGTTGACATATTATATATATAGTGCTAATGTAAAACACACAACGATAGGTTTGCAGAAAAAGTATAATTAAGGAGGTACTTATGAAAAAAAGAAAAAGAATTATGAAACAAGTTATATGTCTGATTGTGGCAATTGCAATGTTGATCACAATGACACCGGACTGCTTGATGAATATTCATCAGGTAAAGGCAGCGCAGAAGGAGGAAAAGGAAAATATTACAGAGAAAAGTTACACCTCCAATGGCTGCAGCGTGAAATATGAGACAAAGTCTGGTTGGGGAAATCAGGTGCAAATAGATATTTCCATTACAAACGATGGAGAGGAAAGTATGAAGCTTTCTGAGCTTCGTTTTGTATATCAGGCAAGAATAATAAATATATGGAATGCATCTATTGCAAGTGAAAAGGAGGTGTCCGGTGCATGGCAGTATGTGCTCACACCGGAATCCTACAATAAGCTGCTCAATGCAGGGGAAAGCATTAACATTGGATTTATTGCGGAAGGAGTCGATTTACCTCAGGCTCCGGACAAAATTGAAATTGAAGGAGAGCGGGAGGATCCCAAGGGAGCAGTTGGGGATACGGCAGATTTTGGAGGATATTGCCGTATTACAACGGAAGTGTCAAATCAATGGGATGGAGGGATCATAGGAAAGATCATCCTTGAAAATACGGGAAAGGAAATTCTGAAGGGATGGAAGCTACATTTTGTATGGGATGGTCAGATAGATAATATTTGGAATGCGGTATGTCAAAAAGACAAAAGCGGGTATTCCATAAATCCAATGAATTATAACTCTGAAATCGCTGTTGGAGGAAAGGTAGAGATTGGATTTCAGGCATCTGGTAAAGAAAAAGACTTGGAACAGTTTGGAAAAGAAGGGTTTATTTCAAAAAAGAAGATGGTATTTTCATCGAAGGAGCCGGAGGTTTCTGAGCTTCCTGTAACTTCATCAGCTCCGATAGCTTCTGGACTTCCTATGATATCATCGGCTCCGGTTTCTTCTGGCAATATTGAGATTCCAACAGCAGATCCGGTAAAAACAAATTATCCGTTGGAAACATTGATTGTAGATCCTGCCGAGACAGGACATCCTGTGACTTCACCTGTTGATCCGGTGTTTACGGATAATCCAGAAACGATTATTCCGGAATGTACAGCGACGGATTTTAGAACTACAACTCCTCCGGAGGAGACGAGTACAGTATATCCGGTAACGGCTATGCCAGCAGAGACAAATATAGAAGAATCAACGGAAAAACCGATGGATACAGATCGACCAGAAGAAACAAAAATGCCATCGGATACAGAGGGGCCCTTTGTAACTAAAGAGCCGGAGGAAGAATCAAGAGGAGATTATCATATAAATAGCGACATTGTGCTGGAAGAGGATCTGATTTGTGACAATTTGTATATTCATGGAAATTTATATACAAATGGAAAAAAAGTAATTGTAAAGAAAAATATTATCCAGGAAGGCAGTGGAGGATTTTATATACAGCATAGTGATGTATCAGTAAAGGAGGATTACGTTTTTGCAGGAGGAAAGCTTAATATTGAGGAAAGTTGTAATTTGTCTATAGGTAAGAATTTTGAAATATTTCAGGGGATTAAAATATATCAGCATTTTGATAATAAAACAGACTTATTCACTTTGCAGGTTGATGGTGATCTATTGTATGCAGAAGAAAAGAAGATATCCGGAAAGATGGGCAAAAGGAACCAGAGCCTGGAGTTTTTCAGAAGAAGAATGGCTAAATCCAAGACAAGAAGCAGAAACAAAAAAGAGGCGAAAGTCTCTTGAAATTAAAAGAAAGGAAAATCGGGTAGGGTGACAACCACCCGAAAAAATTCCGCAAGTTACCAAAGGAGGAGCAGGAAAGATTACGGGAAGAACGTGCAGTAAATGCTAAATTGATAGAAATGAAGCAGGTTTTTTATTGTAATGGATTTACTAGAAAGAAAATAGGAAAAGACGATGAATTAGAATATATTGTTCGAAATGATACATATTGTGATATTAAGTACATAAAAGAAAAGCGTGCTTTTGTAATCTTAAGTGCAGATAATAAAGAGGATGCATTAAATGAAGTTTTAAAACAAGACCCCAATTATTATTATATGGATGAACCGGAAAAGGAAATGTTGAAACGATTAGATGAAAATGTGATGGCAAACTATATGAAATAGATAGGTAATCGTTTTAATAAGAAATGGTTCTCTACCAAATGGTGGGGAATCGTTTCTTTCTTGCAGGGGAAAAGCAGCACCAATGGGTGACATGGAGGGAGGAGCAAATCAGTTTTTAACGCCATTGTCAGGTGATGTTTTAAAAAAGCTGGGAATTTTAACAGAAGGGATATAAGAAAGAAGGATAACAGGATGAAAAAAGAAGAATTTTTAAAAAAAAAGAAAGAGTTAAAACCAGAACTAAAAGATATCTTTGTGGAGGTAGAAGAAAAATTATCATCATCGTATACCATTGGGTGCTGTTATGATCAGGAAAATCGGAAATGGAAGGTATATAGAAAAACACTGCCCGACCGATCAAGTGTTTGTGAATTCTATATATTTCTGGAAACGGATAGTGAAGATGAGGCGTTTGATAGACTGTATCATATAATGATGGATGAAATAGAGATGGAAGAAAATAGGGAAAGGCAAAGACAACTGCGAATTAAAAAGAGAGACGAGGAGGAAAGTAAGTTACCAAAGGAGGAGCAGGAAAGATTACGGGAAGAACGTGCAGTAAATGCCAAGAAGACGAAAATGGAACAAGTATTTTTTTGTAATGGATTTACATGGGATAGGATAGGAGAAAAAATGGAGATTTATCTTATTCGAAAAAATATGTATTGCAAATTAAAATATATAAAAGAAAAGCGTGCTTTTGTAATCTTAAGTGCAGATAATAAAGAGGACGTATTAAATGAAGTTTTAAAACAAGACCCCAATTATTATTATATGGATGAACCGGAAAAGGAAATGGTGGAACGTCTTAGAGCAAATGTGAAACAAAATTATAAAAAATAAAATTATCTATTGAGAATAAGGAAAAGAGATGGTTCTCTACCAAATGGTGGGGGACCGTTTCTTTGATTTTGCAGGTTTGAACAGCACAGGGATTCATTCTTGCCATAATTTCCAAAATGCGTTATAATGACAGATGCGAAAAAATGTGAAAAGAACAGGGAATGAGGCATTATGCAGAAAAAATACACAAACGAGATTCTGAATCTCCTACGGAGTATACAAAATATCGACTATATTACTCCCGATGAAATACCTCAGATTGATTTATATATGGATCAGGTGACGACGTTTATGGATGAGCATTTGCGTTCTTCCAAGCGGTTTGAGGAGGATAAGATACTCACCAAGACTATGATCAACAATTATACGAAGAATAATTTGCTGCCGCCACCGGTCAAAAAGAAATATTCCAGTGAGCATATGCTGTTGCTGATCTATATTTATTATCTCAAGAACTTTTTGTCTATCAATGATATACAGAGTATTCTGAATCCATTGACGGAGAAGTTTTTTGGAAGTGAGGACGGTTTATCCCTGAGTGATATTTACCGGCAGATCGTGGAGCTGGAGCAGGAAAATATCAATTCCCAGGCGAGAGACATTATCCGTAAGCTGAACAAGTCCGGAGAGGCCTTTGCTGACGTAGAGGATCCGGAGGAGAAAAAGCTTCTGACGACATTTGCATTTATCTGTATGCTGAGCTTTGATGTCTGGGTTAAAAAGTCTGTCATTGAGAATCTGATCGATGACACGCTGGGAGACAAAAAGAAAAGTAAATAATGACATAGATCAAACACCGGAAGTCACTTTCCGGTGTTTTTTGCATATAATGACAGGAAGGAGACTGTTGATCGGAGGAAATCCATGAGAAGGGAGTATCGTGTCAAACCGGTGAAGCATAAGCATGAAAAGAGGATGAAAACGGAACCCTCCATGCAGGATCCTGTGTTGTCGGGAAAAATATCGGGAGTGTTGAATCTTTCAGAGGATATTCTGGCAAAGGCTCCTGTGGTGACCAGTTTTGGAAGATACCGGGTATGTATTGAGAATTACCGTAGTATATTAGAATATCAGGAGGAGCAGATCCGGATACAGACGAAGACAGGAAAGATCCGGATCGCCGGGAAGCGGCTGGGAATTGCCTATTACCGGGAGGATTGTATGTGTGTGGTGGGAGAGATCCATTCCATAGAATATCAGTAACAGATATCGAGGCAGCAAATAAGAGAAAGGATAGCTCAGATGGAGGAGCGGGAATGATACATAAAATTTTGACCTGGTGCGGAGGCTATGTGATCGTACGTCTGCCGGGAGATCAGGCAGAGCGTTTTATCAATATCTGCAGGACGAAGGGAATCTTCTGGTGGAAGGTCCGGTGGCAGCGGCAGGGGCAGTATGTATATGGCTGTATGAAACGAACGGATTATTATAAGCTGCGCCCTGTGGTACAAAAGACAGGAGTTTTCCCTGTGGTGAAGGAAAGGATTGGCGGCTACTTCTGGCTTCGGAGAGGAATTGCGAGAGCCAGCTTCTGGTGTGGAATTTTATCTATGCTGTGCATTTTGTTTTTGCTGGCAGGAAGGATCTGGGGCATTGAAGTGTCAGGACAGTCGTATCATACGAAGGACAGCATCCTGCGGTATCTGGAATCCGAAGATGTGTATGGAGGGATGGCAGGAAAGGATGTCGTGTGCAGTGAGATTGAAGCAAAGCTTCGAAAAAAGTATCAGGATATTGGATGGGCATCGGTGGAAAAGTCCGGAAGCAAGCTTTATGTGCGGCTGGATGAAGTGCTGCTGCAGAAAAAGAAGCATAAGAAGGTGCCGGCAAGTCTGGTGGCAGAAAATTCCGGAACCGTGTTAAGTATTGTGACCAAGACCGGGACGGCAAAGGTCAGAGCCGGAGATCAGGTGAAAGAGGGACAGAAGCTGATCTCAGAAAAGGTAAAGATTGTGGGAGACAATGAGGAGGTGGTGGCCAAAAAGCATGTCCGGGCGGCCGGAACGGTGGTACTGCAGTCTGTTTATCATTATGAGGACAGTCTGAAAAAGCAGTATCAGAAAAGAAAAATAACGGGGAAAAGCCGTACCATATACCAGATAAACATAAAAAATCATGATCTTTTTCTATATAATCCATTAAAAAGTTTGGAAAGTTACGAAAAATATGATATAATCCGTGAAGGTGGGCAAGTATGCCCTTTTCTGTCATGCCGTTTTCCTGTTTTTGTCTGGAAAAAGACATTTCGGGAGATACAACAGGAAAAATCACGTTATTCCCAAGAAGAGGCGGCAAAGCTTCTTACCGGCCGGTTTGATTATTACCGGCAGCAGATGACAGAGAAGGGATGTTATGACCTGGAGGGCGAACTGGTCATCCGGGAGCAGGGGGACTGCTTTGTGGGGGAGGCAGATATTGTCTATTCCAAAAAGCAGAAGAAATATCAGCAATTCTAGCGTTAGTTTGGAGGAAATATATTACATGTCGATTATGGAGACAGTTATTGAGATACCTGCCGAGCATGAAAAAAACATATTTGGCAGTTTCGATGCGTATATCAAAAAAATTGAACGGAATCTGAATGTTACGATGGTTGCCAGGGACGGTGGCTTGAAGCTGGTGGGAGAGGCGGCCAGCGTTAAGACGGCAGAGAGCATATTGATGCAGCTTCTGGAATTGTCCCGCAGAGGCAATACCATCACGGAGCAGAATGTGGATTATGCGCTGGCACTTTCTATGGAGCACAGAGAATCGGAGCTGGTGGAGATCGACTCGGACATTGTATGCAGGACCATACAGGGAAAGCTGATCAAACCAAAGACGACCGGACAGAAGAAATATGTGGACCAGATTCGTAAAAAGATGATCGTTTTTGGCGTTGGGCCGGCAGGAACCGGAAAGACATATCTTGCCATGGCGATGGCGATTGAGGCGTTTAAACGGGATGAGGTCAGCCGGATCATTCTGACACGTCCTGCAATTGAGGCGGGGGAGAAACTGGGTTTTTTGCCGGGGGATCTCCAGAGCAAGGTGGATCCTTATCTGCGGCCATTATATGATGCGCTTCATCAGATCATGGGAGTGGACAGCTATCTGAGAAATGTCGAGAAAGGACTGATCGAGGTGGCACCTCTGGCGTATATGAGAGGCCGTACTCTGGACAATTCCTTTATTATTCTGGATGAGGCACAAAATACCACGCCGGCGCAGATGAAGATGTTTCTTACACGAATCGGATTTGGTTCCAAGGTCGTTGTGACCGGAGATCAGACACAGAAGGATCTGCCGTCGGGAACCGCTTCGGGACTGGATCAGGCAATCAATGTACTGAAAAATGTAGATGATATCGGGTTTTCCTTTTTAGATAATAAGGACGTAGTTCGTCATCCGCTGGTACAGCAGATCGTCAGTGCATATGACGATTATGAAAAGAAACAGGCTCGCCGCGAGGCAAGAAAAAAGGAGCAGGGGGCACGTCATGGAAAGGATAAATGAAAAAAGACTGTTCTCGATCGTGATGTATCTGTCGCTGATACTGGGAGCATTGATATGTGCCGGTATAAATCGTATGACCATTGCCGGTATGCTGGTGCAGGTTTGTTATTCTCTGATCATTGGTGTGGTATTTATGACACTGCTTCATACAAGAGAGGACATGCTGTGGGCACAGATTCCGGAGAAGTTAGTTTATCTGTTTTCTTTTTCCGTTTCCCTGTGTCTGATCGGCGCCGCATCCCGCTACCACATTGGGCTGTTCTGGCTTCTGCCGCTGGCAGTTGTGGGATATCTTGAGTCGGTCGAGATCAAGGCAGTGACCTTTGGCGTTCTGATGTTGGATTATCTGTGCAATGCGGCACTGGTCCATAAGGATATCAATCTGCTGGTGGGGTATTTTATCATGGCAGCAGCGATCGTAATGATCTTATCTATGCTGCGTGACAGAAAGGAAATGCCATATGCAGGAGTGATTCTTGTGGCATTGTGTATTGCCCTGTTTGTAATCCGCTGTGGATTTCAGAGCAGTGAGATATTCCGGCAGAGATATTTCCTGATCCTGGAGATTTCCAGTCTGGTATTTGTGGCGGTCTTCAGTGGTATTTTGCAGATTGTCTGCGGGACAGCCGGAGCTGACAGTGCGTCAGATGTGCCGGAGATGTCACCTGACGTGGAAGCCGGTATCGGTCCGGAGCCGGAGGAAAATCAAAGACAGGAGCCGGAAGCTTCTGTGGAATCGTTTGATATGATGGCATATCTGCAGGATGATTATCCGTTAATCCTTCAGTTGAAGGAGGAGGATACTCTTTATCAGCATTCTTATGAGATCAGCCGGTTATCCGGGCTGGCGGCCAGAGAGCTGGGCTGCAATGAGGCACTGGCAGCTGTGGGAGGAATGTTCCACGAGGCAGGAAGAATGCTTTCCCCGGACAATTATATGGAGGGCAATGCTGTTCTGGCAGAACAATACGGCTTTCCGGAGGATCTTGCAGCAGTGATCCGCCAGCATAATACCGGCAGCGAGATACCGAAAAGTCCGGAGGCGGCCGTTGTGATGCTGAGCGATTGTATTGTTTCCACTAGTGAATATCTTCGCAAAAACGGCAAAAGAGGTGCGATTTCCGATGACCAGCTTGTGATGAGTATATTTACAAATCGTATCAATAAGGGCGGTTTGGATGAAGCTGGACTGACCGATGCACAGTTAGATACATTAAAAGCATTTTATGTAGCACATGCATTTGAGATATAAGGGAGGATTATCATTTACCATGACAATTTGTTTTGAAAATGAAACAGATCAGAAACTGGATTTTGATTACGAAACGATCTTGGAAAAAGTCATTTGCCAGGCAGCGGATCAGGAAAAATGTCCCTATGAATTTGAGGTAAATGTAACGTTTACCGACAATGATTCCATCCGTGAAATTAACAGGGAGTTCCGGGAACTGGATGTCCCCACGGATGTCCTTTCTTTTCCGATGGTAGATTATCCGGCACCTGCGGATTTTTCTGTGCTGGAGGATGAGGATAATGCAGCAGAGTATTTTCATCCGGAGACGGGAGAGCTCATACTGGGGGATATTGTAATCTCTGTGGAGCGCGCCAAAATGCAGGCGGAAGAATACGGTCATTCCCTGAAACGGGAGATTTGTTTTCTGACGGCGCACAGTATGCTTCATCTGTTTGGTTATGATCATATGGAGGACGAGGAACGGATTGAGATGGAACGGCGTCAGGAGCAGATTCTGCAGGATCTGGGTATTATACGGGAATAAATTATAAGATACAGGAAATATAAGCCTGCGGTTTCTGTCATGCAGGCGTGGGAAAGGCATGGGTAACAGAATGGAAACAACAAACAAGAAATTAACTGCTGCCAGCGGTTTTTTGAAGCAGGGAAGTATTTTGGCGGTGGCATCGATCCTGGTACGGATGATCGGTCTTTTGTACCGGATACCGATGGCCAATATTATTGGCTCCGAGGGAAACGGAATCTATTCTTCTGCTTACGAGATATACAATATATTGCTGATCATTTCATCCTATGGTATGCCGATGGCGGTATCCAAGATGGTATCGGCCAAATGTGTTGAAAAACGGTATAAAGAGGCATATCATATTTTCCGGTGTTCTATGATCTTTTCCATCTGTACCGGTGGTGCGGCAGCATTATTTGTCTTTTTTGGAGCAGACTGGCTGGAAAAAAATTTCTTTAAGAGCTTTTACGGAATTTCCATTCCACTGCGTATTCTGGCACCAACCATTTTTGTGGTAGCAATTATGGGAACGCTGCGAGGTCTTTTCCAGGGTAGAAAAACTATGATGCCGACGGCAATTTCCCAGATTTTCGAACAGATCGTCAATGCGATTGTGAGTGTATCTGCAGCATTTTTTATGATGCGTGCCCACAGTGCATCGGCAAAGTTCTCTGCGTGGGGAGCTGCCGGCGGTACTCTTGGTACCAGTATGGGTGCGTTGATGGCATTGATCTTTCTGGTGTTGATCTATCTGCTGTATCGGCCGGTGATGAAGAAGCAGCAGAGAAAGGATCGTGTCTCCGAGGAGATGTCTCTGGGAGAGACTTATAAGCTGATCCTGTGGACGGCAATTCCTATCATTCTGAGCCAGACAGTATATCAGCTCAGTGGTATTATTGATGTATCACTGATCAACTGGGTATTGCTGGGCAAGGGCATCAGCGGTACGCAGATCAGTACCTGGCAGGGCATTTACAGTACACAATATCGTACACTGGTGAGTGTGCCGATCGCTGTCTCTACGGCAATCGCATCCTCTATGGTGCCGAGTCTTGTGGCATCTTATATTGGAAAAGATAAGCATGCGGTACACCGCAAGGTAAATCTGGCAGTCAAGTTTAATATGATCATTGCATTTCCATCTGCCGTGGGAATGGCAGTGCTGGCAGTGCCGATCATTCATTCCATTTATCCTTCCATGGAGTATCGGACGGGCTCCATGATGATGATGATTGGTTCAAGCTGTATTATATTTTATGCGTTATCTACCGTGACAAGCGGCGTGCTGCAGAGTATTGACCAGATGCGTCTGCCGGTGATCCATTCATTGATCTCTCTGATCGTGCATATTGTACTGGTGTGGGGATTGATGCGTTTCACAGGACTTGGAGTATATGCTCTGGTGATCGGTAATGTCACATATCCATTGCTTGTTTGTGTATTGAACGGATATTCCGTCAGTGCGCATCTGGGCTTTAAGCAGGAGATCACCAAATGCTTCTGTGTACCGTTTTTGTCCTCTGTGATCATGGGCATTGTGACATTTGTCGTGTTCCGGTTGTTCCATGTATTGACAAAGAGCAATGTAATTTCTCTGTTGCCGGCTCTTGTGGCAGCGGTATGCGTATATTTTGTTCTTGTCCTGAAATTGAAGGGACTGAACAGAGAGGAATTATATGAATTTCCGTTTGGAAGGAAAATGTCGATTGTGGCAGATAAGCTTCATCTGCTGGAAGAGGAATTTGAAGCGTAATAAATAAAGTATCCGCAAAAGTCATTTGTTGAATAGAAAAGAGGTTTCGTGCATGCAAAGAATCACACGGGAGGCAATCCGCCGTATGGCGTCCTCGGAGACGGTATATTATCGGGGAATGCGTTATTATGCAGCTCACGCTGTCAGCGATGTGACATGGAATGAAAACGCCGGTCAGTATCGCAGTGTGGTACATGGGGGTAACCAGTATGTGGTCACGATACAGGTTTCCGAAGAGGGAGAATGGCTTTATACCTGTAACTGCCCTTCTCATGTAAAGCAGAAGGGAGCCTGCAAGCATGTGGTGGCAACGTTGCTGTTTATTGCTGATTACCAGCAGAGGGAAAATGTGCGGGAGAACCTTGACAAAAAGGATAAGACAGCATACCAGATCATTGAATATTTTCAGAAAAGGGAATTTCGCCGTCTGAGTCCTACTTATTATCATCTGGGACTGCGGATCACGATACCGTCACTGCTCAAAAAGCAGAATGCCAAGGCATATCTCAGCCTGTATGCGGGTTCTGAAAAAATGTATAAGGTAACCAATACCAAAAAGTTTATTGCAGATTATTATGAGGAAAGGGATATCCGTCTGGGAAAGCAGTTTTATTTTATTCCCGGAGAATGTGCTTTTGATGAGGCGTCCGCCAGTGTGATGTCATATCTTACGGAGATTTACGAGATTCAGGAGACATTGGGAAAGACCTATTATTCTAATCTGTTTAGTCGTCAGGAGATGGTTCTGTCTCAGAATATGCTGGTTAAGCTGCTGCATCTGGCAAAGGGACTGGACTGCCAGCTTAATCTGTTTGGAAAAGAAATGGGAACGGCACAGATTGTTGAAGGCCGGCCGGAGCTTTCTCTTGATATGCAGATGGAAGGGGACGAACTGAGGCTTGCCCAGGAGGGTGGGGAGCCTTTGCATGCGTTGTCACAGGACGGTTCTATTTTATATTATAAAAACGATATTTATCTGCCGGAGAGGGACTATATCTGTAACCTGCTTCCGTTTTATTCCAGTCTGTTTCAGTCTCAGGAACGGCAGATTGAATTTCGCGGAGAAAATAAAAAGCGTTTTATTGAGAAGGTGCTGCCGGTCATTAAAAAGTCTATGCAGGTGCAGGTGCCGGAGGAGGTTCGGGAAAGTTATATCGTGGAGGCGTTACAGCCGGAGCTTTATCTGGATGTCAGTCAGATGCGTAAGAAATATTATGTTTCTGCCAGACTGGAGTTTTGCTATGGCAGGTACCGTGTGAATCCTCTGCGGGAGGAGTTCCCGGAGGGAGATATTATACTGGTCCGGGACAAGGAAGAGGAGGAGCGGCTGCTCAGCATTCTCTATGGCCTGAACTTTCAGGTGCAGGGGGATACGTTTCTGCTGAAAAATGAGAATGATATTTTTGAACTGATGACGGACCGGATCACAGAGCTGACGGATCATTTTAAGGTGTTTTATTCCAAGGAGTATAAGAGCCATGGCATCCGTAAAATGGGAACTATGTCCGCTAATATACGATTAGATACGGATATTAATCTGCTGGAAATTGATCTGGGTTATGCACAGATACCGAGAGAGGAGCTGGAGGCCTTTTTCCGTTCGGTGCAGCTTAAACGGAAATATTTCCGTTTAAAGGATGGTTCCTTTATTGATCTGACCAGAGGGGATTCCCAGCTTCATTCTCTTCGCTGGATGTTGGAGAATGATCAGGAATTCCATGGAAGTAAAATGACATTTCATAAGAGTACCGCTATGTTTTTGGAACGGATGCTGCCGAGGGGAAGCCGGCTGCAGAGGCAGGAGTCTTATGAGATGCTGCTACAGGATCTCAAGCATCCGGAACAGATGAAATGGGAGATCCCGGATATTGTTACGGCGTCCCTAAGACCTTATCAGGTGGTTGGCTTCCAGTGGCTCAAAACATTGGCTCATTATGGAATGGGTGGTATTCTGGCGGATGATATGGGTCTTGGAAAAACCTTACAGGCGATCGTTTATATCTGTTCCTTTCCGGGACAGAAGACATTGATCGTGTGTCCTACCTCTCTGGCCTACAACTGGCAGGATGAGTTTCAGAAGTTTGCACCGTCGATCCGGACCTGTATCGTACAGGGAACACCGGAGGAGCGGGAGGCACTGATCTCCGGGCAGGATGGGGAGTATGATGTGTGGATCACCACATATCCCCTGATTCGGAAGGACACGGAAAGCTACCAGAAACAGAAATATGACCACATATTTCTGGATGAAGCACAGTTTATCAAAAACCCATCCTCTTTGGGGGCGAAGGCAGTCAAGAGTATTCCGGCAGATCACCGGTTTGCCCTGACAGGTACGCCGATTGAAAATGCCCTGTCAGAGCTGTGGTCGATCTTTGACTTTATCATGCCGGGATTTTTTATGAAATATTCCCGTTTTGCGGACGCATATGAGAAGCCGATCTTAAAGGAGCATGACCAGAATAAAATGAAAGAGCTGCGGACAAGGATACAGCCTTTTGTTCTGCGGCGGATGAAAAAGGAAGTGCTGAAAGAGCTTCCGGATAAGATTGAGACAAAACGTATGGCGGAGATGACAGCCAAGCAAAAAAAGATTTATCTGTCTTATTTGTCCCGGATTCAGGAGGAGATGAGGGGAGCGGAAGGCCTGGAGGCGGCCGGCGGCCGTATGCAGGTGCTGGCGGCACTTACCAGACTGCGCCAGATCTGCTGCCATCCGGGAACCTTTATCGAGAATTATCATGGTGGCAGTGGCAAGCTGGATCTTTTGATGGAGCAGCTGCCGGGGATTCTGGATGGAGGACACAGTGTGATCATTTTTTCGCAGTTTACCTCTATGCTTAATATTATTGCCGGAGAACTGGAGGCGCAGGGGATTGATTATCATTATCTGGCAGGCGCTACGAAGCCGGAGCAGCGCAAGGAATATGTAAAAAGCTTCAATCAGGGAAGGGTAAAGGTATTTCTGATCTCTTTAAAGGCAGGAGGAACCGGACTGAATCTGACCGGGGCGGATACTGTGATCCACTTTGATCCATGGTGGAATCCGGCTGTGGAGGAGCAGGCGACGGACCGTGCTTACCGTATTGGCCAGAAAAAGAAAGTGCAGGTGATCAAGCTGATCATGAAAGATTCCATCGAGGAAAAGATCGATGCACTTCAGACCCGCAAAAAGCTTTTGTCTGAGAATGTGATCGAAGCCGGTGAGGTCTTTGTAAATCAGTTGTCTATGGAAGAGCTGGTGGAGCTGTTTCAGGCGGAATAAGAAAGTTACCAATTTTTTTGAATTTAGGGCTTGTATTGGCGGGGTTCTTATGATATGATAGTGTGGTTGTGAGTAGAGATATTCCTCTGTTACGGTTGCAGAAAGCACATAAGTATTAAGAATGTCGAAAATATAAGGAGGTCACATCATGAACGATATTATTAAGGCAATTGAAGATGCACAGTTAAAAGAAGTTGCAGATTTCCGTGTTGGAGATACTGTAAAGGTTTATGCAAAGGTTATCGAGGGTAGCCGTGAGCGTATCCAGGTGTATGAGGGAACCGTACTGAAGAGACAGAACGGTGGCGCAAGAGAGACATTCACAGTTAGAAAGTTCTCTAACGGCGTTGGTGTTGAGAAGACCTGGCCGCTTCATTCTCCGATCATTGATAAGATTGAGGTTGTACGTAAAGGTAAAGCTAGACGTGCGAAACTGTTCTATCTTCGTGACAGAGTAGGTAAAGCTGCAAAGGTGAAAGAGCTGGTTAAATAATTATCATTATTTCAGTAAGTTTGCAGTAGAAAGGAGTTTCCAAAGGATGGAGGCTCCTTTTTTCTTTTAGAAATATAGAAATGGGGATTCATATGTATTCATTTGAAAGCAGAGTAAGATATAGTGAATTGGCAGAAAATGGCAGGCTGAGTCTGGATGGAATCGTGAATTATCTGCAGGACTGCACCTGCTTTGAGTCGGAAAAGCTGGGAGTAGGGATGGAGACCACTTACAGCAGGGAGCGGATGTGGGTTTTAAATTTCTGGCAGATCGTGGTTGACCGCTATCCGAAGCTGGGAGAGCAGATCCGGATCACCACACAGGCATGCGGCAGCGAGAAGATGTTTGGTTATCGTAATTTTATGATCCACGATGAAGCGGGGGATATGGTAGTGAAGGCATATTCCATATGGAGTCTTCTGGATATGAAAAAGGGCAGACCATGTATGGTGCAGCCGGAGGATATTGAGCTTTATGGAATCGAGGAGCCTCTTCCTATGGAAAAGGTTTCCCGCAAGATTGCGGTTCCCAAGGAAGGGGGACAGCAGCAAAAAGGTTTTCAGGTACAGGAGTATCATCTGGACACAAATCATCATGTAAATAATGGTCAGTATGTCCGCATGGCAACGGCATATCTGCCGGATGATTTTCCGGTCAGGGAGATGCGGGCAGAGTACCGTCGTCAGGCAAAGCTGGGGGATATGATCCAGCCAATGCGTAATGAGATGGAGGACGGGTATCTGGTGGTATTGCAGGATCCGGAGGGCCAGGTCTATTGTGTGGTACGGTTTATCCGGTGAGGGATGTGAAGACTTTGTGAAAGAATGCCGGAAAACTTGAGTTTTGATATGGTGTATGCTACCATAGAAAAGATGAAATATGTGTATAAATACATAGAATAATAAGAGGAGGACGTAATTATGTGGTGTCCAAAATGTAAGACAGAATACAGAGATGGGATCACCGTCTGTGCAGACTGTGGAACTCCGTTGGTAGAAGGAACGGCAGAGGAGTTTGAGACGGTTGATATCTGCAATCTGAAGGATGAGAAGATGGCAGACCGTTTTGTTGGTTATCTGGAGTATTCCAAGGTGAAAGGTGCAGTTAAGCAGTACGATGAGGAGACAGAGAGCTATAAAGTGACAGTTCCGGAAAAGATGGCAAAGAAAGCAGAACGCCTTTTTGAGGGATTTCTGACTGCAGCCGAGGAGGATCTGGAGCAGGAAAAGGAAAGAAAACGTCTGGAAGCAGAGCAGAAAACATCGGGTGAGCAGGAGAATGATACAGAAGATCAGGAAACTGCATCCGGCGAGGATGTGGACAGTCCGGAGGAAGAGAATTCGGAAGAAGCGTCTGATGAAGCAGAGGAGTATGACTGGGATGCCGAGGAGGATTCGGCAGATCCAAATTATAATCCATTTGCCGAGGATCATGGTGATATTGATCTGGGAGACGCCGAGGATGAGGATGATACTGCCAGAGATATTTTGTACGAGTCTGCCAAAGAGTATGTGAAGAAGGAAGATGCGTACAAGGATATGTTGTTTTCCGGTCTTACATTTATTATATTCGGTATCATTGGAGAGGCATATCTGCTGTTATGCAAATTAGATGTGATTCCGATCAATTATAATATTGTTGTGCTGAGTGGTCTGGCAATTATGTTCCTGTTGTTCCTGATCGGCGGTGTGGTATCTGTTGTAAAATCAGCCCGGATCAAGACAGAAATTCCGGTGGAGCAGGAAAAGACCCGCAGGATCAAGGAGTGGATGGCAGAGAACCTGACACAGGAGATCGTGCAGAAATGGGAGAATCCAGAGGTATCCCAGGCGGAGAATGATCTGGTGATCATGGCACATATCCGCAGTGATCTGATGAAGCAGTATCCGGAGGAGGAGGCTGCCTATCTGGAAATGATCGCAGAGGAGTATTTTACCGAGCATATCCAGACAGACGAGGATGCAACGGAAGAATAGAACGGGCATAGGGTGGATGTTTAATAAAATTATATTTTGTGATGCTTGAGAAAGAGAACATGAATTTCTGATCAGTGAAATATCAGGATTCATGTTCTTTTTTTGGGGAGGGGTCTGGTGAAAAAGATAAGAAAGACATTTTATTATTTTATTTGGATTGTATATCCGTTATTGTTACTGGACATGTTTCGTTTGACAATACTCCGGGAAAGACACAATGGAGTCGTTTACGACGAAAAAATAATGAACGGAGTAAAGATATTTGGCTGGTGCATTCGAAATGCTGCTTCGAATCCTTTCGTACTGGCACTGGTGATTTCATTAGGAGTTATATGCTTCATAGATATTCTTTTACTTGTTCTGGGGATTGCAGATGCGGTTGCTTTATGGAAATCTGACAAAAGTCGTAAATATACAGGATGTATCCGGGGATGGGGAGCCGTTTTCTATTTTTTGATGATTGCGGTATCGACCCGGTGCCTTCGTCACATATATTCCGGCGGCGGAGATATATTTACATATTATCCGGGGGAATGGTATGGAGTTGCGGTACTTTCCGGTATCTTACTTCTTGCATTATATACGCTTGCTTGTTCTGCCGGAAATAACCAGAGGGTAACCGGAGGAACGACAGGCTTTTTGAAAATCCGGTTATTTTGCGGCATTTTGTTGGTTGCGGCAGTATTGTGGTTTTATGTGGGATGGATCAAGGGCAGTGGACAGGATGACGGTTATATGCTGCAGTATATGTTTGGAGGATACAAATTAACCGAATATTCTATCTGGAGTGTTATCTTGAAATATATGCTATCTTTGGTATTTTCCTGAAATGTGCAGCTCCTTTTTCTTGTAAAAATATAAGTTACAGAAAATTATCGCGGAAGGATATTTTTTATTTTTATTCCCAACTTTATTCCCAACATGTTATAATTAGTTCAGTTGGGAATAAAAGTTGGGTAAAGGAGCATACTAATGGATATTAAACAAATTGTTTTAGATTTATGTGCCTTAAATGATGAACAGGAATGGTTTGAATTTAAGGAGAACTGGTTTCAGCCTGAAGTGTTAGGTGAATATGTATCTGCCCTGTCAAATGCAGCAGCATTTCATTATAAAAAAAATGCCTTTTTCATTTGGGGTGTAAATGATGTCACTCATGAAATTGTAGGAACAACTTTTAATCAGTATTGTGATTATAATAAGGAACCGTATCAGAATTATCTTGCAAGAAACTTATCTCCGAGTATCAATTTCAAATTTAAAGAAACTGAAATTTCTAGAAAGAGAGTTGTAGTTTTAGTAATTCCGGCGGCTACTGAGATTCCTACAGCGTTTAAAGAAAAGAGGTTTTTAAGAATCGGATCGTCAAAATGTAATATCAAGGATTACCCTAAGAGAGAAATTGAACTTTTCAAAATACTGGATGGAAGAACAGAAACGATAGAAACAGTACCGGCAAAATACCAGGAACTTACATTTCAAAAAATATTTGGATATTACGGTTCCAAAGGTATTGTTCTAAATCAAAAGACATTCATTAAGAATCTAGGGCTAAAAACAGAAGAAGGCGAGTTTAATATGTTAGCGCAGCTTCTGTCGGATAATTCTCATTTTCCGCTTCGTGTATCCATTTTTGATGGAGAAACAAAAGGCTCTAATCTTTTTTCTGTACGTGAATTTGGTAATGACTGCTTATTATACAGTTTAGATGAGCTATTGCGTTATGGAGATGTATTGAACCTGATTCAGGTGGATGAGACAGACAGGGTCGTTGAGCGAAAAGAGGTTCCGTTATTTGATAACAAGGCATTTCGTGAGGCTATCATAAATGCTGTCCTGCACAATAAATGGGTGGAAGGAAATGAACCAATGATTTCGGTATTTTCCGACAGGATAGAGATACTATCAAGGGGAACACTTGCTCCGGCACAGACTATGGAGGGATTTTTCCTAGGAGAATCAATTCCTGTAAACGAAAAATTGTCAGAGATATTTCTTCAACTGCATATAAGTGAGAAATCTGGACGAGGAGTTCCTAAGATTACGGAAATGTACGGGAAAGATGCATTTTCATTTAGAGAGAATTCGATTGTTGTAACGATTCCATTTGAGAGAATAAATAAGGTTGGGAATAAAGTTGGGAAAAAGGTTGGGGATAAAAGGCCATTAAATTCAAGAAGGCAAAAAATTATTTCAGAAATGAGGGACAACCCGAATATTACAACTGCAGAACTTCATAACATATTAGGTGTGAGTGAGACCGCAGTGGAAAAGAATATATCATTTTTAAGAGACAATGGTTATATAGAGAGAGTTGGTTCAAAAAAGACAGGGTACTGGAAAGTATTGTAGGTGCTGTGAAATAATAAAACGAAGATAAGTTGTAATTGGATGACAAAAGAAAATTTGAGGTTCATTTGTTTCATCCAACCGGGAATCCGGGGATGGCAGATATGATATTCAGTTGAAACCGGAGAGAAAAGATTTGCCGGGAATTTTGATTGAACTAAAGGCATCAAAGGGCTGTAGTCAGGAACAGCTTAAGAAGCAGTGGAAAAAAAGTCGAGATATCTGTTGAGTGAATGATGCAAAATCAGGTTTGTATGGAATTGTTCTAAAAAAATCTGGAAAAATGGCACAATATACGTTATACTAAAATAGTAATAAAATTAACAGTATTTTAATTTTAATGCTAATCTCAAATGCGTGATGTAACGTAATAATAAGGAGGGAAAATATGAAGTGGAAAAGATTGAAAGGGAAAATTGTATCATTTATGTATGCTGATTTTTGCTCTGCTCATAACAGGAGCAAATCTGCCGGCAGGCAGTGCGGATGCTCAGACGGCAGATACGACATCTGATGTGGAAAAGCTTGTATTTGAATTTACAGCAGCCGGGGAGAATGATGGTCATGATGGAGATACTAATGAGGGAATCGTGACAAAGCTCAACGGCGAGGTTGTTGATTTTTATGGTCATGATGGTGATGAAGCGGTGGATGAGAATAACACCAGCACCAGTAGCAGAACCTTTTTCCCAATGAAAATTGCTAATCAGATTGCTAAAATGAAAAGACCTGTATATAAGGTGACATCTCTTACGGAAGGTGCTACATTGAAGTTTTGGGATTTCCGTTGGGATGGCTTGATTGTAGATGGGGATACAGAGGGGGCTATCAATGGTGCTACCCTAAAGGATGGTATATTTACTTATTACAATATTAAAGGTACTGACGTAAATAAAAAGGATTATATTCTTGGCGAGACAGAGATCGGTATTGATCTTTCCGCTGAGTATGAGGATGGAGAGACACCGGAGCCACCAGCATGGAATGGAAATACCTTTTTAGGATTTGGTCTTGATTTCGGTGCAAGTGCCACCATTGAGATTTATGATGCAGGAGAAGACATAGAAGCCAGTCAATTTCCTGAGACTACAGCATCAGTCACGAAGGCTCCAGGCTATATTCCGGACGGGGAAAAGCTTGTATTTGAATTTACGGCGGCCGGGGAGGATGATGGTCATAATGGATTGATCAATGATAAAATTGTGACAAAGCTCAACAGCGAGGTTGTTGATTTTTATGGTTGCGATGGAGATGACATGAGGGATGATGATGGAAATGCTACTTCCAGCCGTACATTCTTCCCAATGGAAATTACTAATCAGATTGCCAAAATGAAAAGACCTGTATATAAGGTGACATCTCTTACTGACGGTGCTACTCTGAAACTCTGGGATTTCTGCTGGGAGGGTATGTGGACAATCGGTGATCAGACCGGTAACATTAACAACTCATACATTAAAGATGGTGAGTTTCTTGGCACTCAGAAGAGGAATACAGTAGTAATTGACTATAAGCTTGGTGAGACAGAGATCGACATTTCAGGTGAAGGGAAAGAAAAAGGGAAACACAGTGATTTATGTGATCATTGGAGAGAAATCCCGCAAGATAAAAGTAATCTGTCTATAAAGATAAGATGATTTTATGGACGAAGTGAAATATCATTGGAAGTTTATGGCAAAAGAAACGGGATATGCGTACAGCATATCCCGTTTTGTGACTTATAATTACGTAGTTAGTTCTTTTTAAATTCCAGAAGCTCCAGACCCTCATTGTCCTCCAGAACCATCCGGATCATCCAGTCATTGACAAATAAAAGAAGCGGATTGCCCTTCATATCCTTGACAGCTTTGACGTTGTTCATACGTTTCAGCTTTGTCACGTCTGTTGTTGGGTCACCAACCCAGCGGATATACTCATATGGGAGGGATTCCAGGCGGATCTCACAGCCATATTCATTTTCCAGACGGTATTTTAATACGTCGAACTGGAGAACGCCAACAACACCTACGATGATCTCAGACATTCCGGCTGTAAACTCCTGAAAGATCTGGATCGCACCCTCCTGGGCAATCTGGGTGATTCCCTTGACAAACTGCTTTCTCTTCATGGAATTGAGCTGTACCACGCGGCAGAAATGCTCCGGCGCGAAGGTCGGGATTCCCTCATATTCAAACTTGCTGCCCGGCATAGTGATCGTGTCACCGATGGAGAAAATACCCGGATCAAATACACCGATCACATCTCCGGCGTATGCCTCGGAGATGACCTGACGGTCCTGTGCCATGATCTGCTGAGGCTGGGAAAGCTTTAATTTGCGGCCGCTCTGTACATGGTAGACATCATGGTCCGCCTCAAACTTACCGGAGCAGATTCGCATAAATGCAATACGGTCCCGATGCGCCTTGTTCATATTGGCCTGAATCTTAAAGACAAAGGCTGAGAATGGAGAAGTGACCGGGTCGATATCGCCCTCATTGGAGTGGCGTGGCAGAGGCGGTGTGGTCATCTGCAGGAAATAATTCAGAAAGGTTTCCACACCAAAAGTGGTCAGAGCAGATCCGAAAAATACAGGAGAAAGCTCACCGTTCTGTACTTGCTCCAGATCCAGCGGATCGCTGGCACCATCAAGAAGCTCGATCTCCTCCAGAAGCTGATCGTACAGATCCTCTCCGGCAAGCTCTTTGAGTGCCGGATCATCAATGGCATAATCTGTCTCGGCAGCAGCCTTGGCACCACCGGTGGCAACGGACTGGAAGGAACGGACAGTTTTGGCATCCCTGTCATAAATTCCCTTAAAGCGCTTACCGGAGCCGATCGGCCAGTTGACCGGACAGGTGCGGATGCCCAGTACCGTTTCGATATCGTCCAGAAGTTCGAAAGAATCCCTGGCATCCCGGTCCATTTTGTTGATAAAGGTGAAGATCGGAATATGACGCATAACGCAGACCTTGAACAGCTTGATCGTCTGTGCCTCAACACCCTTGGACGCATCGATCACCATGACCGCAGAATCTGCAGCCATCAGGGTACGGTAGGTATCCTCGGAAAAGTCTTGGTGGCCCGGAGTGTCAAGAATATTGATACAATAATCATTATAATTAAACTGCAAAACGGAAGAAGTAACAGAGATACCACGCTCCTTCTCAATCTCCATCCAGTCCGATACGGCATATTTGGAGTTTGCCTTTCCCTTTACAGAACCGGCAGTATTGATGGCACCTCCGTATAACAGAAACTTCTCGGTCAGTGTCGTCTTTCCGGCATCCGGGTGGGATATGATCGCAAAGGTTCTTCGTTTTTCAATTTGTTTTCTTAAATCATTTTCTGACATTTTATTCTCCATTTCTGAGTAAGTAGTATTTTCGTACTATTCCTCTGAGATATTCAAATTGTTCGATTACAAAATTGTCCAAACATTACGATTATACGATATATTGGGGGGCGTTTCAAGGGAATGTTTGACAATTTCCCGCACCAATTCCTCCCTTCTGCATAGTCATAGTAGGAGAAGACTTCTTATATTAATACAGCAAAGGGAGGAAGACTATGGCAGTGGTAACATTAGATGCCGGCCACGGAGGCTATGACAACGGTGCCTCCTACCAGGGGCGGAGGGAAAAGGACGATAATCTGAACCTGGCACTGGCAGTTGGGAATATTCTGCAAAACAGAGGCGTGGATGTGAGATATACCCGGACCGAGGATGTATATCAGACACCACAGAGGAAGGCGGCGATCGCCAACGAAAACGGATCGGATCTGTTTGTTTCTTTTCACAGAAATTCCAGCCCGTCTCCGAATCAATATTCCGGGGTGCAGACGCTGGTGTATGCGGACAGTGGTCCACGCCGCCTGCTGGCACAGAATATCAATAATGAACTGGAGAAGGTGGGCTTTACTAATCTGGGGATATCGGTCCGGAAGGATCTGCCGGTAATCCGGGAGTCTGATATGCCTGCGGGGCTTGTGGAAGTAGGGTTTATTAATACGGAACGGGACAATGCGCTTTTGGATGCAAAGTTTCCGGAGGTGGCGCAGGCGATTGCGGACGGGATCCTTCAGACGCTGCAGGAAACGGGAAAAGACGTGCGGGCTACCGAAGAGGCAGGGAGCTATACGATTGAGACCGGGATGTTTGCCCATGAGGACAACGCTAAAGATCTGGCGGCTCTGTTGCAGGAGGATGGCTTTGAGTGTTTTATTGACAAAAAAGGTGGATATTATGTAGTGTGCCAGGGAATGTATCCTTCTCTAACAGAGGTTCGCAGAGCCGAACGGACTCTGTATGAAAGTGGCTATGAGACACGGATTGCACCGATTATGGAGGAAAAATCGTAAAAAAATAACGAAATTTGGTAAAAAATACGCAAAACCCCTTGATTTTCCAAGGGTGTAGTGCTATTATCGTCATTGTGATACTGTAAATTATGAAGAGTGGACTGCGCGGTCCACTCTTTCGTTTTGAAACGAGGGCAGTCGTTTATAAGATTATCATGCCCCCGGAGTGGAAAAGAGGTTATGCATTTGACGAAACGTGAGGAGTACGAGACACGGGCTGAGAAAATGCTGGAGCCATTGATGGAAGAAAACGGCTTTGAACTGGTTGACGTGGAGTATGTCAAGGAAGCTGGTCAGTGGTATCTGCGTGCTTATGTGGACAAAGAGGGTGGAATTACCCTTGATGACTGCGAATTGGTAAATCGCGCATGGAGCGATATGATGGATCAGGATGATTTCATATCAGAGGCTTATGTGCTGGAAGTCAGCTCGCCGGGACTGGGGCGTCAGCTCAAAAAGGACAAAGACTTCAAACGGAGCATCGGAGAAGAGGTTGATGTTCATTTTTATCAGGGAAGAAAGCTTCCGGCAGGAAGAAATGGTAAGGAAATTTCCGTAAAGGAGCTTACCGGTGTATTGCTGGCATATACACAGGATACTATTACCCTGGAGACAGAGTTTTCACCTGAGTATGAGATTATGAGGAAAGACATTTCGTCGGTGAAGCTAACCATTAATTTTTAGTGAATACAAGTTTTGAAGACTTATATTTAGGAGGAGATAAAAATGGCTGCAAGAAAGAGTAAATCAACAAAGTCAGACCGCACAGAGCTTATTGAAGCATTAGAGGCGATCGAAAAGGAAAAACAGATCAGCAAGGATATTATTCTCGAAGCAATTGAGAATTCTCTGGTGGCTGCCTGCAAGAATCAGTTTGAGAGCAAGGCGGACAATATCCGTGTATCCATCAACCGCGATACAGGAGAGATCAAGGTATTTGCAGATTATGAGGTGGTTGAGGATGATCTTTTAGAGGATCCGACCACACAGATCGGCAAGACAGAGGCTGCTTTGAAGTATGGCAATGTAGAGGTTGGCGAGACCGTATCTACAGAGGTTATTCCGAAAAACTTCGGCAGAATTGCCGCGCAGAAGGCAAAGCAGGTTGTGGTACAGAAGATCCGCGAGGAAGAGAGAAAGGTGTTATATACACAGTACCTTGAGAAGGAGCGCGAGGTGATCACCGGTATCGTTCAGCGTTACAGTGGCAATAATGTTTGTATTAACCTGGGTAAGGTGGATGCAATCCTGATGGAGAGTGAGCAGGTGCCTGGAGAGCACTTTAAGCCAACGGAGCATATCAAGCTATATGTGGTTGAGGTAAAGGATACCACAAAGGGACCACGTATTACGGTTTCCAGAACACATCCGGAGTTTGTAAAGCGTCTTTTTGAGGAAGAGGTAACAGAGCTTCAGGACGGTATTGTAGAGATCAAGAGCATTGCCAGAGAGGCAGGCTCCAGAACAAAGATCGCAGTATATACCGAGGATCCGAATGTAGATCCGGTGGGTGCATGTGTTGGTATTAACGGAGACCGCGTCAATGCGATCGTAGATGAGCTTCGTGGTGAGAAGATCGATATCATTACCTGGAGTGATGATCCGGCTGTACTGATCGAGAATGCACTGAGTCCGGCAAAGGTTATTTCCGTCACAGCCGATGAGGAGGAAAAGACTGCCAGAGTTATTGTGCCGGAGAATCAGCTTTCCCTTGCGATCGGCAAAGAGGGCCAGAATGCGAGACTTGCAGCAAAGCTGACTGGATACAAGATTGATATTAAGCAGGAATAATCAGAAAAGGAAGTGAGTCCATGGGAGAAAAAAATAGTGTCCGTCCCCGTAAGGTGCCGCTGCGTCAATGCACCGGATGCGGTGAGAGAAAAGAGAAAAAGGAACTGGTACGCATCATAAAAACTCCGGAGGATCAGATTATGATCGATCTGACAGGCAAGAAAAACGGACGTGGTGCATATATATGTAATTCTACGGAATGTCTTCGCCAGGCGCGCAGACGGAAATCACTGGAACGCTCCCTGAAGACGGTTATTCCGGATGAAATATATGAGGAACTGGAAAAGGAGATGGATAACATTGCAGAAGGATAAGGTGTTAAATCTGATCGGATTGGCGCAGAAAGCCGGCAAGGTCGTAAGTGGTGAGTTTATGACGGAGAAGGCGGTAAAGACGGGCGAAGCTGCATTGGTTATCTTAGCGGAGGATGCTTCGGAAAATACGCAAAAGAAATTCCGGAACATGTGTGAGTTTTATAAGGTGCCCCTTCGCATCCATGCTGCAAAAGATTATCTTGGGCATGCCATGGGAAAGGAATTCAGAGCATCACTGGCAGTTGTAGATAATGGTTTTGCACAGGCAATAATGAAGAAAATGGATTAGGAGGTCGTAGTAGTATATGGCAAAGATGAAGATATATGAGATTTCAAGAAGTCTGCAGGGAGCATTTCCTGATCTGAAGAGCAAGGATCTGATCAAGCTTCTTCAGGAAAATGGATTTCAGGTGAAAAGTGCCCAGAGCAGCATCGAGGATGATGCGATCAAATTTCTTCTGAATAAATTTCAGAACAAAAAGGCAGAGCCTGCAAAGGTGGCAGAGGAGCCCGTAAAGGCAGAGCCGGTTGAGAAGAAGGAAACAAAAGAAAAGAAAGAGCCGAAGGAAAAGAAAACGGAGGCTGCGAAGACAGAAGAGAAAACAGAGCAGAAGGCAAAGCCTGTGGAGGAAGCACCGGTGAAGAAAAAGACAGCAGAGAAAGAGACAGAAAAGAAGGAAGCGAAGCCGGAAACTGTTTCAAAAGAACAGAAAGAAGAAAAGAAGGAAGAAGTGAAGAAGGAGGAGCCAAAGAAAGAAGAAAAAGCTCCTGCGGCGCAGAAGGCACCGGAGAAAAAGCCTGCTTCCGAAAATCGTCCATCCCAGGATAACCGCCGTGACAATCGCGATAACCGTGGAAACGGTCAGGGAGGAAGAGACAACCGTGACAATAACCGTGACCGTCGTGACGGTGGACGCCGTGATAACCGCGATAACCGTGGAAATGGCCAGGGAGGAAGAGATAACCGTGACAACCGGAACCGTGGAAATGGCCAGGGCGGCTACAACCGTGACAACCGGAATGGTCAGGGAGGAAGAGATAACCGTGACAACCGGAACCGCGGAAATGGACAGGGCGGCTATAACCGCGACAATCGTGGAAACGGCCAGAACCGTGATAACAGAGGTGGTCAGAACGGCGGACGCCGTGATGGCGGCCGTGGAGGCAATTCCTTCTCCGGTATTGATGCAGTAAAGCCTGAGGTAAAGCAGTCCAGAGCACAGAGAGCCAAGAACGACTCCAGAAGTGCAAAGCAGAGACATGGCAGAGACCGTGACAGAGAAGAGCCGGAGTACAATCCGCTTTACGGACCGGGCGGACGCAAGAATAAAAAGAAGGATCCGAACCGTAAGGGTGCATTTATTAAGCCGGAGCCGGTTGTGAAGCCGGAAGAGCCGGAGGATGGCATTCGCAATATCGTTCTCCCGGAGAAGATGACGATCAAAGAGCTTGCTGACATTATGAAGGTGCAGGCATCTACTGTGATCAAGAATCTTTTTATGCGTGGAGAGGTTGTTACACTGAATCATCAGATCACTTATGAAGAGGCAGAGGAGATTGCACTGGAGTACAACTGCATCGCTGAGATGGAGGAGAAAGTGGATCTTGTTGCAGAGCTTCTTAAGGAGGATGAGGAAGACGAGTCATTGATGAAGAAGAGACCACCGGTTGTCTGCGTTATGGGACACGTTGATCACGGTAAAACATCCCTTCTGGATGCGATCCGTGAGACAAATGTAACCTCCCGCGAAGCAGGTGGAATCACACAGCATATCGGTGCGTATGTCACAGAGATCAATGGAGAGAAGATCACATTCCTGGATACTCCGGGACACGAGGCATTTACTTCTATGCGTATGCGTGGTGCACAGGCTACAGATATTGCAATCCTTGTTGTTGCCGCGGATGATGGTGTTATGCCACAGACCGTAGAAGCGATCAACCATGCAAAGGCAGCAGGTGTACAGATCATTGTAGCAGTGAACAAGATTGATAAGCCAAGTGCCAATGTAGAGCGTGTAAAACAGGAGTTGGTAGAGTATGAGCTTATCGCTGAGGACTGGGGCGGAGATACTGTATTTGTACCGGTTTCCGCACATACCGGCGAAGGTATCGACCAGCTTCTGGAGATGATCATTCTGACAGCAGAGGTAGAGGAGCTTAAGGCAAATCCTGACCGTCTGGCAAGAGGTGTTGTCATTGAGGCGAAGTTAGATAAGGGACGTGGTCCTGTTGCGACAATCCTGGTACAGAAGGGTACTCTTCATGTAGGTGATAACATCGCAGTTGGTGCTGCATATGGTAAGATCCGTGCCATGATGGATGACCGTGGAAGACGTGTGAAAGAAGCACTTCCTTCTACACCTGTAGAGATTCTTGGTCTTCATGATGTTCCGGATGCCGGTGAGATCTTTATGGCAACGGAGAATGATAAAGAAGCACGTAATATTGCAGAGACTTATGTGGCTCAGGGTAGAGAGAAGCTTCTGGATGATACCAAGGCGAAGCTTACGCTGGATGGTTTGTTCTCTCAGATTCAGGCAGGTAATATCAAAGAGCTCAATATCATTGTTAAAGCTGATGTTCAGGGTTCTGTAGAGGCAGTAAAGCAGAGTCTGTTAAAGCTTTCCAATGAAGAGGTGGCAGTCCGTGTGATCCATGCCGGTGTTGGTGCTATCAATGAGTCTGATGTCAGCCTGGCAAGTGCATCCAATGCGATCATTATTGGATTTAATGTACGTCCGGACAATACGGCAAAGGATATTGCAGACCGTGAGAAGGTTGATGTTCGTCTGTATCGTGTCATTTACGATGCGATCGAGGATGTGGAAGCTGCTATGAAGGGTATGCTGGATCCGGAGTACGAGGAGAAAGTCATTGCGCATCTGGAGGTACGTCAGACATTCAAGGCATCCGGTGTTGGTACGATCGCAGGAAGCTATGTTCTGGATGGTAAGATTGAGAGAGGCAGCAAGATTCGGATTACCCGTGAGGGCGAGCTGATCTTTGAGGGTGAGATGGCATCACTGAAGCGTTTCAAGGATGATGTCAAAGAAGTAGCAGCCGGATATGAGTGTGGTATCGTTGCCCAGGATTTCAATGATCTTCAGGAGGGCGACCAGATCGAGGCTTATATTATGGTTGAGGTGCCTAGATAAATTGAAAGAACGCCGGAATAAGGCGGAATGGAGCTATATATGAAAAAAAACAGTATTAAATATTCCCGTATGAACGGGGAGGTACAGAGAGTTCTGAGCAAGATCATTGCTCAGGATATCAAGGATCCGAGAATTCATCCTATGACCTCTGTGATTTCCGTAGAGGTAACTCCGGATCTGAAATTTGCAAAGGTATTTGTAAGTGTTCTTGGAAATGATGAGGACAGAGAGAAGACCCATCAGGGGCTTCTCAGTGCTTCCTCCCATATCCGTTCACAGCTTGCGAAGCAGCTGAATCTCCGTAATACACCGGAGCTTACCTTTGTGATGGATGATTCCATTGAATATGGAATCAATATGTCAAAGAGGATTGACGAATTAAAGAAAGAGGAAGAACAGTAAAAGCAGGAAGGCGGGTTATCAGATGACAGGATTAAGAGAAATTGCACAGGGAGCAAAAACAATTCTTATTGCAGGACATCTCCGCCCGGATGGTGATTGCGTTGGAGCCGCTGCCGCTGCCTATCTGTATCTGAAAAAGATTTATCCGGAGGCACAGATCAGTGCCTATGTAGAAAAGGTTCCTGAGGTGTATCGTTTTCTGGATCCGGAGCATTCGATATTTGTAGAAAAGCTTCCGGAGGGACCGGTGGATCTGTTCTTGTCGCTGGACAGCAGTACTAAAGACCGGCTGGGAGAGGCAGAACGCCTTTTTGATACAGCCGGACGTACTGCATGTATTGATCATCATGTCAGTAATCTGGGGTATGCCAGAGAGAATTTTGTGGAAGCCGGCAGCAGCTCTGCCTGTGAGGTGCTTTACGAACTGATGGAGGAGGAGCTGATCGATACCCGGATCGCAGAGGCGATTTATATTGGTATCATTATGGATACCGGGGTTTTCCGTTATTCCAATACCTCCAAAAAGACGATGGAGATTGCAGGCAGTCTGATGGAAAAGGGAGTTCCGTTTTGGAAATATATTGATGAATGTTTTTATCAGAGAACATATACCCAGACACAGCTTTTGGGCAGAACACTTCTCACAAGTATGCGCCTGATGGATGGCAGGGTGATCGTTGCTACGGTTACCAGAAGAATGCTGGAGTTTTATGGGGCGCAGACGGAGGATATTGAAGGTATCATTGACCAGCTTCGTGTGACGAAGGGTGTAGAGGTGGCACTTCTGCTGCAGGAGATCGATGACCAGCAGTATAAGGTCAGTATGCGTTCCAATACATTTGTAGATGTCAGCAAGATTGCTGTTTATTTTGGTGGGGGCGGTCATGTCAAGGCTGCCGGCTGTACCATGCGGGGGTCACTGCATGATGTAGTTAATAACATTACGGAACATATTGAGTTTCAGATGGAATAGAACTGAAGAGTGTTCCGGATTTGGACGGCACATAAAAGCATGAGTCTCATAGAGGAGAAAACGAGATGGATGGCATTATCAATGTTTATAAGGAAAAGGGGTTTACATCCCATGACGTGGTAGCCAAGCTGCGGGGAATTCTTCATCAGAAAAAAATCGGTCATACAGGCACACTGGATCCGGAGGCGGTCGGTGTGCTTCCGGTTTGTCTGGGGAAAGCAACGAAGGTATGTGATCTTCTGACCAACAAGGACAAAACATACCGGGCAGTATGTCGTCTGGGGGTAAGTACAGACACACAGGATATGACAGGACAGATTCTGCAAAGGGGTGATTTTTCCCGGGTGACACAGGAACGCCTGAAAGAGGTGCTGGAGAGCTTTATTGGAGACCAGCTGCAGGTTCCGCCGATGTATTCGGCACTGAAGATCAACGGCAAAAAGCTCTATGAGCTTGCCCGTGAGGGAAAGACTGTGGAGAGAAAGCCACGTCCCATCCGGATCCATTCAATCAACCTGATCGAATACCGGCAGATGGAGGGATTGTTTACCATGGATGTCACCTGCTCCAAGGGCACATATATCCGGACGCTTTGTCATGATATCGGAGAGAAGCTTGGTTGTTTTGGAGCGATGGAGTCTCTGCAGAGGACACGGGTGGGTGTCTTTACACTGGAAAACGCCTTGACATTGGAGCAGATCGAAGTGTTGATGAAGCAGAATGAGCTGGAGCAGCAGATCCTTTCGGTGGATGCACTTTTTCCGGAATATCCGGCATTTCAGATCAGAGATGAATTTGCGGCGAAGCTCTCCAATGGAAATCCATTGCTGGAGTTCTTTTTACAGGACTATCCGGAAAGAGTCAATACGACCGGCATTCGGGACCTGACGGAAGGACAGGAGTTTCTGGTATATGACGAAAATGGCTGCTTTAAGGCAGTGTACCAAAAAGGGGACAGAGATCTTCGGGTACGCAAGATGTTTTAAAAGCGGTGAAAGGGACAGATTATTATGGAAATCATAAAAGGTCTTGATTTTAAAATAAAAAACAGTGCGGTGTCTCTGGGAAAATTTGATGGTTTTCACCGGGGACATCGCCTTTTGCTGGACAGGATCCTGGAGCATCCGGAGCTTCATGCAACGGTGTTTACCTTTGATGGCATTCTGAAAGGGAAGCAGATTTATCTGGAAGAAGAAAAAAGAAGTCTGCTGGAGCGTCTGGGCGTGGAGCGGGAGGTATTATTTCCGTTCAGCGAGGAAACCAGATCCATGACTCCGGAGACATTTATCCGGGAGATGCTGGTGGAACGGATGGACGCAAAGCTGATCTGCGTCGGAGAGGATTTCCACTTTGGAAAGGAACGGCGGGGAGATGTGGGTATGCTGTCAGAGTATGCGCCGCTGTATGGTTATGAACTCTGTGTATTTCCGAAGATAAAGGAAGACGGAGAGGTGATCAGCAGTACAAGGATCCGCAGAGAGCTTGCCCAGGGAAGAATTGAGAAGGCAAACCGTCTTTTAGGAGATCCTTATTTTGTCCTTGGAGAAGTAGTGCATGGAAATGCACTGGGAAGAACTATTGGAATGCCCACAGCCAATCTGCTTCCGGGAGAACAGAAGCTTTTGCCGGTATATGGTGTTTATGCCACGAGGGTAGAGGTAGAGGGTAAGACATATGGCGGAGTGACCAATGTTGGTGTCAAGCCGACGATTGGTGCAGACCGAGCTAACGTGGAGACAACGTTGTTAGATTTTGAAGGAAATCTGTATGGAAAGCAGATGACGGTTTATTTTCTTGATTTTTTGCGGCCGGAACAGCGGTTTGACAGTCTGGACGAGCTGAAGGCTCAGATATCACGGGATAAGGAAACGGCAGAAAAGATATGGGTGTCCGTCAACTGACGGATGCCTTTTTTGATCTCGTCCTCGTTGAGACCGGCATAGCCAAGCAGGATCGCCTCCTCCGGATGGTCAGGAATATGATCCGGCAGATAATGATCCCGGATGCCATACAGGTGGATCCCATGACAGCGGGCATTTTGGATCAGCTTTGACTCGGAGATATCGTCCGGCAGACAGATTGTGACATGCATTCCGGCGTGCTCGCCTTGAAGCTTTAAATGGTACTTTTGGATCAGTGGCTGCAGGCAGTCAAGCACCAGATCGTGTTTGCTGCGGTAGAGCTTTCGCATACGGTTTACATGCTTTTCAAAATATCCGTCCCGGATAAAACGGGTCAGGATCGCCTGATCCACACGGGATACTGTACAGGAGTAGTGACCGCAGATCAGACGGTACTGTTTCATCAGGTCGGGAGGAAGGATTATGTAGCCCACGCGGATCGCCGGTGCGATTGCTTTAGAAAAGGTACCGATGTAAATAACTCGCCGGCTGTCCATACCCTGCATGGCGGGAATCGGCTTACCACGGTAACGAAACTCGCTGTCATGATCATCCTCAATGATATAACGGTCCGGTGCTGACTTTGCCCAGCCAAGCAGCTCCAGCCGGCGTCCGTATGGCATGACGGCTCCCATAGGAAACTGATGGGATGGTGTGACATAGACAAGGGAGCTGGAAGGAGAGATAGAATCTGTCGTCAGTCCGTTTTTGTCCAGTGTGCCGGGAGAAATGGTCAGCCCATTATTGTGGAAAATATGTGCTGCCTGGGTATAGCCCGGAGATTCCAGCGTGATGTGGATCATTTGGAGAGACCGAAACACCAGTGACAGCATCTGCAGAAGATAATCTACACCGGCACCTATCACGATCTGATCCGGTTTACAGGAAACTTGTCGGGAAAGCCGGACATAGCTGCAGATAGCATCACGCAAAGAGGAATCCCCGTTATTATCTCCCAGTAGAAAAAGGGACTGTTCCTCGGTCAGAACCTGTCTGGAGAGGCGTCTCCAGACAGAAAAAGGAAAATGACTGATATCAATGTGATCCGGATTAAAATCATAAAGAAAGTTTGGGGAATGGGAAGCTGTGACTGACGGAGTGCTTACGGATAATGCGGCAGCTTCTGCAGCCGGTTCTTCCGGCTGATTCCGATAGTCTGCCGGATTGATATCACAGACGTAAAAGCCGCTTTTGGGAGCGGAGTCGATATACCCCTCTGACTGAAGCTGGTAATAGGCTGTATCGATGGTATTTCTGCTGACTCCCAGATTAGCGGCGAGACTGCGGGTTGAGGGCAGCTTGGCAGATGCCGGCAGTTCTCCCTGCAGGATACGCGTCCGGATCTGTTCATAGATCTGATTATAAAGGGGTGTCCCGGAGTCGGGCGTTAAGTGAAATGACAGCATGTTTGTTCCTCCCGAAGATATGTTTAAACGAATGGTATCATATTTTAAAGGGATAATCAAACGATGGAAAATGAAAACGCTGTGTAAAAAATATGTAAAATATGTAAAATCTGCTTGTATCTTTTGTAAGAATCGTTTAACATAGTTAAGGGAAAAATAATGTGTGAAAAAAAATATGTACAGGCCAAAAATAAAATCCATGGCCGGGGAGATTGTACAGAGAGAGAGGTCAAAAGATGAGTGCAGAGTATTCTACAGCGATATTGAATGTCATTGCCGGACTCGGCATGTTCCTTTACGGAATGAAACTGATGGGTGATGGTCTTCAGAAGGTAGCCGGCGACAAGATGCGCGGCATCCTGGAGACATTGACAAAGACGAGGTTTTCCGCGTTGATCGTGGGTATTATCTTTACCGGAGTGATCCAGTCGTCCAATGCAGCAACTGTTATGGTAGTCAGCTTTGTAAATGCCGGTCTGATGAATCTTTCTCAGGCGATCGGTGTGATCTTTGGTGCCAATATCGGCACCACAGTAACCGGCCAGCTTCTGTCTCTGGATATGTCCAAATATGCGCCGGTAATTCTTTTAGTCGGTGTGATCATGGTGATGTTTATGCAGCATCCTATGGTTAAGAAGTTTGGTGAGGTGATCGTAGGCTTCGGTATCCTGTTTATTGGTATGGGAACCATGTCCTCTGCTGTGGGTATCGTCAAGGATGCGCCGCTGGTTACCTCGACACTGGGTCAGTTATCGAATCCGTTTTTATGTGTATTTTTTGGATTTGCAGTTACATCCATTCTGCAGAGTTCGTCAGCGACGGTTGGTATTCTGATCGCTCTCTGTGGACAGGGTGTTGTGGATATACACCATGTATTCTTTATGATCCTTGGATGTAATATCGGAGCCTGTATTTCTGCGGTGCTTACCAGTCTTTCCGGAAACAAGATGGCTAAAAGAGCAGCCTGCCTTCACTTATCCTTTAATGTGCTGGGATCTGTTCTGATGTTTATCGTACTTGTGCTGGGCAGTAATGGCGTGGAGCATCTGCTTCATATTATGACAGAGCATACATGTACACAGCCGGATCAGATGGTGAATGGTGTCAATGTGTTCCTTCAGAGAGAGGTTGCCAATACCCACACCATGTTTAAGGTGGTTCAGGTGGCGGTATTCTTTTTCCTGTCGCCGCTTTTGATCAAGCTGTCCTATATTCTGATCCCGGGAGAGGATCAGGAGGAGGAAGCAGCAAGCACAGCACCGGAGCTTGCTTATATCGGCGGACACAATGTATATAATCCTACCACAGCAGTACCAACCGGTATCTGTGAGATCGTCCGCATGGGGAATATTGCACAGGAAAATATGGAAAAGGCAATGGATGCTTTGCTTCATAAGGATGAAAACCTTATTGCAGAGGTATATCAGACAGAGATCACGATTGATTATCTCAACACGGAGATTACCAATTATCTGGTACAGATCAACACCTTATCTTTGCCGGTGGCAGACCGAAAGATGCTTGGCGGACTGTTCCATGTGGTGAATGATATTGAGCGTATCGGGGATCACGCTGAAAATATAGCAGATTTTGCTAAGACATGTATTGATCAGGAGCTTACTTTCTCTGAGGAAGCCGTGCAGGAGTTGAAGGATATGCTGGATGATACCTGTGAGATCCTGTCACTGGCACTGAATATGTTCAGTCACAACAGTGAGGAGCATTTGCAGGAGATCCTTGATCTGGAAAATGAGATTGATGATATGGAGCGCCAGCTTCAGAACAATCATATTGTTCGTCTGACCAGCGATAAATGCCAGGCACATGCCGGCATGATCTTTACGGATGTGGTATCCGGTCTGGAGCGTATTGCAGATCACTCCACCAATATCGCATTCTCCATTCTGAAGGATGATCCGGAGGCGGATAAAAACCAGGAGCATATCGAGGAAGTGCTGGGATAGTGCAGGAGATTTAAAATTTCTGATATTTTGACTGTCGGATCGGTTGAAATTTAATCTTTACGATACAGGAAACAATGATTGACAGATACAAACCCTTAATTTATAATTATAAATTAGGGGTTTTTTCAAATTTTTATGTTATGTATACATATTGAAAAAACAGTTATTTGTATTCATCCTATTTCAGGGAGTGTACACTAAGGCTTAAACAGCCGGAAAGAGAGGATATTCTACAGAATAATTTTATGTAGAACAATGCTATTTAACATAGCATTTAAGTGAGGTATTTTGCATGATAATGTAGTAAAGTCATGCAACTAAGGTCTTAATGGCCGGAAAGGGAAGGGTCACATAATATGTGTGACCGGAATGGAGGATAAAGATGCAAAAGTATGGAGTGAATGAGCTTCGAAGAATGTATTTACAGTTTTTTGAAAGCAAGGATCATTTGGCGATGAAGAGCTTTTCACTGGTTCCACACAATGATAACAGCCTTTTGCTGATCAATGCGGGTATGGCACCATTGAAGCCGTATTTTACAGGACAGGAGATTCCGCCAAAGCGCAGAGTGACCACCTGTCAGAAATGCGTCCGTACAGGAGATATTGAGAATGTCGGAAAGACAGCACGTCATCTGACATTTTTTGAGATGCTTGGTAACTTCTCCTTCGGAGATTATTTCAAGCATGAGGCGATTGCATGGTCATGGGAGTTCCTGACCAAGGTTATTGGCATGGAGCCGGAGAGATTATATCCGTCCATCTATGGAGAGGACGAGGAGGCATATGATATCTGGACCAAAGAGATCGGTGTGCCGGGAGAGAAGATCACCAGATTTTACCGTGACGAGAACGGAGAATGTGATAACTTCTGGGAGCATGGTGCCGGCCCTTGTGGTCCTTGCTCCGAGATCTACTATGACAGAGGAGAGAAGTACGGCTGTGGCAAACCGGATTGTAAGGTGGGTTGTGACTGTGATCGTTTCATGGAAGTATGGAACAATGTATTTACACAGTTTAACGGAGATGGCCATGGCGGTTATGAGGAGCTTCAGAATAAGAACATTGATACCGGAATGGGTCTGGAGCGTCTGGCTGTTGTAGTACAGGATGTGGATTCCGTTTTTGATATTGATACCATGAAAGCCATCCGTGACCGTATCTGTGATATGGCTCATACACAGTATCAGATAGATGATGAGAAGGATGTTTCCATTCGTCTGATCACAGATCATATCCGTTCTTCTACATTCCTGATCTCTGATGGCGTTATGCCAAGCAACGAGGGACGCGGTTATGTACTTCGGCGTCTGATCCGTCGTGCAGCACGTCACGGCAGAAAGCTCGGCATTGACGGAGCATTCCTCGCAGAGCTGTCTAAGACAGTGATCAGTGAGTCAAAGGACGGTTATCCTGAGCTGGAAGAAAAGAAAGAATTTATCTTAAATGTATTAAATAAAGAAGAAGAGCAGTTCAACAAGACGATCGATCAGGGAATTGCAATCCTGAATGAGATGCAGGAGGCTATGGCTGCCAAGGGCCAGAAGGAGCTTTCCGGTGCCGATGCATTCAAGCTTTATGATACCTATGGATTCCCTCTGGACATCACCACAGAGATCCTGGAGGAGAAGGGCTGTACCGTGGATGAGGAAGGTTTTAAGAAGTTCATGGAGGAGCAGAAGGACAAGGCGCGTAAAGCGAGAAAAGAGACAAACTATATGGGAGCAGAGGAGACGGTTTATCAGCAGATCGATCCGGCGATCACTTCCAAGTTTGTAGGATATCATAATCTGGAGCATGATTCTAAGATCACTGTGCTTACCACAGAGACAGAGCTTGTGGATGCACTCACAGATGGACAGGCAGGTACGGTTATCGTAGAGGAGACTCCGTTCTATGCAACCATGGGTGGTCAGAAAGCGGATGTTGGAACGATCCTTGTGGGAGACAGTGAGTTCGTTGTAGAGGATACCGTTCATTTACAGGGTGGCAAGATCGGTCATATCGGTAAAGTCACAAAGGGCATGATCAAGAAGGGCGATACTGCCACATTAAAGGTATGTTCAAAGAATCGTCTGGATACCGGCAAGAACCACAGTGCAACCCATCTTCTGCAGAAAGCACTTCGTCAGGTGCTTGGCAATCATGTCGAGCAGAAGGGTTCTTATGTGGATGCAGAGAGACTTCGTTTTGATTTCTCTCATTTCTCTGCAATGACACCGGAGGAGATCGCACAGGTCGAGGAAATTGTAAATGACCAGATTTCTGCAAGTCTGGATGTTGTGACTGAGGAGATGACTCTGGAAGAGGCAAAGAATACTGGAGCTATGGCACTCTTTGGGGAGAAGTACGGTGATAAGGTTCGTGTCGTTAAGATGGGTGACTTTAGTACGGAGCTTTGTGGAGGTACTCATGTAGCCAATACCAGTGTGATCGCATCCTTTAAGATTATTTCTGAAAGCGGCGTTGCCGCAGGTGTACGCCGTATTGAGGCGCTGACATCTACAGGACTTATGAAGTATTATGACAATATTGAGAAGGAGCTGAATGCAGCAGCAAAGGCAGCTAAGGCAGAGCCGGAGAAGCTGGAAAAGAAGATCCAGTCTATGCAGGAGGAGATCAGGGCACTCCAGTCAGAGAATGAAAAGCTTAAGACAAAGCTTGCCAATGAGGCAGCCGGTGATGTGGACAGCCAGATTCAGGAAATCGCGGGCGTAAAGGTACTGGCTATGAGTGTACCGGAGGTTGATATGAACGGTCTTCGTACTCTGGGTGACCAGATGAAAGAAAAGATCGGTGAGGGTGTCGTTGTACTGGCCTCTGCTGTAGGCGGGAAGGTATCCCTGCTTGCAATGGCTACCAATGATGCCATGAAGCACGGAGCACATGCCGGCAATCTGATCAAAGCCATTGCTTCCGAAGTTGGAGGAGGCGGCGGTGGACGTCCAAACATGGCACAGGCAGGCGGTAAGAATCCGGCCGGTATTGACAATGCCATTGCCAAGGTAAAGGAAGTCCTGGAGGGCCAGCTGAAATAGTGGCAAACAGTGTATTTTCCGATAAATTGGTAAAATGTTAGAATAACCTTGAAAACTACGGAAATATTTCAAAAAGTAGTTGACGAAATGGAAAAATGTGTTATAATCTATCTTGTGCGTTGATGGGAGAGATCCTGTCGTTAAAAATACCCATACAGTTGTGTATTGGATTAAAAAGCAGCTGAAGGCACAGCAGCCGCGCAAATTTACAACTGGAGGGAGGTTAGGTGTGAGACTATGTCAAATGTAATCGTAAAAGAGAATGAGACATTGGATAACGCTTTACGCCGTTTCAAGAGAAACTGCGCAAAGGCAGGTATTCAGCAGGAGATTCGTAAGAGAGAGCATTATGAGAAGCCTAGTGTTCGTCGTAAGAAGAAGTCTGAGGCAGCTCGTAAGCGCAAATATTAATTTATTCGTACGAAATCACAATGAAAAAGAGTTAAACCTTATCAGGGAAGTGGATTGCCGGAAGGCAGACACTTCCCTGTTTTGGCGTCCGGTATTCCTTTCTTATGTATTGTTTTTATCAGTAGGATGATAATTATAAGGGATTTTCATAAAGGAAAAGGACAGCCCCTATGGCAATAGAAAATTCTGTGTCATAGGGGTTGTCCCTGTTTTCTTATTGATTTTTATCTATGATGTATTTTTTAAATAACGTATACTATGACTCAGCTTTCGTTTCTTCAAATGTCTCCATATTCTGCGGCAGGATCAGATTCAGGATCACAGCCACCAGAAATACTACAGCTACACAGTTCTCGGCAAAGACTGTTTCGATGATCTTAGGGAACACAGAGAACAGCTCCGGCACCTGGGTAAAGCCGATGCCGATACTTAAAGACAGAGCCACGATGGTGATATTTCTCTGGGAATACCCACATTTTCCGATCATCTGCAGACCGCTTACCACAATGGTACCAAACATCATAATAGTACATCCGCCCAGTACAGCGTCCGGCAGGGTTGCAAGCACGGCACCAAAGATCGGGAAGATACCGGCAAGGATCATGATCAGGGCGCCGGTAGCGATTGTAAAGCGGTTGACCACCTTTGTCATCGCGACCAGTCCCACATTCTGGCTGAAGGATGTGATAGGCATACATCCAAACAGAGAGGAAAGGGAGCTGATGAAGCCGTCACAGGCAAGGGAACCGGAGATTTCCTTTGTGGTGGCGCTGCGGTTCAAGCCGGAGTTGGCAAGTGCCTGGGTATCGCCAATGGTCTCGGTAGCAGATACTAAGAAGATCAGTGCAACAGAGATAATAGCATTTAAATGAAATTCCATTTTAAACGGCATCAGATGCGGCAGAGCGATCACACTGGTGCCTGCCAGAGAAGAAAAGTCTACCAGTCCCATTGGGATGGCAACAAGATAACCAACCACCAGTCCAAAGAGAACGGATAACTGTTTCCAGTAGGATTTCGCAAAAATATTAAATAAAATACAACATAACAGTGTGATAGTACCAAGGATCCAGTTTTCTACGGAACCAAAGTTTTCGCTGCCACTGCCACCGCCAAAGGAGGTGGAGCCTACCGACAGAAGAGAAAAGCCAATGGCTGTTACGACGCTGGCGGATACGATAGGAGAGATGATCTTCATCCAGTATTTTGCAAAAAGACCAAGGCAGCCCTCGATCAGACCGCCGATCAGCACGGCACCCATAATGGTACCATAGCCATAGTTGGCACCGATATAACACATAATGGATACGAAGGTGAAGCTGATGCCCATGACAATAGGAAGACCGGAGCCGATCTTCCAAAGAGGGAAGAGCTGGATCAGGGTGCCGATACCTGCGATTAACATGGCACTCTGGATCAGCATGGCAAGCTGCTTGCCGGAAACACCGGAGGCTCCGGCGACAATAATGATCGGAGAAATATTTGCCACAAACATGGCAAGAATGTGCTGCAGACCGAACGGGATCGCACGGGATACCGGTACCCGTCCTTCTAATTGGTAGATGTTGCTTACGGAACTGTTACTTTTGTTACTCATGGTTCGTAAATCCTTTCCTTTTTCGTTTTGTAAATATGAATTACTGCTTGCGGAATGTAATTTCACCGGTAGAAGCGTCCATGGCATCTACGATGGCGAGGGATTCTAACTGGAATCCAAGGTTGCGGATCAGACGTCCGCCCAACTGAAAGCCTTTCTCGACAGCAATGCCGATTCCCTCTACGGTGGCACCGGCTTCCGTGATAATGGAGATCAGACCCTGCAGGGCGCAGCCGTTTGCAAGGAAATCATCAATGATCAGAACATGATCCTCCGGGCTTAAAAACTTTTTGGAAACAATGACCTGATTTTTGCACTTGTGGGTAAAGGATTCTACCTCGGCAACATACATATCTCCTTCTATATTAATGCTTTTGGATTTTTTCGCAAAGACAACCGGCACATCAAAGTGTCTGGCAGCCACACAGGCGATACCGATACCGGAGGCCTCGATGGTCAGGATCTTATTGATGGGCTTGTCTGCAAAGCGGCGTTTCCACTCGGCTCCCATCTCGTCAAAGAGAGCAATGTCCATCTGGTGATTGAGAAAGCTGTCAACCTTCAGGACGTTTCCTTCCTTTACAATACCGTCCTTCATAATACGTTCTTCTAAAAAATTCATAATTATTACCATGCCTTTCTAAAAACTGTAACCCACAGGCCTGCATCGGTGGTACATTATCAGGTGATTTCCGGGTATTATAATGTTGTTAAGTTTATCACGAAATAAGGGATTTCGCAACAAAAAGCAGTTTGTAAAACCGTTTCACCATATATTCTTAAGTAAACGTTATTTCTTGAAGATGAGAAAATATCTCTAACAGAAAAAAATAAATCAAAAATACAAAAAGCTATATTTTAAAAAGAAATTATTGATAAAACTTAAAAAAGTGTTGCAATTATTGAAAATATATATTATAATAACCTCAATTTGAAGAACAAAGGGGTTCGACAGGTTTTACTTGTTGACCCCTTTTTCTTTTTTTAGTTTATAGGAAAATGCTCGTAATGTAGAGCAAAGCCAACGAGAATTGCGAAGCAATTCTTGGAGGGCAAAACGCTGGTTTTGCCTTTTTTACAATAATTGATTGGAGGAACATGGAATGGTTAATCAGGAAGCAATGAATAAGAGTGCAGTACAGGCTTCAAAGTGTATTGATCATAAGGCAAAAGGCTTATATGACCCACATTTTGAGCACGACAACTGTGGTATTGGTGCCATCGTCAACATCAAGGGGAACAAAACCCATGACACAGTATCCGGAGCACTGGAGATTGTGGAAAAACTGGAACATCGTGCCGGTAAGGATGCAGAAGGTAAGACCGGTGATGGAGTAGGTATCATGCTTCAGATTTCGCACCGGTTTTTTAAGAAAGAGACAGAATCCCTTGGAATTGAGATTGGCGGGGAACGTGATTATGGTGTGGGAATGTTCTTCCTGCCGCAGGATGAGTTGAAGCGCAATCAGGCAAAGCGTATGTTTGAGGTCATTATTGAGAAGGAAGGTATGAAATTCCTTGGATGGAGAGAAGTACCGATCAAGCCGGATATTCTGGGTCACAAGGCACTGGAATGTATGCCTTATATTGTACAGGGTTTTGTGAAAAGACCGGATGATGTGGAGAAAGGGCTTGATTTTGACCGGAAGCTCTATGTGGCACGTCGTGTCTTTGAACAGCAGAGCAGTGAGGATACTTATGTAGTGTCCTGCTCCAGCCGTACTATCGTTTATAAAGGAATGTTTCTGGTAGGCCAGCTTCGTTCCTTCTTTATGGATCTGCAGGACGAGGATTATGTATCTGCGATCGCGATCGTACATTCCAGATTCAGTACCAACACAAATCCAAGCTGGATGCGTGCTCATCCAAACCGTTTTATCGTACACAACGGTGAGATCAATACCATCGTCGGTAATGCAGATAAGATGCTTGCCCGTGAGGAGACCATGGAGACCCCGTATCTGTCCAGTGATTTCCACAAGATCCTGCCGGTAGTTGATCCAAACGGTTCCGACTCCGCACGTCTTGATAACACATTGGAATTTCTCGTAATGAGTGGCATGGAGCTGCCGCTGGCGGTAATGATCACAATCCCGGAGCCTTGGGAAAATGATATGAGCATCAGCCAGAAGAAGAGAGATTTCTATCAGTATTATGCAACCATGATGGAGCCATGGGATGGCCCGGCATCTATTCTGTTCTCTGATGGCGATTATATGGGAGCTGTCCTTGACCGTAACGGTCTGAGACCTTCCCGTTATTATATTACGACTGATGATCAGCTGATCCTTTCCTCTGAGGTGGGTGTATTTGAGCTTCCACCGGAGAAGATCGTGAAAAAGGATCGTTTAAGACCGGGTCGTATGCTTTTGGTAGATACCGTGAAGGGAGAGCTCATCGATGATGCTGATCTGAAAGAGAAATACGCATCCCGCCAGCCGTATGGTGAGTGGCTTAACAGCAATCTTGTCACATTGGCAGAGCTTCACATTCCAAATCACAAGGTACCGGAGTATACCGATGAGGAAAGAGCAAGAATGCAGAAGGCATTTGGTTATACCTTTGAAGAATATAAGACATCCATTTTGCCGATGGCACAGACAGGAAATGAGCCGATCGCATCCATGGGTACCGATACACCGCTTCCAATGCTTTCCCGCAAGGTACAGCCTCTGTTTAATTATTTTAAACAGATGTTTGCACAGGTAACCAATCCTCCGATCGATGCGATCCGTGAGGAGATCGTAACCTCCACCAGCGTTTATATTGGGGAGGACGGAAACCTTCTGGAGGAGAAGGGAGAGAACTGTAAGGTATTGAAGATTCATAACCCGATCCTCAACGACACGGATCTTTTGAAGATTAAAAATATGGATAAGGACGGTTTCAAATGCGAGGTTCTTCCGATTACTTATTATAAGAACACTTCCCTGAAGAAGGCACTGGATCATCTTTGTCTGGAGGCAGACCGGGCACATAAGGAAGGCTGCAATATCCTGATCTTAAGCGACCGTGATGTAGATGAGTTCCATATGCCGATTCCTTCTCTGCTGGCGGTTTCTACACTGCAGCAGCATCTGGTAACCACCAAGAGAAGAACAAGCATGTCTGTAATCTTAGAGACAGCAGAGCCGAGAGAGGTACATCATTTTGCAACGCTTCTCGGTTATGGTGCCAGTGCAGTCAATCCATATCTGGCTCACGAGACGATCCGCGAGCTCATCAATAACGGTATGCTGGATAAGGATTATTACGCCGCTGTCAGTGATTATGACAATGCTGTGCTTCATGGTATCGTAAAGATCGCATCCAAGATGGGTATTTCTACGATCCAGTCCTATCAGGGTTCTAAGATTTTCGAAGCAATCGGTATTTCACAGGAAGTCATTGAGACATACTTCCCGGATACGGTCAGCCGTGTGGGTGGTGTGACGCTGGAGGATATCGAGAAGCAGATCGATGAGCAGCACAGCCGTGCCTTTGATCCGTTGGATCTGACGGTAGACCTGAATCTGGAAAACAGAGGACAGCACAAGGAGCGTGGCCATCAGGAGGAACATTTGTACAATCCGGAGACGATCCATCTGCTGCAGCAGGCAACCTGGACCGGCAATTACGAGCTGTTTAAGCAGTATTCCAAGTGCATTGACGAGAAGGAAAAGCAGGTTACCTTAAGAAGCCTTCTCGATTTCAAATACCCAAAGAAGGGGATTCCGCTGGATGAAGTAGAGAGCGTGGAGGAGATTGTCCAGAGATTTAAGACGGGTGCTATGTCTTACGGTTCTATTTCCCAGGAGGCTCATGAGACACTGGCAATCGCAATGAACCATCTTCACGGTAAATCAAACAGCGGTGAGGGTGGTGAGAGTCTGGAACGACTGGAAACAGCAGGTTCTGCTGTGGATCGCTGTTCTGCCATCAAGCAGGTGGCTTCCGGACGTTTTGGTGTTACCTCCCGTTATCTGGTCAGTGCAAAGGAGATCCAGATCAAGATGGCACAGGGCGCAAAGCCTGGTGAAGGTGGTCATCTTCCGGGCGGAAAGGTTTATCCGTGGGTTGCCAAAACTCGTCATTCTACACCGGGTGTCAGCCTGATCTCCCCGCCACCGCATCATGATATTTACTCGATCGAGGATCTGGCACAGCTCATTTATGATCTGAAGAACAGTAATAAAGATGCGAGAATTTCCGTCAAGCTTGTTTCCGAAGCAGGTGTAGGAACAGTCGCAGCCGGTGTTGCCAAGGCAGGAGCAGCCGTTATCCTGATCTCCGGATACGATGGAGGTACCGGAGCAGCACCAAAGAGCTCCATCTACAATGCAGGTCTTCCTTGGGAGCTTGGTCTGGCAGAGACACATCAGACACTGATCATGAACGGTCTTCGTTCCCGTGTCCGTATTGAGACAGACGGTAAGCTGATGACTGGCCGTGATGTTGCCATTGCTGCTATGCTTGGTGCCGAGGAGTTTGGCTTTGCTACCGCTCCGCTGATCACCATGGGCTGCGTAATGATGCGTGTCTGCAATTTGGATACCTGTCCGGTTGGTGTGGCTACCCAGAATCCGGAGCTGCGTAAGAGATTCCGCGGAAAGCCGGAGTATGTTGAGAATTTTATGAAGTTTATTGCCAGTGAGCTGAGAGAATATATGGCAGCGCTGGGGGTGCGCAAGCTGGATGACCTGATCGGCCGTGTTGATCTCCTGAAGAGAAAAGAGCTGACAGGTGAGGCAGAGGAATATGCAGAGCGTGTGGATCTGACCAGAATATTGGACCCTACCTTTGCAGGGCTTCGCAAGGATAATAAATTTAATCCAAAGGACAAATATGATTTTGAGCTGGAGAAGACCATCGACGAGAAGGTATTTCTTCCAAAATTGAAAAAGTCTCTGGAAACAGGAGAGAAGGCCCGGATCGAAGTAAAGGTTGATAATATCAACCGTTCTCTGGGAACAATCCTTGGTTCCGAAGTGACGAAGAAGTTCAGTGATACGCTGGAGGAGGATACCATTACCGTGAAGTGTGACGGCAGCGGCGGACAGAGCTTTGGCGCATTTATTCCAAAGGGACTGACCTTAGAGCTGGAGGGTGATTCCAATGATTACCTTGGAAAAGGCTTATCCGGTGGTAAGATTGTGGTATATCCTCCAAAGAACAGCCGATTTAAAGCAGAGGAAAATATTATCGTTGGTAACGTTGCTCTTTATGGTGCTACAAGTGGTAAGGCATTTATTAACGGTATTGCCGGTGAGCGTTTCTGCGTCAGAAACTCCGGTGCATATGCAGTAGTAGAAGGTGTTGGAGATCACGGATGCGAGTACATGACCGGAGGCCGTGTGGTTGTCCTGGGACCAACCGGAAAGAACTTTGCAGCCGGTATGAGCGGTGGTGTTGCCTATGTACTGGACGAGGACAGCAATCTTTATCTGAAGTTAAATAAAGAGCTGGTATCCTCTGAGCCGATCACAGATAAATACGATGTACTGGAGCTCAAAGAGATGATCGAGGAGCATGTGGCAGCCACAGGTTCCAAGAAGGGTAAGATGATCCTTGATGACTTCAGCGAATATCTTCCAAAGTTTAAGAAGATTATTTCTTATGACTATGCTCATATGCTGCAATTGATCGCAAAGATGGAGGAGCACGGTCTGAGTTACGAGCAGGCACAGATTGAAGCATTTTACGAGCATAAAAATAAATAAGCTTTTGTTTGGAAAGGAGAATCATCATGGGTAAACCAACGGGATTTTTAGAATATGAGAGAAAAAATAATCAGGCAGTGGAACCACTGGAACGTATCAAGAACTTTAATGAATTTCATACACCGATGAGAGAGAAGGAACGCAGAGAGCAGGCGGCAAGATGTATGAACTGTGGCGTACCGTTTTGTCAGTCCGGTATGATGATCGCCGGAATGGCTTCCGGTTGTCCTCTGAACAATCTGGTGCCGGAGTGGAATGATCTTTTATATCATGGTAATTATAAAAAGGCACTGCAGCTTTTGCGCCAGACCAATAATTTTCCAGAGTTTACTTCCAGAGTGTGTCCTGCACTCTGTGAAGCAGCCTGTACCTGTGGTCTGAATGACACACCGGTCACCTGCAAGGCAAACGAAAACGCCATTATCGAGTATGGCTATGCCAATGATCTGATGGGACCTCAGCCGCCAAAGACACGCACCGGCAAAAAGGTTGCCGTGATAGGCTCCGGCCCTTCCGGACTGGCAGCAGCTGACCAGTTGAACCGCCGTGGTCATTCCGTTACGGTATATGAGAGAAATGATCATATCGGTGGTCTTCTGATGTATGGTATCCCGAATATGAAGCTGGAAAAATGGGTGATTGACCGGAAGCAGAAGGTCATGGAAGAAGAAGGCGTAAAGTTTGTTGTCAATGCCGATGTGGGAAAAGATGTGAAGGCAGCAGATCTGCTGAAGGAATATGACAGCGTGATCCTTGCATGCGGTGCTTCCAATCCACGTGATATCAAGGCAAAGGGAAGAGAAGCCGATGGAATCTACTTCGCTGTGGATTTCCTGACACGTTCTACAAAGCATGTACTCACCGGCAAGAAAGAGGGCTGGGTAGATACCAAAGGTAAGAATGTCATTGTTATTGGCGGTGGAGATACCGGAAATGATTGTGTGGGAACGGCGGTCCGTCAGGGAGCCAAGTCTGTCACACAGCTTGAGATGATGCCAAAGCTTCCGGATGAGCGTGCAGCCTCCAATCCTTGGCCGGAGTGGCCGAGAGTCTGCAAGACAGATTACGGTCAGGAGGAGGCGATTGCCGTCTTTGGACACGATCCTCGTATCTATCAGACTACGGTCAAGGAGTTTATCGCTGATAAAAACGGCAAGCTCAAAAAAGTGAAGCTTGTAAAGCTGGAGGCAAAGAAAGACCCGAAGACCGGCCGGATGAATATGACAGAGATTGCCGGAAGTGAGTTTGAAATGCCGGCAGATGTGGTACTGATCGCTGCAGGTTTCCTGGGAGCACAGGATTATGTGGCAAAGGCATTTGGTGTGAAGCTCAATGCCCGTACCAATGTGGAGACGGCTCCGGGAGAGTTTAAGACAAGCGTGGATAAGGTATTTACAGCGGGTGATATGCATCGTGGACAGTCACTGGTTGTATGGGGCATCAATGAGGGACGCCATGTAGCCAAAGAGGTGGATCAGTTCCTGATGGGATATACGAATCTGGATTAATGATGTATTATAGAGAACCGGAATGATTGTGAAGAGGTTCGGTAACGGATACAATTATTGCAGTCCGTAAAATAAATATGACAGGGGACGATGTGTACCGAAAATGGTACATATCGTCCCCCGTTTTAATGTAGTAGGAAATCTATAATTTCATCTGATATTCCTTTGGTGTGATCTTTTCATGTTTTTTGAATACTCTGCTAAAATAAAACGGGTTACAAAAGCCGAGAGTTTCTGCAATTTCGGATATTGTAAACTGACGGCTTTGCAAAAGCTTTTTGCTTTGTTCGATTTTGTAATTTTCCAGAAATGTAAAAATAGTCATGCCGGTATATTGTTTGAAGCGGCGGTTCATATAGTCAAAATTATGGTGAAAAATATTTTCCAGTACAGCACCGGTAATCTTTTGTGAATAATGGGTTTTTAAATAATCACAAATCTGAAATGGGAGAGAAAGATTATCAGATCCGGTATGTAAAATGCGGGACAATTCTGAACGTGACATTTGTAACAAAAGAATAAACAAAAGAGCGTTGTTTACCGGCTGTTGATGAAGTTCGCTTGTAGAACATGTTTTCAACAGATGTTGTGTCTGGTTTGTTATTTCATTAAAACATGAGTGTGTCGGATGAAAATATTTGGGAAGTATCAGGGTGTCCAGACAGGCAGGATGATCTGGAGAAAATGTTTGTCTATTTACTTTTTGATGAATATATTCTTCCGATGTCATTGTTATGTCCTGCATGGAATTCCAATAAAAATGAATGTAATAATAGTCAACATGATCATTTGTGAGAATACCACAGTGGCATTTGCCGGGGGAAAAGATTATAATGTCACCTGCAGTGAGTGTATATAGTTTCGTATCTTCTATAATCTGCATAGTACCATCTGTAATAATGTAGAGAATTCGGTTTTGCGGAGTTCTTTCAAAATGTTTATTGGGAGATGGAACATGGACTTCGCCGGCTAATGAAAAAGTTGGAAGAGTGTCTGAAATGCAAGAAATATAGGATTGTAATTCCATAAGAAGACTCCTTTCAAAATCCTTTGATGTCGGGTGTAAACGATTAAAAAGTCGCTATTATATATGTAATGGTCGGAAATAGATATTTTATTTATGTGGATATTATGTTAGTCTTTTCTTGCAGGATTGTCAAGAAAACAGTACGAGGGAGGAAGTTTATATGAAAATAAAACAATGTATTAAAAAAATAGCTTTTCTATGTTTAGTCGCTGGATTGTTGATTTCTGGTATATTAGGAATGGGAGTGTCTGCTCAAAAGAAGAAAACGGTAATAAGCAGTAAAAAGCTTATACTTTCTGTAGGGCAGAAGAAAAAGCTTAAAGTGAAAAAGAAAAATAAAACAGTAAAATGGAGTTCCGGAAACAAAAAAGTTGCGACAGTAAATAGTAAAGGGATTGTTTGTGGTAAAAAGACCGGAAAGACTACTGTGACAGCAATTGTTCAAATGAAAAAGTATGTATGGAAGGTTACTGTAAAAGATGTAAAGAAACCGGCAGAGGCTGTAACGCAGAAGCCGGTAATACCGGAGCCGTCTCCGGCGGTGCCAACAGCGACTGCGACTGCGACAGCAACACCAATACCGTCACAGACGGTTACATTATCTCCGGAGCAGGAGTGGGAAATTGGAAAGACAAGTGGAACGAAGGAAGCATTTCAGCAATATTTTCACCCGGATATGAAGCAGTATACGGGAAAAAAGCAAGGGGTACCGTTGGGAAACTTTGAAGAGATGACATATCCTTCAGAGATTGTGGGTGCAGAACGGGAAGCTTATGTTTATCTGCCGCCGGAGTATGATTCATCAAAAAAATATCCGGTTCTTTATCTGTTACACGGCATTGGATGTGATCGTGGGCAGTGGAGATATATGTATTTGAATGAGATATTGAGCAATATGATATATACGGGAGAATTGCAGCCGGTTGTTGCAGTGATACCAAGTATTGTTCCAAAAGATGGATTGAATAAAGACACATTTTCAGCGGAAAATATAGAAGCATTTACTAAGTTTGAAAAAGAGTTTATCCAGGATTTAGAACCGTATGTGCTGGCAAATTATGGTGTGTCATCGAAGCGGGAGGATACCGGTGTATGTGGTCTTTCCATGGGAGGAATGGAGGCTCTCAGACTGGGGTTTGCCATTAAGGATCACTTCAATTATATAGGTTCTTTCTCAGCAGCACCGACACTGGATACTGGTATTTTGACATTGGATGGATGGAAAACAAAGCCGCAGACAGTGCTTCTGTGTACTGGAGATGCGGATGGGACGGTTGGAAGCAATCCACAGGATTATCATGAAAAACTGGTGGAAAATAATGTGGATCATATATGGTATTTGTATCCAAAAGGAAAGCATGATGAAAAAGTATGGAAAAACGGATTGGTTAATTTTCTAAAGAGAAGTTACAAGTAAAAAGATACAAAAGAAGAGAGGTTTTCAAAGACCGGCATAGCAGAAATGTTATGACGGTCTTTGTTGTGTGCCTTGCGGCGCACGTCGTTAATGGGGGGAAAGTCCCTAATCCGTCCTATGTGACCGTTTTTTGATCTCACAGCGATCAGCTTGTAGAAAAATAAGAAAAACGATCATCCATGGAATGGAGGCGGACGGAAAAAATAAAATATAGGATTGTTGAATACAAAAAATTTGGTATATTATATATTAGAGGGATAAATGAAACAAAATTCTATACGATGGAGGAAATAAAGATGAAATTATTGATTCAGAGAGTTAGAGAAGCATCTGTCACAGTTGACGGCGAGGTTACCGGAAGTGTTGGTCATGGATTTCTTGTATTTGTGGGAGTAGCTGAGGAGGACACCATAGAGATTGCGGACAAGATGATCGACAAGATGGTGAAGCTCCGGATCTTCGAGGATGAAAACGGTAAGACAAATAAGGCGATTGCCGATGTGGGCGGAAACTTTCTCGTGGTATCCCAGTTCACCCTGTATGCGGACTGCCGCAAGGGAAACCGCCCTTCCTTTGTAAAGGCGGGCAATCCGAAGCTGGCGGAGGAACTCTATGAATATGTATTAAAGAGCCTGCGTGACAGGGGCTTTGAAGTGGGAGCAGGAGTCTTTGGGGCAGATATGAAGGTATCATTGTTAAATGATGGACCGTTTACCGTGATGCTGGATTCGGAGGAGATCTGTCATTGAAAATGTCCCTTGTGATGCGACATAAGATGATCAAAATGTGTTAAGATAAAACACAAAGGCGGGTGATCAAGATGGCAGATAATGAAAGCAGTATCGAAGTATACGAAGCAGCTGGCAGAGATGCAGACATATGATCAGGCGATTGCACATGTGGCAAACCAGAGGATTGAGATTGATCTGGACGATGGCGTCAAGGTCAACTATGCGAAATTCCAGGGTGAGGAAGTAGCACAGGAAGGAAAGAAAGCATTAAAGGTGGATTTGCTGGCAAAAATATAGAGTGAATGAGGTGAATTGAAAATGAAAATTAAAAAATTAACGTTAAATAATTTTATGGCTTTTGAGAAAGCTGAAATAAATTGGTCGGATAATATTAACATTATTTGCGGAGAAAACAGTACTGGCAAAACAACACTTTTGAAAGTGATGTATTCTTTGATAAAGCCACTTAGTAGTGGGGGCAAAGATAATCTTACAAAGGAGATGGAAGAACAGGTTTATGTCAAAAAGATTCAAGGTGTGTTTCGACCGGATGAAATGAAAATTGGCAGACTTGTAAGCCGAAAGCAGGGAAGCAATCGAACGGATTTTTCTATTGATTTAGAAAAGAAACAAAAAATCTCGGTTGGATTTGGAAACAGGCAGGAAAATCATGCGGATGTTTCTATTGAGCGTGATGAAAAAATAAAAAAGTATGATGTTATATATATTCCTACAAAAGAAATGATTTCTACAGTAGAGCATTTCGTATCACTATATGACGAATATCATATAGACTTTGAAGAAATGTATTATGATCTTGCAAAACTATTGGATAGACCGCTTTCAAAAGGTCCTAACATTACTGAACAGAATCAGGTGTTAAGTAATCTGGAAGATATTATGAAAGGACAAATTGTTCAGAAAAACAAGAAATTCTATTTCAAAATAAAAGGTGAAGGTGAATTTGAGATGGGATTACTTTCAGATGGTTACAGGAAACTATCTATGATTATATATATGATTCTTTCTGGAAGTTTGAATAAAAATACTATCTTATTTTGGGATGAACCGGAAACGAATATGAACCCTAAAATGATTCGCCCGATTGTACAGGTGATGGTAGTCTTAGCTCAGATGGGAGTGCAGATTTTTGTTTCCACACATGATTATTTTATTCAGCAGGAATTTAATATGGTAGCCTCTTATCCTGAGCTAAATCCCCAAAAACTGGATATCAAGTTTATTTCATTATTTAGAGATGAAAAAACGATGGATGTGCACTATGAGATGAAAAATTCAGCATCGGATTTGGAGCATAATGCAATCATGCAGGAGTTTGATGCAATGTACGATAGAGAACAGGGGATTATTTATGGAGAATAACTTAAGGGAAGAAAGCAGATTAAAGTTTCAGTTTGCAGAAAATGATACAGTGATAAAATTTGATGATACAAAATTTTATCGAGACTACTTTAATAAATTGCCAGAGGCAAAAGGTGTTGATTTTATTTCTGTTGCTAAAGATAAGATCGCATTTATAGAAGTAAAAAATTGTACCGGAGATGAAGGTAACAATCGGTGGAGAATTGTGCCGGATAACCGAAAACGCGATACAACCCGTACATCCGTTAACGTGGAAGGACGCGATAGTCTGGATATTGAAATGGCACAGAAAACAGCAATGACAGTAGCAGCTTTGGTTGGAGCAAAATCCTTTGGAAACACAAAAGAGTGTTTGAATGAATTAAAAGAATATATTCAATTTCTGTCAGGAGATAGTTTTTCGAATGATTCAAAAAAGAAATATGTGATATTGTTTCTGGAAGGTGATTTTGGTACAAAAACACGGACTAAAAAGATGATTATGAAGGAATTGCAGGACAGTATAAATAAAAAACTTCGATGGATCAATTGCAGAGTATCTGTTGTTGATTCCGATACATATGATCCGAGAATATTTCAGATTGTAAGCTGAGATTTGTTGGCAAAG
>NZ_JACRSX010000014.1 GCF_014384985.1 Jutongia huaianensis
AAAAAGATTTTTAGATGCAAAGTTGATTACACCATATAATTTTCAATGGTTATTGGAAAGGTTATATCCAATCGGTTTTACTTGTCCTCATTCTAGTTATTTAATTAATTTGAGGTATGTAACAGAGTTTAATATAAAAAAAGAATATATATGTGTGGATGGAAAAATGTTATCAGTATCAAGGGGAAAATTAGACGAGTTTTCAAAAGATTTCACACAATATATTAATTTAAAATACAGGGAGAAACTAAAATGACTTACATAGAAGTTTATAAAATATGTATAGTAATATCATGTATGCTCGAAATTTATTTAGCATTTAACTTTTATAAAGCGTTTTATAAAATTCGATATTATTTTCAGTCAAAATATAAATTATATATTGGATATTTTATTATAGTTTTAGTTAATGTTGCGATGAATCTGCGACAAAGTAATATTATAAATATATTTATTGCAGCTTTTTTATATCTGCTGATTGTTTTGGTGTTTTTTCATGGGAAATTATGGGATAAAATAATTCATTGGTTGATGATTTTTTTTCTTGCTGCAAGTGCGGAAATGATTTTTTCATTATTGCAGAAGTTATCGGTTGATGTTCCGGTAGATAAAGCTTTTGAAAATGAGTTTTCAATGATCAGTAGTATATTGACTATAAAAATTATTTATTTCTTGATGTTGTCAATAGTGAAAGAGTTTTCTAAATACTCAACAGAAAAATTGGAAATCAAACTATTTATTCATTACATTATAGTACCTATCGCCAGCATAGGTATTATGTTTGCGATTCCGTATGTCAGAGGAGAAAAAGTAAATTCTGGAATGGATATCCTTCTTATCTTCTTTTATATTCTATTACTTATTGGAAATGTTAGTTTGTTTTATGTGTTTAGCAAATATAGTAAAATAAAGGGATATCAAATGATGCAGGAAATTAGTAAGGTGAAGTATATGGAGGTGAAGAAACACTATGAAAGTATAGAAAGACTGGATCAAAAATATAAAGAAATAATTCATGATATGAATTATTATTTGAAACAGATATGGATATATACAGAAAGTAATGAGACAGAAAAAATTAAGGATGTTTTGTTGGAATTACAGATTGAGTTTGCAAAAGGGAAGAAAGAGAGAATATGTGCCAACGATTTTTTGAATGCACTTTTGATAGAATTTAAAGAAAGATCGGCGAAAGAACAGGTAGATGTAGAGATATTTGTAGAAAATGGTTATAAGATTGAATTTTTAAAAGAAATGGAATTGACGGTTCTTTTAGGCAACTTATTTGATAATGCGTTAGAGGCCTCGAAATGTTGTAAAGTGAGAAAAGTGTATGTTACTATGTTTATGCAAAATCAAGGTCTGTTTTCTGTAATTAGAATTGAAAATACTTATGAAGGTGTACCTCATAAGAAAAATGGTTTATTGTTATCAACAAAAAAAGATATGGAAAAACCACATGGTATAGGTCTTCAAAATGTTAAAGCAATCATAGAAAAGCACAATGGATATATGCAACAGGAATATTCTGATGGGGTATTCGAGACGACAGTGATCTTCGGTCGATAATATAATATTACTGACTCAAACTTCCCACACCAGAAAATAAATTGTGCCCAGACTGTTTCGGATGTGGCACGGTTTTCAATATGATTTTTGGCTCCCAAGAAGAATGCACCCGCAAGCCGTTAGTGACAAGGCAATTTCCAGACACAGCTTCGGGTATTCAGGCTCTTAAAAGCCAAAAATCATATTCAATACCCCGGAACATCCGAAACAGTCTGGGCATATTATAGTTCTTGGTGTGGGAAGTTTGAGTTACTGATTTTATATGAAAAAATTAATAGAGTCGAATTGTTGGGCTTTGGTGATTAAAAAAGAACAAAAGATTCCTCTAAAACAACAAAAAATTCTCCTTTTGTTGCGTTTAATTATTGATTGTGTAACAATGATTAAAATATCTTAAGGGAGGTTTTATTAAATGAAGCTCATTATGAAGAAAATAAGAAAAATAGGGATTTTAAATGGACTTGCGTTATTGACTGTGCTGGTAAATGCAAATCAAGCATGTGTTTGGTTTTATCACCAACCTGAGTTTCCTGAGAAAGCAGAAAAATTCAAGAAAAATTTATAATTGAATATATGATTGAAAGATGGATAAATGATATTGTGAATTATCAGATACATAATAAGAGGATTTCAGTATCCGATAGAGAAATTTATCAATACGGATATTACATATTGTTTGAAAAAATCATTGCTGTTATTTTAACAATATGCATTGCGGCATTAATGGATGCATGGTGGGAAATCATGGGGTTTTGTATTAGTTTTATACCGTTGAGAGTGTACTCTGGGGGGGGGTCATGCGAAACGGTATGTAAACTGCATGTTACTTTCAAGTGGTTTGTTGGTCGGTGTTGTATTTTTGGTACGAGAGTCTATTTCAATTCATATAGACGGGCAATCATATATGGTAGCTTTAGAATTTATTATGTTTATTGCTTTATTAGCTCTTTCACCGGTTGAAACGCAAACTCGTAAAATTGAGAAAAAAGAAAATAAATATTTTCGTATGATGGTTTGTAGAATATATGTTATTCAAATATTCATAGAAATATTTTTTTTATTGTTTAAACTAAAAAAAATTCTTATAGCATTCATAATTGCACATGGAATTAGTTTGTTAAATGTTTTGATAGAAATATTGAGAAAAAGATTAAAGAATGGATATACATAGTGGATGGAATGCTATTCAAGAATAATTAAAATTATCTGATTAGGAGCTTCCTGTATAACCCTCTAGCGTAGGGGAGTTGTCACCCACCTCCCAAGCTGATATGATAAGTATCAGAAGGACAGGTGATTGCTATGAGTTATAACAAATATCCAAAGGAAATGAAGGAAGCCATAATAGCAAGAATGCTTGAAGGCGATGAAACAGTAACAGACATCCAGCGAGATACAGGAGTAGGGATCAATACTCTGTACAGATGGAGAGATCAGGCTAAGCATCAAAAGGGCTTATCAGCAACAACAAAATATAAGAATGCAGATAAATGGAGCAGTCAGGATAAGTTCATGGTTGTTCTTGAAACTGCAAATTTAACAGAGATAGAGTTCTCGGAGTATTGCCGTGAAAAAGGTGTTTATCCGGAGCAGGTTAAAGAATGGAAAGAGGCTTGCATAAACGCAAATGATAACGCAAGAGAAAAAAGCACAAAGGCAGGCAAAGAACTCCGTGCAGAACGGAAAGAAAAGGAGAAGTTAGAAAAAGAACTTGCAAGAAAAGAAAAGGCATTGGCTGAAGCAGCCGCATTATTAGTGCTACGAAAAAAAGCAGATGCGATTTGGGGAACGGACGAAGAGGACGAATGATCAACGCTTCAGATCGCAGACAAGCAGTAGAGTTGATCAAAGAAGCAGTAGATTTAGGAGCAGCATTGTATAAAGCATGCGCAGAGCTTGGAATCAGTAAGCGAACATATAACCGCTGGAAGAATACAGACAGTGATTATATAGACAAACGCACGATATGTGCAAGACCAGAGCCGGCGAATAAGCTGACTAAGGAAGAAAGGCAGGAGATATTGGACATATGCAATACAGAAGAGTTTGCATCAAAAACACCAAGTGAGATTGTTCCAATGCTTGCAGACAGAGGAAGCTATATAGCAAGTGAAAGTACATTTTACAAAGTGTTAAAGGAAGCAAAACAGTTGACTCACAGAGGACGGGAGCAGCGGAAACATAAGAGACCAATATCAACGCACAAAGCAACGAGAGCCAATCAGGTGTGGATGTGGGATATCACATACTTAAACGGACCGATCAAAGGAATACATTATTATTTATATATGTTTTCTGATTTATACAGCAGGAAGATTGTTGGCTGGGAAGTTTGGGAAAGTGAAGATGCAAAGCATGCGAGTGAATTGGTGAAACGAATTTATCGGGATGAAAAGATATATATCAGAAATATGGAGAAAGAACCATTGGTGCTGCATTCTGATAATGGAAGTCCGATGAAGGGAACGACAATGTTGGAAACATTGTATGCACTGGGAATTACGCCATCGAAAAGTAGACCACGGGTAAGTAATGATAATCCATATGCAGAGAGTTTATTTAAGACATTAAAATATGTGCCGAATTTTCAACCGCAAGGATTTGCCACACTGACAGAAGCAAGATTGTGGGTAAAGCGATTTGTGGAATGGTACAATAACGAACATCGTCATAGTGGGATAAACTATGTGACACCATCACAGAGACATATGGGATTGGATCAGGAAGTTTTAAGGAAGCGAAAAGAGGTTTACGAAAAAGCAAAAGAAAGACATCCGGAAAGATGGGCAAAAGGAACCAGAGCCTGGAGTTTTTCAGAAGAAGAATGGCTAAATCCAAGACAAGAAGCAGAAACAAAAAAGAGGCGAAAGTCTCTTGAAATTAAAAGAAAGGAAAATCGGGTAGGGTGACAACCACCCGAAAAAATTCCGATTAGAAAAAAGGTGGGGATTGGGTAGGTTATCTGCTAATTAAAATAAAAACGTGTAATGGAGAACCATAGGTGGTTTGATAAGAAACAAAAGAGAGGTGATTGATTTGACGGCGGGTGAACGGATTATGATACTTCGTGGGGAAAGAGGATATACTAGAGAACAGTTGGCTGAACTTGCAGATATTTCTGAAAAATTTCTCTATGAGATTGAAATGGGGAAAAAGGGATTTTCAGCAACAACCTTAATGAACATATGTGATGCCTTAGAGGTAAGTTTGGATTATATTATGACTGGTTCAGGAGTAAGAAAATATGAGGACGAGATTGTGGCAACGTTAGAGAAATTTAAACCGCATACGTTGGAAATGATAAACCATTTATTAAAGATAGCATATGATCTTTCTAAGGGAGCATAGTGAAAAAATGTATTACTATTCTTGTTTGCGGAAAATTACTGATGTTTTTTTATGTGTCGTTGACGAGTTACGTAGATGAAAAAGAAATTAATTATTTGGGGAATTTCTTGATATAGTGCGGAATTACCATATCGACAACCCTCCCCGTATGTGGTAAACTTTTACCATACAAAACAACGACAACAGAGGTGATATACAACAATGATAGCTATAATAGACTATGATGCAGGTAATTTAAAGAGCGTGGAAAAGGCACTGGTTTCTCTGGGAGAGGATTGTATTGTAACAAGAGACGCGGAAACCATTCTGGGGGCTGACAAGGTGATCCTGCCGGGTGTCGGTGCATTTGGTGATGCCATGGAGAAGCTTCACCGGTTTGGACTGGTAGAGGTGATCCGGAAAGTGGCGGCAGCAGGCACACCGTTTTTGGGGATCTGTCTGGGACTGCAGCTTCTGTTCCGCAGCAGTGATGAGTCTCCGGGAGTGGAGGGCATAGGTCTTCTGGATGGAGAGATTGTATCCATTCCGCCCAAGGAAGGCTACAAGATTCCTCATATGGGATGGAATTCCATTGAGATCAAAGAGGGCGCCGGATTGTTCCGGGGCATCGAGAATCAGTCATATGTATATTTTGTTCATTCCTATTATCTCAAGGCGGACCATCCGGAGGATGTGGCGGCTACCACGGATTATATTGTGCCGATTCATGCCTCTGTGGAGCACGGAAATGTATTTGCGTGTCAGTTTCATCCGGAAAAGAGCGGTGACGTGGGACTGCAGATCCTGAGAAATTTTTGTGATCTGTAGGCAGTATGACATCAAAGGAAATGACGTAGGATGCCATAGGCGTGGCATCAGAATGGAGGATATATGTTTACAAAGAGAGTAATCCCATGTCTGGATGTTCATGAGGGACGAGTGGTAAAAGGTGTAAATTTTGTGGATCTGAAGGATGCCGGAGATCCGGTAGAGGTTGGCGCAGCATATGGTCGGGAAGGCGCAGATGAACTGGTATTTCTGGATATTACCGCTTCCTCGGATGCCAGAGCAACCAAGATTGATATGGTACGACGGGTGGCAGAGACCGTTTTTATTCCGTTTACCGTGGGCGGAGGAATCCGTACAGTGGAGGATTTTAAGGTGATTCTCAGAGAGGGTGCGGATAAAGTATCGGTGAACACAGCAGCCATTATGAATCCGACGTTGATCTCGGAAGCGGCAATGAAGTTTGGCAGTCAGTGTGTGGTGGTTGCCATTGATGCAAAACGCCGGGAGGACGGAAGCGGATGGAATATATATAAAAACGGCGGCAGAGTCGATATGGGGATCGATGCGGTAGAATGGGCTATGAAGGCAGCTGAGCTTGGAGCGGGTGAGATCCTTTTGACAAGCATGGATTGTGATGGCACAAAGGCGGGATATGATAATGAACTGACCCGGATCATTTCGGATAATGTACCGATTCCGGTGATCGCCTCCGGTGGAGCCGGAAAGCTGGAGCATTTTAAGGATGCTTTTACCGAGGGACATGCAGAGGCAGTGCTTGCCGCATCATTATTTCACTATAAGGAGCTGACGATCCGTCAGGTGAAAGAATATCTCCGGGATGAGGGGATTTCCGTACGTCTGTAATCCTATGGTGAAATCAACAAAGATAAACGAGATAAATGCCACAATAAATAAATTTTTGCAAAAAGAAAGAGTTATTTATCAGACATTTGTAATAAGATTTCAAACATAGAAAAGAGGAACAGAGAATGGCAATGATCACGAATGATTGGCTGGATGCGATCCGGGGAGAGTTTTCCAAGCCATACTACAGAGATTTATTTGATTTTGTGAAAGAGGAGTATAGCCGTGTTGTAGTTTATCCGCCGGCAGATGATATTTTTAATGCATTTCATTTTACACCGTTATCAAAGGTTAAAGTCCTGATTTTGGGACAGGATCCTTATCATAATGTTCATCAGGCTCATGGATTGTCTTTTTCGGTACCGGAGGATCAAAAAGAGATTCCTCCTTCTCTGCAAAATATTTACAAAGAGCTTCATGACGATCTGGGATGCGACATTCCCAATAACGGTTATCTGAAGAAGTGGGCAGATCAGGGTGTTCTGTTGTTAAACACGGTTCTGACCGTGCGGGCACATCAGGCAGCTTCCCATCAGGGGAAAGGCTGGGAGCAGTTTACTGACGCTGTGATCCAGGCAGTCAATGCGCAGGACCGGCCGATTGTTTATATGCTCTGGGGCAGACCGGCACAAAGCAAGATCCCGATGCTGACGAATCCAAAGCATCTGATCCTGAAGGCACCTCATCCAAGTCCGTTGTCGGCATATCGTGGTTTCTTTGGCTGTAAGCATTTCAGTCAGGCCAACGATTTTCTGAAGGCAAATGGAGTGGAGCCGATCGACTGGCAGATTGATAATGTGTAAGATTGTGTATTATATGATTTCAAATATAATAAGTAACGCAAACTTCCCACACCAAGAATTAAACTCAACAGAAAAAGCCATATCTTCTCAAAAGCTGGAAGATATGGCTTTTTAAAATATAGGAAAACTTTTCGTAATATTACAGCTTCTCTGCAATATCATAAATAAGACGCTCAGACTCATCCCAGCCCAGGCAGGCATCTGTGATGGATTTTCCGTAGATATGTTCGGAAATCTTCTGATTGCCCGGTTCAATGTAGCTCTCGATCATGACGCCCTTCACAAGCTTCTTGATATCATCAGAAACATTACGGCTGTGGAGAACTTCAGATACGATACGAGGCTGCTCATAATACTGCTTGTTGGAATTTGCATGGTTTGCATCCACGATGCAGGCAGGATTCTTCAGATTAAGCTCCTGATACATTTCATTCAGCAGTACCAGATCCTCATAATGATAGTTTGGCATAGACTGGTCATGTTTATTGACTGCACCACGCAGGATTGTGTGAGCCAGCGGATTTCCGTCTGTTTTGACCTCCCACTGACGATACATAAAGGTGTGGCTGCTCTGTGCTGCGATGCAGGAGTTAAGCATAATGCTTAAAGTACCGCTGGTAGGGTTTTTCATACCACATGGAATATCAAAGCCGCTGACAGTCAGACGATGCTGCTGATCCTCTACGGAACGTGCGCCGACAGCAACATAGGACAGAATATCTGAGATGTAAGGCCAGTTCTCCGGGTAGAGCATCTCGTCGGCTGCAAATAAATGTGTTTCTGCAATGGCGCGAAGATGCATTTTTCTCATAGCGATGAGACCATCATGAAGGTCAGGCTCTTTCTCTGGATCCGGCTGATGAACGATTCCCTTGTAGCCCTGTCCGGTAGTACGTGGTTTGTTGGTATAGATACGAGGGATGATCAGAATCTTGTCAGAAACCTTATCCTGTACCTTGGCAAGACGATTTATATAATCGCAGACGGAATCTTCGTTATCTGCAGAACATGGTCCGATGATGACCAAAAACTTATCGGATTCACCGGTAAAGACCTTTTTGATCTCGGCATCACGCGCTTCTTTTAATTTCTTGTGCTCTGCTGGAAGTGGGTATGCTTCCAGTAATTCCTCTGGTGACATTACTTCTTTTACATAGGTTACACCCATCTTTATCCTCATTTCTGTGCTACGGGTCTAGTCGCAGGTATGATCCGGACAAAACAGCAGGTTATGCAGATCATACCAGACTGTTTTGTGCAGCACGACAAAACAGTTGTTATGATGCAGGCCTCAGTGCCCACAGTTTTCTATTATAACTATAAATGGACAAAATGGGTAGGGGTTAATTGAAAAAAATGTCATTTTAAGGAAGGTTTAGTCAACGATCACAATGCCGGCATGGTATTCATCAGGAATTACAGTCCCGTTTTTTTGCAGCAGTGTCTGGCGGTAAAGATCAGCGGCAAACAGATCAATGGAAAGAAAATCCTTTGCGTAAGGATATGGGGAATCAGACAAAATATCCCAGGCGTCCGCCATTTTTGTGAGGATGGGGAGTTCTGTGATCCGGCGAAGATAGCCGCTGCTTTGACGGCGCATACCCAGGAGCCGCAGATAGGGAACAGGATGAGAGGTGCCTTTTACAAATTCTGCTGGGATCTCCAACAGAAGCTGGAACAGACAGCGGCAGATCCGGGAATAGGTGATATTCTTTCTTTTTAAAGAAAGGATAAAGGTATCTGCGGTCTGATAGTCTGCGAGAGATTTTATAATCCGGTTGGCAAGCTCCTCATGGATGTCTCCGTAATGGGTCAGAGTGCCTTTTTGGACGGCCCGGCGCAGCGCATAGTAAAGCAAAGCATCAAAATCGGCAGTGTCCATGCCGAGGTGTCCGGATCGTTTTTTCAGCAGGGTCATGATCTCCTCAGGAAGGGCATGGGAAATGTCATTTAGAGAATCCGTATCTTTATAAGAAAAACGGATGGCTGAAGCGGAGGAAAATGTTTCGCCGGAAAGCTCTGTGCTGTGATATCCGGAATCTGTGCGCAGAATGGGAACCGGTGTCATGGTACTGTGTGTGCTTCTTAATGCTTTCAGGTATTCCAATGCCAGAATGTTATTGGCGCCGGAAAGAAAATCCGGTGGGAGCTCAGGCATACTTTGACGCAGGGCGGCTTCTCTGGCGGCAGGATAGGATGCTCCGGATTTTAAATGCTGTTGCAGTGTCTGGCGGTAGTCGTCCGGTTCTTTTTGCAATAATTCCGCAGCAGAATCCAGTAATGGCAGGGACGGGGTTTCACATCCAAAACAGACGCTGTCCATATGAAGTGCATTTAATAAAGAAATTCCTCCAAACGCAAAGTGCTCTGCGCTGGATAATGTATAGACGGTGGGCAGTTCAAATACCAGATCAGCTCCCTGGGAGAGTGCCATTTGTGTCCGGGTATATTTATCAGTCCAGGCAGGTGCTCCCCGCTGGACGAAATCGCCGCTCATTGCCACGGCGATCACCCCGGTACCCAGAGAACGCAGATGTTCGATCTGATGCTTATGGCCATTATGAAATGGATTGTATTCTGCAATGATTCCGGTAAATTTTATCATCTAGCCGCTCCTTTACTGATAAAGATTGTTTCGCTCCGTTTGTGTATCAGTATACCACAGTTACATCATAAAATGCACTAGACAAAGAGGAGGGAATCCATTATACTTAAATCAATTGGGCGATTTTTGATTTATGCCATAGATCGAAGGCAGAAATGGAGGATATCATGAAGTTTATTGACGAGATTAAAGCAAGAGCAAAACAGGATGTAAAGACAATTGTATTGCCGGAAACAAGAGATAAGAGAACCCTTATCGCAGCGGCACAGGTGTTAAAGGAAGGTACCGCCAAAATTGTCATGGTGGGAGACGAGGAGAAGATCAAAGATGGTGCTCACTGGCTGGATGTAGAGCTGGACGGGATTACGGTAGTAAATCCGGAGACATCTCCAAAGCTTGATGAGTATGTAAATCTTTTATATGAGCTTCGTAAGAAAAAGGGAATGACATTAGAGTCTGCAAGAGAGCAGCTTTTGAATAACTATATAATGTTTGGTGTAATGATGGTAAAATGTAAGGATGCCGACGGTATGGTAGCAGGCTGCTGTCATGCCACAGCAGATGTGCTTCGTCCATCCCTGCAGATTTTAAAGACTGCACCGGGCACAGAGTTGGTATCCGGTTTCTTTATTCTGGATGTGCCAAACTGTGAGTATGGTGAGCATGGAACCTTCCTCTTTGCAGACTGCGGTCTGAATCAGGATCCAAATGCTGAGGAGATGGCAGCAATTGCACATTCCAGTTCCAAGAGCTTCCGTAATCTGGTGGGTGGTAATCCGATCATTGCAATGCTTTCCCATTCTACCAAGGGAAGTGCAAAGCATCCATTGGTGGACAAGGTGGTTGAGGCTACCCGGATCGCACATGAGAAGTATCCACAGTTAGTTATTGACGGTGAGCTTCAGACAGATGCAGCGATCGTACCGGAGGTTGCAAAGTCTAAGGCACCGGGCAGTGAAGTGGCAGGTAAGGCAAATGTACTTGTATTTCCGAACCTGGATTGTGGCAATATTTCATATAAGCTGGTACAGCGTCTTGCAAAGGCTGAGGCATACGGACCGATGCTGCAGGGACTTTCCAGTCCTGTAAATGATCTGTCCCGTGGCTGTTCTGCAGAGGATATCACAGGTGTTATTGCTCTGACAGCAGTACAGGCCCAGTTACAGTAAGGTGCGCAGATAAAACGAGCATAATGGCGCACAACGGCTTTTGGTCAAGGATCAATTGCCGTTGTGCGTTATTGTATGAATATACCCCGTAAGCGGGAGATGGAGCTTTGTGCTTCCAAAGTAATATATAATGGAGGAAATATGTTATGAAAATTCTTGTAGTAAACTGTGGTAGTTCATCTTTAAAGTATCAGCTGATCGATTCGGAGTCAGAGGAGGTCAGTGCTTCCGGTCAGTGTGAGAGAATCGGACTTGACGGTATTTTTTCGATTAAGGTGAAGGGCGAGAAACTGGAGAAATCCGTAGACATTCCGGATCATTCCGTAGCGATGAAGACCGTTCTTGATGCTTTGGTAGCTCCGGAGCATGGAATACTGAAATCTCTGGATGAGATCGAAGCCATTGGCCATCGTGTGGTACATGGCGGTGAGAAGTTTTCTTCATCTGTATTGATCGATGAGAATGTGATCAGTGAGATTGAGGAGTGCAGTGCATTAGCACCACTGCATAATCCGGCCAATATTCTTGGCATCCGTGCCTGCCAGAAGATCATGCCGGGTGTACCGAATGTTGCTGTATTTGATACGGCATTCCATCAGACAATGCCTCCAAAGGCATATTTGTATGGAATTCCAAAGAAATATTATGAGCAGTACGGCATCCGTCGTTATGGTTTCCATGGTACAAGTCACAGCTTCGTTTCTGAAAGACTGGCACAGTTAGCAGGTCTTGATATTAACAATTCCAAAATGATCATCTGTCATATTGGAAGCGGTGCGAGTATTTCAGCTGTTGTCAATGGAAAGTCTGTCGATACAAGTATGGGTATGACTCCGCTGGAGGGGCTTGTAATGGGTACCCGTTCCGGTGATATTGATCCGGCGATCGTAGAATTTATTTGTAATAAGGAAAACAAATCAGTCAGTGATGTTCTGACGATGTTAAATAAAGAGTCCGGTGTTCTCGGTATTTCCGGTCTGTCTAACGATTACAGAGATCTTCTGGAAGAGGAGGATGCGGGCAACGAGGCAGCGCACAATGCGTTAGAGGTGCTGGTATACAGAGTGATCAAATATATTGGTGCATATCATACAGCCATCGGTGGTGCCGATGCCATTGCCCTGACGGCAGGTGCCGGCGAGAACAATCTGGTGGTACGTGGACGGATTGTTGAGGGTCTTTCTGCACTGGGCATTAAGCTCAACAAAGAGGCAAATACGGTCAGAGGAGAAGAACTTCTTCTTTCTACGGCTGACAGCAGCATTCCGGTATGGGTTGTTCCAACGAATGAGGAATTAAAAATTGCCAGAGAAACGGCTGCAGTTGTTGAAAAATAATGGTTGACAAACAATACAGCAATTGATATAATCGAGAAAGTGTTGTAAAAAGCAAAGTAGGATAACAGTAGGAGGTGTAAGAAAATGTCTATCTGTCCAAAGAATAAATCTTCTAAGGGAAGAAGAGATCGTAGAAGAGCAAACTGGAAAATGACTGCTCCAAATCTTGTAAAGTGCAGCAAGTGTGGTGCTTTAATGATGCCACATAGAGTATGCAAGGCATGCGGAAGCTACAACAAGAAAGAGATTCTTGCAAACGCAGAATAATATCATTTTCACGAACATAAAAAGGCATCGCCCTCAGGGCGGTGTCTTTTTTGCATGAAAGCAAAGATTTCCCGCATCCTGATCATATGATAAAAGTTCGATATGACAAAATAATTACAAGTTATTAGACATTTGGGGCGGTGTGCATATAATGAAAAAAGTGGCAAAAATATGGCAAAGGTCAGGGAAGGAAGTGAGTACTACGGAGGAATTAACAAAGGAGCTGTTATCGGAATTAAATTGCAATACAGCATTTAAGATTCCTGTATCCGGTGGGATCGCAGTTCCGGAATCGGTCGTTGTAACATGGCTGATCATGGCAGTTTTGATCATTGTCTCCATATTATTAACAAGAAATCTGAGTGTTGAACATCCGGGAAAGGTACAGCTTGCGTTGGAAGCGGGATATCAGACAGCACAAAATTTCTTTGGAGAATTGCTGGGAGAAAAGGGAACAGCCTATCTGCCATATCTGATCAGTGTGCTGCTCTACATAGCCGTTGCAAATCTGATCGGTCTTGTGGGACTGAAGCCGCCAACGAAGGATATGGGTGTGACAGCAGGAATGGCGATCATGAGTATTCTGATCGTAGAGTTTGCAGGAATTCGTGCAAAAGGAGGAAAAGGCTGGCTGAAAGGTTTTGCCGAGCCTATCTGGATCGTTGCACCGATCAATCTGCTGGAGGTGTTTACCAGACCATTATCGCTTTGTATGCGATTGTTTGGTAATGTGCTTGGTTCCTATGTGGTAATGGAGCTGATCAAGCTTGTTGTTCCGGCGGTGCTGCCGGCAGTATTTAGTTGTTACTTTGATATATTTGATGGTCTGATACAGGCATTTGTCTTTGTATTTCTGACTTCCTTATATATTGGAGAAGCAACAGCAGTGGAATGATAAAAGAGAAAGAAAATAAGAGAAAAGAGGAGAATAATTATGACACAGTTAATCGCAATTGGAGCAGGAATCGCAGTTTTGACAGGTATTGGAGCAGGAATCGGTATTGGACTGGCTACATCAAAGGCAGTGGATGCGATTGCAAGACAGCCGGAGGCTGAGCCAAAGATTAAGATCAACCTGGTACTTGGTTGTGCATTGGCAGAGGCAACTGCTATTTACGGTTTTGTTATCGCATTGCTGATCATTTTATTATTAAAGTAATTAGTAATAACCGGTACTGCAGGCCGAAATCATTCACAGAGGCTGCAGTACACAAAATCAGAGAAAGGCTGGCGATGTGATATGTTACGTTTAGACGGAATCGTCTTTACATTGATCAACCTGCTGATACTTTATGTGGCATTGCGTCATTTTCTGATCGGTCCGATCCAGTCGGTATTGGAGCAGAGGAAACAGTTGATCGACGGACAGTTTGCTTCAGCGGCAGGCAAAGAAGAACAGGCACTGCAGTTGAAGGAACAGTATGAAGGACTGCTGGCAGACGCAAAGGATCAGTCCCGGAAGATATTAGAGGACTCCAGGGTACGTGCCCAGAAGGAATATGAAAGCAGAGTGATGGAAGCAGAAAAGCAGGCGGGTCATATTATGGAAAAAGCCCGGAAGGATGTAGAGACAGAAAAAGAAAGGGCGATGGATGGTATGCAGAAACAGGTGGCGCAGGTGGCCATGGCAGCGGCAGAAAAAATCCTTACCCAGAATGCCACAGCTGCATCCAATGGATCCATTTATGACAGTTACATAGCAGGAGCAGGTGAGTCCCATGAATCAGACAGCAATTAATTATGGAAAGGTATTATTTCTATTGGGCGTAGACCGGCAGATCGTAGCAGAGGCGGCAGATATATGGGAGGAGTCAGAGCCTTTGCGGGAAGCGATGGAGAGTCCGGTTGTCGGAGCCGGAGAGAAGCACAGACTCATCGAGAGGATTTTTCCAAAGGAGATACAGGCGTTTCTGAAGGTAGTATGTGACAACCGGGAGGTGGACCTGCTGCCGGATATGTTTCAGGCATATGGAAAATGGTATGATGAGAGTGAGAAGATCCGGAGGGGCATTTTGTATTATGTAGAAAAGCCCGCAGAGGAACAGCTTACCCGGATAGAAAAGAAATTATGCAGTCAGTTGAAATGCAATGAGGTGAAGCTTGCATTGGAGCCGTTGCCGGAGCTGATCGGAGGCTTTGTGATCCGTATCGGCGATCTGGAGATTGACCGGAGCCTGCGGGGCAGTATCAACTGTATGAAAGAAAAATTAGTTACTGGTACGCCAAAGGTGTAAGCAGTAAAAGGCTAGGAGATGATAATGTGAGTGCGATCAGCTCAGAAAATATAATTTCAATATTAAAAAGTGAGATTGAAAACTATGAGACAGAAAGCCGGGAACACGAAGTAGGAACCGTGATCTGGGTTGGTGACGGGATTGCAACGATCTATGGGATGGAGCATGCCATGTACGGTGAGATTGTGATCTTTGAAAACGGGATCAAGGGAATGGTTCAGGATATACAGCGTACCCAGATTGGCTGTATTGTGCTGGGAAAGGACAATGGAATCCGTGAGGGGATGAAAGTGACCCGTACTAAAAAACGTGCCGGTATTCCCGTAGGAGAAAAGTATCTGGGACGTGTGGTAAATGCTCTGGGAGCACCTATCGACGGAAAAGGAGATATCGAGGCTTCCGGTTATCGTGCGATCGAGTGTGAAGCACCGGGGATTATTGACCGAAAATCGGTTACAGAGCCGTTAGAGACCGGTATTCTCGCAATTGACTCGATGTTTCCCATCGGACGCGGGCAGCGTGAATTGATCATTGGAGACCGGCAGACCGGTAAAACCTCTATCGCTATGGATGCGATATTGAACCAGAAAGGCAAGGATGTGATCTGCATCTATGTGGCCATTGGACAGAAGGCTTCTACTGTGGCGAAGCTGGTAAACACTTTAGAGAAAAATGATGCGATGGAATATTCTATCGTGCTGTCGGCAACGGCAAGTGAATCGGCATCTCTGGAATATATTGCGCCATACTCAGGAACAGCGCTGGCAGAGTATTTTATGTATCAGGGAAAGGATGTATTGATCGTATATGATGATCTGTCAAAGCATGCGGTGGCATACCGTGCTCTTTCCCTGTTGTTAGAGCGTTCACCGGGACGTGAGGCTTATCCGGGAGATGTGTTCTATCTGCATTCCCGTCTGCTGGAGCGTTCCAGCAGGCTCAGTGATGAACTGGGTGGAGGCTCTATCACGGCACTTCCGATTATTGAGACACAGGCAGGAGATGTATCTGCGTATATTCCGACGAATGTAATTTCTATTACGGACGGTCAGATTTTTCTGGAAAGTGATCTGTTCTTCTCCGGTATGCGTCCGGCAGTTAATGTTGGTCTTTCCGTATCCCGTGTGGGTGGAGCGGCACAGACGAAGGCTATGAAGAAGGCGTCCGGCACGATCCGTATTGATCTGGCACAGTTCCGTGAGATGGAAGTGTTTACACAGTTTAGTTCAGACCTGGATGACGAGACAAAGAAACAGCTTGCATATGGTAATGGCCTGATGGAGCTTCTGAAGCAGCCGTTGGGTCATCCGATGTCTCTGGCAGAGCAGGTGATCACACTGGTTGTGGCGACAGGAAAGTTGTTTCTCGATATTCCGAAGGAGCAGATTAAGGAGACACAGGGAAAGCTTTTGGCGTATTTTCATGATCTGCATCCGGAGATTGCAGAAAAGATCCAGACAGACAAGGTGCTGGAGGATGATCTGAGAGAACAGATCCTGTCTGTGGCAGAGGAGTTCCTTGGACAGAATAAATAGCAGCAGGTCTGTGTCTGGCCGGTAATGTCCGGTGGGAGGCACAGAGAATGGAGACGAGCATGGCAAATACGAAGGAAATACAGAAGCGTATGAAAAGTATCAAGGATACCATGAAGATCACGAATGCGATGTATATGATCTCTTCTACAAAGCTGCAGAAGGCAAAGAAAAAACTGGCAGATACCGAACCGTATTTTTATACGCTGCAGCAGGCATTCCAGCGTATTCTTCGTCATACGCCTGATCTGGAAAGCATTTATTTCCGCGATACAGAGCATATTCCTGTATCGGAAAAGAAAGTCGGTTACATTGTGGTAACGGCAGACAAAGGGCTTGCCGGTGCCTATAACCATAATATATTTAAAATAGCACATTCCCTGTTTGAACAGGGGGGGAAGAACAGTCTCTTTGTGCTTGGAGAACTGGGCAGACAGTATTTTGCCAGAGAGGGACTCCGGGTGCATAAGCATTTTAAGTATACGGTGCAGGACCCAAGCCTGCACAGAGCCCGGATGATCACGGATGATATTGTTGAAAGATATCAGAGGGGAGAACTGGATGAGGTGTATATTTTATACACACGTATGGAAAATGCTGTGACTGCAGAGGCGGAGATGAGAAAGCTTCTGCCTCTGGAAAAGGATAAATTTGCAGCAAAGCTTCCTGTGGATGTGTATCAGGAGACACTGACACCACAGCCGTCATGGGAAAAGATATTAAATCATCTGGTGCCTAATTACGTCAATGGATTTATCTATGGTGCGTTGGTGGAATCCTATGCCAGTGAGCATAATGCCAGAATGATGGCGATGCAGTCGGCAACGGATAGTGCCAGACAGATTCTGGCACAGCTCTCCATTGAATATAACCGTGTGCGTCAGGCGGCGATCACACAGGAAATTACAGAGGTTATCAGTGGTGCAAAGGCACAGAAACGTAAAAAATAGTACATAATGTGCAGAAAGGCATGGTTATGATAATGAAAAAAGGAAAGATAGTTCAGATATCCGGTCCTGTCATTGATGTGGAATTTGAGGACAGCGATCTTCCATATATTAAAGATGCGCTGGAAGTGGACAATGACGGAAAACGCTGTGTGATGGAGGTGGCGCAGCACATTGGGAATAATACGGTGCGCTGTATTATGCTGGCGTCCAGCGAAGGCCTTCACAAAGATATGGAGGTAACAGCTACTGGCAGCGGAATTAAGGTGCCCGTTGGGGAGAAGACTTTGGGACGTTTGTTTAACGTGCTGGGAGATACCATTGACAAGGGAGAAGATCTGAAGGAAGAAAAGCATTGGTGTATTCACCGGGATGCACCGGGATTTGAAGAGCAGAGTCCGGCAGTTGAAGTGCTGGAAACGGGTATTAAGGTCATTGATCTTCTTGCACCGTATGCTAAGGGTGGTAAGATCGGACTTTTTGGAGGTGCCGGTGTTGGTAAAACGGTGCTGATCCAGGAGCTGATCCAGAATGTTGCTACGGAGCATGGCGGCTATTCTATTTTTACCGGTGTTGGTGAGCGTTCCCGTGAGGGAAATGATCTCTGGTCTGAGATGAAGGAATCCGGTGTGCTGAATAAAACCGCGTTAGTGTTCGGGCAGATGAATGAGCCGCCGGGAGCCCGTATGAGAGTGGCCGAGACAGGTCTTACCATGGCAGAATATTTCAGGGATGAAGAGCATCAGGATGTACTTCTGTTTATTGATAATATTTTCCGTTTTGTGCAGGCAGGCTCTGAGGTGTCGGCGTTGTTAGGACGTATGCCTTCAGCGGTAGGTTATCAGCCGACCCTTGCCAATGAGGTTGGTGAGCTGCAGGAGAGAATTGCATCTACGAAAAACGGTTCTGTTACTTCTGTACAGGCTGTCTATGTACCGGCAGATGATCTGACCGATCCTGCCCCGGCAACGACCTTTGCGCATCTGGATGCAACAACGGTGCTTTCCAGAAAGATTGTTGAGCAGGGTATTTATCCGGCAGTAGATCCGCTGGAGTCAAACTCCCGTATTCTGGAGGAGGATATCGTAGGAAAAGAGCATTATGAGACTGCCAGAAGAGTACAGGAGATCCTGCAGAAGTATACAGAGCTTCAGGATATTATTGCAATTCTTGGTATGGAGGAGCTTTCGGAGGAAGATAAGATCACGGTGTACCGTGCCAGAAAGATACAGCGTTTCCTGTCACAGCCGTTCCATGTGGCAGAAACCTTTACCGGTGTGCCGGGAAAATATGTACCTTTAAAGGAAACGGTACGGGGATTTAAGATGATCATTGACGGCGAGATGGATGACTATCCGGAGCAGGCATTTTTTAATGTGGGAACCATCGATGAGGTAATTGAAAAAGGCAGAAAATAGTTTCGATGGCATAAGTGAGGGTTAATTATGGATAATACATTTTTATTAAATGTGACTGCCTGTGACCGTGTGTTCTTTGAAGGACGCTGCCGGCAGGTGGTGATCCCGCTGGAGGATGGCGAAAAGGAGATTCAGGCACATCACGAAAATATGGTCTTTGCAGTGGAAGTGGGAGAACTGCGGATTCAGACAGAGGATGGAGAATGGATCGTTGGAGTTGTTGGAACAGGGTTCGCCCAGGTGATCAATAACCGTGTCAGCATTCTGGTGGACACGGCGGAACATCCGGAGGAGATTGATGTGCGCCGGGCCAGGGAAGCTAAGGAGCGCGCCAGAGAGCAGCTTCGCCAGAAACAGAGTATTCAGGAATATTATATGTCCAAGGCATCTCTTGCGCGGGCAATGTCAAGACTGCGTTACAGCAGTAAGGACGATATGCGTGTCTGAGATTGATATGACAGAGAGGATTTTCGGTGATATAACCACCGAGGTGGTTTTTGGAATATGAAAAGAGCCTGTTATCTGATGGTCACTCAGATAACAGGTTCTTTTGAATCCAGTCGGTAAGATATGTATGAAATTCCATAATTGCCGGATTTTGGGCAGAAGCCTTCGGAATGGAGGCAATCACCTGACGACTGCAGTCAGGATTATTAATGGAAAGCAGCCTGACCTGATCCGGTGACGGTTTTTTCCAGCAGTACTGCGGCCAGAATCCCACGCCGAGCCCGGCGGCGATCAGATCCCGTACGGTTTCGGGATTGTCACTTTCATATACAATATTCGGAGTAAAATGAATGGACTGGCAGAATAGATCGCAAATGGCACGCAGAGGCCGGTTGCTTTCCAGGCTGACATAGGATTCCTTGGCGGTTTTTTCAAGCTTAATGGAGGAGAGGGAGGCCATGCGGGAATTTGCAGGGACTGCCAGATAGAAATCTTCCTGAAACAGAAGGTGTTGTGATGGCAGAAGCTCTGTATCACTCCGAACAGCAGAAATGATATAATCAGCAGTAGGATCATCCGGTTTCTGGGAAAGCTTAAATTTGATTTCCGGATGGATATTACGGTAGGCGATAATGCAATTGGTGATGATCGCAGAAGCTGACCGGAGATTCATATGGATCACAGGCTGTTTCAGGGAAGCTTCTTTGATCTCCTCCGGAAGTCTGTCCAGAGAAGACATAATGGGTAACAACTTGCTCTGCAGCAGTTTTCCGCTGCTGTTTAATGATATATGATGGTTCTCACGGTCAAAAAGAGTCACATCCAGCTCCTCCTCCAAATGACGGATGGCCTGGGATACAGCGGGCTGTGCCACATGCAGACTTTCGGCAGCCTTTGTGACGTGTTCAAACTGAGCAACTGCGAGAAAGTATCTTAATTGAAACAGTTCCATAATTTTCCCCTTTTCATTTGTTGTTTCATCTTAAATCAATAATTTCATATATTACAGTATTCTCCTGTGAAATTCAAGTCGGCATCTCAAAAATTACATATTTCACGAAAAACATAGTCTGTCAAAAAGGAGTCCATTGTCCCGGATTCGGTGTCCGGAAGTAAATAGAACGCAGGTTTTGTTTTGTGGGCATAATAGAAGCAGTCTTCTTTCAGAGCGGGCTCTTTGGTGGAAAGAGAAGGAAGGAAAACGCCCTCCTTTTTGGTGTAACAGTTGGCAGCAGTTGCTTTCTGACGGCAGGAAGTATCTACAAACTGTGCGACACTTTTATGAATCGCCGTATCTTCCTGAGGCAGGTAGTAGTAATCCTTATGATCCGGAAAGAAATATTTGAGAGATCCGCGATACAGAGGGAGTGACAGGGTGGCAGCAGTTTTGTCCAACGTAAGGATTGCATTCTCCGGTTGAGGTCCCGCTGCATCTGTCATCGAAAAGCTGTGTTGCAAAGTGATTTTTCTGGGAATCCGAACCGGCAACTCTAAAGTCAGATTGGTGGAGGTAAGATGCGTAACGGTGACCGGTGCCGGTTCAGTTGGAGAGAAAAAATCCTGATATGCCAGCATACTGCATACATGGATCATACCGGCAATATCATCATGATTGTGGAGCAGGAGCAGCTTTTTCAGCTCGGTTCCTTTTTCTTTGTGAAGGATTTTTTGCTGCATATATTCCGAATAGACCTTGATCAACTGACCGCCATTATAGATATCCTCCCGGTTTAGTCCGACCCAGCGTTCCAGATAGGATTGGTTTGCTTTTTCCAGCCCCAGTCTTTTTTTGAGGGGACGGATTTCCTTTAGCAGATCAATATTAGCCGGGGCGGGTTCTGACGACCGGCTGGAGATGACATTTTTCAGCATGTCAGAAATCTCCTGGGACGGAAGGATTCCGTGTTTTTTGCATTTGGCAGTTATAAATGGAATATCAAATGTGCATCCGTTGAAATGATATAAATAAGAAAAGTCTTTCAAATAAGATAAAAAGGCTTCTAAAATATCAGGCTCGCTCTGATAGTCGTCCGCAAACCATTGTGTCAGTTCCCAGCTGCCCGTCGGACAGTTATAATGCATGGCACCAATGAGATAGATGGATGCTGTTTTGGAGGAAAGACCGGTTGTTTCTATATCAAAAAATGTAATCTGATCTACAGGCTGGTGAAAAATATAACGGCCGGAAGGATCAGGCAAAGTATTATGTATTGTTTTCATATTACAAGCCTCATTTCTAGTGATTGATGTTTGTATTTTATGTTAGGATATCATATAATAGAGGAAATGTGAATTTTTGGAGTTGCTTAGAAAAGGAGTGCGGACAGATGGAGATCGGAGAAAAGAAAATATTCGATAAAGATGCCGCGTATGAGAGATGGGATCAGAAGAATCAACGACGTGGAAATGATAAATATTTTTATGAGGAGGAGAGGGAGGAGAGTTATCTCCGGGAATTAAAGGGAAGGATACAAAATAATACCAGTGGATTTTTGAAGGTAGTGCTGACTGCTCTGATCGTTCTGGCACAGGTATGTATTGTAATGTTTTTTTCGTTACAGGTTATCAAGAATGGAACAACCTGGTACTATATGATTCAGGTTTTTTCGATCGTTGCGATCGTAGCACTTATCAATCGGAATCAGAGTCCGTCTTATCGGATTGCATGGATCTCGATCATTACGCTGCTTCCGGTTACCGGATATCTGCTGTATTTTTTGTGGGGGCGTTCCAGTAAACAAAAAAAGGAACTGGATACCCATATTATGCGGCAGATCAGCTATGGAAATAAATATCTGGTGCAGGATGATGACCTGTGGGTGGATTATGCGGAGGACAATCCTGTTTCCGGCCGGATGGTCAAGTTTATGCTTTCCGAGAATTTTCTGCTGACCCAGGGAAATCAGGTGGAATATTTTCCTATGGGAGAAGACGCCTTTGAATCCATTTTCCGTGAGTTAGAGAAAGCGGAAAAGTTTATTCTGATCGACTTTTTTATTGTGGCAGAGGGTGCTTTGTGGGATAAAATGCATGAAATTCTTAAGCGTAAGATTGAAGAAGGTGTTGAAGTCAAATTCATGTATGACGATTTTGGAGCTGCGATCCGCACCAGAAAGTATTTTAAACAGATTCTGGAGCATGAAGGCTTTGAAGTGCGGGTGTTCAACCCCATTATGAAATATACCAGCCAGTTGTATATGAATTTCCGTTCTCACCAGAAGATTATGGTCATAGACGGAAAAGTTGGTTATACCGGAGGCTTTAATCTTGCGGATGAATATGCCAATCTTGTGGAACGATTTGGTGTCTGGAAGGATACCGGAATCCGGGTACAGGGAGATGCAGTGTGGGGCCTTACGGTAGTGTTCCTGCAGATGTGGGAGGCATGTGGCCATGACAAGGAGCATGTGGATTATCTCAAATATAAAGTGATGTCTGATGTGAATGGAGATACCTGGTGTCAGGTGATCTCGGACGGTCCGGCCAATAATCCCAAGAATCCGATTGAAAGTATTTATAATCAGATGATCATGTACTCGGATCAGTATCTTTATATTACAACGCCGTATCTGATCATTGAGGATTATATGCAGCAGTCTCTGATCGAAGCGGTACGCCGTGGGGTGGATGTGCGCATTGTGACGCCGAATATCCCGGATAAGAAGTATGCCAAGATGCTGACAAACTATAATTACGGAAGTCTGTTGAAGGGCGGTGTGCGGATTTTCGAGTACACACCGGGGTTTATTCATGCCAAGCAGATCCTGACGGAGGATGCGGCCATTGTGGGTACGATCAATATGGATTACCGGAGTTTTTATCTTCATTATGAGAATGGTGTGTGGATGTCCGGAGAAAAAATTCAGAATGATATTCACAAGGATTTTGAAAAGATGTTTGAGGAAAGCAGAGAGATCAAATATGAGGAGTGGTTGAACCGTCCGGTGAGCTGGAAGCTCATCCAGCCGTTATTAAATCTGTTTGCGACACTCTTCTAAAGGAGAAACGAGGATAATCATGTACACAAATGTATGTAAACATTGTCACAAGGTGTTTCATTCCAAGATCAGAACCTGGTGCTGTAAGGAGTGCCGCAATATAGATGATGATCAGTTGGATGACATTGTAAGATATCTCCGGGAATATCCCAACAGTAATGCTTTGCAGATTTCGGAGGAGCTGGGGATCCATCCTTATGTGATCCTGAAATATATGGAAGAGGGATGGCTTGGAAAATCTACGGGTCATTTCAGCAGACTGCCCGACTGGGAGACGGGAGCTGCTATGGATGGCGACAAAATAAAGGACTGAAGTTTTTATAACAGAATGGAGAAATAATGATTCGATATATTAAGGGAACGCTGGAAATGATCGAAGAGGATGCGGTGATCCTGGACAATCAGGGAATCGGCTACCGGATTCTTGTGTCACCGGCGATGATGGACAGACTGCCGGTGATGGGCGGTGAGATGAAGCTTTATACATATCTGAATGTCAGAGAAGATGCTATGCAGCTTTTTGGTTTTGGCAATGTGGACGAGCTGGAGATATTCCAGATGCTGATCACGGTCAGCGGTATTGGCCCGAAAGCGGGATTAAGCATTCTGGGGACTCTGTCAGCGGATGATATCCGGTTTGCGGTTCTCGCAGACGATGCGGCAGCGATCGCCAAGGCTCCCGGAGTGGGAGCCAAGACTGCCAAAAAGGTGATCGTAGAGCTTAAAGATAAGATTGCGGCAAAGGAAACAGTGAATGCTGTGCTGGAAAAGGCGGCCGGAAAAGGTGCCGTGAAAGAAGAAAACGCAGGAGTATCCAAGGCTTCTGCAGAAGCTGTGGAGGCGCTGGCTGCATTGGGATATTCTGCGGCTGAGGCGTTGAAGGCAGTAAAGCAGATCGAAAATGCAGGGGAGCTTACGACAGAGGAGCTGTTAAAACAGGCGTTGAAGCTTATGTAAAGAGTGAAACCTTTAAGGAAGTGGACTAAATTAAGGAGAGATAGATGGAATATGGCAAAAAGGACGATCAGTACAGAATTTACAGAGGAGGATGCAAGACTGGAGCCAACTCTGCGGCCCCAGCATTTATCGGATTATATCGGTCAGCAGAAGATCAAGGATAATCTGTCTGTATATATTCAGGCGGCAAAGCAGAGAGGAGATGCGCTGGATCATGTGCTTTTATATGGACCGCCGGGACTGGGTAAAACCACACTTGCCGGGATTATTGCCAACGAAATGGGCGTGAATATGAAGATTACGGCAGGACCGGCCATTGAGAAGCCGGGAGAAATGGCAGCCATTCTGACGAAGCTGCAGGACGGGGATGTTTTGTTTGTGGATGAGATCCATCGCCTGAACCGTCAGGTGGAGGAAGTGCTTTATCCGGCTATGGAGGATTATGTCATTGACATTGTCATAGGGAAAGGACCTTCTGCAAGGTCGGTCAGACTGGATCTGCCGAAGTTTACCCTGATCGGGGCCACAACCCGCGCTGGTATGCTGTCGGCACCTCTCAGAGACCGCTTTGGCGTGGTGAACCGGATGGAGTTTTATACACCGGAGGAGCTGGCTGATATTGTGGAGCATTCTGCAAGAATCCTTGATGTGGAGATTGATGAGGAAGGAGCCATGGAACTGGCACGCAGATCCAGAGGAACGCCGCGTCTTGCAAACCGTCTGCTGAAACGTGTCCGGGACTTTGCCCAGATCAAATATGATGGCAAGATTGACAAGAAAGTAACAGACTTTGCTCTGGATCTTCTGGAAGTAGACAAATTGGGGCTGGATAACACAGACCGTCAGATCATTGAGACCATGATACACCATTTTGGTGGAGGTCCGGTGGGACTGGAAACCCTTGCGGTTTCCATTGGAGAAGATGCCGGAACTCTGGAAGATGTGTATGAACCGTATCTGGTGCAGAATGGTCTTATCCTGCGAACCCCAAGAGGACGGATGGCATCCGATCTGGCATACCGCCATTTCGGAATCGAAAAGCCGGAAGATTAAAAAACACAATGCATTAAGTATACAATATCAATAGAAATGAGAAAAAACGGTTGCCCTTTACAAAGAATACTGTAGAGGGCAACCATTTTCATTTTGTTCAAATTTTTCAAACAATTTATATATGTGTCCGCTTAGAAGGCTCAACGAACAAAAGTGGGGCGTATTCCCAAAGATATGTCGTAAATTGTGACACAAGTGTGACAAAAATTTTAATAAATTGTGAGAAAAGGGTTGATAAATTCCCAAAAAGCGGTTAAAATAAATTTGAAAGTGGTGAGAAGTGGGGGGAAGTGTCAGAACAAACCCAAAATGTGGAGAGGTGGTGATAGCTATGTTCATGGGTCAGTATGAACATTCGATCGACGCAAAGGGCAGAGCTATCGTACCGGCAAAGTATCGCGAGGAACTGGGCGATGTATTTTATGTCACCTGGGGCGTGGACGGATGCCTGTATCTATATCCACAGCATGACTGGGAGGAGCTGGCACGGAAACTGCAGAGTCTGCCGTCCAATCAGCAGAGCCGTTTGATCCAGAGACAGTTAATGGCATCGGCATCGGAGCTGACCTTGGATAAGCAGGGTAGGATACTGATTCCCGCAAAACTTCGAAAAAGTGCCAGACTGGAAAAGGATCTTGTCTTTGTTGGAATGATCAACCGTGTGGAGATCTGGGACAAGGAGACCTTTGAAGCGCAGACAATGGGTAATGAGATGTCTATGGAAGAGGCAATGGATGCCCTTGGCATTTCGCTGTAAAACCGGTAAGGGGTATAACGGTTTCACAGCCGGAAGGAGACAGACGATATGGAATTTGCTCACAAGTCAGTGCTGTTACAGGAAGTGATTGATTCTTTGAATGTGCAGCCGGATGGAATTTATGTAGATGGCACACTGGGAGGAGCCGGACACGCCTATGAGGTATGCCGCAGACTGGGGCCGGATGGCAGGATGATCGGGATCGATCAGGATGAGGATGCCATTGCGGCGGCGACAAAGAGGCTGGCTGATTTTAAGGATCAGGTTACCATTGTTCGAAGCAATTATGAGGCGATGAAGGATGTTCTTCATGATCTTGGAATTGAAAGAGTCAATGGCATCACATTGGATCTGGGAGTATCCTCTTATCAGCTGGATGCAGCAGAGAGAGGCTTTTCTTATCGGGAAGATGCCCCACTTGATATGCGGATGGATAACCGCCAGGAGGTAACGGCAGCCACTGTTGTAAATGAGTACACAGAAAGCGAATTATTTCAGGTAATTCGCAAGTATGGGGAAGATAAATTTGCCAAAAATATTGCAAAGCATATTGTGCAGGAGCGTCAGAAGGAACCGGTGCTGACCACCGGCAGACTGGCAGAGATTGTAGATCAGTCGATTCCGATGAAGTTTAAGAAACAGGGCGGTCATCCTGCTAAAAGGACATTTCAGGCCATTCGTATTGAGGTGAACCGGGAACTGACGGTACTGGAGGATCATATCAGTGAGATGATCGACCTGCTGGCACCGGGCGGACGTTTTTGTATTATTACGTTCCATTCCCTGGAGGATCGCATTGTGAAAAACGCATTTCGGACGGCGCAGGATCCATGTACCTGTCCACCGGATTTTCCGGTGTGCGTCTGTGGCAAAAAGTCCAAAGGAAAAGTGCTTACGAGAAAACCTGTTCTTCCATCAGAAAAGGAACTGGAGGAAAATTCCCGTTCCAAGAGTGCGAAGCTCAGGGTATTTGAACATATATAAGCCGAATAGTTCGGCACGACAAATTCTTGCGGATTGGGGGATTCGCAGTTTGTTGAATAAGGTCGACGGTGCGGATTACGGGCACCGTCAGAATATTACACAGAAAAATCTGTGATACGATATCCGTTATGCCACAGGGGTATGGCGGCAAAAGAAAGCAGGGAGGAGTGGCAAATTATGGCAGCATCACCAAATTATCGCAGTTCAAACCGTACGGGCGGTTCTTATCGAAGCGGACGCTATCCGAGGGAGAACTACCGACAGGGAAGAAATGGGTATGTGTATGGCAATCTGGCGCATCAGCTGGAGGAGGTGCCGGAGAGAAGAACTCAGCCGGTCAGGAGAAGAAAAGCCAAGGTGTATCCACAGCAGAAGCCGGTGGCACTGCCAGCGTCTATGGAATTGTCCTCTTTTCTGTTCCTTGCGGCGGCAGCAATTGTTGTTGTCGTGGCGGCATTTATCTATCTTCAGGTACAGTCAGGAATTACGCAGATGAAAAATGATGTGATCGCGCTGCAGTCAGAAATTGCTGAAACGAAACAGGAAAACGAGGACACATATCAGAAAATTATGGATTCTGTCGATCTGTCCCAGGTTTATGAGATTGCTACAGGAGAGCTGGGGATGATCCAGCCGGTTGACAATCAGGTTTATAAATATGATAATAAAAAAAGCGATATGGTGAAACAGTATGGAGATATTCCCGGCAGCTCTAAATAACCAATGCTCCGGAAAATAAGGACAGGGATTTGTAATGGCAAAGAGAAGAGCAAGAGATACGCGTTATAAAAATAAACCAAGCACCCGTTCAATGCGAGTACGCATTTTAGTGGTGTTTGGTTTTGTTATTTTAGGATGTATAGGACTGACTTACCAGATTGTCCGTCTGAATAAAGTCAAAGGAGACAACTATACGAAAAGGATGCTGGCACAGCAGAGCCACAGCAGTAATGCGATTCCTTATAAAAGAGGCGACATTTTGGATGTTAACGGCAATAAGCTTGCTACAAGTGTCAAGGTGTATAATCTGTTTCTGGATCCGGCAGCAATCTGTAAAGAAAAGAAATATATCCAGCCCACAAAGGATGCTTTGGAAAATGTATTTGGAATATCAGGAAGCGACGTGGATAAGATTCTTAAAGAAAATCCTGCTTCGAGATATTATCAGATGAAGGACTTTAAAGAACTGGATAAGGAATATGTCAAAAAACTGGAAAAGCTGCAGGACAAGGATGAGAATATCCGGGGGATCCATTTTGAAGAGGAGTACAAGAGAGAATATCCGTATTCTACAATAGCATGTGATGTGATCGGCTTCTGCACCGATACCAATACCGGTACCTGGGGCATAGAAAATACTTATAATGATATGTTAAATGGTACCAATGGACGTCAGTTTGGTTATTATGACTCAGAACTGAATCTGGTCAAAACCATTAAAGCGGCTACAAATGGCTATACAGTCAAATCAACGATCGATGTCAATGTACAGGGTATTATGGAACAGCATATTCAGAAATTTATGAAAAATATGGGAGCCAAAAAAGTGGCTTGTCTTTTAATGAATCCCAATACCGGCGGTATTGTTGCCATGGGTTCCAATGCGCAATACGATCTGAATAATCCAAGAGATCTGACGGTAGCATATACACAGGATGAGATTAATTCCATGTCGGAGGAAGATCAGCTTACTGCATTAAATGAATTATGGAGAAACTACTGCATTAGTGACTCGTATGAGCCGGGATCTACATTTAAGCCGATTACGATCGCGGCATGTCTTGACGAGGGAAAAGCAAGTGCAAACAGCACCTACGTCTGTGATGGTGGACAGCAGGTGGCAGACCGTTATATTAAATGTGTGGCAAATAAATACGGTGGACACGGTGCGCTCTCTCTGGGGCAGGCATTGATGGTATCCTGCAATGATGTTATGATGCAGATCAGCGCAAAGCTTGGAAAAGAAAAATTTCTTGATTATATGGATGCATTTGGACTTGGCAGAAAGACCGGGATCGACCTTCCGGGTGAGGCAACCGGTACGGTATTTAATAACGACACAATGCATTCCACACAGTTGGCGACTTCCAGCTTTGGACAGAGCCAGACAGTAACCATGGTACAGATGGCGGCAGCGTTTTCCGCAATAGTAAATGGAGGAAATTATTATCGCCCCCATGTAGTAGAAGAAGTTTCCAGCGAGTCCGGAGCGGTGATCCAATCGGAGGATGACGCAGTGGAAAGCAAGGTGATCACGGAAAAGACAAGCAGGCTTCTCCGGAAATTCCTTTTGGCGACAGTAGAAGAAGGAACGGCGAATCCGGCATCTGTAAAGGGTTATAAGGTGGCAGGTAAAACAGGTACTGCGGAGAAGATTCCCCGTGGCCATGGAAAATATCTGGTATCCTTTATTGGGTGTGTGCCGGCCAATAATCCCCAGCTGGTGGTTTATGTGGTTATTGATGAGCCAAATGTAGAGGATCAGGCCCACAGTACCTATGCAACAGAGTTTGCAAGCAGTCTGATGAAGGATATTCTGCCGATGCTTGAGATTTATCCTACCGGAAAAAAATCAGACATTACCAAAGCAAGTAAACTTAAACTTCCGTCTACCACGAAAAGCAATCTGGGTCAGGAAGTGCCGGATGGCGGTTATTCCGACAGCAGTTATGGAGTTGCCAAAAACGCAGCGGATAACGAAGAAGGTGATACCGGAATGAATAATTAAGCTGTTTTGCTAATAGATATTAAGGAATGTCAGAAGAAACGGAGTGATCCGGCAGATGACGGAATATCTGAAGCAGAGCAGAACATTACAAAGACAAAAACTGTTGTTTGTCTATGGCATGGTGGTACTTTTTATGATAGGGCTTGCCGGAAGATTGTTATATCTGATGGTAAACAGGGCAGACTATTATGGAGAAAAGGCAAAAGAGGTACATCAGAGGCAGAGAACTGTCAAGGCGGCGAGAGGTATTATCTACGACAGAAATGGTGTGGCGATTGCCTCCAATAAGCCGGTATCCACGATTTCCGTGATTCACAACCAGGTTCAGAATCCCGAAAAGGTGATCCATGTTTTGTCGGAGCTTTTGGAGCTTCCGGAGGAAAAGGTCCGGAAAAGAGTGGAAAAGGTTTCTTCTATCGAAAAGATCAAGTCGAATGTAGATAAGGACATCTCAGACCGGATCCGTGATATGGAGCTTGCAGGCGTGATGGTGGACGAGGACTACAAAAGGTACTATCCTTATTCTGAGTTTGCCTCGAAGGTGATAGGATTTACCGGGGCGGATAATCAGGGAATCATAGGGATGGAGGTGGCTTATGACAAATATCTTCAGGGACAGGATGGAAGCATTCTGACGATGACCACAGCCAGAGGTCTGGAGATTGACGGAAAAGCGGAAGAGCGTATCGAACCCATTGCGGGAACAAATCTTTATACCAGCCTGGATGTCAATATACAGTCTTTTGCACAACAGGCAGCCGGAAAGGTTATGAAGGCGAAGAAGGCTAAAAGTGTCCGGATTGTGATGATGAATCCGCAAAATGGAGAAATCTATGCAATGGTAAATGTTCCGGAGTTTGATCTGAATGATCCGTATACGCTGAATACAACTTCTTCAAAGAATATGTCGGACAAGAAAAAGCAGGAGGCATTGAATGGAATGTGGAGAAATGCCTGCGTCAGTGATACTTATGAGCCGGGTTCCACGTTTAAGGTGATTGTTGCTGCCTCAGCGTTGGAGGCAGGGGTGGTAAAGCTGGAGGATACCTTTCACTGTCCGGGGTTTAAAGTGGTAGAGGATCGCAGGATACGATGCCACAAAACCACAGGCCACGGTTCAGAAACCTTTGTGCAGGGAGTGCAGAATTCCTGTAATCCGGTTTTTATGGAGGTTGGAGCAAGGCTGGGAGTGGATAACATGTTTCACTATCTGCAGCAGCTCGGCATTATGAGCAAGACGGGGATCGATGTACCCGGTGAGGCCTCGACGATCATGCATCGGAAGGAGAATGTAGGTGCAGTGGAGCTTGCAACTATGTCCTTTGGCCAGTCTTTTCAGTTGACGCCGGTCCGCCTTCTTTCTTCTATTAGTATGATACTCAATGGTGGAACCCGGATCACACCTCATTTGGGGGTGGAGCTGGAAAGCAGCGATGGAACCGCTGTGAAAAAGCTGACGTATCCTGCGCAGGAAAATATCATATCTTCCCAGACCTCCGAGACCATGCGGATGATCCTGGAATCTGTTGTATCGGAAGGCTCCGGTAAAAAAGCATATGTGGAAGGATATCAGGTGGGAGCAAAGACGGGAACCTCAGAAAAACTTCCCCGTCACAGTAATAAATATATTGCTTCCTGCATGGGATTCGCTCCGGCAGATCATCCTGTGGTAGCGGCGCTGGTGCTGATTGATGAACCGCAGGGAATTTATTACGGAGGGACGATTGCAGCTCCTGTGATCTCAGAACTGCTGGACAATGCACTGCCATATCTGGGTGTCGAAAGAGGGGAGACCGTGACAGCAGAGCCGGGTTGATTTCTCGTATGGATTGGATTACAATATTCATTACGAATGACAAAATCTCCTATTGAGTATCAAGGTACCGAAAGAATCCGAAATAAGCAAGAGGAGGAATAGCCATGGATTACTTCGATACCGTAATACCGGTACTGCTTTCATTTTCCATCAGCATCATACTCTGTCCGGTGGTGATACCGTTTTTGAAACGGCTCAAATTTGGACAGTATGTGAGAGAGGATGGACCGAGAAGTCATCTGAAAAAGGCAGGAACCCCTACAATGGGAGGACTGATCATACTGATCTCTGTGGCGGTGACATCGTCACTGTATCTGCGGGATTATCCGGAAATTCTTCCGATTCTGTTTTCAACCGTGGGATTTGGATTGATCGGATTTCTGGATGATTATATTAAGGTGGTTATGAGGCGGTCGCTGGGACTTCGTGCGTGGCAGAAGCTGGTATTGCAGTTTGGGGTAACGGTGATATTTGCTTATTATTATACCGAACAGCTGCATTATGAGATGCAGATGCTGATTCCCTTTACCGGTGGGATTGCCACGGGAAGATATATCAGTCTTCCCATAGGACTGTTTCTTCCGTTTTTGTTTTTTGTCATGGTTGGTACGGTGAATGGCACTAATTTTACAGATGGACTGGATGGTCTTGCGTCCAGCGTGACATTATTGGTTGCTGTATTTTTTACGGTAGTGGCGATCGGAACCGGCAGTACGGCAGCTCCGGTGTGTGCGGCGGTAGCAGGAGCGCTTATGGGTTTTCTGGTATTTAACGTATATCCAGCCAGTGTATTTATGGGGGATACCGGATCATTAGCATTAGGAGGTTTTGTTGCATCGACAGCATTATTGTTGAAGATGCCGTTATATATACTGATCGTGGGTGCAATCTATCTGATTGAGGTGTTATCTGTCATTCTTCAGGTAGGATATTTTAAGATCACCCATGGAAAAAGGATTTTTAAAATGGCACCGATCCATCATCATTTCGAACAGAGTGGATGGTCGGAAACCAAGGTGGTAGCTGTTTTTTCGATCGTGACAGCATTGTTCTGTCTGATCGCATTAGCTGCACTGTAAATAAAGGTACAGATGAGATAGGAGGCAATCATGGATTTTACAGACAAAAGAGTTCTTGTAGTGGGAACTGGAGTGAGTGGTGTTGCAGCGATACGGCTTTTGGCTGCCAAGGGAGCAAAGCCGGTGGTATTGGAAGGAAACGAGAAAGCGGACCGGGAGCAGATCCGTGCGAAGATTCCGGAATCGATCACATATGATCTGATCATCGGAAATCTTCCGGAGGAAGTAATGGATACATTGGATCTGGCAGTTTTAAGTCCCGGTGTACCAACAGACCTTCCGTTTGTGATCAAGCTTCAGGACAAAAAGATTCCGGTATGGGGCGAAATTGAGCTGGCCTATGTCTGTGGAAAGGGACGTCTGGCTGCCATTACGGGAACCAATGGCAAAACAACAACGACGGCATTAACCGGTGCGATTATGAGAGAATACTACGACAGTGTATTTGTCGTGGGAAATATCGGTTTACCTTATACAGAGTATGCGCTGGAGATGAAGGATTCTTCTGTGACAGTAGCTGAAGTCAGCAGCTTTCAGTTGGAAACGATTCATTCCTTCCGGCCGGAGGTTAGTGCTATTTTAAATATTACGCCGGATCATCTGAACCGTCATCATACGATGCAGTGTTATATAGATACGAAGGCAAGAATTGCGGAAAACCAGACGAAGGATCAGATCTGTGTGCTGAATTATGAGGATTCGGAGCTGAAAAAGCTGGCAGATAAGATACCTGCGGATATTTTCTGGTTTAGCAGTGCCCGTCCGTTGGAGAGAGGGATCTGGCTTGATGGAGAGGATATTATCTATAAGGATACCGAAGAGATCAAAATATGTACGATCCATGATATGCAGCTTTTAGGAGTACATAATTATGAAAATGTCATGGCGGCAGTTGCCATCACAATGCATATGGGAGTGCCGGTAGAATGTATCCGCAAGGCAATCGCTGAATTTAAGGCGGTGGAGCACCGGATCGAATTTGTCCGGGAAGTTCACGGAGTCAGGTATTATAATGATTCCAAGGGTACCAATCCGGATGCAGCCATCAAAGCAGTGCAGGCAATGGTAACACCGACGGTTGTGATCGGCGGAGGATATGATAAACAGTCCTCCTATGAAGAATGGATTGATTCTTTTGGAGATACTGTAAAATGTCTGGTGCTTCTGGGGGCAACAGCAGACAAGATTGAGGCAACAGCCAGAAAAGCAGGTTTTACCAATATTATCCGTGTGGCGTCGCTGGAGGAAGCTGTTAAGGTCAGTGCAGCACAGGCTCAGAGTGGAGAAGCCGTGCTTTTATCGCCGGCCTGTGCAAGCTGGGATATGTTTAAAAGCTATGAGCAGAGGGGTACCCTGTTTAAAGAATATGTCAATCAATTATAATAAGTCCGGAAGGCATGGGTTTTAATATGGCAAAAGTGCAAAAAAGCAGACAGAAGAGAGAACATTATTATTATCAGTTTGATTATATGCTTTTATTTATGACGGTGGCGATCGCTCTTTTTGGAATATTGATGATCTATAGTGCGAGCTCCTATACCGCATCCACCAGCAGATTCAGTAATCCCTACCGTTTCGTGTCAAGGCAGGCTGTGGGAATGGCCGGTGGCGTTGTGTGCATGCTTTTGATGGCACGGATTGATTACCGGGAGCTGTATCTGAAAAAGATCAATCTGGTTTATGTTTTTTATGCGGTCTGTCTGATCCTGCAGACCATTGTATTGATACCGGGGATTGGTATTGAGCACAATGGAGCAAGAAGATGGCTGAAGATTGGAATGGAGTTTCAGCCGTCCGAGTTTACGAAAATTGGTGTGATCATGTTTGTGGCATATGCCGTCTATTTGTCCCGTAAGCGTCTTGATACCTTTAAGGGATTTTTGAAGGTTATGATGTATATCGCACCGGCGATTCTTTTGATCGCAAAAGAAAATTTAAGTACTGCAATTATTGTGACGGTAATCGCAGTGGGAATGAGCTTTGTGGCAAGTAAGCGTAAACGATACTTTGTTGTCTGTGGTCTGGCAGGCTTCGGACTGGCTGCGGCATATGCCATGATCGGTGGGGGTTTCCGTGCCGGGCGTATCACATCCTGGCTGGATATAGAAAATTCGCCGGGAGGCTTTCAGATTCTTCAGGGGCTTTATGCAATCGCCTCCGGAGGGATCACAGGAAGCGGTCTGGGAGAGAGTATGCAGAAGCTGGGATATATTCCGGAGGCCTACAATGATATGATCTTTGCGGTAATCTGCGAGGAGCTTGGCATTGTCGGTGCTGTACTGGTTATGATCGCATTTTTGGTGCTGCTGTGGCGCATTGTGATCATTGCCTGCAATGCTCCCGATATTTTTGGAAGCATGATCTGTGTAGGAGTAATGATACATATTGCGATTCAAGTGCTTTTCAATATTGCTGTTGTGACTAACACCATTCCATCAACCGGTGTGCCGCTTCCGTTGATCAGTTACGGTGGTACAGCGTGCCTGATCATGATGATGGAATTTGGACTGGTTTTGAGTGTGTCCGCAAGGATAAAGCGCAAATAGGAGGAATTTTTTGAAACACATAAAGATAATTGGTGGAGTGATCCTTGGTCTCTTTTTGATCATCGCCGGTGTATTCTGGTTTTTAAGGATAACAGATGTGACGGTGGAGGGCGGAGAGATTTACTCGGAACAGGAGATCATTTCTTCTGCCATGTCAGACAAATATGATTATCATACTCTTTATTTTCTGGCAAAAAGCAAGCTGGGCCGTGTCTCGTGTCTGCCTTTTGTGCAGGAGATCGATGTGGAATGGAAAAGTCCGTCTGCCGTTGTTCTGCATGTATATGACAAAACAATCAGTGGCTGTGTGAAATATATGGGACAATATATTTATTTCGATAAAGACGGAGTTGTGTTGCAGAGTCTGGCAGAGCCCATGGATGGTGTGCCTGTAGTGACAGGAATCAAATTTGGTAAATTCACGTTGAACGAAGCTTTTGAAGTGAAGGATTCTTCTCTGTTTGAGACGATCATGAACCTGTCCCGTCTGATCAGGCATTATAAAGTACAGGTGGATCAGATCAAGTTTGATGGCAAGAATGTTACACTGTATTCCGGTAAGGTAGAGGTTTATCTGGGACAGAAAGATTTTTATGATGATGATATGGCGGCCCTCGCCAGTGTGTTGAAAAAGACCAACAAAAAGGGACTGGCAGGGACGATCGACATGGAAAATTTCAATTCCGGTGACCGCATTATACTGAAAACTACCGGGGAGGATGCGGATGCGTCGTCAGATACCGGTACAGTGGAACCCTCCGGAGAGGCTGGCACGTCACCGGACGAGGGGAGCGCAGATGACGCTTCCGGAACAGACAGTACCGTATCAGATGATAGTACAGATGCAGATCAGCAGGTAGAACAGTAGGGAGAAAAGAAACAGAAAAAACAAACGTTCTCCTTGATTATTCTACGCATTCTTAGTATTATATAGAGTAGGTTTAGATTGCTGATTTGTTTTCGACAGATTTAGAGGCTTTAGAGATAGGAATTCACTGACAATGACAGAAAAGATAAATTATTTTCAGAAAGAGGAGGAGCAGTCGTGTTAGAGATTAAGACAAGTGAGTCAGATTCATCTGCAAAGATTATAGTAATAGGTGTCGGCGGTGGCGGTAATAATGCAGTTAACCGTATGATCGAGGAAGGAATTCAGGGAGTTGAATTCGTCTGTGTCAATACAGATAAACAGCATTTATTAAACTGTAAGGCACCAAATTGTCTGCAGATTGGTGAGAAGCTGACAAAGGGACTTGGAGCAGGAGCATCTCCGGATATTGGACAGGCGGCTGCAGAGGAGAGTAAGGAAGAGCTTACGGATATTATCCGTGGTGCAGATATGGTATTTGTTACATGTGGAATGGGTGGCGGAACCGGTACGGGTGCAGCACCTGTCGTAGCACAGCTTGCAAAGGACATGGGTATCCTGACTGTTGGTATCGTAACAAAGCCATTTTCCTTTGAGGCCCGTACCAGAATGAACAATGCACAGTCTGGTATCGAGCGGTTAAAGGAGCATGTGGATACATTGATCGTAATTCCGAATGATAAACTGTTACAGATCGTAGACCGCAGAACATCTATGGAGGATGCATTAAAGAAGGCTGATGAGGTGCTTCAGCAGGGTGTTCAGGGTATTACGGATCTGATCAATGTTCCGGGACTGATCAATCTGGACTTTGCAGATGTTCAGACAGTTATGAAGGATAAGGGCATTGCCCATATTGGTATCGGTGTTGGTGAGGGCGATGAGAAGTGCCTGGATGCCGTGAAGCAGGCTATTTCCAGTCCGCTTCTTGAGACTACCATTGAGGGTGCATCTCATGTTATTATCAATATTTCCGGTGATATTACGTTATTTGATGCAAATGACGCAGCTTCTTATATTGAGGAGCTCACAGGTGAGAATTGTAATACGATTTTTGGTGCCGTAGTTGATCCTTCTATGGAAGAAAAAGTCAAGATCACCGTTATCGCTACAGGTCTGGATGAGGAGAAAAATGTCGTTCCTTCCTTTACGAAGACTGCTGTACCGAAGACCAATTTTGCTACGAAGGAAGGTCAGGTTGCATCTTCTGTACAGAAGACAGTTTCCGCACCGTCTATGCAAAAGCCGGCAACCCCTGTTTCTCCGGGAGCAGGAGCCTATAACAGGCAGGCATCTGACAATGGTGAGATTAAGATACCGGTATTTTTACAGAGAAAGAAATAATACATATCTATTGGGGCTGTCGGCGGGCAGCCCCAGTTTTAGTTATATGGGAAATATTTGTAACAAGTGGAAATGAAGGGTAAAATGTTTATATTACCTTTTTATCATATCAGGGAGGAAGCAAGAGATGGATAAGCAGGAAAAAGAAATGGGGCAGGAGGATCGTTTGGAACGGAGAACTGTGACAGATCAGAAAAAGCCGGCTGATATGGATTCTTTGGCGGATCAGGCAGCCGGCAGTGTGACTGCCGAAGCGTTGAAGAAGCTGAGAGTATCTGCAGTGTTTAAGGCACTGATGATATTGCTGGGAGCATTTGTTGTTCAGTTTGTGGCATCCATGCTTTGTATGATCACCGTGGGAGTCTATGTATTGTTTGTGCAGGGAGGAACCAGGAAAGATCTGTCCATGTTGCTGCTGCAGTCTATCAATGATTATTCTATGATCATTTCTCTGGTGTACGCTGTGATTGCTATTGGCTGGTGCGGTACATTATATTACCGATGGCAGTGGAGGGAAAGATCATTTTCCTATAGGGAACGATTGGGTGGTGCGAGAATTGCCGGTGCTTTGGCATTGGGCTTTGGTGCATGTATTGTGCTGACTGTGATCGTGGGGATGGCAGCGCAGCTGTTTCCGTCTGCCTTTTCTTCTTATGAAAAGCTGATGGATACACTGGATATTACGGCCAGCGTCCTTGCGGTTCCTTATGTTATGCTGGTGGGACCTGTGGCAGAGGAATTCATATTCCGCGGTGTGATTTTGGACAGATTGAAACCGGCATTTTCCTTTTGGACGGCAAATGTCATACAGGCGGCATTGTTTGGAATTTTTCATATGAATGTCATACAGGGATTATATGCGTTTGCATTGGGTATCCTATTGGGAATGGTAGTGCAGGTTACGGGAACAATCCTTGCATCCATGATCATGCATATTACATTTAACTCAACCTCCATTGGCCTGAGTCTGTTGGAAACTCATGCACCGGAAGCATATAGCCGGGGATCTGTGTTGATCGTGGCCGGTGCTGCAGTTTGTTTCATTATTGGATTGAGATATTATGCGGGACAGTACAGAAAAAGGGACAGAGCGTGACAGAGGATGGAATATGTAGTATAATAAAGCGTAGAAACAAAGGAAGGCGAAGCAGAAAATAGGAGATGCCTATAATGAGTAATAGAGCACATACAAATACAAAATCAAATATAATCGGTGTTTGTGTTTCACAGCTTCAGAATAAGGAAAATGCAAGTCTGATGCATACGATCTACCAGAGTGCCAGAGAAAACGGATATCGGATCATGGTTTTTGGATGCTTTGATAAGATGGATTTTCCAACACCACATTCCAATGGTGAAGCATCCATTTTTGAGAATATCCCAATGAAAGATCTGGCAGCGTTGATCCTGATGGGACAGACGATCCTTCATAAGGAGCTTTTGTTAAAGCTGCGGGATCAGGCATTGGAAGTGAATACTCCTGTTATTACAGTAGATTATGAGATGGAGGGATGCTTTAATATCTGCCTGGATTATCTGTCATGCTTTAAACGTCTGGTGCGTCATGTCATTGAGGGACATCACAGACATAATCCTTTTTTTATGGCAGGATTTAAAGGCAACTCATTTTCGGAGGAACGCTTGGATGCGTTCCGGGAAGTATTGCAGGAAAATGGAATGCCGGTGAAACCGGAGCATATTGCATATGGAGATTTTTGGAACGGGCCGGCTCGCCGGATCTGTGAAAAATGGCTGGAAAATACAGAGGATTTTCCGGATGCGATCATCTGCGCCAATGATACTATGGCATTAACGGTGATCAATGTTCTGGAAGAGAGGGGATATCACGTGCCGCAGGATGTTATTGTAACAGGCTTTGACGGGATTGATCTGATCCAGTACTGCATTCCACGTCTGACGACGGGACGGGTGGATCAGAAGAAGATTGCAGAACAGATTATCTCTATCATACAGGAAACGGAGGCTGATCCGGAAGCAGCTCCGAGATTCATGCCGGTGCCGTTTCATATTATCAATGGTGAGTCCTGTGGCTGCAAAAAGATACATTTTCAGACTTCAAACCAGCATATCCTTGATGTTTATACCCGCATGCAAATAAAGCAGGCACATATTGAACGGATCTTTCATATGATGACGGAGATGACAGAAGGGCACTCCATGATGAACATTATCAAAAGATTTCCGGAATGTATTCCGGATATGATGACCGGGGACTGCCGGGTTTTTGTCAACAGGGAGTTTTGTATGCATACAGATATTCCATTGCCAAAGGGATTTGAAGAGGATCACGTTCTTCTTCTCATTGAGAGAAAGGATGGGCATATGACCATTCCTTTGCAGGAAATGGAAAATCACAGTATTGACATGATTCCGGATAAAATGCTGGAGAGAAGCAGGTATGTTCTTTATCTTCCGTTGCACTGGCAGGAGGAGGTATACGGATATCTTTTGCTGGAGTGTGGAGATCAGGAGCTGGATTATGAGCGGATGAAGGATTTTATGATGGCAATGGCACAGATCCTTGGTACGGTTAAAAACCAGTCCAAGCTGTATGAGATGTATATTCGTGATGCGCTGACGGGACTTTATAACCGTCGGGGATTTTACGGAGAGTTTGCCCGTCGGATGAGGGAGCTGGAAGGACAAGAACGTCGGATCTTTATGGCTTCTGTTGATCTGGACCATTTGAAAATGATAAATGACACTTATGGACACAGCGAGGGCGATGTGGCGATCAGGGCGATCGCCGATGCATTATCCGAAGCCGCAGGGGAAAAAGGAATCTGCGCCCGGTTTGGTGGAGATGAATATGTTGCGCTGTGCCTTTGGAGTGCTGAGGCGGCACCGGAAGATTTTGTGAAGATTTTTGAAAAGCGGCTTCATTTCTGGATCGATCAGTGGAATGCCACAGAGCAGAAGGCGTATGAGTTGGGAGCAAGCACCGGAATCATTATGGAATCCATACAGAATGTTAATGAGATCGATGAATTGATGAAGAAAGCGGATGACAATATGTATGACTGTAAGGTACGGCATCACAGCATCCGTGCAAGCCGCAGGGAATAGTGTGAGAAACTTGTTAAAGTAACAGATAAATAGCATGAAAGATGGAAAGGATGGTAAATATATGGGAGAAAACATACTCAGCGATGATATGCATATGTATGGCACGGTCTTTTCTGTACTTGGAAAATGTACCGATGATTATCTGTTTGTTCTTGATATCAAAAATGATAAATATGTAATTTCTGATAGTGCGGCAGATGTATTTCCTTTTGAAAAAACGGAACTTTCAGATGCATTTACAGCACTGAAAAGTATAGTATATCCCCAGGATTATCCATTGCTGGTGGCAAATCTGAATCAGATCATTACCGGACAGTCCAAAGAGCATGATATGGAATACCGATGGGTTGGACGGGATGGGAAGCCGGTCTGGATTTCATGCCGCGGACAGGTTGTGGAGGATTCTGACGGAAAGCCTGCATTTTTGGTCGGAAGAATTTCTGACATTGGGAAAAAGAGCAAGATTGATGGAGTGACCGGATTATACAGAGAGCAGATCCTTCAGAAATATATGCGGAGACTTCTGGATGAGGATTGCTTTGAAGGATATTTACTGCAGCTTGGCATTGACAATTTTAAAGAGATCAATGAAAAGTACGGCAATGAGTTTGGAAATGAAATCTTATTAAATCTGGCAGAATGTCTTCGGAGTATCGTGCAGGATAAGGGAAGAGTGTTCCGGATGGGCGGAGATGAGATGATGCTTCTTGTTAAAGGAAACTTCAATGAAAAGAAGGAAGATCCGGCAAAGGAGTTATATAGACAGATTCGGGGAAAAATCGATCATTTGATTTCGCAAAGCGGTCATGTAACGTACTATACGGTATCTGCGGGATGTGTTTATTTTCATAAAGGGGAGCAGGATATTGGAAAGATCATAGAAAGTGCTGGCTTTGCCCTGCATCAGGCAAAGATCGGTGGGAAAAATAACTGTATCAGGTATTCTCATGCGGTATATGAAGAATATGTACATACCCTGGATGTGCAGGAGGAGCTTCGGAAAGACATTGAGAATGATTTTCATGGTTTTGAGTTATACTACCAGCCGGTAGTAAATATTGGCCAAAAGAAGATTCTTGGGGCAGAGGCATTGATCCGCTGGCACAGCTCCAAATTTGGCTTTATGTCTCCGGGACAGTTTATTCCGATGCTGGAGGAAACCGGTTTGATCATTCCGCTGGGAAGATGGATCACCAAAACAGCCATAGAGCAGTGTGTAAAGTGGCAGAAGGTGGTGCCGGGATTCCGGATGAATGTGAATCTGTCCTTTGTGCAGATTAAGAAGAGCAATGCACTGCAGGATATTCTGTTTCTGATCCATACACTGAATGTAGATAAAAATGTTTTGATGATCGAGGTGACAGAGAGCGGGGAGATTGAGAGCAGCGTGGCGGCCAAAGTGCTTCGTTCCTTTAAGGACGAGTCTATTCCGCTGGCAATTGATGATTTCGGTACAGGGTATTCCAATTTGCGGTATGTCAAGGATATGACCTTTGATCTGGTGAAGATTGATCAGTCCTTTATCCGGAATATTATCAATAGCAAGTATGATTATCTGGTGGTAAAGCAGTTTACAGAACTGGCACATTCCTTAAATCTGACGGTTTGTTATGAGGGTGTAGAGGACGAGGAGGTTTTTCGCTGTGTGCTGGATCTGAAGCCGGATTATATTCAGGGATATTATTTTTCAAAACCGGTACCGGCAGCAGAGTTTGAGGAAAAATGTCTGAATCAACAGGTGGAGTTTTGAGTATTGTGTCAAATTGGCAGATCAGCCTGGAACAGATAAAAGACCAGATACAGAATAAAAGCGTAAAGCGCAGAAAGAGGAAAAATATGGCTTGGTATGATAGTGCAGTATTTTATCACATATATCCGTTGGGATTATGTGGATGCAGTAAGGAAAATACAGGAATAGCAGAGGCGCATTTTGATCAGTTGAAGCAGTGGGCAAAGCATGCCTGTGATATGGGATTTACGGCGATTTATATTGGACCGTTATTTGAGTCTGTGGGACATGGTTATGAGACAACAGATTATAAAAAAGTAGATATCCGTCTTGGAACCAATGAAGATTTCCGTGATTTTGTGGATTACTGTCACGGGATGGGTGTGAAGGTAGTTGTAGACGGAGTATTTAATCATGTGGGACGTCGTTTTTTTGCATTTGAGGATTTGCAGAAAAACAGAGAAGGCTCGCCATACCGTGACTGGTTCTGCAACGTGAATTTTGGTGCCAACAATGAATATAATGATGGATTTTCCTATGAAAACTGGGGAGGATATAATCTGTTAGTAAAATTAAATCAAAGAAATCCGGAGGTGATGCAGTATCTTTTTGATGTGATCCGTTTCTGGATCGATACCTTTGATATTGATGGAATCCGTCTGGATGCAGCAGATGTACTTGATTTTGATTTTATGAAACGGATGCGCTATGAGACCTCCCGGATGAAAGAGGATTTCTGGCTTATGGGTGAGGTGATCCATGGAGATTACAGCAGATGGGTCAACGATGAGACACTTCATTGTGTAACCAATTATGAGCTTCATAAGGGACTTTATTCCGGGCACAATGACCACAATTATTTTGAAATCGCCCATACGATCCGCCGCTTAAATGATATCTGCAGGGGAAGACGTCTGTACACCTTTGCGGACAATCATGATGTGGAAAGGATTTATACCAAACTGAATCAGAAGGAGCACTTAAAGCTTGTTACTCTGCTTGTATATACCTTATATGGCATTCCATCGGTTTATTATGGATCGGAGTTTGGAATTGAAGGGAATAAGGAACAGGGCTCTGACTGGAATCTTCGTCCATATCTGGATCTGTCCGATTTTGCGGACGCAGAAAAGACGAATCCGGTGACGGCACTTTGTGCCAGACTTGGTGCCCTGAAAAAGGAATATCCGGAGCTTACCTATGGAGAATATAAAGAACTTCATCTGACAAATCGCCAGTTTGCTTATGGCAGAGTTTTGGACGGAAATTGCATAGTGACAGCGTTAAACTGTGATGATGCGCCGGCGGACCTGGAGTTTGGTGTACCGGCAGATGGCAATGTAACGGATCTGCTGGGATGCAGTGAAAATGTCCGTTATGAAAATGGAAGAATAAGTGTAACACTTCCTGCAAATACTGGAACTGTACTATATATTGGACAGAAGAAGGTGGAGGAGCCTGAGGATACAGCCTGGAAGGAGCAGACCATGGAAGCTGAGCCGGATACTCCGGATATGCAGGCTGCCGGAATTTCAGAACAAGAGCTTTCACAGACTGCGGAAGAAGCAGAGAAGCCGGAAGCTGCGGAGCAGACGGTTTCGAGTGAGTCCGTAAAATCGGACAGTATAAAGCCGCGGATATCAGGTATTGTTTTAATGACCGAGGATATGGGCAGAATGATTGAATTTTACCGGAATGCGCTGGAATTTAATCTGGAGATGCAGGGCAGCAGAGCATATTTTGAAAAGGACGGCATCATTTTGACTATGGCAGGGCGCAGGGATTATGAACGGCTGACATGCCGTGGATATGGATACGGTGGAGGTGTTACCAATCATTTTCATCTTCGGATTACGGTGAATGATGTGGATACTATGCTCCAGAAATGTCTCGGATGTGGGGCGCAGCAGGTGACAGCTCCGGGAAATAATGAATGGGGTGAGTATACATCCTGTGTGGCTGATCCCGATGGTAATATTATTGAGTTGGTAAAGGAGAACGACCGTGGCTAGAAGAGATAAAGTAAATTATTATCTGGATCTTGCAGATGTGGTGTCAAAGCGGGGAACCTGCCTGCGGAGACATTATGGTGCTGTTATCGTGAAAAATGATGAGGTGATCTCTACCGGATATGTAGGAGCCCCGAGAGGACGGAAAAACTGCAGTGATCTGGGGCGATGCATCCGGCAGGAAATGGAAATACCGCGGGGAGAGAGGTATGAGCTCTGTCGTAGTGTTCATGCTGAGGCTAATGCCATTATCAGTGCAGAACGGGAAAAGATGATCGGAAGTACCCTTTACCTGTCCGGCAGGGAAGTGGCAACAGGGCAGTATGTGAAGAATTCCAACAGCTGTTCCATGTGTAAAAAGATGATCATCAATGCAGGCATCGAAAAAGTTGTGATCCGCGATACAGAGGAGGATTACCGGGAGATTCTGGTGCAGGAGTGGATCGATCATGATGATTCTCTGGAGGGAGTCCGGGGATATTAGAAAAAATCGTAAGCCAAAAATCGCATCTTTGTTTCATGTATCAAAGATGCGATTTTTGATCTGTAGTAATTTTTATTTTAGTTTAAATAAAATACAGCAGCCCCATGTTTTTTCAGGGATACATTGATGGTTTCTGCAATTTCTGATGTCTGTCCGCTCCAAAGTTCGGTGGAGTGTACCGGATGGTAGATTTCCAGATCCTGCAATGGGATACGGACGGAGCTGTCCTGTTCGCCGGTGTTAAAAATAACGGCATACTGGCCGCCCTCGCTGCTGACAGCTGTCCAAAGGATATGCTCGGTGCCATCTATGTCCTTCTGCCATACCGGATGGGAATGGCGGGCATTGCGGTGCATTTTCAGAATATCTTCATTTGTGATCAATCCCATCGTGAAATCGTCAAATTTCGTCATTTCCCCACCGATGATCAGAGGAGAACGGAAAATACTCCACAGAGACATCATGGTAATCTGCTCGTCCTGTGTGAATTCGGTACTGAGGGAAGGATCATAATCCTGCTTGATCGGTCCGATCGGCAACATGTCTGCATCCGGCCAGCATCCGTTACCGGCATGGATACACCATTCTCTGGCACGGTCAAACATCTCATAAAGCTGTGGCCAGGAGTCCCAGAAATCATCAGTGATACGCCACATATTGGATGTCTGTTTGTAAAGCTCTGCTTTTTCTAACAGGGCCGGACCCGGAGAAAGACTCAGGATCATATCCCGCCCACAGTCCTGCAGGGACCGGGACAGAAGGATCAGCTCGGTTTCCTCATGAGGAAGCTCTCTGGCGATATCATCACATTTGATAAAATCAACGCCCCAGGAAGCATAAAGTGTAAAAAGACTGTCATAGTATGCTTTGGCTCCCTCTGCCTCAGGATTTACACCATACATATCGGTGTTCCAGTGACAGATACTGTCGGTTTTGGCAATCTGGCGGGCTGTTTGTGTGCTTCCAAGGATCGGGGTATTCTGATGGACAGCCTGACGGGGAATGCCTCTCATAATATGGATGCCAAATTTCAGCCCAAGAGAGTGGACATATTCTGCCAGCGGCGCAAAGCCTTTTCCATCTGCTGAGGAAGGAAAACGGTTGACTGCCGGGATCAGACGGGAGTATTCATCCATACAAAGTTCTGTAAATGGGTGATACTCATGATTTTCGGCTGTCGGTTCCGCCCACTGAATATCTACGGTGATGTATTCCCAGCCGTATTGTTTCAGATGCTCTGCCATAAAAGCTGCATTCTGGCGGACAATATCCTCTGTGACAGCGGCACCATAGCAGTCCCAGCTGTTCCACCCCATCGGTGCGGTTTGTGTTTTATACATAAATTCCTCCATTAATATTTCTATTGACAAAGGCTTGATACGACCTGATTGATGATCTTGCCATCTGCCTTGCCTTTAAGTTCACCCATAACAGCCTTCATGATCTGTCCTTTATTTTTGGTTGCGATCACATCGGCAAATTTCTCATTGATAATGCTGCGGATCTCTTCCTCCGATAACTGCTTTGGTGCATATTCCTCCATAACAGAAAGAGTGAAAGTATATTCATCCTTCAGATCGGTACGGTCAGCGGGACATGTATCAATCTGTTCCTTGACGCTTTTAATCTCTTTTAAGATTGCGCGGTCTACCAGTTCCTCCGGAATATCCTCACGGCATCCCTCATCGATTGCCAGCTTCTTTGTGGCGGATACCAGTACAGAGATTGCTTCCTTACGTTCCTTTTCTCTTGCTTTCATAGCGGCGATCATCGCCTTTTGTAATGTTTCAAACTGCATAATAAAAACCTCCTTAATTAAGACTCTACTTAAGAGTATACCATAAAATCGTTATGTAGATAGAAAATTTGTATATGAAATTTGATAATTTGGATACGGATGTGTAGATTCTTAAAAGATATCATGATATATAAATGAAACGAATTCACTTACGAAATGAATGAAATTAAACATTTTCGCTTTACAATTATCGACATCCATATATAATAGTTAATGTTGCATCATTTTTTCAGTAATGAGGCAAATGTGATAAAGTTTATTATTTATGTGGAAAGGTTTGGTTATCAACATGAAAAATGGAATTGAGATCAGATGGCATGGCCGTGGTGGTCAGGGAGCAAAGACAGCAGCACTTCTGTTAGCTGATGTTGCATTCAAGACAGGACAGAATGTACAGGGATTTCCGGAATATGGTCCGGAGCGAATGGGAGCCCCGATCACAGCATATAACCGGATCAGCTCGGATACGATTCGAGTTCATTCCAATATATATCATCCGGATTATGTAGTAGTGGTTGATGAGACATTGCTGGCGTCTGTGGACGTTACAGCAGGATTGAAAAAGACCGGTGCTATCATTATCAATACGCCGAAGTCCAAAGAAGAAGTGATGGATGAGCTGGAAGATTATGAGGGCAGAGTTTATACTGTAGATGCCAGAAAGATTTCGGTGGAGACATTGGGAAAGAACTTCCCGAACTCGCCAATGCTTGCTGCTGCCGTTGCCGTCAGCAACATTATGCCGCGAGACAAGTTTATTCACGAGATGAGAGCATCTTATGAGCATAAATTTGCCAAAAAGCCGGAGGTTATCGACGGCAACATGAAGGCTTTGGAGCGTGCTTATGATGTGGTGGAGGAAGCCATTGAGGAGTATAACCAGATGTCTGCATAATATGATGCCGGGCTCAAAGGCAGATAGCGATGCATGTATCAACTATAGAAATGGAAACGGAGAATACAATGAGAACAGATATTACCAAGATTAATGAGAAATCTCCACATACCGAACTCACGGAAGGGTTGATGGTATTTGCCGGTGGAACATCCAGGCTGTTTCACACAGGGGAGTGGAGAACAAATACACCGGTTTTTCATGAGGATTTATGTAAACAATGTCTTTTATGCGCACCGGTCTGCCCGGATGGAAGTATTCCGGTAAAGGACAGTAAGCGTGGGGCATTTGATTATGATCACTGTAAGGGCTGCGGAATCTGCGAGAGAGTATGCCCGTTTGGTGCGATCGAGATGAAGGAGGGAAATACGAATGGCAATTAAAGAGCGTATGTCAGGAAATGAGGCGGTTGCTTATGCGATTCGTCAGGTGAACCCGGATGTTATGCCGGCATTCCCGATCACACCATCGACAGAGATTCCACAGATGGTATCTACATATATTGCAAACGGAGAGATGGATACAGAGTTTATCCCGGTAGAGAGCGAACATTCTTCCATGAGTGCTGCGATAGGAGCAGAGGCAGCAGGTGCGAGAAGTCTGACCGCTACATCTTCCGCAGGATTGGCATTGATGTGGGAGGAGCTTCTGCTTGCCGCATCAAACCGTATGCCGCTGGCTTTAACACTGGTAAACCGTACTCTTTCCGGACCGATCAATATCAACTGCGATCATTCGGATGGTATGGGAGCCAGAGATACGGGATGGATCCAAATCTATGCAGAGAACAATCAGGAAGCCTATGATAACTTTATTCAGGCATATCCGATCGCTGAGGATGCCAGAGTGCATCTGCCGATCATGGTTTGTCAGGATGGCTTTATTACCAGTCACGCGGTAGAGAATATTGAGCTTCTGGAGGATGAGCTGGTAAAAGATTTTGTTGGAGAATATGAGCCGGAGGAGTATCTTCTGAATCCGGGGAAACCGATCGCAGTGGGACCATATTCCATTTCCAACTATGCTATGGAAGCCAAAAAGAACCAGGAGATTGCTTTGGAGAACTCTAAGGAGGTTATCCTGGAGGTGGCAGAGAAGTTTAAAAAGCTTTCCGGCAGAGGCTTTGGTCTTTTTGAGGAATACCGCACAGAGGATGCCGATTATATTATGCTTCTGATGGGGTCCGCTGCGGGAACTGCAAAACAGGCAGTGGATGAGATGAGAGAGCAGGGCAAAAAGGTGGGAGTATTAAAGCTTCGCGTGTTCCGTCCGTTCCCTGCCAAAGAGATTGCGGAAGCGTTAAAGAACTGCAAAGCAGTAGCAATCATGGATCGTTGTGAGAGCTACAATGGCAATGGTGGACCTTTGGGAAGCGAAGTGACCGCCGGTCTGTTCCGTCATAAGGTAATGATCGAGGCAGTCAATTATATTTATGGTCTGGCAGGACGTGATTTTACTGTCAGCGATGCCGTTCATGTCTTTGAGGAGCTTGCGGATGCTGTAGAGAATGGCAAAGAGGTTGAGCAGTTCCAGTACATCCGTTTACGGTAAGAAGAGCCATCAGATTAAGGAGAGAAAATATGAGCGATTACAGTTTAAAAAATATAATGAATAAGCCGGAACGTCTGGCACCGGGACATCGTATGTGCGCCGGATGTGGTGCTACCATTGCAGTGCGTGCTGTGCTTCGTGCCCTGCATGAGGATGACCATGCCGTGATCGGCAATGCGACAGGATGCCTGGAGGTTTCTTCCTTTATGTATCCGTATACGGCTTGGGAGGACAGCTATATTCATAATGCCTTCGAGAATGCAGGAGCTACGTTAAGCGGCGTGGAGACGGCTTATAATGCCCTTAAAAAGAGAGGAAAGCTTCCAGAGGATGAGAATTTTAAATTTATTACCTTTGGTGGAGACGGAGGTACCTATGATATTGGTTTCCAGTCGCTTTCCGGAGCAATGGAGCGTGGCCATGATATGGTTTATGTCTGTTATGACAATGGTGCTTATATGAATACCGGTATCCAGCGTTCGTCTGCAACACCAATGTATGCGGATACCACAACAACACCGGTAGGAAAGCAGTCCGATGGTAAAATGCAGAATCGTAAGGATCTGGCAAGTATTATTGCAGATCATGATGTGGCATATGTGGGACAAACCACATTTACATCTGATTTTAAGGATCTTCACAGTAAGGCAAATAAGGCAATCTACACCGAGGGACCTTGCTTTTTAAATATTATGACACCATGTCCGAGAGGCTGGAGATATGATACGCCGGATATTATGAAGATCTGCAAGCTGGCGATCGACACATGCTACTGGCCAATGTTTGAGGTGGATCATGGAAAGTGGAAACTGACCTATGAGCCGAAAAAGAAGCTGCCGATTGAGGATTTTCTTCGTCCGCAGGGAAGATTTAAGCACCTGTTTAAGAAAGGAAACGAGGATCTGATCGTACAGTTTCAGGAGGAAGTAGACAGACGCTGGGAAGATCTGTTATATAAATGTGCGAGATAGAGAGGTAAACAATGACACTTCTGACATATCAGGTATTTAAGACGGTGGCCGAGCAAGGGAGCTTCCGTAAGGCGGCAGATATCCTTGGGCTGACGCCGTCAGCAATCAGTCATGCGGTTTCTGCCATGGAAGGAGAACTGGGATTCACGGTGCTGAACCGCAGCAAAAATGGCGTTACATTGACAAATTACGGAGAGCATTTACTGCCTTATGTCAATGCCGTATTAAACAGTGATGAAAGTCTGCAGCAGGCGATTTCGGAGTTTAACGGATTAAAGCGTGGTAAGGTGAAGCTTGGCTGTTTTTCCAGTGTATGTACCAACTGGCTGCCGGACATTATGCGTTCCTTTCAAAAGAAATACCCGGACATTGAGATTGAGGTATTTCAAGGGACTTATGATGATGTGACCTATTGGTTGAAAAACGGTGTGGTGGATCTGGGTTTTTTATCTACCTCCAGTGCGAAGGATATTCCGATTGAGCCGTTGTGGAGGGATCCTCTTCTATGCATTGTTCCGAAAGGAATGAAAAAGGAGAAGGATACAGATTATATGGATATCGGGGAGATCAGGAATCATCAGTTTGTGACCCAGAGAGAGTCTACCGATGCGGATATCCAGAATTTTCTAAAGGAGAATTCCATCAATATCCAGTCTAATTATCATGTGGTAGATGATCTGTCGACGGTCGCTATGGTGGCAAATGGGTTTGGAATCTGTCTGATGCCTCAGATGGTTATGCGGGATATTCCCTATGAGGTCGACTGCTATCCGGTACAGCCTTATGCGGAGCGCGTGATCGGTCTGGCAACCCTTCATCCGGAGTTTTTGGCGCCGGCAGTACGTTCCATGTACAATCACATATTAGAAAATTACAAAGAAGACTTTTAATGCAAAACACAAAAGTCAGATATATAATAAAATAATAGCTTTGCCAGGAAAAATTTTCCTTAATATAAAATGGCAGGTGTCCATATTTTCGGACACCTGCCGTTTTGCTTTTTCAAACCTATCATTCATTATTTTACGAGGATCTGCGATTTCATTGGTTTATCATTTCGTTTGCGCAGTTTGATCCTTTTTACATTATATTTTTTGCCGTCAAATACTTTGATGTCAGTGTCCGGTTGAACCAATGCACCATGCAGCACCTCATCATTGTCGGCAAGGGTAATACCCTTGAGGCCACGGCTTGTCTTTTTGAACTCATTTACTTCTGCAAGTGGGAAGCCCAGTGACATTCCCTTTTTCGTGATCATAATTACCTTGCGGTCGCCAAAGATTGCATCCTCCGGCATCACCTGCTCAACGGCAACTAACAGATCGTCTGCATCCAGCTTGGAAGCACTGACCATATAACGGCTTGTTTCAAATTCGATGCCGGATACCTGTTTTACATAGCCCTTTTTGGTGATAAAGAGGAGCTGTGAGTTGAAAAGTTCTTCGAAGGAGATCATCAAAAGACCGTTCTCCTCATTGTTCATTTTGCAGAGATTGTGAATTAACATTCCCTTGTCGCGGGCTTTTCCCTTCGGAATATCTTTTGCCTTGATCTGGTACATATTACCCTGATCCGTGAAGACACAGAGCTTGTCCGTATTCTTCATCATAACTGTATGCGGAATCTCCTGCAGCGTTTCCGGTGCCAGACGGCCGTAAGCGGCACTGTCCATAGATTTTGCATATCCAAAGCGGTCGATCAGTACATAGATATCTTCTTCCTTGACCTCCTCAACATAATTGGTCACTGTAAGATTGCAAAGCTCTGTACGTCTTGGTCTGCCAAACTGCTTTTTATATGTGGTTAAGCGTTTCTTGATCACTTTATGAAGCTTTGTGATACTGCCGAGAATGTCTTCGTATTCGGCGATATTGGCAAGGAGTGTTTCGTTTTCCTGGTGCAGCTTCATCAGTTCCAGACCAACGAGACGGCTCAGTGGCATAGCAAGGATCGCGTCTGCCTGGCGTTCCGTGAAGGTCAGGGTCTGAGCTTCGTATTCGGAGTCCGGATTGCGGAAGCTGATGCCGTCGGTAATGCCAAGAGTCAGACACAGTTTTGCCTGTTTAACGGAATTACTTCCACGGAGAATCTCGATGATCAGATCGATCACATCTGTGGCAACGATCAGACCGGTAACAATTTCCTGACGATCCTTGGCCTTGGCAAGGAGATGTTCATATTCCTTTGTGTACAGTTCCTCCTGAAAGTGAACGAATTCGTCGATCACGCCCTTTAATGTGAATGTAAACGGCTGTTTATCTTTGACTGCAAGGAAATTGACACCGTAGGTATCCTCCAGAGCTGTCTTTTTGTAAAGTCCGTTGAGAAGGTTTTCCACATTACGGTCCTTTTTGACCTCCACCACCAGACGGATGCCCTCCTTGGAGGACTCATCCCGCACATCATAGATCTCATCAAATACTTTATCCTTGGTAAGGGTAAGGAGAGACTCTAGGAGCTTTTGTTTGTTGCCTGCTACCGTATAAGGAATTTCTGTAATTACAATGTTTTTGCGGCCATAATCACTGTCCTCAATGACGGTTTTTGCACGGAGCTTTAATTTTCCCTCGCCGGTTTCATAAATGGTGCGGATATCATCTGCATTTGTGATCATAGCGCCGGTTGGAAAATCCGGTCCCTTAATATACTGCATCAATTCATAAGTTGAGATATCGGGATCATCCATATAGGCGATCACACCGTCAATCACTTCGGAAGGATTGTGCGGCGGAATATTGGTTGCCATACCAACAGCAATACCTGTGGTGCCGTTTAATAAAAGATTTGGGAGGGTTGCCGGCAGTACCAGCGGCTCCTTTTCGCTTTCATCGAAGTTTGGTCCAAAAGGAACAAGTCCTTTGTCCAGATTATCTAACATCGTCATGGCACCGGAGGAAAGACGTGCCTCTGTGTATCGCATGGCTGCAGCACTGTCACCATCGATGGAACCAAAGTTTCCGTGACCGTCTACCAGTGGGATTGACAGGGAATAATCCTCTGTCATATGTACCAGGGCATCGTAAATCGAGCTGTCACCGTGTGGATGGTATTTACCCATGGTGTCACCGACGATACGTGCACTCTTACGATGTGGCTTGTCCGGAGCCAGTCCCAGCTCCTTCATGGCGTAGAGGATACGTCTCTGCACCGGCTTCAAGCCGTCCCGGATATCCGGCAGGGCACGGGCAATGATAACGCTCACGGCGTAGTCGCGGTAGGAATTACGCATTTCCTCAGAAAAATCTAATTGTATAATGGATGAATCCGTTGTTTTCATAATCATAACCTCATTTTCAAATGGATAGAAACTTTATTTTGCTTTGTTTAAATATCAAGATTGGCATACTTTGCCTCTGACATAATAAACTCACGTCTCGGAGGAACATTGCTGCTCATCAGCGTGGTCGTGACTTCGTCGGCATCTACGGTATCACTGATGGAGATCTGTGCCAGAATACGGCTTTCCGGATCCAGAGTGGTTTCCCAGAGCTGCTCGGCGTCCATTTCACCAAGTCCTTTGTAGCGCTGGATGCCTGTAATCTTGTAGGATTTATTCTTACGGAATTTTTCCAGCTCAAAATCATTAAATACATAGCGGGATAATTTCTTTTTGCCCTTTTTCTTTTTGGAAACGGGTTCTTCCGGTTCCTCGTCCGGAGAGATAAGCCCCAAAGCGATATCCTCCTCCCGCTGCTTGGCTGCCTGGCTCACGGTTTCATAATCTACCTTATAAAGAGGAGGCAGACCGCGGTAGATCTTGCCGGCGTAGATCAGCTCCGGCATAAACCGGTAGAAAAACGTCAGCAGGAGAGTACTGATATGGGCGCCGTCTACGTCGGCATCGGTCAATATAATGATCTTATCATAGCGGAGTTTGCTGATATCAAAATCATCCCCGATTCCACAGCCGAAAGCTGCGATCATAGATTTGATCTCGTTATTTAACAGAATCTTTTCCAGAGTTGCCTTTTCTACGTTCAATATCTTTCCACGAAGAGGAAGCACGGCCTGTGTCTTTCGGTTGCGGGCTGTCTTTACGGTACCGCCGGCGGAATCACCCTCGACGATATATACCTCGCATTCCTCCGGCTTGCGGGAGGTGCAGGAGGCAAGTTTGCTTTTGGTGTCCACATCATTGAGCTGCTTCAATACAGCCGTTCTTGCTTTATCGCTTGCTTTACGGGCGTTGTAGGATTTCATGGAATTTTCCAGAATGGCCCGCAGGATCTCTACATTTTTATCGAAGTAACGCTGGACTTCCGTACTAAACACATCGTCTACCGCTGTTTTGGCATCGGTATTGCCAAGCTTTGTCTTGGTCTGGCCTTCAAACTGTGGGTCCGGGTGTTTGATGGAGATAATGGCAACCAGACCGTTTCGGATATCCTTACCGTCAAAATTTTCATCCTTGTCCTTCAGGATGCCAAGCTCTCTGGCGTACTGGTTCATAACGCGGGTCAGTGCGGTTTTAAAGCCTGTTACAAGTGTACCGCCGTCCACGACATTGATGCGGTTGCAGTATGGATTGATCTGCTCGGAAAAGCTGTTGGTATACTGAAATGCAACCTCAACCTCGATATCGCCACTGGTGCCTTCAATATAGATCGGTGTCGGATGAAGTGTGACTGCTTCCCGGTTAATGTAGCTGACAAAACTCTGAATACCAAACTCTTCCTGATATGTAATGGTTTCATTTTCGTTTTCGTTTTTGTAGATCAGCTTGAGATTTTTATTGAGGAAGGCAATTTCCTTTAATTTCTTTTTGATAACCTCCGGCTTGAAGGTGATGGTTTCAAAAATTTCGGCATCCGGATAGAAGGTTACTTTGGTACCGGTATTGGATTTTGTACATTTTCCGATCACCGGGAGCTGGCCGTTTTCCAGCTTCGTTACCGGATGCCCGCCATTTTCATATTCGTCCCGGTAAACCTGTCCGTTACGCCGCACCTCGACGATCATGTGAGAGGAGAGGGCGTTGACTACAGAGGAGCCAACGCCGTGGAGACCGCCGGATACTTTATAAACAGTACTGTTGAACTTACCACCTGCGTGGAGAACGGTATAGACAACACGAACCGTCGGTATCTTCTGAGTCGGATGGATATCCACCGGCACACCACGGCCGTTATCCTCAATGCAGACGCCACCGTCTTTCTGGAGGGTGATATGGATTTCGCTGCAAAAGCCGGCGAGCTGCTCATCAATGGCATTGTCCAGAATCTCCCATATTAAATGATGAAGTCCACGGGAACCTGTGGAACCAATATACATGCCGGGACGCTTCCGGACTGCTTCCAGTCCTTCCAATACTACAATTTCTTTTCCGGTATATTCACTCATACTGCTCTCCCTTTCTGATTTCGTACAAACATATATTCGTCATCCACCATACCATAAATAATAAAGAAATGCAAATAACCACCCTTGAAACTATCCTTCGTTTTTGGTATCCTATCAAAGATGAGTCACTCAAGCTTTTCGCCTGAGAATATTATCGACAGATTCTGTTGTTTCAGGGGAAAGCCGGAGTAAATAAACTTTGAAAACAATATCAATTAAGGAAGGAAGTTTTACGGATGAAAAAGATACCATTTGTAACCAAGGAACAGGTCGAGGAGATCACAAAGACATATCCGACCCCTTTCCACATCTATGATGAGAAGGGCATCAGAGAGAATGCAAGACGTCTGAAGGCTGCATTTTCCTGGAATAAAGGATATCGGGAGTATTTTGCGGTAAAGGCAACGCCCAATCCATTTATTCTGAAGATCCTTCAGGAAGAGGGCTGTGGTGTTGACTGTTCATCCCTGACAGAGCTGATGATGTCTGAGAAGTGTGGCTTCTCGGGCAGTGACATAATGTTTTCTTCCAATGTGACACCGGCAGAGGAGTATGTAAAGGCAAAAGAGCTGGGAGCATTTATCAATCTGGATGATATTACCCACATTGATTTTCTGAAGGACTGCGCAGGTATTCCGGAGACAATCTGCTGTCGTTACAATCCGGGAGGAGTATTCCAGCTTGGTACGGATATCATGGATAATCCGGGAGATGCCAAGTATGGTATGACCAAGGAGCAGATGATCGAGGCGTTCAAGAGATTGAAAGAACTCGGTGCAAAGCGTTTTGGCATCCATTCTTTCCTTGCCAGCAACACTGTGTCTAATGAGTATTATCCGACTCTGGCAGGTATTCTGTTTGAACTTGCCGTGGAGTTAAAAGAAAAGACAGGTGTGGAGATTGCATTTATTAATCTTTCCGGCGGAGTTGGCATTCCATATACACCGGATAAGGAGCCAAACAATATCGAGATCATCGGTGACGGTGTTCGTCAGAAATTTGAGGAGATCATGGTTCCGGCAGGTATGGGTGATGTTGCAATCTTTACAGAGCTTGGACGTTTTATGCTGGCTCCGTATGGCGGTCTGGTGACAAAGGCAATTCACGAGAAGCATATTTATAAAGAATACATTGGTGTGGATGCCTGTGCGGCAAATCTGATGCGTCCGGCAATGTACGGTGCTTATCATCATATTACCGTGCTTGGTAAGGAGGATGCGCCTTGTGATCACAAGTATGATGTGACGGGCTCTCTCTGTGAAAATAATGATAAATTTGCCATTGACCGTATGCTTCCGAAGATTGATATGGGAGATTACCTGTTTATTCATGATGCGGGTGCCCACGGTTTTTCTATGGGATACAATTACAATGGACGTCTTCGTTCCTCAGAGCTTCTTTTGCAGGAGGACGGCAGCGTGAAGATGATCCGTCGTGCAGAGACTCCGGCAGATTATTTTGCCACATTTGATTTCTGTGATATCCTGAAATAACGATGGAAAATCATAAGATAAAAGCAGTCATTATATCAATAAAATAGCGTAAAATTGAAATTTAACACCTTTTTGTAAAAGAAGGTGTTAAATTTTTTACAGATATTTCCGATACATATATAGAGAAAATGAAAATGCAGAATATTTAGGTGGTGATTATTATGAGAATCGATGCATACAATCAGATCAGTCAGTTATATCAGGCAAGCAAGCCAAAGAAGATCACAAAGAAAAGTGAAGCCACTGTAAAAGAGCAGTATACCGTATCCAGCAAGGGTCAGGATTATCAGGCGGCGAAGAAAGCACTTGCAGCAGCACCGGATATCCGCGAGGAAAAGGTTGCAGCACTGAAGGAGCAGATTGCATCCGGCAGTTATAATGTATCTGCACAGGAGATTGCGGATTCTGTTGTGAGCAAGTTTTTTGATTCAAGTATCTGATAAGGAAATGAGGTAGTCCATTGGCCAGTTTGATGGAGGAGTTGATCACGGTCCTTAGCAGGGAGAAGGAGATTTATGAGAAGCTGATTCCTATCTCTGAGAGGAAGACCGTTGTGCTGATCCGGGAGGACCTTCAGGAACTTCAGAAGGTTACCGATGAGGAGCAGCAGCTTTTGGATGCTGCGTATGCGGCAGATAAGAAAAGAGAAAAGATCATTGAAAATATCGGAATCGTTTTAAATCGTGATCCGAAGGAGCTTGATCTTACCACATTGGCGAGACTTATGGCGAGACAGCCGGCGGAGAAAAAACAGCTCAGTGAGCTTCATGATTCGTTGAAGCTTGTGATGGACAGACTTGTCAATGTAAATCAAAAAAATAAAGAATTGATTGAAAATTCCCTAGAAATGATTGAATTCAATATGAATTTTATTCAAAGTACACGGATGTCACCGGGGAGCAATAATTACAATCGCAATGCATCCAGCAGCTACGGCGTTGATATGGGACCGGGAGCTTTTGATGCAAAACAGTGATTTGATTATTTTGAGCCAGTCGTGTGGCTGGCTTGGGTCAGTCTATCGGCTGATTTTGCCGATCGTTCGGCACCCCTGAGGGCATTCGCTTTTTCAATTTATAGAAAAAGCACGTAACGCAGCAGGACACCAACGAGAATTGCAAAGCAATTCTTGGAGGGTAAAACGCTGGTTTTACCCTTTTTCAATTTATAGGGAAAGGGACAGATGACATATATAGAAAGGCATAGGTAGTTAGTATGGGAAGCTTATTTACAAGTTTTAATTCCGGTGTATCAGGACTTCATGCAGCACAGTCCGGATTAAATACCACCTCCCACAACCTTGCAAATGTAAAGACGAAGGGATATACCAGACAGCAGAATATTCAGGTGGATTCCTATTATCAGAATGTAAAGGTAGCGATAGACGGTTCGCTGATCCAGACAGGTATGGGTACGAAAGTGTCTGCAGTACGGCAGATCAGAGATATGTTTCTGGACAAGGAGTTTCGTCTGGAGACGGGACGCCAGGCATTTTATGAGAAATTGTCTGAGACTGCAGGGGAGATAGAGGATATCTTTGGCGAGACAGAAGGCATGGAGTTTCGTGACAATCTGCAGGCGTTGTGGAATGTCATGCAGGAGATGGCAAATAACCCGGAGGATATTACCAAAAGACAGCTTTTTATCTCTACGGCAGAATCCTTTCTGGAGACCTCCCAAAATGTATATAATCAGATCAATACTTATCAGGTCAGTCTGAATACGGAAATCAGTGATCAGGTAGATAAGATCAATGAAATAGGTGAGAAGATCGCATTTTACAATCAGCAGATCGTCAAGATTGAGGCAGCCGGTGTGGAGAATGCCAATGATTACCGGGATGCAAGAAATCAGCTTCTGGATGAATTAAGCACTTATGTGAATTTCACCTTCCAGGAGGACGAAAAGGGTGGTATGCAGGTGTATATTGAGCAGGCCCTTTTTGTGGATGGCGGATTAAATTACCATTTGGGATGCGAGACTATGCCGGGGACAGGGTTTTACAAGGTCCGGTGGCTCGATAACGGTTATGGTGATGCTTTCGATACTTCGGAGGCATATTCCAACGAGAAGAAGACGGATGTGGGTTCTTTGCGGGGCGTTTTGACAGCGAGAGGGTTGAAGATCGCTGATTATTCCGATATGCCGAAGCAGCCGGTGAAGGATGATTACATTGATGATGCCGGTGTATTTGATGAAACCGCCTACAAGGTGGCTATGAATGATTATAATGCGCAGGTAAAGCGTTACAATAATACGACAGGTAATTCGATCATTACCCAGATTCAGGCACAGTTTGACCAGCTGGTTCATAATGTGGTGAAGCAGATCAATGATGCGTTTGCTCCGAATCTGGAGGTGTCCGGAGATAAGGTGGATCTGGATGGTGCAACCACCGGAACGACAGAAAAGGGAGATGCCTTTGATCTGACAAAGCTTACCGGTGGCACCTATAAGATCCTGGATGTACGAAACTGTCCGGTAGGTACCGATGACAATGCAACCATTGGTACCGAGGTATTTTCCAGAGGTCAGGTGGACCGTTATCAGAAGATCACTCTGGACAGCCAGATCTATACCACAGATGCCGAAGGCAATCAGATCGGTCTGGCACAGAAAACCGTCGATGCCGATGGCAATGAGACATACACTCTTTACTTATATAACGAGGAAAATGAGAATGATATTGACTGGATGTACACCTTAAACAGTCTGGTGATCAATAAGGACCTGATCGCAGATTATTCTCTGTTGGAAGTGAAGGCCAATCCGGAGCAGGGACTGGAAGGAGCATATGCCTTTGGCGGCAATTTGTTTCAGGATCTTTTGAATTCCTGGGATAAGGAACTGGGAGTGCTTGATCCGAATTCGCTGGCAGCATATGATTTCGATGATTATTATACCAATATGATCGGAGGTCTTGGTGTTCGTGGAAACGGCTGGAACAGTATGGTGGATTACCAGAAGTCACAGGTGGAAAGCATCGAGGATAAACGGCAGCAGGTCAACGGAGTATCATCCGATGAAGAACTGGTCAATATGATGCTGTATCAACATGCATATAACGCAGCATCCAGATATATCAATACCATTGATAGTATGCTGCAGTATCTGATTGAGAGACTGGGATAGGAGGAAGCATATGCCATCTACATTTTTTGGACTGAATATTGCTACATCAGGCATGAATACATATAATGCCGGGTTAAATACCACGGCACACAATATTTCAAACCGTAACACCAAGGGATATACCAGACAGACAGTGGAGCAGCAGGCAAAGAATCCATTAAGCCTCGGAACCTCTTACGGCATGCTGGGAACCGGTGTTACTGCAACAGATATTGTGAGCAGCAGAGATGTTTATTATGATTATAAGTATCGCAAAAGCAATTCTGTTTACAGCAAATATGATACATTAAATCATTATCTGGAAAATATACAGAATTATCTTTACTCTAAGGACTCTGAGTCCGGTGGCATTACCAATGCATTGGATGAGTTCTTTAAGACAATTTCGCAACAGACGACGGACGCTTCAGATACGACCATGCGCCGTCAGGTATCCGGAGCGGCAGATACCTTGATGAGCTTTGTGCGGGAGACGGCCAACAATCTCCAGACAGCACAGAAGGAGATCAATACACAGATTAAAAGTAATATTGACAAGATTAATACCTATGCTAAGCAGATTGCAGCGTTGAACAAGCAGATCAATACGCTGGAGGTCAACGGCGGCACAGCAAATGATCTTCGCGACCAGAGAGCAAAGGCGGTGGATGAGCTTTCCGCATTGGTGGATGTGGAAGTGGTTACGGATTCTCCAAAGGATGGCAATGGCGTAGAGGAGTTCCTGGTATTTATCGGAGACGGTGTTCTGGTGGATACCTATATGACCAATCAGTTAAAGATCGAGGCGAGTACCACAAAAGCAAATCAGACTGACAATGAGGGACTTTACAATATTAAATGGAGCAATGGCCAGGACTTTAATATCCGCAGCGGTATTCTGGGAGGCGAGCTTCAGGCATTGCTTGAACTGCGGGATGGTAATAATGCAGAGAATTTTGCAGCGACACTGACCGGATATGATGCAGGAGGAAATGGAACGGCAGGAACCATCAAGCTGAAGGCGTCTCAGGGAGATTCCACCTGCAGCGCAAATGCATGGGATCTGTCCAAGTTAAATATTCCGGAGAGTGATGGAAAGCTTCGCATCTATAATTACGAGTTTCGGTATGATTCCTTCGAGGTGTCAGTATGTGCCGATGGAAGCTATGAATATACGTTTACTTTAAAGGATTCCATCAAGAATGGAGAGCAGAAGCATCTCGATGTAGCAATGGCAAAGGGAGAGACAACCTCTACTGTAGGGGACAGTGTGGATTTCCGCGGAATTCCATATTATATGTCTCAGTTAAATGAGTTTGTCCGTACATTTTCCGCAAACTTCAATCAGGTTCAGAATGCCGGTTATGATCTCTATCAGGAGAAGGGCTGCGATCTCTTCGTTGCGGCACCGCTGGCAAATGGCGGACAGTTTGATATGACAGAGTTTTTATATAATAAGACGGATGGATGCTATTATCTTAACGGTGTGGCACAGAAGGGGCTGAGTGGCGCCGATGTGGTTTATACTTTCTCTTCCAAGGCAGAGAAAGGCAAATCCTTATCTTATTACAATATGACAGCATTAAGTGTCCAGGTGTCAGATGAGATATTAAATGATGGCAAAAAGCTGGCGTTTTCTACAGAGGCCAATGCCGGTGTAGCTTCCCGTGGGAATCTTACCAAGATGTCTGCCTTACGTGAGGACAACAGTATGTTTAAACAGGGAATCCCGTCCAATTTCCTGGCAGTTATGACAGCTACTGTGGGTGTGGATGGAGCTAAGATCGATGATTGTGCTGCCAATTCCAAGAATATTCTGGATGCTGTTGAGAACCGCCGGCTTTCTAAGTCCGGTGTGGATGAGGATGAAGAAGGAAAGAACATGATCGAATATCAGAACTTACTCAAATACCAGTATCAGGTGATATCGATCATGAATGAAGTCTTAGACAAACTGATCAACGGCACCGGTGTATAAGACCAGAAAGAGAGTGTGAAATCATGAGAGTAACCAATTCGATGATATCCAATAGTGCGCAGTCACATATTGGTAATGCAAAAAGCAGTCTGCTCAAATATGAGGAGCAGTTTACATCAGAGAAGAAGATTCAGAGACCTTCCGATGATCCCACTGTGGCAGTACGCGCGCTGAAATATCGCAGCACGGTATCACAGATTACACAGTATGTGGAAAAGAACGTCAAGGATGCCATGTCATGGATGGACACCACGGAGTCTGCATTAAAAAATATCAACTCTGTGCTGGTGGATATGAAGGGGTATCTGAACCAGGGAGCTAATGATTATCTGGCACAGGATGAGAGAAATTCTGTCTTGTCTGTATTAAAGCAGTATGTATCTTCTATTTTTGAGGATGAGGCAAACTCTGATTATTCCGGCAGATATGTTTTTACCGGTTATCGGACAGATACTTCTCTGCTGTTCAGTGAAGCTACCAAAAATCTCACTTATGACATTAAGGAAAATTTTAAATATACAGATATCGGTACGGTAAATGTGGTAACAGGAAATGTTACCTATCAGGACGGTAATAGTGCGCAGGATTATGCGGATCAGATGACGAAGATTCAGAAGCAGTCCTTCTATAAGATTCCGTTAGCATACAAGAACTGCTCTAAAGCATCCTATGGCTCCGTTAAAGGTGGTAACGATACACAGGAAAATTATGTTACGCTTACCAGCTCCTATAAGGATGCAGCCGGACAGAATGTAACCAAAACCTACAATACCATCACAAGAGCTTCCAGTGATGCGGATGCTTATGATGTAGGGGACGATGAGGTAATTTATCTCTATGATACCGGTGAAGTGCTCGTGGGTAAGAATGTCTATGGAGAGCTTCAGGAAAATCAGGCAGAGTTTCAGGTGAACTATTGTAAGTCTGAGTTTGATAAGAGCGATATCCGTCCGGAGATGTACTTTGAGTGTCAGAGCTACAATCAGGTATCCAAGAAGGAGATTACCTATTCTGATCCGGCAGAACAGACCATCAAGTATGAGGTAAACTTCAGTCAGAATATGACCGTCAATACACAGGGGATGGATGCCATTGACACAGATATTTATCGTACAATTGATTATCTTGCAAATGTCATCAACGATGTGGATGATGTGGAAAAGCGTATCTCCGATGCAGATAAAATGATCGCAAACTGCAAGGATCCGGCAGAAAAGAAGAATCTGGAGGCATATAAAGAATCTCTGGAAACAGAAAAGTCTCTTCGTGTGACGGTTATGACAGAGGCCTTTGGTAAAGGACTTAGTATGGTGGATAAGGCACAGGAAAAGTTAAATGTAGCAGTGGCAGATCTTGGTACGAGATATTCCCGCGTCAAACTGACTTACGATAAGCTGTCAGATCAGAAGGTGGACGTGGAGGAACAGTTGTCTAATAACGAAGATGTAAATATTTCCGATGCCTATATCAATATGACACAGGCTGATAACCTGTATCAGTATGCATTAACGGCGACATCCAAGATACTGGGCAATACATTGCTGGATTATATTTAATGTGATAAAGGTATTTGCAATTATTTTGCTTAGAAATGAGGGAAAGCTATGAAGATTAAGACAAGATACTTTGGGGAGATTGACCTGGACGACAGCAAGATCGTTCATTTTGAAAACGGTCTGTTTGGTTTTGAGGAATATAAAGATTATACGATCCTGTATGATTCCGAAGGAGAGGAAGAGCCGTTTTTCTCCTGGCTGCAGTGTACCACAGAGCAGAGTCTGGCATTTCCAGTGGTAAATCCGCAGAAGGTGCGGGAGGACTATGATCCTGTAGTTGAGGATGAGCTGCTGCGAAGCCTGGGTGAGTTTGGCGAGGATGATCTGGTGGTTCTTGTGCTGGCTACGATCCCGAAGGAAGTAGAGAAAACTTCGGTGAATCTGAAAGCACCGCTGATCATCAATGCAGGCACCCGGAAGGGAGTGCAGCTTGTGGCAGATAATCAGGATTATGAGATCAAACACTTCATCATGAAAACGGATAAGGAGGTGTAAATATGCTGGCATTAGCGAGAAAAGTCAACGAGTCCATTATGCTGGGCAATGACATTGAGATCACCCTGCTGGAGATTAAGGGAGATCAGGTAAAGATCGGCATCAGTGCACCAAAATCTGTTCCGATTTACCGCAAGGAGATATATCTGCAGATCCAGGAGGAGAATAAACAGGCTGCCGGACAGGAGATCGATGTGGAGGCATTGAAAAATGCATTTGGTGGAAAGGGTAAGAAGTAAAGTTTTCGGAGAGGAGATATAATATTTTCCCTCCGTTTTGCCGATATAACACTTAGAAGAAAACAATAACAAGGAGATTCAGAAGCACACGGAGGTGTTAAGGATGAAAATTGAAGCAATAGCAGGTGTCACGTCTAACACGGAGGGAGACTTTGACACAGCGAAACAGGTAGATACAACAGGGAAGAACAGCAGTTATTCGCCGATCTCAGCACCAATCGTTACAAAGGTGCAGAACGGCGACAGTGGCAGCATGGCCGACCAAAATCAGAATAACGGAGCCGATGGGCAGAATCCGGGAGCGAAGGACCCGACGAAAAAGACCATCGATGCGATGATGTCCGAGGCAAATCAGAAGCTCAGCAAAACACGTTGTGAGTATTCTTATGATGAACCCACCAGACGCGTATCCATTAAGGTATATGATAAGGATACAGATAAACTGATCCGTGAGGTGCCACCGGAGAAGTCTCTGGAAGCACTGCAGAAGATATGGGAGCTGGCTGGGATCATTGTGGATGAGAAACGGTAATTATAGAAAGGTAGGATTCGTATGGCAATCAGAATGACAGGTCTTACTTCGGGCCTTGATACAGAGTCTATCGTAGCAGCTCTGATGGAAGCCCAGAAGAGTAAAAAGACAAAGGTAGAAAACAAGAAGACAAAGCTGGAGTGGACACAGACCATCTGGTCCGGTCTGAACAAAAAACTCTATAGTTTTTATACGGATTATGCAGGTAAGATGCGTTTTCAGTCCAGTTATCTTACCAAGAAAGCGGCATCTTCTGATTCGTCTGTGCTTACGGCAACAGCAAAGTCTACAGCAGCTAACGGTTCATACAGCATTAAAGTAAGCCAGCTGGCAGCAGCACAGTATGTTACCAGTGCAAAACTTGGTACATATAAAACCAAGGATGAAGGTGGCAATGATGTTGATACCGCAGTTACATCCAAAACAAAGCTGGCAGATTTGGGATTTGACACTTCCGGCAGTTCAGTGATCGAGATCAAATCAGGAGATAAAAAGATCAATCTCTATGTGGATCAGGATACTACAGTGGCAGATTTTGTACAGAAGTTAAAGGATGCCGGGTTAAATGCGTCCTTTGATGAGAAGCAGTCCCGTTTCTTTATCAGTGCCAAGGACAGTGGTGCAGACAGTAAGTTTACGATCAGCCATACTGCCTTGTCAGCGGATCAGACGGCAGCAAAGGATGCACTGCTTCAGACAATGGATTACAGCACTCTTTCCTCTTCTGATCAGGGTACCGTCAAGCAGGTGCTTAGTGATCTGCAGAATGCCCAGACCACAGAAGCTAAGACTGCTGCATACAAGAGTTTACAGGATATTGCAGATGCTGCAGCAAAGACAAAGGTAACCGATTATTATACAAAGCAGTTGACTGAGAAATATACAAACGAGTATATTACAACAGAAACAGTGACAGATGATGAGGGCAATGAAACAACCGTTGAAAAGCTGACGGATGCAGGTCGTCAGGCTCTTAAGGATGCGAATCTGGATAACGATATATATGTAGATGATGATCGCTTAGCTGTGGTTAAGAATAAATTGATCGCTCAGAATGTAAAAAAGGATCTGGCTACAGATGGTTACAAAAAGAGCATTGAGGATGCAGTAACATATGGATCGGTAGATGCAGGGGTTGCTGAAAAGGCAACCAGAGATGCCGATATTATTGTAGCGGTAGACAATTATGCAGATCAGATCAGCAGCGGAACCGGTGTTGCGGCATCTTCCGGTCTGACAAAGCTTGGCTTGGATAATATTGATGGCTCGGCAGTAAAGGAGAATGCTTCCGGAACCGGAATGGCTGTGATTGCTGCGGCGGATTCCGTTGTACAGGTGAATGGTGCTACGCTTACCAGCAGCAATACTACTTTGAATGTAAACGGTCTGACTTTGGATCTGGTGTCAGCATCAGATAAAGAAGTAAAAGTCACGGTTTCCAATGATAGCAGTGCGGTTTATGATTCTATCAAGGATTTTGTAGAGCAGTATAACAGTATATTGTCAGAGATGAATAAGTATTATTATGCTTCTTCTGCCAGAGGATATGATCCTTTGACGGATGATCAGAAGAAGGAAATGTCTGATGATGAGGTGGAGAAGTGGGAGACTAAGATTAAGGATTCTCTGCTTCGCCGTGATAATACCCTGGAAGGTATTATGCAGACCATGCGTACTACCATGACGGGTACAACAGTCACTGCCTCTAATGGTAAGACATATTCTCTGGCCAATCTGGGTATCACCACAGGTAAGGACTATAAAGAATATGGTCTCCTTCACATCAAGGGAGACGAGGATGATGAGGATTATGCGGATTCTACCAATACATTGGAGAATCTGATCAATGAGGATCCGGATGTGGTACAGGAGGTAATGTCCAAGATTGTTACGGATCTGTATAGCAATTTGAATAAAAAGATGGCTGCAACGACTATGAGCAGTGCTTTGACATTCTATAATGACAAAGAGATGACGAAGCAGGTAACCCAGTATGAGAAGGATATTAAGGAGTGGAAAACAAAACTGGCTGATATGGAGGATCGTTACTATAAGCAGTTTACAGCAATGGAGAAAGCATTGGCTAGTTTACAGTCACAGCAAAGTTCTCTGGCCAGTTATTTAGGTTCCTGATGAATTTGATTGTTGGCATGACATACAATAGAGAACGATACTAAATGGACTTGGTAAGAGTATATAAGGAGTATAAAATAGTGAAAATGCGACAGGGCAGATGATCTTGTTTTTATCCGCATTTTGACTGGAAAATGGAGTGGAGTTATGGCAGGTTACAACAAAGCAGCACAATTATATCAGAAAAATTCAATTGAGACGGCATCTCCGGCAAGGCTGACACTGATGCTTTATGATGGAGCGATTAAGTTTTCTCACATTGCTATTGAAGCAATTGAAGAAGGAAATATAGAGAAGGCTCATAAAAATATTGTCAAAGTACAGAACATCATTGTGGAGTTTCGTTCTACTCTTGATATGAAATATCCGGTTGCAAAGGACTTCGATAATGTCTATGATTATATTTACCGCCGTCTGGTGGAGGCAAATATGAAGAAAGACAAAGAGATTATGGAGGAGGCTCTGGAGCATATTAAGACCATGCGCGATACCTGGAAGGAAGTTATGGAATTGAATCATATGTCATAGTATGAATTAAATGATATGTTATAAAAACTGTCGGGATTTCTCCCGACAGTTTTTATAACATAAATATTGGAATAAGGCTTGTTACAAAGACGTCAGGATAAGAAAGGATGGATATGGACAATACAGGTGTATATATATCAGCACTGCAGGAGTCACTACAGAAGAAGCTGGAGGTGTTAAACAGTCTTTTGAAATTGACGAATGAGCAGAGAAAAATATTGTCAGAACAGGATCCGAATATGGATCGCTTTTCATCTATAATTGATGAGAAGGATAAGCTGCTTGAGACAATGGAAATTTTGGACCGGGGCTTTGAGTCGCTGTTTGCCAAAATTGGGACAACAATTAAGGACAACAAGTACCAGTATCAGCAGCAGATCACAGAGATGCAGAATCTGATCCGGAGCATTACAGATACGGGTCTGCAGATTGAGGGACAGGAGCATCGGAATAAAACAGCATTCCAAAATTATCTCACGGGAGCCAGACGGGAGATTCGGGAGTATTCTACGAATCATCAGATGGCCAATGCCTATTATCAAAATATGGCAAACCAGCATCAGTCATGGCAGTCATATTTTGTGGATCAGAAAAAATAAAAATATTAGCAAAAATTTAAAAAAATGTGTTAAGTATTTCGGAATCATTCCGATATATAATACAAGTAAATCATTACTTACTACCCGGATGGGTAGGAAAACAATTTCATATTACATCATTGGCATGGATGCCAATGTATATTCAAGGAGGAATTACTATGATAGTACAACACAACATGACAGCGTTAAACGCTAACAGACAGCTTGGAATCACAAACACAAACCTTTCAAAGAGTACAGAGAAGCTTTCTTCTGGTTACAGAGTAAACCGTGCAGCTGATGATGCAGCAGGTCTTTCTATTTCTGAGAAGATGCGTGGTCAGATCCGTGGCCTTAATCAGGCTTCTACAAACGCTCAGGATGGTACATCTCTTATCCAGACAGCTGAGGGTGCTCTCTCAGAGATGCACTCAGTACTTCAGAGAATGCGTGAGTTAACTGTACAGGCATCTAACGATACTTATGTAACAGCTGACCGTGCAGCTATCGCTCTTGAGGTTCGTGCTCTTACATCTGAGATCGATCGTATCTCTTCTCAGACAGAGTTCAACACCATGAAGCTTCTTTCTGGTGGATTCACAGGCAAGGTTCTTCAGGTTGGTGCTAATAATGGTCAGTTGATCACATTTAGTATTTCAGCTATGAGCTCAGCAGCACTTAGTGTTGGTGACACAAAGGTAGCAGCAATTATTTCCAAGACAGCAACTGGTGCTGGAATTACATCTGTTATCTCTATTGTAAATACTGCATTGACAAAGGTATCTCTTCAGAGATCTACTCTTGGTGCTATCCAGAACAGACTGGAGCATACAATTTCTAATGCAGATAATACATCTGAGAATTTGCAGTCTGCAGAGAGCCGCATCCGTGATCTTGATATGGCAAAAGAGATGGTATCTTACTCAAAGAGCTCCATCCTTCAGCAGGCAGGTCAGTCTATGTTGGCTCAGGCAAATCAGGCTACACAGGGTGTGCTGTCACTTCTTCAGTAGTTATTATTGGTTGGATTATCAAAACGATATGGGGTCTGCTATGTGGCAGGCCCTGTATTTTTAAATATGGAAATTTCCAATAGCATATTTGGGCGGAATAACCATTATCATGGAGGATAAATAGTGAAAGATTTAAAAAAAGAGATTGAAACAGTCATAAATGATTTAGATTCTATTGTAGAAATGTTCTATCAGCAAAAGGTGCAGGAAGCTTATTCAGAATTAAATACAGCATTGGGAAAAATAATGGAAATAACCGAAGTGGTTCAAAATTATACGGCACAGAATTCTGATAAAGAAATCAATATGGACATTTTGTTGAATGCTTTAAAGGAAACTCTGTCGGCGATGGAAGAGAGAGATGTCGTTTTGGTGGCAGATGTTTTGAAGTACGAAGTTATTGAAAAATTAAATGATATTGCTGAACAAATCTGATATAGAAAATTAAGGACAGAATGAATTATGGAAATATATCAAAATAATATTGAAACATTAAAAAAATATCGACCGGATTTTTTGAGATTATATGAACAAACAATATCGAAAAAAGAAAAATACCCATGTGATGAAATTAAAACGCAAGTGGCCAAGGACGGATCAGTTATTTTAATAGTTCAACGTGATGGAAAGAATGTACGCCTAAACAGTCCCTATCGTCCGAAATCAGAGGCGGAGAAATGGGCTGAACAATTTGACTGTGACAATTTAAATGTGAATGCAATTCTTTTTGGGTTTGGAAATGGAATGTTTGCACAGGCATTGTTGAATCGTTTGAAGGAGGATGCAAAGTTATTTATTTGTGAGCCAAACTTGCAAATATTCAGTCAAATCATGCATTGTATTGATTTGACAAGCATATTTGCAGATGAAAGAGTATTTCTTTGTTTTGAAGATATTAATCCGGATGATTTTTATGATCTGTTAAGTGGATATACTCATTGGACAAATCTGGAAACACAAATTTATGGTTATCATACGGGATATGATAAATTATTTCCTGAAGCATACAGAGATTTTTTAGTATCAATTCAAAAAGCAGATCATTTAGTACAAGTGAATAAGGATACGCAGGAATATTTTGCGCAAAAAATGGTTCCTAATATGCTGAGTAATTTGAAGTATATCCGGGAAAGCAGGTTGATTACGGACTATATTCCCAATATACCTCATGACATTCCTGCTATTATTGTTGCAGCGGGACCATCGTTAGATAAGAACATCGAGGAATTGAAACGGGCAAAGGGGAAGGCGTTTATTTTGGCCGTTGATACAGCGATGCGTCATCTGATTAAACATGATATTATGCCGGATGCCATGGTGACAATGGATCCAGCGAAACCGTTTCAATATATGAATGATCCGGTAATTCAGGATATCCCTTTGTTTTGCATTTTGGAAGCCAATCATGAAATATTAGAATTTCATCAGGGAATAAAAATATGGATTCGAGGCGGTAGCCTGATTGGAAAAATATTTGCAAAATATCATAAAGATTTTGGCCCGTATAATCCGGGAGGTTCAGTGGCAACGGCTGCATTTTCCGTGTGTGTTGCATTGCAGTTTAAAAGAGTGATTTTAGTGGGACAGGATCTAGCATATGAGGGTAATATTACACATGCAGGCGGACAAGTGTCTGGGGTGAGAAATGAGGCAGATGGTATTAAATATATTGAAGGGATAGATGGAAAACAGGTAAAATCCCGTCATGACTGGCTGATATATCTGGATTGGTTTGAACAGTCGATTAAAAGTGTAAAAGACAGAATGGAAGTTATTGATGCAACGGAAGGCGGTGCCAGGATACATGGGACACGAATTATGAAGCTGCGTGACGTTATCAATCAATATTGTGGCCAGAAGGTGAATTTTGGTAAAATTCTCAGGGAACAGTCACCGGTTTTTGATGAGGAAGAATATCAGAAAGTACGGGAAGATATTCTATCGTTTGTTGGTGAACTGCACGAGATAATTGAAAAGGCAGAAAATGCAGCAAAATATTGTGATAAGTCATTGAAATTGTTAAAAAGGGATCCGGAGAACCCTAAAATGAATAGGCTGCAACAGGAAATATTGCAGGATATGGAGGAAATTGGCAAATACACGATATATGATATTGTAGATATTTACATGTCAAAAACAGCAGATAAATATTTAGCAGGAGTTTTTGTCGTGAGTGAAGATAGTCATAAGGATGAGATCAATATGTATCTGAGTGCAAAGATGATTTTTCAAGATCTTACAAAAAGTGCCAATAAATTACTGCCTCTTTTTGAAAAAGCAGTAGCAGAGGTCTAGCATGGATGCAGCCCCTGATTTGAATCAAAGGAGTGAATAATGAGAATACTTTATGTGATCGGAAAATCTCAGTATGATTCCACATCTGTATTTATGACACAGATGGCCGATCGAATGGCAGCTTGCGGTTGGCAGGTAACAATTTTAGATGGAAGAAAGGAGAAAGAGTATACAGAACAAAGAAAAGCTGTGATCAAGGCCGAGTATAATGTTATATTCTCGATTAATGGGATGCTTTTAGAGGAAGATTCTGTTTTGGGGAAGATTCTTTTACAAAAAAAGGATGTACTATATTGTACTTATTTGATGGATCATCCATTAATACATTATGAAAGATTAAAGAATCAATATCCGAAGATTTTTGTTTTATCGCCGGATCGAAATCATGTGGAATTTATGGATCGTTATATGAAGAATATATATGCGGAGGCTTTTTTACCTCACGGAGGTTGCAGAAGCAGTAAATGTATTCCATATGCACAGCGGAAATATAACATTACATTTATGGGGTCTTATTCTGATCCTGGGACTAATCTGGATCGTATTGACAAGTATCCGTTACAAATGGCAGAGATGATGAAAAAGGCTGTCGGAAGAATGACAGACGATCCGGAAATGACCATAGAGGAAGCATTGTTACAGTGTCTTGATTTTCAAAATATCGATGTAAAAGATTATGAATTTGCACAGATACTTTCAGAATTCAGGGAAGTAGATCGATATGTGAGAAGTTATTTCAGAGATAAAGTGATCCGGGTATTGGTAGAAAACGGAATTGTTGTTGATGTGTTTGGGGATGGATGGGATAAGTTTGTTACAGCACACACAGAATGTCTGAGAATTCATCCGGCAGTTGGATATGAGGAATCTTTGGAGCTGGTTGGTGATTCTAAGATATCATTAAATGTAATGCCATGGTTTAAGGATGGATCCCACGACAGAATTTTTAGTGCTATGATGTGTGGAACAGTATGCCTGACTGACAGTAGCAAATATCTTTCAGAACAGCTTCAGGAGCAGAAAAATATCTATTTCTATTCTTTAAAGGGACTTAAATATCTGCCGTCGAAGGTGCATCAGATTCTGCAAAATACAGATAAAAGTGCGGAGGTTGCCGAAAATGGAAAAAAACTGGCAATGCAGGAGCACACATGGGCAGCTCGTTCGGATGAACTGATGGATTATCTCCAACAGGTTGTAAACGGCATAACTGATCCGCAGCAAGAGGAAACTGTGGATTTTAGAAAGAAGATTATTGTACGACAAAGTATTTTGATCAAAAATATAGATACAACAGTTTTACATCTGCATCGGCAGGAGTATTTGTACGCAATGCGTATAATGCAGTTGATATTAGATGATATTGGAAAATTACTTTCGATTTATGAAGAACTGGAAGAGAGTATGCCTGATCAGAAGGTATTAATGGAAATTCTGAATAATCTTGTAGAAGTACAGGAGACAAAGGACTATGTGCTTCTAGCAGATATTTTGCAGCTTCAGTTAATGTCATTTTTAACACAGCTTCAGGAAAATTTTGCATTAGATGCTCCGAAAGAGATAAAAACTTTGGATGGCTATCGGATAGAACCTACTTCTGCAGGAAGTTATACTCTTGCAATGAAGGGAAAAGAGCATTGGATGTATCTGCATAGTAATGGAAATCCATACAGGGAAGCTGCAGAAATAGCATCTGCGTGGTTTGATAGAGAGCATTATGAATATGTGGTTTATGGATTGGGTTTGGGATATCATGTACAGGCTCTTATGGATATTGATGAGTCGATTACCGTTACGGTTTTGGAGCCGGATGAGAATGTGATCTGTTTAGCAAAAGAATATGGTGTGATTGACCAGGGTGATTGGAATCAGAGAGTTCGTATTGTTTCAGATGCGGATTTTCACTATTTAACGATGTTGTCTGATTCCTTGAGCAAAGAGCAACAATTTGTTGTATATTATCCCTCTATGTGTGTGATGAAAAATGAATATTATAAACAACAGTTAGAGGAGTATTTTATTGGATATAGCTCTGCAAAGACGCAGGAAACACGGTTGGTGGGAAATTTTGTAAAAAATCAGTCATTGTTTTCAAAGGAAGTAACGGAGCTTTCAGATAAGTTTTGTGGAAGAACCGTATACATTATTGCGGCAGGTCCTTCCTTGGATGGAAATATGATGGAATTAAAGAAAGTGAAGGATGGGGACATTATCTTGTCTACAGGGACCGTGTTAAAAAAGCTTTTAAAGGCTGGTATTATACCGGATTATGTAATTATTACAGATGGGGGGAAGTATACATATCCACAGACGGCAGAGCTGACAGAAAAAAATATTCCATTATTATATTTATCCACTGTTTATTATCGAATATTGCAGGAATATCCAGGGGATACTTATTTGATATGCCAGGAAGGATTTCAAAAAAGTGAAGAGTATGCAGCAAGTCGGCAGTATCCTGTGTATGGAACCGGAGGTTCTGTGACGACGACGGCACTGGAGGTATGTATTCGAATGCGGTGCAGAAGAATTGTATTTGTGGGGCTTGATCTGGCATATACCAATATGCAGAATCATGCTTCCGGAACCTCTTACGTGAGATATAACGCAAAAGGAAATATGATTGTCAAAGATATATATGGATGTGATATTCCTACTGCTAAAAATCTGCATTTATATCAGAAATGGATTGAACGCCGGATTCAAAAAGAGGATGCGGCAGGGATAGAATTCATTGATGCAACACAGGGTGGAGCAAGAATCGAGGGAACGGAAATAGAAGATTTAGATAAAGTGATCTCACCATGAAAAATGTGAGGATGGAGACAATGTGATGGCGAAAGAATATGAGGTGCAGATTAATGGTCAGCCCACTTGGTATAGTGATCAGGTAAGACGGTTTAAAATGTATTTTGCAGAGCCGGAAAATCAAGTGAACCGTGACACTGGAATTTTATTATTGATCGCAGGTTATGGAGGAAATGCAAATTCTCATGTATATCAGAAGATGCGACGAAAATTTGCTGATATGTATAATTTCGTTACTTTGCAATGTGATTATCTAGGGTGGCAGTTTATGCAAGATGATCAGCATCTTGCGATTACGGAACAGATGCTTCGAAAGGAACTGAGCCCAAGGGAGTTTCGAAGTCTGGAGAAGGATTATGCAGGGAATCAGCAAATCCTGCATGGAAAGACTTTTTCCGGAAAAATTGAGTTAAGGGAAAATGCGCAGGAATTTAATGAAATGGGAATGAATCAGGCAATGGATCATTTGATGGCGTTACATATACTGCAGGATATTTTGAAGGAAAATGGTTTGGATTATTGCCGGGACAGGGTATATATTTATGGACAGTCTCATGGGGCATATCTGGCATATTTATGTAATCGGCTGGCACCGGATTTGTTTTGTGGAATTATAGATAATAGTGCATATTTGTTCCCATATTATCTGGAACATGACAGACAGGTCACCAAAATAGGGGAAATCTTTTCCTTGCAGAAGATATATCATTATATGATGGCAGATCAGGAAATTGACAGGGAAGGTTATGATCTGGAATATTTATATCGGGGTTTTGATAATCATGCAAGGATTATATGCTATCATGGTATTGACGACGAGATGATTCCGTTAGAGGAGAAAAGCTCATTTTTGGATCATGTCAATGGTGCGTTATTACATACGATTTCCAATCGGGAAGTGGATGGGAAGACATTTAAATCCACAGGACATTCGTTAGGAGCTGATATGCTTAAGGTTTTTGGCATGGCTCTGGCGGAGTTGGAAACAGAAAAAAAAGAAAAACAAGTTACAAATACTTTTCAGGAGACAAAGATCATTACTTCAAAATATATTTATTGGATCGATAGAATACAGGGAGTACCAATTTTATATCGTGAAAAATATGAAAATAAATAAATTGTAACAGAAAGGGGTAATTAAATGATTGAATTTGCAGACGACTTTAATAATTATCTTAGAAAATACGAAAATGTAGAGATTCCTGATCTCAATGAATTTAATAAGGAATTATTAGTTTGGCAGGAGAAGCTTAAAGAGATATATCCCTGTGATACAGAGGAAAAAGAAAAATTTTGTGAGTATATGATAACTCACCGGAAAAATTTTCATGAAATATTGCAAATAAGTATTTTGTCTATTTTGGCATATTTATTTAATGGGGGCGGATATGCCGGAGATATTATTGATTTATCACGCAAAAGTCCATATATGATGGTGGAAAATAAATATTTTATTTATCTTCAAATGAATAGTTATAGTTTTCGTTACAATAATTTCCTGACGAAAGATGATAAGTGGCAATCGAGAATGCTGTATCGGGAAATATATCAGGAATGTAAAGCAAAACTGGGAATTGAGAAAAACATCGTACCGGTTAAGGAGCGAAATCCGGAAAAAGTCGTTTTTCTAATAGGACAATTTCTAAATGAAAATCATGGTCCGACAAAAACAATATTGGATCGTTGTGAGATTATGTCCCAAAAAATGAATTGCCAGTCCGTTATTATAAATACAAATGAATTACGGGGAATTAATGGATATATTCCTTATTGCTGGTTCTTTTGGGGAAATATGCGTTCAGATGGGGCAAATTATGATGCGATTCAGTATCATGAAAAGAATTATCCATATTATGAATGCAGTGGAACTATGCTTAATCTGCCGGAAATAGAGGCTGTTGTCAATTTAGTCCGGACGATCAATCCGTATTGTATATTTATGGTAGGGGATTCAAGCATTTGTGCAGACTTATGTAGTAACTATTATCCTCTGATCGATGTGGCAACAGTGCCATCCGGAATTATGACGACAGAGGGGCAGTTTTTGCTGAAAGGCAAACCAATTACCCGGCAGGATAAAGAATACATATATCAGCTGGGCAAGAACGATGATTATTTGCAGTATTGCTTGTTTACCTCGTCGATTATGCCTCAGAAAACCCAAAAGAGCAGGCAACAGTTAAATATTCCGGAAAAAGCATTTACGGCACTGGTAGTGGGTGCCAGGCTGGATTATGAGGTGGATGGGATCTTTATACAGGAAATAATGCTTCCATTGATAGAAAAAGGTGTGTTTTTTGTGTTTATGGGGGCCTTTGAGAATTATGCAAATGTTGTAGAAGAGTATCCGTTACTGAAAGTGAATTCTGTATTTTTGGGATTTGTTCGTGATGTGTTGTCTGTGAACGAATTATGCGATGTTTATATTAACCCCAAAAGGAATGGAGGAGGAACTTCTGTGATTGAGGCTATGGTGAAGGGACTGCCTCCGGTAGCTTTGAATGAGGGAGATGTTTCGTTGGGAGCAGGCACGGATTTTTGCCTGGACAATTATCAGGAAATGGTGCAAAGGACTTTAGCATTGAAGGAAGATGCAGCATATTATCAAAATATGAGTCGGAAAGCACAGGAACGAGCAAAGGTTATGCTGGATGGGACTACTGCATTTTGGAAGGCATTCCAAAAAATAAGGGAGCTTCCGGATTTTCAATAAGCTGCTTATTTCGTAAATAGGAGAGAATGAGATGAAAAAAATAAGTGTAATTGTTCCATGTTACAATGTGGAAAGGGAAATAGACCGCTGTGTACAGTCATTAGTTGCTCAGAGCCTTTCCATATCAAATATGGAACTGATTTTTGTAGATGATGCCTCAGAGGATTCCACCGCACAGAAGCTTTCGGTTTGGGAAGCTAGATATCCGGACAGCATTATTGTAATTCGTTGTACGGAAAATGGAAAACAGGGAACTGCCAGAAATATTGGAATGCAATATGCAACAGGAGAGTATATCGGTTTTGTAGATTCTGATGATTATGTGGAACCTGCAATGTATCGGGAAATGTGCCGGATTGCGGATGATGAGAGGGTAGATATGGTGACCTGCTTATTCGTTAGAGAAAAAGAAGACGGCATGATTGCCATAGATGCGGAAAAGAGAGCAGATGCAGGAAAGAGCATATGGATCAGAACAGAGGAGGAAAGAAAAAAATACATGACAAATGGCTCCGGTGGAGGAGTATGGAGTTCGATTTATCGTAGGGAATTTATTATTAAAAATCAGTTATGGTTCCCGGAAGGGGTTCGTTATGAAGATAATTACTGGGGAGCATTTCTTGCACAGGCGTTGTCTGGATATTATATTATCAATAAACCGTTTTATCATTATGTGATTCATAATAATTCCACAATTATGCAGACGAATGCGGTACATCATCTGGATCGACTAGTGGTAGAACTTATGAAAGTGGAGGAATATGAAAGACGTGGTCTTTTAGAAAAATATCACGATGAAATAGAATTTAATTTTTTGAAAATGTATTTCATAAATACTATCAGAATACTGTTCGTGAGGTTTCGGGAGATTCCATATGACATAATATATATAATGCAGCAAAATGTAAAAGAACTGTTTCCTGATTATCGTCAAAATCCATACCTGAAGGAGCTCCCGCAATTACAGTGGGAGTTGCTTAAAATGGTTGAAATTCCGCTGAATAAAGAAAAAATAGATATACTGGCAGATGGTTATCGGAAGGTCCTGCGGGAATGGCAGAATCAACAAAAAGGGTGGAATTCATAGAAGCCGGTTAATATTTATTACATAATGTCGATATATAATATAAGAGATTCATGAGGAATCAGAATGGTGCATGGAGGCATAAATATATCGATTAAAGTATGTTGCCGCTCGGACTATTTGGGTTCGGGCGGTTTTTTATGAAGAATCCCTGCACTGATAGAGAATATCAGGAGGAAAATTCATGTTGAACGGAAAATCTATTTTAGTTACTGGAGGAACAGGATCATTTGGTCATCAGTTTGTAAGTTATGTGTTAGATCATTATGAACCGAAGAAAATAATCATTTATTCAAGGGATGAGTATAAACAGTTTGTTATGCAGAATGAATATAAAAATCATGCACAAGCTGATAAGCTTCGTTTTTTTATTGGTGATGTAAGGGATCGAGAAAGACTTTACAGAGCCTTTGACGGTGTAGACTATGTTATTCATGCTGCTGCATTAAAGCAGGTTCCTTCCTGTGAATATAATCCAATGGAGGCTGTTAAGACAAATATTAATGGAGCTATGAATATTATAGATGCCGCATTGAATCGTGGAGTGAAAAGAGTGGTAGCTCTTTCAACAGACAAGGCTGTGAATCCGATTAATTTATATGGTGGTACGAAGCTTGTATCGGACAAATTGTTTATAGCTGCAAATGCGTATGCAGGAGAAAAAGATGTTAATTTTTCTATTGTTCGTTATGGAAATGTGGCAGGAAGCCGCGGTTCTGTTATTCCTTTTTTTAGAAATATTGTAGAAAATGGTGGAACATCTTTGCCAATCACTGATTACAGAATGACAAGATTCTGGATTAGCCTTGAGCAGGGGGTAGAGCTTGTTATTAAGGCGTTGTCAGAAGCAAGAGGTGGAGAAACCTTTATTTCGAAGATACCATCATTTAAAGTTACAGATTTAGCACAAGCACTTCTGCCTGGATGTGAAATGCCGGAGATCGGTATCCGCGAGGGAGAAAAGCTTCATGAGGTAATGGTTACAAAAGAAGACTCTATGCTGACATATGAATTTGATAAACATTTTATTATATATCCGCATTTTGACTGGTGGGATACCAATAAAATTCAGTCGGGTGGAAAGAAAGTAGAGAAGGGATTTGAGTATAATTCCGGAGCGAATACGGAATGGTTGTCGATAGAACAGATCAGAGAATTATTAAAAACTGTGGAACAACACTAAATCAAGTATGCCGAGGATATATGATCATATGAACAAAGAAATTAAAATAGGCAGTCATGTGATTGCAAAAGATATGCCCACATATATTATTGCTGAAATGTCAGGAAATCATAATATGGAGTTTGAACGGGCAAAGAAGATTATAGATGCTGCAGCGGAAGCTGGGGCGGATGCTATAAAAATACAGACGTATACGCCTGACACAATAACAATTGACTGTAGTGACGATATTTTTAAAACACAGAGTAAAATATGGGAGGGCATGACCTTATATCAGTTATATCAAAAGGCGTACACTCCTTGGGAATGGCAGGAAGAATTAAGAGATTATGCATTAAATCTGGGACTGGATTTCTTTTCATCACCGTTTGATCTGACGGCAGTTGATTTTCTCGAAAAAATGTGTGTGCCTGCCTATAAAGTTGCATCATTTGAAATAAATGATATTCCTTTAATAAGAAAAATTGCAGAAACCGGAAAGCCGATTATTATATCTACCGGGATCGCTTATCTGGAGGATATTGATCTGGCGGTAAGGACTTGCAGAGAGGCAGGAAATGATAATGTGATATTGTTAAAATGTGTATCTGCATATCCTGCACCATATAAAGAGATGAATCTTAAGGTCATTCCGAACATGGCGCAGACGTTTGAATGCATTACAGGTTTGTCGGATCATTCGCTAGGCTCAGAAACTGCCATTGCAAGTGTCGCATTGGGAGGAAAAGTCATTGAAAAGCACTTGACACTCAAGAGAAGTGATGGCGGTCCGGATGCATCTTTTTCTATGGAACCGGAAGAATTTCAGGCTATGGTGAAACAGATTAGAAATGTAGAAAAAGCACTTGGGACAGTCACTTATGATTTAAATGAAAAACAGATTGAAAACCGTGATGGTGCAAGATCATTATTTGTGGTTCAGGACATCAAAAAGGGTGAAACATTTACCGCTGAAAATGTTAGATCCATCAGACCCAATGTTGGTTTGCATACAAAATATTTTGAACAGGTACTTGGTCAAAAAGCAAACAGTGATTTAAAAAAAGGAACGCCAATGGACTGGAAATATATAGAATTTGAGGGAGATTGACATGGACAATGCGATTGCGATAATAACTGCTCGTGGTGGAAGTAAGAGAATTCCTAAAAAAAATATTAAAATGTTTTGCGGAAAACCCATTATTGCATATTCAATCGAAGCAGCATTAAAAAGTGGAATATTTTCGGAGGTTATGGTTTCTACAGATAGTGAGGAGATTGCAGAAATTGCCAGAAAATATGGCGCAAATGTTCCATTTATGAGAAGTGAGGCAACATCGGGAGATTTTGCCACAACCTCAGATGTGTTATTAGAAGTATTAGATCAATATGAAAAATTGGGACAAACATATACATATATGTGTTGTATTTACCCGACGGCTCCCTTTGTAACAGGGGAAAAATTAAAAGAAGGGTTAGATCTCTTAAAAAAACATAATGCATTGGAGGCAATGCCTGTGGTGCAATTTTCTTATCCACCGCAGCGGGCATTTGTAATTAACAGTGATAATCAAATGGAATACAAAGAAAAACAATATATAACGGCCAGATCCCAGGATTTAAGAAAAGAATATCATGATGCTGGGCAGTTTTATTTTTACAATATATTGCAATACTTAAAAATAAACGGAAAGATTGAAACGGGAATTGTTCCAATTATTGTATCTGAGATGGAAGTACAGGATATTGATAATGAGAATGATTGGAAACTGGCTGAATTAAAATACAGCTTATTAAAAAGAAAAGAGTGAGAATGATGAGAAAAGGAATTGTGATTGGTGCGGGCAGAGATGCCATACATACAATAAAAAAAGCGAGGGAACATGGAATATATGTTGTAGCACTGGATGGAAATCCGGAGGCTGAAGGTCTTAAGTATGCGGATGAAGGTATTGTAGTAGATATTTCAGATCTTGAGAGGGTAAGGGAAGAAGTTAAAAAGATCCAGCCGGATTTTACAATACCGATACCGATTGGAAGATATTTATCAACAATGGGATATATCAATGATACTTTTCATTTTTCCGGTGCAAGTTATCAGGCAACAAAAGTGAGTACGGACAAATATACTTTTCATGAAATTTTAAACAGGGAGGGTTTGCGTAATATTCAGGCATATTTGGTAAATAAAACGGCAAACGTACAGGATATGTCCATTCCATATCCTGCTATTTTAAAACCCAGATATGGTTCCGGAAGCAGAGATGTTTTCTTTTTAAATTCGAAAGATGATTTGATAAAAGAGTTTCAGGTGGTGAAGGAGTTAGAGGAAGACTTTATTCTGGAACAGGCTGCGGAAGGCGAAGAGTATAGTATTGATGGAGCTGTGTTTGATGGAAAATTACAAATTACTTTATTAAGAAAAAAAATAATTACTCCATTGCCGGTACGTCAGCCAATCGCAAGCTTTGCAGAAAAGGACTCTGGATTATATAAAAGGGTCAATGAATTTATGCAGAAGGTGGTGGAAGCTCTTCAATACAACAATTGTCTGATCAATGCGGATCTGATAGTCAATGAAGAAGAGATTTTTTTGATAGAGGCTGCTCCAAGACCATCAGGTCATAATCTGCATAATGTATTTGTTCCACTGGCGACTAACGTGGATATTGCGGAAGAATATATTAAGTTTTTATGTGGTAAGCCGTTTAATTTTGTTGCGCAGAAAATAGAAGATATAGAAATTAGATTTTTTGATTTTGAAAATGTTGTTGCAAAACATGTGCCTGCGTGTGATGAAATTACAGAAGGATTGGGAGATAATTTGATTGTATGGAATTGTAACATTAAAGAAGGGGAGTATTTAGGAAAGGTTGTTAACGGCCATTCTATTATGGGAAGAGGATTTTTTATTGTAAAGGGAGATTCAGAACAGGATCTGATTCAGAAAAGCAATTGGGTACTTTCTAAATTTAATATGGAGCAGAAAGGTGTGGAAGCATAATGGCAGTAGAGTTGGGAACGAAAGAAAGAATAGATTTTTTAAAGAAATTTGATCCGGAAATAGCGGAACTATTGGAGTGTGAAGCTGAAAAACAGAAAAGAACCATAGGATTAATTGCGTCTGAGAATGTGGCTTCTCCATTGTCAACATGTCTGGAGGGGAGCATATTTACCAATAAAAATACAGAGGGATATCCGGGGAAAAGATATGTGGGAGGAACAGAGAACGAAGATAAAGTAGAATTATTAGCGATTGAACGATTGAAGAAATTATTTGGATGTGACCATGCAAATGTTCAAAGTGGTAATGCAACGATTGCGAACTCTGCAGTATTTATGGGATTGTTGAAACCAGGGGATACAGTACTGTCTATGGCACTAAATGATGGAGGGCACCTGAGTCATGGCGCAAAATTCCACTTTAGTGGCAAGTTTTATAATATTGTTCAATATGGTGTATCCCAGGAAAATGAACAGATTGATATGGATGAAGTAAGAAATCTTGCCCGAAAATATCATCCGAAGATGATTGTATGTGGAGGTTCTGCTTATCCGCGTTTAATTGATTATGTGGAATTTAGAAAAATAGCCGATGAGATTGGGGCATATTTGTGGGTAGATGCAGCACATATCATAGGACTGATTGCAGGAAAGGTGATACCTTCTCCAGTGCCATATGCGGATGTGGTTACATTTTCAACGCAAAAGACGCTCCGGGGTCCCAGAGGATGTGGAGTTATATTATGCAAAGAGGAATGGAAGGATAAAATAGACAGAGGAGTTTTTCCGGGAATGCAGGGCGGTCCCAAAGCAGATATGATAGCTGCAAGGGCGGTGTTGTTTAAAGAATGTATGACACCTCAATATATGGAATACCAGAAGCAGGTGCTGAAGAATTCACAGGCATTGGCGGAAGGATGTATGGAGGAAGGATTAAAGTTAGTGACAAATGGAACAGATAATCATTTGTCATTAGTAAAAGTAACTGATCTTGTTGCGTCAGGAAGAGAGGCAGAGTTGTTGTTGGAGTCTGTGGGTATTGTGACTAACAAGAATGTAATACCGTTTGATATGCTAAATTCTAATCTGACCAGTGGTATAAGAATAGGAAGTCCATTAATGACTACCAGAGGCGCGAAAGAAGAAGAAATGAAACGTATAGGTCATTTGATAGGCATTACACTTAAAAGTAAAGGTGATCCAGGTAAACTAGAGTGGGTTAAGAAAGAGGTTGGAGAAATAGTAGAAAAGTATCCGATGTTTTCCGATGAATGGAATTTAGGAGGAGAATAGCAGTCCCGGTAATAAAGGGAAAATATCAGGGAGGATTGTGTAATGAATTATAAAAGATATAGTATAGCAGTTGATTCGTTGTATGACGAATTGGAAAAGATGCTTAAAAATAAAGCTTTTGATAACAAGAAGATATATATCTTTGGGACAAGTAAGATTACTACCATTATGATTTCGTTTTTGAAACAAAACGGAATCGTGCTTGCGGGTCTGTTGGACAATGATAAAAACAGATGGGGAGGAAAATTGGAAAATATAGATATTTATCCTCCGCAGATTTTGGAAGATTATCAGGAAAACGCAGTTATATTGATTGCTTCTTCTTATCAAAGTGAAATGATCGGGCAATTAGAGAAAATGGGATATAAAATGCTTGAAAATATCATTAAAGTGATAGATCTTCCGGAATTGATGAAGGACTATTCATTTGTAGACAGAAGCGGCAAGCAGGAAATGAATGATGATCAAATTCGGGAATGTCAGTATGGGATTATGAAGTTTCTGAAAAAGATTTGTGATGAAAATGATATAGATTATTATCTTGCATATGGCACTTTATTAGGGGCTGTAAGACATCATGGATTTATTCCATGGGATGATGATGTTGATATTTATATTAAAGGGAAAGATATTGATAAATTTGCAGACTTGGTGAACAAAAGTGAAAGATATCAGGTTATCACATGCAAAAATTGCAATGATTATTATGATCAGTTAAGCCTGATGATTGATACATCAACTGTTGCAGATATTAATGCATTCCCATTACAGGCTACTTCGGGTGTAAGTATAGATATATTCCCATTATATGGTTTGCCGGAAAAAAAAGAAGAATTGGCTGAGTATGCTGCGAAAATTAAAAAAATGGAATCAGAGAAGTGGTCCCATATACATGAACCTGCAAAATGTATAGAAACAACGAGAAAAATCCAGGAGTTTATCAGTGGGTATGATTATGATGTGGAAAAATATACAGGTTTTATTTTAAGTCCATATTATATAAAAGATCATTTAAAGAAAGAACATTTTAGTGAAAAAAAATATATGACATTTGAAGATGAGATATTTTGTGTTCCGGGGGATTATGATGCCATATTGAAAACAATATATGGAGATTATATGAGTTTACCACCGATCGAAAAAAGAACAAAAAGACACTATTATAAAGCTTATTTATGTTAAGGAGCCAGGATGCTTCTAGAGGAGAGGTAATTATGAAAAATGCAATTATTTTGGCGGCAGGAAAATCAAATCGTTTTGCACCTTTTACATATGAACGTCCAAAAGCTTTATTTAGCGTAAAAGGAGAGATTTTAATTGAAAGACAGATTAAACAGTTAAGAGAGGCGAACGTAAAGGATATATATATTGTTGTAGGTTATATGAAAGAAAAATTTTTTTGGCTGGAACAAAAGTATGGCGTTCATCTGTTACTCAATAATAAATTCGGGGAAAAGGGTAATTTATATTCTTTGTATCTGGCAAGACAATATTTAGGTGATACCTTTTTATGCTGTGCAGATCATTATTTTCTTCATAATCCATTTCTTGATGCCAATAAGGAAAATCGTTCCTACAGAGCGGTTTCTTATCAGCAGGGGAAATTTTTGGAGTTTGGAGTAGTTTGTTCTGATGCTGATGTGATAACTCGGGTTATGATTGGCGGCTGCGATTCTCTGGCAATGGTTGGCCCTGCATATATGAATAGGGGGTTTAGCGAAAAATTCCGAACCTTGTTAGAAAAGGAAATTAATGATTTTGGCGTTTCTTCTATGTTTTGGGAGGAGTTTTATGCAAAACATATCAGTGAATTAACACTGTACAAAAAAGAATTTCTCGATACAGAGATCTTGGAATTTGAATGTATTGACGATTTAAGAGCATTCGATTCGGAATTTTTAGCTAATATAGATTCAAATATTGTTTCTAATATATGTGAAACACTAATGTGCAATCGAAATGATATTGTTAATATCGAAGTGATTAATGCGGGATTAACGAATGTGTCATTTTCGTTTGAATGTAATGATAAAAGATATGTTTATCGGCATCCGGGAGGTACATCTGACAGTTTGATCGATAGACATAGCGAGATTATTGCACAGAATATTGCAAAAAAAATCGAAATAGACAAATCAACCATACGAATTGATGAAGCGGGTTGGAAGATTTCCAACTATATATATAAACCTCGAAATTGCGATTTTAAGAATAATGCAGACCAAAGAAATCATGCTATGAAGGATCTCAGATGTCTTCACAGTCAGAATTATGATGAAAATATAAAGATATTTGACGATGTTGAGGAAGGAAAACGCCTGATGAAGATAGCTTCTGCAACAAAGGGAAATTTATTTGATGAATTTTCGGACATTATAGAAAAAGTGGAGAAGCTATATGAATATATAAAAGCGGACGCGGACAGACTCGGTTTAAAAAAGGTTTTATGTCATAACGATACATATGAAGCAAATTGTTTATATGATGAAAGTGGCGAAATATATTGGATTGACTGGGAATATGCCGGATTAAATTATGCTGCAAATGATATCGCATGTATTTTATGCCGGGACAATTTTACAGAAGATCAGATTGATGCGTATTTAAAGTCTTTTTTGGGAAGAAGTCTGACCAGGGAGGAAGATAGATATCATAGAGCATTTATACCAATTGCGGCATTTTACTGGTTTTGCTGGGGGTTGTATAAGGGAAGTGTGGGAGATGATGATGGTTTCTTCTTCCTGCCGGCATATAGAAATTTGGTTAAATATTTGGATGTAGCTTTGGAGAGCTATGAAAATGAAGTGATGTAATAAATTGAATTTTTATCATAACAGAGAGGTGAAATGTGTGATAACAGCAATGGTTCTTGCGGGTGGAAACGGTACGCGGGTAGGTGCGGACTGTCCGAAACAGTTTGTGAAAGTTTTAGGAAAGCCCGTATTGGTGTATACAATAGAAATATTTCAGAATCATCCGGAGGTTGATGTGGTTGAGGTGGTTTGTCACAAAGACTGGATTGACTCATTACAGGAAATGATCAGAAAGTATCACTTAACGAAGGTTAAATGGGTCGTGGCAGGTGGAGAAAACTTTCAAAAATCCGTTTTAAATGGTCTGGAGCGTTTAAAGAAAGAAATAAATCTGGAAGATTATGTTTTAATACATTATGGCGCCTCTCCATTTACATCGGATAAGATTGTTACAGATGTTATCCGTGTTACGAAAGAAAAAGGTTCAGCTGTAACGAGTACCCCTTGTTATCAATTAATGGGGAGTAATGATATCGATGGAACAAGCAGGTCATGGGTGGACAGAGATCAATATATACAGATTGCAAGTCCCTATGGCTTTCAATTTTCATATTTGTGCGATATTTATGAACGGGCAGAACAAAAGGGATTAATAGAAACAACAGATCCTCATACAACATCTTTGATGTATGCGTTGGGAGATACTGTGTATCAGGCATATGGAGATCAAACTAATATTAAAATTACGACAAAAGAGGATCTGAAGCTTTTTGAAGGGTATACCCTTTTAAAACAAAAATAACGTGATACAGAGAAATGAAGAGCAGGAACTAAAAATTGGGGAGTGTCCCAAAGTTTGTGTAAACCTTCAAACTGATGTAAGATAACATTACTCAGTTTGGAGGTTTTTATTATGGCAAGAAGAAAAAGTGATTCACCACAAAAAGCAGCAATGCGCG
>NZ_JACRSX010000015.1 GCF_014384985.1 Jutongia huaianensis
GCGATTATATGTCCCCCGATGATTTTGAAAGATTGTATCAACAGGCAACTTCGGAATTGCTGGCAGGTTAGAATGAGAAAAACTCATTTTAACTTGTACTAAATCTTGACATAGGACCAATTTGTACCCCGTGCGCGGGAACCAAATAATACAATTTTGGTGACAGAATATTTGTGTGCCAAAAAAGAAAGTTCCCTCAATATTCGATCTGACAGATCATATTTCATATTCCGTGCCACCCCCTTATAATTTCAATAACGCACCCTATTTGTGGTATGGTTCACCGTAACGCCATTTCAGATTTTTGTTCCTCAGCGGAATTTTGAAAATTTTGTTCTCTGAGGATTACGAAGTTTATTTTGCCATAACCTGATTATAAATCAAACAAATCACTATGCGTACCTGTACGAACAAGTGTAAGAACCAATACATCATCTTCATAACGATATACCAAAAGCCAGTCAGGTTGAATATGGCATTCTCTATGACCAATCCAGTTACCAGTCAAAGGGTGATCCTTATATTTTGGATCTAAAGATTCGCCATTTGCAAGTTTTGTTACAATACTTTTGAGCAATGAAATATCTAATCCTCGACGCCTAGCAAGTTTATAATCTTTCTTAAACTGGGTTGTATTTTTAATCTCATACTTTGTCATTTATCAAGATCTGCAAAGAATTCATCCACATCACGATAACCTTTCACATTAGGATTCTTTGCAATCCTTTCTGCCTCCAACATAGCAGAGACGGTTTCTTGATTCGGAGTTCCCTCTGTGATTTTGAAAGGAATTCCTCTTTCACGCAAAGATTGTCTGACAAAAATATTAAAAGCAGTACTTAGGTTCATACCAAGTTCTTCATATAATTCCTCAGCAGCAGCCTTTAAATTACTATCCATGCGAATACTAATATTACTTGTGTTTGATTTAGCCATAATATCACGCTCCTTTTCACTTATATTATATGCTGTTTGCACAAAAATTTCAATATATTGCACGAATATATTCATATAAAAATGGTGAATTGCACTCTGTAACTTTACTAATTCTGCCAATTGCCTATCTAAATACTGTAAATATTCTTCATTCCAACAAACTTGAAGTTATTTACTTTATCAGACAAATTTCTCCTCTGTAACCAATGTTGTCCACTTGCCGAATGCCTTAGAATCCATACTTGGAACATAGTCGAGATCCTTGTACCCTAATTTCTTAAGCAATTCGATACTGGCTATATTTTCGCATTCTGTATAACTAATAAACTCCCATTCCGGAGCCACCTTATGCAGGTGTTCATGCAAAACAGTCAGAGCCTCAAAAGCATATCCCTGCCGATGATATTTATAAGAAAACGTATACCCTAAGGAAATTGTATTATCCTTTGGCTTAACAATTATTTCACCAATCAGTTCGTTTGTTTCTTTTAGGGCTACTGCAATCATACAAGGCGAATCAATTGATATTTCATCATTTTTTCTACGTTCAATTAAATTTTGAATTTCTTTAAAGTCTTTTATCTACCCTCTCTGATATCGGGCACATATTTCGTTATTTCTATAATCAAACATTGCCTGTACATCATTTTGCGATACATTGCGCAGATGTAGTCTTTTCGTTTCAATGGAAATCATCTATTTTTCCTCCATAATTCAAGTTTTCACTGACTTCACCAAATCCCAAGCTATCCAGTTCTCAAAACCGGATTTTTAATTACTTTTTATACGGTTTATAATGCGGATTTTCGGAATTATTTTTCCAAAATGCCTCTATACCATATTCTCTAATTTGTTGATTTCCTTCCAACCACTGCCGATATACTGTTTCTTCAAACAATCCCTGCGTTTTTTTACATGGAAATTCATTGCACTCTCCACAAAAATCAACGCCATGGTTCTTTGTACACTCAAGCAAAAAACACCCTTCGATGCTACAACCATTATGTTCTGTGCTACGGCAGCCTGAACAAGAAGCGTCCGCATATATGCTAAGTACTCCCTCAAAGTTGTTATAACTTTCTACGGCATCGGGCATATGTACCTCATAAAATTCTTTTATGCCCTCTAAATATTTTAATAATGTTTTAGCCGACACACAAATGGTACCATCATTATATGCCGAACAAGTGTGACACATTAAAGAACATGGTGCAACCTTTTTAATAATTTCACTTTTGTTCATTTTTTTATTCCTCCGCAACTTCAAGTTTTTCAATATTCTATCATACATCCATTTTTCCTGTAAACATTCTCACTTTGCCTTCGTGCAAAAAATTAGAAGAGCAGCCCAATCAACTACTCTTCCTTACACTTTCCATTTTTAATATTTCTAAATTGTATTTTCCTGCCCTTCGGACAAGAAGCATCCCTCATTCTAAAAAACTCAGTCAATTCTATACCTCTGAGGTTTTCAATGTCTCCGCTTCGGTCGGTGCAAAACGGACATCCACCGGATGTCCTGCACCCTATTTGTGGTATGGTTCCCCGTGTATGATCCGATACCCCCGGTAAATTTGCTCCAGCAGCACCACCCGCATCAACTGGTGCGGAAATGTCATTTGAGAAAAGCTCAACAGTTCATCCGCATTTTGCAAGATATCCGGATCAAGTCCGATGGAGCCGCCAATAATAAAAATGATATGACTTTTCCCTTCGATTCCCAGTCGATCCAGCTTTTTAGCAAACGCTTCGGAGGGCATTTGTTTTCCCTCGATTGCCAGAGCGATCACATAGGCATCCTCCCTGATATACTTCGTCAGCCGCTCTCCTTCTTTCCGGCGGATCAGTTCTTCTTCCCGTTCGCTTGCATGGTCCGGTGTTTTTTCATCAGCAACCTCTATGATCTCCAGCTTGCAATACCGGCTCAGACGTTTGCTGTACTCCTGAATGGCCCCGGTAAAATATTTCTCTTTTACTTTTCCTACTGTTAAAATTGTTATCTTCAATGTTTTCCTCGCTTCATACTATTCCAGCGCCAGACTGATCGAGATGGCATAGTCCACCCGTTTCAGGATGGCTTCATCCAGATGACACACCTTCTCCTTGAGACGCGATTTATCAATGGTACGGATCTGTTCCAGAAGGATTACAGAATCCTTCATTAAATGATATTTCTTTGCATCCAGTGCAATATGCGTTGGAAGCTTTGCCTTGTTCATTCTTGATGTAATCGCCGCACAGATCACTGTGGGACTATGGCAGTTTCCCATATCGTTCTGTATGATCAGAACCGGCCGGACGCCTCCCTGTTCCGAGCCGACTACCGGTCTGAGATCTGCAAAATAAATATCTCCGCGCTTAATATTCAAACCATTCCACTCTCCATTCTGAAAATTTCATATCCCATACGGGCTTTGAAGCCTGTGTCTTTTCAATACCGTACCGTTATCATTTTCAGTATGAAAACAATTATCTTCCATGGCAATTTGCCCTTGTGATCATTTCATACTATGTAACCTGGCAGGTTCGTTGTGCTGTAAACCCGCATGGAATTGTTATTTCCAGTATTACCCACAAATGGAATGATTATACATTTCTATCCCTGACGCTTCTGTAATACATCAGAAGTTCCGGTAATTAAATTTCAAACTCCGGGTAATAGTCCTTCGTCTCAACCTTCTTTCCATGACGATAATAAACCCTTGGTACACGTTTTCCTACATCACAGACAAATTCATAATTGAAGGAATATGCCATATCTGCCACTTCCTCAATGGAAATATAGCCATCTCCATCGTGTCCCACTAATGTCACATCATCTCCCTGTACCACATCCGGGATATCTGTGACATCAACCATAAACTGATCCATACATACCCGGCCGAGGATTGGTGCAGACTGTCCGTGAATCAGGACACGTCCCTTTCCGGACAACGCCCGCGGATACCCATCGGCATACCCAACCGGTATCGTGGCAACTCTTGTTTCTCTAGTTGTTGTGTAGGTTCCTCCATAACTGATCTGCACTCCCGGCTCCAATGTCTTGACATAAGAAACATATGCCTTTAATTCCATGGCTGGACGAAGTGCGATCCTTGTCTTATCAACTTCCTCCGATGGATACATTCCGTAAACGGCAATACCATCACGGACCATATCCAGATTAACCTCCGGCATTTCAATAATGCCGGCACTATTGGATACATGCTTGACAGGAAATGTCACGCCTGCATCCTCCAGACGTTTTACGAAGCTCTCATAACGCTGAAACTGCTTTCTGGCCCAGGTTTTGTCCGTCTCATCCATACGGGCAAAATGAGTAAAGCAGCCCTCAATGGACAGATTTTCCAGCTTTGCAATGCGGCAGATCGTTTCAAAGCTTTCCTCATCCTGCCGGAACCCAATTCGGCTCATACCGGTGTCAAGCTTAATATGAACTTTCGCCTTTTTACCAAGCTTAGCTGCCTCCACATCGATTTCCTTTGCCATCTCCCAGGTAAAAACAGCCGTCGCAATATCATATTGGATCATTGCCGGATACAACGGCTTCGGGGTATATCCCAAAATCAGGACAGGCTTTTGAATTCCTGCCTGCCGCAGCTCAATTCCCTCTTCTAAAATTGCCACACCATAAGCATCTGCCACATCATCCAAAGTTTTTGCTACTTCCACAGCTCCATGTCCGTACGCATCCGCTTTAATGATCGCCATGAGCTTTGTTCCCGGCTTTGTCAGCTTTTTGGCGTTGACCACATTTTCATGAATGGCATCCAGATCAATATTTGCATATACTCTATAATAATCTCTCATTTTACTCGTATTCTCCATTTTTATCGTAATCTTTGATTAACTTTCCATTTCCCGGAATCCCGCAAACTGTCCTTCTTTATTTTGGTAATATTTCCTGCAGCATATCCAGCAGATCACCTGCCATCATACTGTAACGCCCCCCCTTCCTGCGGACATACTCCTCCGCTGCAAGGCCATGAAGACAGACGCCCAGCACAGCCGCCTTCGTTGGGCGCATTCCCTGTGCCAGCAGACCGGCGATCATGCCGCTTAAAACATCACCGGTGCCTCCTGTGGACAGCGCATTATTTCCGATAGTATTAATATACACCTCGCCGCCGTCTGTGACAACCGTTCTCGCATCCTTTAATACCAAGGTCTGACAATTTGCACTTTCCAGAGACAAAAGTGCCTGTTCCACGATCTTTGCACGGATCACCGGCAGCTCAAACCGTGTTAATCTGGTCATCTCCTGCAGATGCGGTGTCAGGACTACATTTTCCGGCAGGCAGATTTTTCTTGTGCCGTCCTCTCTCTTTACAAAATATGTTTCCTTTTTGGCCAAAACATTAAGTCCGTCAGCATCTATGACAACAGCTTTATTTTTCTCTTTTAACACTTCATCCAGCATAATTCCTGCAGGCTCCGCTGTCCCAATTCCGGGACCGATAACGATACAGGTGGCCCATTTGATCTCCTCCTGCAGACTTTTTGTGATGTCAAAGCGATTCAGAGACTGGGTATAGTCCAGCTCGCTGTCATATGTCTTTACTAATGCTTCCGGTAAAAGATTCTTGATCACGGGACCGTTCTCCGCCGCCGTAAACACCTTGACCAGTCCGCAGCCCATACGATATGCCGCCGCCGCACTGAGATAGCAGGCACCACTGATTTCCGGCGATCCGGCAATGACAAGTACCTTTCCATAACTTCCTTTGTTAGAACGAAGGATACGTGGTGGCATCATCTCCATGGCATCCTCTCTCGTCAGGGTATAGGTTCTTGGCAATACTTTTTCGACTACTTTTTTAGGAAAACCAATATCTGCCACCACTACATTTCCCGCATAATTACATCCCGGAAACAAAACGATTCCCCGTTTGTTGGTTCCGAAGGTGATCGTAAAGTCTGCCACGACCGCCACTGCAAGAATCTCTCCCGTAGATGCATTGACTCCGGAGGGAACGTCCACGGCAAACCGCAGAGCATCCTGCTCATTGATCCAGTTAATAGCATCCGCAAACTCCCCTGTTACCTCTCTGGAAAGTCCAATTCCAAAAAGTGCATCCAGTATAACATCATATTCGCCGGAAGGAAGTCCGGTGCATATATGAATTCCAAGCTTTCTTGCAATATCCAGTTGTTTTTTCATCTCCTCACTGGCATTCTCTTCATTTCCGATCAGACTGACGGTTACCGGATATCCATCCTCCCACAGCATTCTTGCAGCAGCAACGCCGTCACCGCCATTATTTCCCATACCGCAGACTGCCAGCACATGGCTTTCCGGTGCGGCATTACTCTTCACACACCCGGCAACTGCAAGTGCCGCCTTTTCCATCAAAACCATAGACGGAATTCCGATTTCCTGTATTGTCATACGGTCAATTTCCTTTGCTTCCCGAACATCTGTAATATACTGCATCTGCAACTCTCCTTTCCATTCAACTCTTTGTGCTTTCATTTTTGTGCGCTTTCATAATCCTTGTGACTCCTGACATCACTCTGACATGTATTCTCTTTTCCTTCTGCCACGGCATACGCAATCGCAACAGAAGAAGAATCACTCAATGATATATGGATCTTCTCAACACCACACTCCTGCGCATAGATTTTTGTCTCCCCATATAGTACAACATATGGTTCTCCTGCCTTTCCCCTGAGAATTTCAATCTGTTCCAGTCTGACCTTCACACAAATTCCGGTTTTTAACGCTTTTGCAACCGCTTCCTTTCCGGCAAAATTAACAGCGGCACAGGCAGCACCTCTTTGCTTTCTCTGGCAGATCATTTCCTGCTCCCGCTCTGTATAATATCTTTTTAGAAAGCGATTATTTCCTTCGCAGACTTTTTGGATCCTTGCAATTTCTACAATATCAGTACCAATTCCATAAATCATAATCGCAAATCAACCCTTTCTAAATATGTTATCTGATCCGTGTACCCCCACATTTATACCGGCTTTCATCAATCTTCAAACTGATTTTCTTCCATGTTGCCCTTCCAGACCTGATGCTTCCGGTCAAAGATCTCAACCACTTCAGCCCCGAGAAGATTATGCATATACTTATACATCTGGGTATTTCTCATTTCCATATCCTGTTTTCTAAGGATTTCATCCTTTAACCTCTCTCTGGTTGCCTTAACCCACTCTTCAATTTCTTCAATCTCATATGTATTGTCCATCAGCTCTTGATAGCAGACCTTCATGCACTCCACCAGAAGCTCTCTGTTGGCAGCCTCAATCTGTCCCGGTATCTCCCGTTTCACCTGCTCTGCCTGCTCTTTCTTTTCTTTCAGATCCGCCAGAAGTTTCTGATTGCGATCCTGCTTCATGGAGCGAATGGGACTATCCACCTCATGACCATCTGTCATGTTATTTACGATATTTTTCATTAAAACCTTTTTGGCCTTTTCGTACTCTTTCAGGTCGTTATTGGTCTGGCCCTGCTTCTGGATCAGTTTGTTTAGCTGTTTTTCCAATGTCTTTATCTCGCGTGTCTTCCGAAAATCCGGGAAAAGTTCATGCCATCGGGCATCCAGAGGTAATAAAGGAATCTCTTTTCCTGCCAGCGCATCCAGAAAATATTCTGTCATGATCTCATCTTCCTGTCGCTTTTTTTTATTTCCCATAGTTTTTCTCCTTTCCGGTTGATTACTTTATTGTACCACATCCTATAAATATTGAACAACATTTGATTATTTATGTTTTTTTTTGTATACTAATGAATAATATCGAAATATGTTAATTTTATAAATTACATTATACTGTTTTGTCCTATGGCAAGAGCAGAGAAAGGATACCCTATGACATTTGAAAATGCAAAAGAAAAGCTGAAAACTTATGGTCAGGAGCATGTCCTCCAATATTTTGATACACTTTCCGAAACAGAAAAAAGTTCCCTTTTACAGCAGATTGATGAGACAGATTTTTCTGTCACAAAGCAGATCGCAGCGAGCCAGAGTGAACAGACCCGCGGCGTGATCACCCCGATCGATGCCATGACTCTCCAGGAGATCCAGGCAAATGCAAAAGCCTTTACAGAAAATGGCCTGGAAGCGATCCGTGCCGGTAAGGTTGCTGCTGTTTTACTTGCCGGTGGCATGGGAACCCGCCTTGGATCTGATGATCCGAAGGGAATGTACGACATCGGACTTACGAAACCGGTTTATATTTTTGAACGGATCGTCCGCAATCTTTTTGATGTTGTGGATCAGTCCGGAACATGGATTCATTTGTTTGTTATGACAAGCGATAAAAACCATGAGGCAACTACTACTTTCTTCGAAAAGCAAAATTATTTTGGCTATAATGCGGAATACATCCACTTTTTCCGTCAGGAAATGGCTCCTGCAGCCACTTACGAGGGTAAAGTGTATATGGAATCAAAGAGCCGTATTGCCACCTCTCCAAATGGAAACGGCGGCTGGTTTGCTTCTATGAAGCAGGCAGGTCTTCTCTCCCTGATCCACGAAGCGGGAATTGAATGGCTCAATGTTTTCGCTGTGGACAATGTTTTGCAACGTATTGCAGATCCTTGTTTTATCGGAGCTACACTTGCCAGAAACTGCAAGGTCGGTGCTAAGGTGGTACGCAAGGCAGATCCGGACGAAAAAGTCGGTGTAATGTGTCTGGAGGATGGCAGACCATCAATCGTAGAATACTATGAGCAGACCGAGCAGCTCCGCAACACGAAAAATGCAGATGGAGAACCGGCTTACAATTTTGGCGTAATCTTAAATTATCTGTTCCATGAAAAGTCTCTGGAAGAGATCTGTGATACCACGCTCCCTCTCCATATTGTAGAAAAGAAAATTCCTTATATTGATGAAAATGGCACATTCATCAAACCGGAGGAGCCAAACGGATACAAATTTGAATCCCTGATCCTTGATATGATCCATCTCCTTGACACCTGTCTTCCTTATGAGGTGGTACGGGAAAAGGAATTTGCTCCGGTCAAAAATAAAACGGGCGTAGATTCTGTAGAAAGTGCACGAGCTCTTTTACAACAGAACGGATATACACTGTAAGAGAAAACAATATTTTACGGTACTTCCGGATCTTTTGATTAACCGGATGCATTGCATAATAAAAACATGGGGCATATCGTTATCAGATATACGCCATGTTTTTCTGTTTCTTTGTCCAATATCTGCCGTTTTCTAATTCAACAAAAAATCCGATAAGATACTGTTACTCACATCAATTCCTTTTTCTGTCAATGCCACTCTCCCGGTATCTCTGCGGCAGAGCAGATCCATATTCTGATATTTCTTTATGATATCTCCATACACTTCCATCATGGAAATGCCAAATCTCTGATAAAACTCCTGCTCTGACACTCCTGCCATCATACGAAGTCCCAGAAACATAAACTCCTCCATCTGTGCCCTTTGATCAATAAACTCCAGCTCATCCATCTCCTGAACAGCCTTTTTAAGTCCTTCTGATTCCTTTTCGGCCAGTACACAGATCCGATCCACATAAGACCTGTACGTCTTTTGGGACACAGGTACATGGAAGCGGTATCCCGTCAAATAGGAGGACGCATTTACCCCCAGCCCCAGATATTCTCCTCCGCTCCAGTAGACACAGTTATGCCTGCATTCCATACCATCCCGGCAGTAATTGGAAATTTCATAACGTTGGTAACCCATGTGCTGCAAATATTTTCCGGTCCATTCATACATCTGCCGGTCAACATCCTCATCCACATGTTTTAGTGTTCCATTTTTCTCCCAGTCCCCAAATACGGTCCCAGGCTCTATGATGAGACTATAGGAAGAAATATGCTCCGGATTTAGCGAGACAATCTTTTCCAGCGTATCCTGATAGCTTTCTAAGGTCTGCTCAGGAATCACTGCCATCACATCAATATTGATCTGATCCATCCCACTTTGACGTATCATCTGATACGTCGTCAAAAACTCCTCATAGGAATGAATCCTTCCCAGCATCTGCAGTTCCCTGTTTTGTGCTGACTGTAATCCCAAACTGATCCGGTTAATGCCCATCTGCTGCCATACGGTCAGATGCTCTGGCATAACCGTACCGGGATTTGCCTCCGTCGTAAATTCTGTCAATGCATCACAATCAAAGCTCTCCCGTATTGCTGCACCGATTTTCTGAAGCTGCTCCGCAGACAGACATGTGGGGGTTCCACCCCCTATAAAAATCGTATACACAGAATACTTCTCTCGAAGCATCCTCCCCCAGGACCGGATCTCCCGGCATAAAAGCTCTGTATACTGATGCTTTTCCTGTGCTGAGGCTGCTGCCGAAAAAAAGTCGCAATAACGGCATTTCTGCACACAAAACGGAATATGAATATATAAGGATAATCTTTTTTTACTCTTCATCCAGCTTTAATACAGACATAAATGCCTGCTGCGGAATCTCGACATTACCAAACTGACGCATCCGCTTCTTTCCTTCCTTCTGCTTTTCCAAAAGCTTTCTTTTACGGGAAATATCACCACCATAGCACTTGGCAAGCACGTCCTTACGCATCGCCTTAACTGTTTCTCTGGCAATGATCTTGCTGCCGATAGCTGCCTGGATCGGAATTTCAAAGAGCTGTCTCGGAATCTCCTTCTTGAGTTTTTCACACATTTTGCGGCCACGCTCATAAGCAGTATCTGCATGAAGAATAAAGGACAGCGCATCAATCTCCTCTTTATTGATCAGGATATCCATCTTTACAAGCTGTGACGGTACATAGCCCTTCATCTCATAATCCAGGGAAGCATAACCTCTGGAACGGGATTTCAGTGCGTCAAAGAAATCATAAATGATCTCATTGAGCGGAAGATCATACTTCAATACCGCACGGGTTTCCTCCAGATATTCCATCCCATTATAAACACCTCTGCGTTCCTGGCAAAGATTCATAATAGCGCCTACAAACTCCGTAGTTACCATAATCTCTGCAGAAACCACAGGCTCCTCCATATGCTCAATCTCGGATGGATCCGGCAGATTAGATGGATTGGTCACTTCCACAACCTCTCCGTTTGTCTTATATACCTTATAAATAACGCCCGGTGCTGTCGTTACCAGATCAAGATTATATTCCCTTTCCAGACGTTCCTGTATGATCTCCAGATGAAGAAGTCCAAGGAAACCGCATCGGAATCCAAAGCCCAGAGCAACAGATGTCTCTGCCTCAAACTGAAGGGAAGCGTCGTTTAGCTGCAGTTTTTCTAATGCATCTCTCAGATCCCCGTACTTGGCACCGTCTGCCGGATATAATCCGCAGTATACCATCGGCTGAACCTTTTTGTAGCCCGGAAGTGCCTCCTCACATGGATTCTCCGTCAATGTCACCGTATCTCCCACACGGGTATCACCGACATTTTTCAGACTTGCCGTAATATAGCCTACCATGCCCGCAGACAGCTCTTCAGCAGGAATAAACTGGCCGGCACCGAAAATACCGACCTCCACAACCTCCGCCTTCGCTCCGGTCGCCATCATGGTGATCTCCTGTCCTTTTCTGACAGAGCCGTCAAAAATACGGCAGAAAATGATAACTCCTTTATATGCATCATACAAAGAATCAAAGATCAATGCCTGCAACGGCTTATGGATATCTCCGGACGGCGCCGGGATCTTCGTAATGATCTGCTCCAGCACCTCCTCAATATTTGTTCCCATCTTGGCCGAGATCAGCGGAGCGTCAGAAGCGTCCAGTCCGATAATATCTTCAATCTCCTCCTTAACACGCTCCGGTTCCGCACTTGGCAGATCGATCTTATTGATCACCGGCATGATCTCCAGATCATGATCCAGTGCCAGATAGCAGTTTGCAAGAGTCTGTGCCTCAATGCCCTGCGCAGCATCTACAATAAGGATTGCTCCCTCACAGGCTGCAAGACTTCGTGATACCTCATAATTAAAATCTACATGCCCCGGCGTGTCGATCAGATTAAATACATATTCTTCGCCATTCTTCGCCTTATATACAATACGCACCGTCTGCGCCTTAATGGTAATACCTCTCTCCCTCTCAAGATCCATATTATCCAGAACCTGCGCCTGCATCTCGCGGCTGGTAAGAAGTCCTGTTTTCTCAATAATACGGTCTGCCAGAGTAGATTTTCCATGGTCAATATGCGCTACAATACAAAAATTTCTGATATGTGATTGATCAATTCGTTCCATAATTTACGTTACCTCCGCGCACATTGTAACATAAAACTAATCCTCCGACAACACCTGATTGAGTACCTTCGCTAATGGTTCCATTGCATTTTTTGCCTCTTGCATGGTATTATTCTCATTTCCCAGCTCGATCAACAAAGATCTCTTTCTCATATGAAGATTATATCGGTAGCTTTTCAGATAAACAGGCTTTGCCAGATTCGGATAAAGTTCCATACATTTCAGCTTCATCTGCAGACTAAAGGACAGATTTGCCTGCAGATTATCATTTTTCAGATATTTGATCTCTCCCTTCCGGTTTCTCGACAACCCATTAAAAAACATAAGCTGTGCCGTTCGTTTTCCATTGACCTTTGTGAGCCTGTGCACCTTATTTCCTACCCCGTCCCGGTGAAGATCGATCACCACCTGAATGGACGGATATTTTTTTAATGCGCTTTTCAATCCTTTTGCCGCTTTGTTATATGCTTTATTTCTGTCAATCTTTCCATTGATCCTGTCATATTCTGTCTCATCATGGATCACCTGATAACCATATTTCTTTTCCAGTATCTCTGTCAGATATGTACCGACTCCCACGACAGACTCCGCTTTGTCCCCCGGCTTACTATCCACAAAATGCTCCGATGCCCCGTGAGTGTGAAAAATATAAATCTGTGGCTCGCTGCTTTTTTTCATAGCAAGCTCTGTGTTTAATAATGTCTCAACATCAAAGATTTTTTTATTGATCGACGTAGAGGAATCTACAATATAAAAATTGCGAAGCAGATAATTCAGGCTTTTCGTCCTTTGCAGATACTGAATTTTCTTGCGGTTATCACCGCTCTGGGACATGATCAGCTCCTCTTTGGCTTCCTCTGTACTTTTTTCCCTGTAGGTTTCATTTTCCTGTAATGCAGCATCCAGAACCGCAGCATCCGCATCATATTCCAGAGAAGTCTCCACTGCCTCCGATTCCTCTTTGCCGGAATCCGCCGGAGTACTGTCCTGCCTGCTCTGTTGAGCAGACTCCGTCTCCTCCAGAAATCTTGTTCCCCTGCTCCAATGACCTGCCGCACCGCTCCACACACCACTTTCGCATTTTTTCCCCGGATATATCATGGCAAATTCACTCATGCTTTTGTCCTCCCGAAGAGTCAGCTCCTCCTGACTTCCTGCCAGATAAGACAGAACCGGCACCGCCTTTAACGCCCAGGTTTCTTTTGCATCCAGATCACTCCTCTGCAAATATGCCAGGGTATCACTTCCATCCGCCCCCATTTCCACCAGCCATTTTATGCTCTGGCGGTTCATTCGATCCAGAATGGTATTTTGCTTCCACAATAACGCCAGGAGACAACCTGTCCCCAGAACAAAGAAAAAAAGAAAGCCCGCTTTCCTTTTTTGCGTCATAACTGTTCCCATACGATTTCACATATCCTTCCCACGCACTGTCTCCTGTGTCTCCATCAGCATAGTGAATGTTATGATTTACAATCACTTTCCCATATCAAAAATTCACTGTACTAATTACACTGTATGCTGTGATCCGCAGAGATATGTCTCACGGTCCCTCCTCCTTCACAAAAAGATTGATTCCTTCAGCCACCAGCTTTCCAATATCACGAATCTGTTCATCAATATCCTTCGGAGTAACAAACAGTTCTCCCATAGATTCATTTGCAAAGCTGCGAAGAAATAATTCAATCTGTTCTGCAGTATATCCCTCCTGAACCAGACTCTTCTCCATACACTCAGAAACGATCGTATAAGCATCCACAACTGTAGGGACACCAATCGCAATGACCGGTACCTTTAATTCTTTTTCATTCAATGCATTCCTGTTATTTCCGATTCCTGCTCCCGGACAGATTCCCGTATCTGTGATCTGAATCGTGGAACAGAGACGATTAATACTTCTTGAAGCAAGAGAATCTACTACCAGAAGGCAGCAGGGTTTGACCGATTCAACCACCCCGCCCAGGATCTCTCTTGTTTCCATTCCGGTTTGCCCCATCACACCCGGTGTCACAGCGCAAAGGGTTCTTTTGCCCTCCGGATACAGATCTTGAAAATGTTTTTTGATATGACGATTTACCATCACATCATCCAAAACAAAAGGACCCAGAGCATCCGGAGTTGCAAAACGGTTTCCAAGACCCGCTGCCAGATATACCTCTCCCTTCTCCGGAGCCAGTTTTTCAATAATCTGCGCAATCATTCCTGCTGCAGTTTTTCTCGTTTTCTCCCTCTCCTCCGGATCATCGTATTTTCCCCTGTCAGTAAACTCCAGAGTAATATAATTTCCAATGGGCTTATTCATTTGTCTCTCACCCTGTTCATTTTTGATCTCCACCGTGCTCTTCCGGATCCGTCCGTCCAGATAGGTTTCTTCTTCCAGAACAACACCAGATACCTCAACATCATCCTCCGGAAAGCTTTCCCGTACCTCCAGTGCCAGGTCTGTTCTCTTTTCCATATACCTTTTCTCCTTTTTATTTACTTTTTTTATCTTTTTACCTTTCTCTGCACACGCTATATTCTATTTTTTGTAAAAAAATGAAAAATATGTATTGACAAGCAATCGAGAATCCCCTATTATATATGAGTATGTTTACATCATAGTGACCGTGTCCACAAATTGATGAAACAGTAGATTTCACGATTGGGAGGTGTAAAGAGAATGGCTAACATTAAATCAGCAAAGAAAAGAATTTTAGTTGATCGCAGAAATGCAGAGAGAAATAAAGCAATCAAGTCCAGCGTTAAGACTGCTATTAAGAAGGTTGACGCTGCTATCGCTGCTAAGGATAAGACCGCAGCTGACAGTGCATTGGTTGCAGCAATTTCAGAAATCGATAAGGCAGCCAGCAAGGGTGTTTATCACAAGAAGACTGCTTCCAGAAAGATTTCCCGTCTGACACTTGCTGTCAATAAGATTGCATAATGAAATCAATTTTTATACAAAAAAGAACTGCTTAGGTGTGGGCAGTTCTTTTTTGGTGTATAGGAAAATGCTCGTAGCGTAGAGGGAAGCCAACGAGAATTGCGAAGCAATTCTTGGAGGGCAAAACGCTGGTTTTGCCCTTTTTTGCATGTATTTTCCTCTCCGATGGACTTTACTTTCTATCTCATTGCCGCATTTTTCTTTAATATATATCTTCTGGTCATCTGACTACAGCTTTTACTAAACTTTATCTTCATTCCTTTCCTGCAGCCTTTCCATGCTTTTGACTGAATATTTGGTAAACCGGTAGTCTGAAATGTGATCTGCTGCAGTTTCCGACTGTTACAAAATGCTTTCTTTCCGATTTTTTTGATATTTTTACCAACAATAACCTTTTGAAGCTTTTTCTTGTTTGCAAAGGCTCCGTTTTTGATCTGTGTCACCTGATAGCTGTAACCACGGAGGGAAATCTGCGCCGGAATCTTAACTGTTTTTTTCTCTTTGTTTAATCCTTCCACACGAAGTGTTCTATTTTTCACTCCTGTTTTGGTAACACGGTAGAGCAACCCCTTTTTCTTTACTGTCTGTCCTTTCTTTAGAAATGCCTCTCTTGCATTTGCTGCCAGCTTTGACGCAATCTCATTTCTGTCAGCTCCTGCCCAGGTTGAGATAACACTCATGCCATCCTTAGAAATCTCAGATGGCTTTCCGGTTTCTGCCGGATTATCGGATGACGGCACCGGTGAAGCCGATGACGGTGTTTTACTGACAGCAGGTGCCGGTGTTATTCCTGATGACGGAGCCGGTGCTTTCGTCCCCCATGGTCCCGGTGTTTTTGTTGCTGCCGGTGCATTGGTATTTCCTCCTGACGGCCTTGTTGTTTCTCCGGCAGCTGGCATATCTCCCGATGGCTCATTGGTACTCCCGCCCGATGGTTTTGCTGTATTTTCTCCGGAGGGTTCTTCTGTATCCCCAAACCCAGGCAACGGATTGGAAGCCGGTTTGCCGGTGGGAATGCTGTTTTGATAAATCAAAAACTTATGACTTTCTGTAACTGTCACCTGATCTCCTGCCTTATAAACCTCTCCCGTTTCATCACTGTATCCTTGGATCCCCGTAATATCTTTGATCTCATATGGCATCATAAAGTTTTGTCCATAGAATACCTTTTCATGCGCGAGAATCTTTGTCCCGCTCTCCGATTTCATAACAAATGTAAAATCAAAGGCCTCTCTTTGCAGATATACTTCAACATATGTATTTCCATATGGTGAGATTACTGTATCGGTAAGTACATTTTCCTCCAGAAGACGGTAACCTTCTCCAAAAATCTCACGAATAATCCGGTCACTCTGCCCGGTTCCATACTGCTTCGCCAGATCATCCTTAACCGTTGCCGCTGTCGTTCCTTTTAATTCTACCTCTTTTCCCCGTGTATAACCTATTCCATTTACATTTTCATAAAACGGAATAATTTTGTAGGATGTATCATCTCTTGGTATCCAATGTGCATACAAAACCTGATCGTGATTTGGCATCCTGTAGTCCTCTCCCGGATTTGCAACAATCATTTCTCCATCCGATTTGTCTGTCCATCCCCCGAAATCATAACCTGTTCTCTGCAGCTTAACCTCCGGTAATGTGATCGTTTCCTCAAACATTCCGGTTATCGGCTCCATATCTTCGTTTTCTGACATCAGTCTTCCCCCGTTTGCATCAAAGGTTACCGTATATTTTCCCCTTCGGAAATATGCACTTAAGATCAGGGAACCATCCGCTTTGACAATCCCCTTTAACCGGGAAGAATCCTCATCCAAAATGAACCCCGGAAAAAGATCCCTGATATCTCCCACGCTTACCTCTGTGTCTGTCGTTCCCAGTAAATCATAACTTGAAGCAAGCTCATACCGCTGATCTGTTTTTTGTTTGTAATATTCGATATGATATGTCGTTGGCACCGCCTTCCATGTCGCATATAAATCAAAATCCCTGTCCACCTTAAACTGCTTTTGACCTGTTTCTGCCAAAGGATCCTCTGACCAGCCTGCAAATTCATAACCCTGTCTTATTGGCTGGGCCGTCAATGTCACTTCCTTATCACTCCAAACAGCATATAACGAAATTGTTTCTTCATTCCGTGTGATTCCGTTTATGGTACATCCATCGGAATACTGAACTCCACCACCGCTTGCAACCGTAGACCAGCCAAGGAAGTCCGAATATACCACCTGATTTGATGTATCACACACCGCATTTTGTCCATTTGGATTTAATGTGATGGTCTTCCGGTTAATAAATGAATTGCTTGTAAGACTGTAGTCGTGACCGTAATATAAATTTCTTAAGGTTGACATATTACCTGCCGCTTCACAGTTGGCAACAAACTCAATATTATACAAGATCGGCGTAAAATAACGATATACGGTACAGCCATCCTCGCCAACCTGTTTCATACTGCAATACATATAACGATATCCCTGATAATACGCACCAACCTCTCTGTCACAGCCGATCACACTACCGCTCGTTGTGGTGCTGTATTCACTCTTCCAGATATGATTGCCTAACTGCCGCCCCGTATCCGGACCTGCATGCACCAGATCAATACACATAACATCGATCATGGCATTTTGAAAATAACGATATACCGTGTTGTCCTGTTCCGACACAACAGTCTCAGAACATCCCACAAACTCCCGTCCCGGATAATAAATACCTGCTCCTGAAGTACAGCCCGCAGCAGCACCACTAACGGTATCTCCATACTCTGCCTGCCAGGTGCTTGTCCCAAGCTTTTCTTCTCCAGTGGAGGTTCTCAATATGTCTATACAGGTTACGTTACATTTTTGTTCAACTGCCTTCCAATGAGGATACAATTTCATCCCCTTTTCTACCAGATCTCCCTCAGATATTTTTATTCCTGCTTCCGGCTCTGTATACCATCCTTCAAAATAATACACCTTCTGATCCCGCTTTTTTACAGCTACCGGCAATTTACGCACCTTATATTTCCCCTTGGAATCAAAATATGCCTCTCCTTTACCGATCACCTGTGCGCCGTCTGCCTCCAGCGAGACAGCCTCTCCCGGCGCAATATAAACACCTGTCTTAATATTATAGATATAGGAAATCTGATTTGCGGACCCATCTCCCACAACATAATCATTTTCCGTATGAATCGCATACATTAGAGAATATCTGGAGTCCAGCCACTCCGAACGACTGTCTGTACTGTATTCCTCTTCCTTACTTAAAAGCTGCCCTTTTTGATATCTTATTGTTTCAATAGAATAACATGGCGTGTTCTTGACAGGTAAGGCAGCATTTTTTCCATGGAGAAGAAAACGCCCACGCCAATTTCTATAAGATAAGAATTCAATAATATACACATCCGAACTTTTGAATGCCTCTCTGTTATCCCGGCGCAATCCATTTAAATCCATATATTGAAACGCCCAGCCGCCGTCTTTCGAATATGCCCATACGTCATAACCATACATCTCCGGCGCATTATCCTTAGTAATTCGTATACCTGATACCGAGGGCAGATTTCCCTCCGTAGAATAGGCAACACCGACATCCGTTGAGGAAACCCATTTATAGGGGTTCTCCGTTAGAGAAGCTGTAGCCGCCTGTGCTTTTTCATTCCGGAACATCAGAATAAATAAGAATATAAAAAATAGTCCGAAACATTTTAATGATTGTCGAAACACTCTTTTTCCTTCCATGATAACCTCCCGTTCTGCCTTTTGCGCAGATTCATGTAAATAAATTGCTTTGATCATCAGCTGTATTCTCCCAAATATGCACACCTGATATCAAAATCTGTATCATGGAATAAACTCTCTGTTTTTATGACTGCCATTATAACAAGCCGTTATATCAATGACAATAGGTCATATTCGCTAAAAATAAATTTTAAAAATCGTCAAAATAACAGAAAGAGTATATATAAAAACATATATACTCTTTCCAAAAAACATATAATTCGCTTTTTTACACAAAAAGAGCGCTTAAAATGCTCCCTAATTTTTATACTGGCTATCCAGCAGATCATTCCAAATATCAGTCCGCAGCGCGTCCCATTTGGATGGATGTTTGACATAATACAGCGGACACAGTTTTCCTGTCACATCATAGTGACGAATGATATCTGTTTTGTCCGCAATCTCATATCGGACGCAAAGCCATGCACAAAGCTTCACCAGAGAATGATATGTCTTTTTATTAAATTTGCCGTTTTTGCCGGGATGACAGCATTCAATGGAGATCGTATCCTGATTTCTGTCATTGGATGCATAGGCAATCTCATTCAACGGAATGCACTGTATGATCTCTCCGTCCAGCCCCACCACAAAATGACTGCTGACCTTATTGACAGCCGTATTTTCCTGATCTTTCCTGCTTTCAAAATAGTCACGGTTCGCCTTAGCCCCCGTTCCCGGATTAGCAGTATAATGGATCACAATTCCATTAACTTTTTCCAGCTTAATGCCCGGCCTGGAATTTTCATTGACTGTAAGAAAATCTTCCGTAATCTCCGGCCGATCGACACGAATTTTATCATATGCGATCACAGGATTTTTTGCGAAATACCGATTGTATATGTATCCGGTAACCGACAGGATCACGCCCAATACCGCTGCTGTAATAATACCTGCTGCAATCACCAAAACAGCCGTTCTGCGTATCTGCTGCTTTTTCCGCTTTGTCATCTTTTTCATTCAAACACCTATTCAGAAGGCAAAACTAACATTTTACCCTTGATTTCCACTATGTTATAAGCACAAACTTAATAAAAAGGGGTACTATGCAGCACCCCTTTCTATCCGCTTTATACTTCCGCCAGCAAATTACTCCTCAATACTATAGTTTGGAGCCTCTTTGGTAATATGAATGTCATGTGGATGACTTTCCTTTAAAGATGCTGCCGTAATCTTAACAAACTTGGCCTTTTCCTGTAATGCCGGAATATTTTCTGCTCCGCAATATCCCATACCGGAACGGATACCACCGATCAACTGGAATACAGTGTCCTCAACGGTTCCCTTGTAAGCAACTCGTCCTTCAACACCCTCAGGAACAAGTTTCTTGGCATTGCTCTGGAAATACCGATCCTTGCTGCCGTTCTCCATTGCAGCGATAGATCCCATACCACGATATACTTTATACTTACGTCCCTTAAACAGCTCAAATGTTCCCGGACTCTCATCACATCCTGCAAAGATACTTCCCATCATACAAACACTTGCGCCGGCTGCCAGAGCCTTTGTCATATCTCCGGAATACTTGATACCACCATCGGCAATGATCGGCACACCATACTCCTTAGCGACCTCATAAGCATCCATAATCGCTGTGATCTGAGGTACACCAATACCTGCAACCACACGGGTAGTACAGATAGATCCCGGTCCGATACCAATCTTAACACAGTTTGCACCGGCCTCAATAAGATCTCTGGTTCCCTCTCCTGTTGCTACGTTTCCGGCAATGATCTGCATATCCGGGAACTCCTTACGGATCATCTTGACACAATTTAATACATTCTTGCTCTGTCCATGTGCGGAATCCAGTACGATACAGTCAACATGCTTCTCCGCAAGAGCAGCCACACGATCCAGCACATTTGCTGTAATACCAACTGCGGCACCACACAGGAGACGACCCTGCGCATCCTTGGCTGCCAGTGGATATTTAATCTGCTTCTCGATATCCTTAATAGTAATAAGACCGGTCAGATTACCCTCTTCATCTACTAATGGAAGCTTCTCCTTACGGGAAGCGGAAAGGATCTTCTTTGCCTCCTCAAGAGTAATGCCCTGCTTTGCAGTGATCAGTCCACGTGAAGTCATGGACTCGGAGATCTTCTTGGAGAAGTCCGTTTCAAACTTCAGATCACGGTTTGTAATAATACCGACAAGCTTTGTCCCCTCAGTGATCGGTACACCGGAAATACGGAACTTTGCCATCAATGCATTGGCATCCTCCAGAGTATGCTCTGGTGACAAATAAAACGGATCTGTGATTACTCCATTCTCGGAACGCTTAACTTTATCTACCTCATCAGCCTGTGCCTCGATCGACATATTCTTATGAATAATACCGATTCCACCCTGTCTCGCCATAGCGATCGCCATACGGTTCTCTGTAACAGTGTCCATTCCAGCACTCATCATAGGAATGTTTAACTTGATAGATTTTGTCAGATGTGTCTCCAAAGACACCTGATTAGGAATAACCTCAGAATACTGTGGTACCAAAAGCACATCATCGAAGGTGATTCCCTCAGCAATAATCTTACCCATTTTATTGTCCTCCTTATCATTTTTGTATTAGCAAACACGCAGGGGGTATTCCTGCGTGTCAAAAACATGAATATAGATATTTGAGAAATTATACACCTTTTTTATGGTAATTGTCAACAACAAAACGGCTGGATTTTAATCAATTTAACCAAAATCCAGCCGTTTTCTGTTATTTATTCATCTTTAATCTTACTGCGTGATTTCGTTTTCATCTGATCTAATAGTCTCTCATCCGGCGTAAAGCGAATCTTAATATTTCCTTTTTCCCCCTTCGCCACGATAATATACTGTCTGTCCTCCTCATTCCGTGAGGAATAATCCTGTATCGGCAGATTCTGAAATCCATCAAGATAATGAGATCCCTCCGGAGCTACTACTTCTGTTTTTTCCAGATCTGTCCGGCACATATTCTTTCTTGCATTCTCCGCAATAATACGGTCAAAATCAATCTGACCATCTACAAAAACATACTCGAAATCAATATGAGGATTCGGCAGAAAATAGATCATAACAATATCGGCGATCACAGCCACCAACAGGCCCAAAATTTTAAATGCTCCCGGCACAGCCACCAGCGCAAGAATCGGTAAAATAACGCAGGCGGCCAACATAAGCCGCCTACGCATTAATTCCTGCTGTGTCAACCGGGAATGTACATATGTGTCTGAATACAATCCCTCGTTATACATAGCTATCCTTTCACCTTATCCAGGTTTTATCTGATCATATATATAATTTTTTGGAAGTTTCGAAAAACTTCTAATGCGAAACCGAAGGTTTCGCTATTTACATCATTCCCATACCAGGAGCTCCGCCTGCAGGCATTGCAGGAGCATCTTCCTTAATATTTGAAACAACAGACTCTGTGGTAAGAAGTGTAGAAGCAACACTTGTTGCATTCTGCAGAGCACTTCTTGTAACCTTTGCAGGATCCACGATACCAGCCTGAACCATATCAACATACTCCTCGGTCAGTGCGTTGAAGCCAACACCCGGCTCAGACTCGCGAACCTTATTGATGATCACAGCGCCCTCAAGACCTGCGTTATATGCAATTGTGAACAATGGAGCCTCCAGAGCCTTTAAGATAATGTTGGCACCTGTCTTCTCATCACCCTCAAGCTGTGCTGCCATCTCAGCAACCTTCTTGGATGCGTGAATGTAAGCAGATCCACCACCGGAGATAATACCCTCTTCTACTGCAGCTCTTGTTGCAGCCAGAGCATCTTCCATACGAAGCTTTGCTTCCTGCATCTCTGTCTCAGTAGCCGCACCGACACGAACAACGGCAACGCCACCGGCAAGCTTAGCAAGTCTCTCCTGAAGCTTCTCACGATCGAAATCAGATGTTGTCTCCTCAATCTGAGCCTTGATCTGTGAAATACGTGCAGCGATTGCATCCTGATCACCCGCACCATCTACGATAACAGTATTTTCTTTCTGAACCTTTACAGATTTAGCACGGCCGAGCTGCTCCAGTGTTGTCTCTTTGAGATCAAGACCAACCTCGTCAGAAATCACAGTACCACCGGTAAGGATTGCAATATCCTCCAGCATTGCTTTTCTTCTGTCACCATAGCCCGGAGCCTTAACTGCTACTACATTGAAGGTACCTCTCAGACGGTTAATAACCAGTGTTGTCAGAGCCTCGCCCTCAACATCCTCAGCAATGATCAGAAGCTTTGCGCCACTCTGAACAATCTCTTCCAGTAACGGAAGAATTTCCTGAATATTTGAAATCTTCTTATCTGTGATCAGAATATATGGATTATCAAGGTTTGCTTCCATCTTATCCATATCTGTACACATATAAGCAGATACATAGCCACGGTCAAATTGCATACCTTCTACAAGATCGAGCTCTGTATGCATAGTCTTGGATTCCTCAATCGTGATAACACCATCGTTGGAAACCTTCTCCATTGCATCTGCAACCATCTCGCCAACAGCATCGTCTCCTGCTGAAATAGCAGCAACACGGGCAATCTGATCTTTACCTGTAACCTTTGAGCTCATCTCTGCGATAGACTCTACTGCACAATCACATGCCTTCTTCATTCCCTTACGGAGAATGATAGGATTTGCACCTGCAGCCAGGTTCTTCATTCCCTCATTTACCATTGCCTGAGCAAGTACGGTAGCTGTGGTAGTACCGTCACCAGCCACATCATTTGTCTTGGTTGCTACCTCTTTTACAAGCTGGGCACCCATATTCTCAAAGCCATCTTCCAGCTCAATATCCTTTGCGATCGTAACACCATCATTTGTGATGAGCGGAGCACCAAATGATTTGTCAAGAACAACATTTCTTCCCTTTGGTCCCAATGTAACTTTAACGGTATCTGCAAGTTTATCAACACCTGCTTCCAAAGCAGCTCTGGCATCTGCGCCAAATTTAATTTCCTTTGCCATGTTAATGAATCCTCCAATCTTTTCAATTACTGCTGCCTCTTATCAAATAAAGCAGCAATTATTAATTATTCGTTGTCTTATTAGCCCTCAACCTTGGCTACAATATCATTCTGACGAACAATAATGTACTCTTCATCCTCAAGCTTTACATTTGTTCCTGCATATTTTGAGTAGATTACTTTATCGCCAATTGCAACTTCCATCTTTACTTCATTTCCATCAACAACTCCGCCCGGTCCAACGGCAATAACTTCTGCCTGCTGCGGTTTCTCCTGTGCATTTCCCGGAAGAACAATGCCGGATTTTGTGGTCTCTTCTGCTTCCAACTGTTTTAAAACAACTCTGTCACCTAATGGTACTAATTTCATGAAAATGACCTCCTTATTGACTATTTTTCTATTAGCACTCACTCTATCTGAGTGCTAACCATAAACATAATATATTGCATTTCGTTTTTTTGTGCAAGTTTTCCAAGCAAGTAAATCATTGCATTTCAATTATATTCGTTAATTATCTTTCTATTTCTATCTTTTTCTCTTTAAATCTCTTTTTTCCATATTCTTTGACGTGTTACACAGATTGCTCTATAATGAATTTATATGGCAGGAAAGCCTGTTTCCTGCACAAATTTACGAACGACTTTATGTAAAGGAGAATTATAATGAAAGAACAGCTTTATACTATTCCGGTAAATGATGCATTTGCTGTTGACTGTGAGTGCCCGGTCTGCTCTATGTACGACTCACTGGAGCGCGATGCCATCGAATTTACCATGGGACCCAGCTACATGGAGGATGATATCCGAATGGAAACAAATAAGATTGGCTTCTGCAGTCATCACGTAAAACAGCTCTATAAGCATCAGAACCGTCTGGGACTCGCATTGATCCTCCACACACATATGCAGCGCACCAACCGGGATCTGGAGGAACTGCTCGCCTCTGACAAGCCTGTTAAAAAGGGGCTGTTTTCCAAAAAGACAGAGAATGCTTCTCCTGTGACAGAATACATCAAAACTCTGAATCATTCCTGTTATATTTGTAACCGGATCGACCGGATCTTTTCAAGATATCTCGCCACAATCTACCACTGCTATGAACATGACGAAGAATTCCGCCAGAAATTTGCTTCCTCCAAGGGATTTTGTACAAAGCATTTCGGTATGCTTTATGATGGTGCACCGTCTGCCCTGTCGGGAAAACGCCTGCCGGAGTTTATCCAGACCCTGAATCAGGTTTATCTGACCAATATGAAGCGTGTGACAGATGATCTGGAATGGTTTACAGACAAGTTTGATTACCGCAACGAGGACAAACCATGGAAAAACTCCAAGGATGCTCTTCCACGCAGTATGAATAAAACAAACAGTATTCTTCCACAATAACATCTTTTGTTTCTATAACCTTAAAAATCCCAACTGTCTGAAATCACAGTTGGGATTTTTATATGATTATAAAACATTATGCTCTATTCATATCTTTATTGAGCAGTTCCTTAATTTCCCGTGCTCTGTTTTTGATGCGTTCATTTGCCTCTCTTGAGATCAGAACTCTTGAGATCCAGCGGCTTGATTCTTCATACCGGCCAATACGTCTGGCAAGCTCTGCCAGCAGATAGCTGACCGTGATCTCGTCCATGCCGCACATTGGAAAAGACTCTTTTGAAAAAGCTGCCTCAAAACCGGTATATGCATTCTCCAACAACTCCTTTTCCTGATTCTGAAGCTCCTGAATCTGCTCCTTCCTGTCTGGTGTATCCTCCGGAAGAGATTCCGCCTTTCCTCTGTAGATCCATGCCATCTTAAGACAAGTGTATGCTCTCTCACTTTCCTTTGCTTTCTTAATAACGGTATTTAACAATGCAAGCTGATGTCTCTCAATCGCATCATCATAGGTATAAATATTCTCCGTGGCAGGCAGCCCTTTAAAATTGGCCGAGATATTCTCCCGGATCAGCCTTGCCTGTGCCGGCATCATAAATTTGAAAAACCGGTCCAGAGCGGCATAACCACAATGCGGACAAACAACCGCATCATATTTCAGGCAATCCACATACTGATACTTCGGACGCAGATCTGTATCTGCTGCCAACAGCTTAACCTTACCGGTACGGATCTTTTTGGAATGAAACTCCTTATCACATACCGGACATACATACGTTTTTTCAAAAAGAAAATCTGCCTCGCTAACAGCCGCCGGCTTTCTTTTTCCTTTCTTTGCTTCTTCCTCTTTTTTGGAAGCATCCTCAAATACTTCCACCTTCTCCAATTTTCCCAGACCAAGCTTTTCAAGACCTGAAAAAATACCCTTCATGGTAACCCCTCCATTCTACCGGTTATAAATCATTTATTGGGACGGTAAGAACTTTTCAAAGATACGATACGGTTAAACACCAGATGATCCCTCGAAGAATCCTTCGAATCCACACAAAAATAGCCATGACGCACAAACTGGAAACTCTCTGCCTTCTCTGCCTCTGCCAAAGCAGGCTCCACATAGCAATGTTCCATGATGGTCAGGGAGTTTGGATTTAAGTTTAAGCTTCCATCCTCATTGTAAACACCCTTATCCTCATCAATAATATTCTCATACAGACGAACCTCTGCCTGCTGTGCTGTGTCAGCACATACCCAATGGATCGTTCCCTTTACCTTTCGTGCATTGAAACCGGAACCACTCTTTGTCTCCGGATCGTAGGTGCAATAGACCTCTGTTACATTGCCTTCCTCATCTGTTGCATAGTCTGTACAGGTTACGAAGTATGCGTTCATCAGGCGAACCTCATTTCCCGGATACAGACGGAAATATTTTCTCGGCGGCTCAATCATAAAGTCCTCCCGATCAATATACAGCTCTCTGCCAAATGGAACCTTTCTGGTGCCCATTTCCTCATTTTCCTGATTGTTTGAAACATCCAGATACTCAATCTCATTCTCCGGATAATTTGTAATCACAAGCTTGATCGGATCAAGCACTGCCATCATACGGGGACGCTTCAACTTCAGATCCTCACGGATACAGTATTCTAACATCGCATAATCTACAGAACTCTGGGACTTCGATACACCACAAAGTTCCATAAACTTACGGATAGACTCCGGCGTAAATCCACGGCGGCGCAGTGCGGCAATGGATACAAGGCGCGGATCATCCCAACCGTCAACGATATTTTCTTCTACCAGCTTTTTGATATAACGTTTTCCTGTCACAACATTGGTCAGATACAACTTAGAAAACTCAATCTGCTTTGGCGGATTTTCAAACTCCAGTTCTCTGACTACCCAGTCATAAAGCGGACGATGATCCTCAAACTCCAGGGTACAGATAGAATGACTGATTCCCTCGATCGCATCTTCAATCGGATGTGCAAAATCATACATCGGATAAATACACCACTTATCTCCCGTATTATGATGATTCATATGAGCCACGCGGTAAATGATCGGATCACGCATATTGATATTTGGTGATGCCATATCGATCTTGGCTCTTAATACTTTTTCACCATCCTGGAACTCATCATTTTTCATTCTCTCAAACAGATCCAGATTTTCCTCTACAGAACGCTCTCGGTACGGACTGTCCTTTCCCGGCTCTGTCAATGTTCCACGATACTCTCTGATCTCGTCTGCCGTCAGATCACAAACATAAGCCTTGCCTTTTTTGATCAGCTTAACAGCACATTCATACATCTGATCAAAATAATCAGAAGCATAATATACCTGCGCCGGATCGAGGTCTCCACAGATCCATTTTACATCCTCCATAATGGAATCAACAAATTCTGTCTTTTCCTTCATTGGATTGGTATCATCGAAACGAAGATGAAATGTTCCGTTATACTCCTCGGCCAGTCCGGAATTTAACAAAATCGACTTGGCATGTCCGATATGCAGATAGCCGTTTGGCTCCGGCGGAAATCTTGTAACCACCTTTTTACAATGCCCCTCTTCAATGTCCTGATCAATGATATTCTCGATAAAATTACGGGAAACCACCTCTGTCTCCTCTGTCACATTCTCTAATTCTTTACTCACTGTGTCTCCTCCTTTGGTGACAAAATACTCCTTACATCATACCACATTAAATGATTTTCGCAAAGTTATTTTTTATGAACACATACTTTACAAATAAAACCAACAAAAAAGAGGGATTTCTCTCAGAAATCCCCCGACTATTTGCAATTTTATTTAAAACGATGTCCTCCCAGACGGAAACGTGCTCCGGAAAGATACACACTAAAGAAATGGAAACTGTCGAAATTCTTTTTATTTCCACGGTACATAATATAATTCTGACCTGATAAGACATTCTTTGCCGCCTTAATGCAGTCTTTCCACTGGCTGTTCTTTATCTTGCCTGCATCGTACTGTGCAAGACGTTTCTTTAATGCACCATTGCGAACCGGTGAAAACTGTCCCCTCTGATACACTACTTTACGAATTGTATTTGGAAACGCTTTTGAAGAAACACGATTCATAACGACAATACCAACGGCAACCTTACCCTGATAGCTCTCTGCTCCAGCCTCGCAGTTAATGATGGATGCCATAAGACGAAGATCTGATTTATTGTAGGATTTTGCTCCAGACTTCTTATTCTTTGTATTTACCGCAGACTTTGTAGTTGTGGTACTTACCTTTGCAGCAACTGATACTGTATTTTTAGAAAAACCAAAAATCAACATTGCAAATAGTAAAAGTGTTGCATATTTTTTAAACTTCATGATAACCTCCTGAATGAAAGTGACATATGAATTACGCAACGGAAATATATTCTGTTGTATGACTGCTTGTCACTTAACATTTATGTAACAATTATATCACATTATTTTAAAAAATCAACCCAATTTGCAATATTTCTGGCTCTGCATGAAATCGAAAACGTTTTTTATTGTCAAAATACAACAAAAAATAACAGAAAATTCGATATATTTTTATTAAAATCATCAAATTCTCTGTCAAAAAATAAAATGTAAGTTTTTTTCATGTAATATTTGTAACAAATTACGACGCAATCTTTGGTACAATCTCTCAACAGAACAGGAAATCGGTCGTCAGCTTCCTGTTTATCGGTATTTGAGCATATTTTTATAAGCCAGGCTCCCCCCAAACAGATCCAGCGCACTGCCAATGGTAAAATCAATTTTTCCTGCTCCACAGCTTTCGATGTAGAAAAGATCTTCCTGATTATGAATACCGCCGGCATATGTGATCGGGCAGGATACATTCTGTCCCAAAAATGTCAAAAGTTCCTTCTCCACCCCGCTCTGTCTGCCCTCGACATCTACAGCATGGATCAGAAACTCATCGCAGTAGCTCCGCAACTCCTCCAGAGTCTCTCCCGTCAGGCAGACCTGGGTCTTTTTCTGCCAGCGGTCTGTCATAATATAATATCCATCCTCATATCTGCGGCAGCTCAGATCCAGTACCAGATGCTCTTTTCCGATCATAGAAGCCAGCTTCTGCAGACGTTCAAAGTCAACATTTCCATTACGAAACACATAAGATGTCACAATAACATGGCTTGCTCCCATATCCAGAAACTTCTCTGCATTCTCCGGACATACACCTCCGCCAAGCTGCATTCCACCTGGATATGCTTTAAGTGCTCCCTCTGCCTGTTCCAGATCCTTTTCATACCACTCACTGCCTACAGGATTTAACAGTATAATATGACCTCCCCGGAAACCGTCTCTCTGATACATATTAGCATAATACGCTCCATCATACTCAGAAACATAGTTGTTTCTTGCCTGATCTCCGCTATCCCGCAGACTTCCACCTACAATCTGCTTTACCGCTCCATTATGAATGTCAATACATGGTCGAAATCTCATTTTGAAGTTATCTCCTTTGCAATCTGGTCAAAATCCGCACCTGGGGATATGCTGTAATTTCCTGCTTTAATCTTGCTGCTGTACCCGTGCTTATCCATATAGGCATCAAATGCCTCCGCATCGGAGATTACATCCATCTCCTCCAGCTTCCGGCTGACATCTGCAGACCAGTCCCCTGCCTGAATCTGCAGTTCTTTTGTGGATTTTTCAAAATCATCCGTTATTTTTTTCTTTTCCTGATCAAATTCTTTCTGGTCAGTCTGTTCCTTTTGAAGAGTTTTATCCGGCTTTTTGGTTTCCTTTGGTTTCATGGTTGCCGAAGGCTTTTTATCCGATGAGACCGATGTTGATGACGGTTCCGGCGTTTTTGCAGCCGCACTGTTTTTCGGGGCTGACGTCTGAAACAGTTTTTCTTCCTGTGCAGCATATGTCATTCCAAGCTGTTTTGCCCTTTTGATCACAGCAGAATCCGATGTCCTCATCAGACAGGATATCCCCAAAATCACTGCCGCAAAAAGCACGCCCATTCCAAATCCGCGTATAAAGGATCTTTTATCCATTTCTTCCTCCACTTCCATCTTAACGGTTTTCATAAAGATCGATCACAAACTTTACTTCCCCCTGACCGAGAGACAACATTTTGGATATTTCCAACACAGAATATCCTTTTTTATAAAGGTGAATGATCTCCGTATTATGATTGTCGCTATCTTCTTTCAAAGAAGTTTCCACAGAAAAAGATTCCTTCTCTTCTGCCGCCGGTTTCTTATGCTGCTCCTGCTGTTCCATGTTAGACGCCAGCTTTTCTGCCTGTGTGCTTTTTAAATATCCTTCCTCTACCACACTGCCTTTCTGCATATGACCGTCCTTTTCCCCCGCTCCATTTTCTATCGCAATTCTGCTCTCCTGTAGAAGCTTCAGGGCATCCATCATTTTTTGATATTCCTTCGCTGTTTCATCATGGATCATTGCTTTCACAGAGTCTACATGATGAACCAGATCCTTGATATCCTCTTCCTTTTCTTTGAGCATATCATATAAAAATACAACCTCCTCATGGTTTTTGGCCATACGATTTAATACTTCCTCTGAATATTCATTCATTCCCATGAGTTTGTCATTGGATAATCTGCTAAGCTCCTCCTCTGCAGAGGTTATCACATCTTCTTTGTAATGTTCCATTTCTTCCCTTGCCTGCTCAATTTCTACAGGGGAATCCTGTAATATTTTCTCCTCTTTCGGAATATTCTGTATGTTGTCCTTCTTCTGATCCGTGATCCGGTAACTCATAACCACTGCTCCCAGTCCGATCACGATCATTATTATTTCCAAAATAACCATTGCTGTCGTTTCCTTATCTTTTTATTTGGATATTATCCGGCAGTGCTGCCACATTATACCTTCATATCAAAAAAGCTTCCACCTGCTCTCGGATCCTTTTCCGTCTCCTGCTGATGTTTCTCCGAATGATTTCTGCCCTTTCCTCCGGAGCCCTTTTTCCCCCTTCTCTTTTCCTCTTCGTTCAAATAGTCCTTATTTTCAGCTTTGGCACGCCGAATTGTCTGATGGGAATTTTGATGTACCTGCTGCTGCACCTGCGAAGCCACTTCCTGCTGGGAATGTTCATACCGCACCTGATCTCCATGCTGTATCTGCGATACTTCCTGTGATTTTGGCGGCATGGTAATATAATCAATGGATAATGACATAGGTATCCCTCCCTTCCTTGCGCAATACCTGTAAACTCTGTAACAAAGACACAGATCTGCTGTATTTTACATACATTTCTTAAATGGCTCTGATCCGGATATCAGCTCCATCTCTTACAAAAGCACTATGCTGTACCTCAGATTTAATCGTATTGCTGACGTTGGATATAGTCATTTTGACTCCCGGATAAACAATATTTTCCGCAATAATACGACCGTTATCTTTCTTGTTTAATTCTACCTCTAAAACTTCTCTCTCGGCAGCGTTTTCCTCCAATCGTGTATCAATCTCCTGAATTCTCTTCCCTGTCTTTTTGAGAGAAGCCATTTTTTCATCATCCAGCTTTCCCTTGGTATCCATTCTTTTCTTTAATAACAGGACATTCTGCATCAGTCCTTCTCTCTCAGAAGTAAGCTGTTCCACTTCCTTTTCCAGAAAGCGGTGCTGCTCCACAATCTTAGGATCAATGCCCACCTGCAGCTCTGTCAAAGTTCCCATGGTAGAACCAATGGTTTTTGCTTCTATTTTTGTTTTTGTTTTGAGATAACCTCCGGCGATCATCCCCCGCTTTCCTTTGACAACAATATCATCCTCCGCTGTCACCTTGCTGTGCATGATCGCTTCTGTCATAATCTTTCCGCCACATGTTACATTGGCACTTTCGATAAAATTACTTATGACATCACCGCCGGCCTGTAAAGTTGCCTCGCCTTTTCCCTGAATTCCCCGCTTCAGCACAATCTTACCATCTGTAGTGAGGCTGGCTCCTTCCACCACGCCATTAACCATAATATCTCCGGTCGCCTTAATGGCATATCCTGTCAGGACATTTCCCTTTACAACAACACTTCCATCATATTCAATATCGCCGGTAGATGGACCTACATCTGCCGGCACCTCATACTGATCTGCCACAAATACCGTATCATCCACCAACGTAACATTTCCCGGAACATCCGAATACATTTCGCATCCATCCTCGGATAAATGTATATTTTTGCCATGCTTTAAAAATAGCTGTTTAACTTTTATCGGCTTTAACTCCCCTCCCATCACATCTGTTCCCGGTGTTCCGAGATCAGCCGGCTGCAAGGTTGCCAAAAGCTGCCCTTCGCTGACCTTTTCAATCATATCAAGCTGATGAAAGTCAACATTACCGGACTCATCCATTGCCGGCTTACAGGTTTTATCCACGTCAAAATGGTAGGTAATGACTGCATCACTTCCCTGCACCGGCGGCGTTGCCCTGGCGATCAGCACATCTGTACAATATAATCTTCCCTTCAGCATAAGCTTGATATTTTCCGGCAAAAGTCCTGATTTTATCCCCATCTGCTCCACACGATCCAGAATTTCTTCACTTGAAATACGCATTCCACCATTTGATGGTGGATACAGACGAATTTTGGCAAATCTGCGCTTCGGGTCTATGGTAATCAACGGAAATTCCTTTTCCGGCAGACGATCCTCGGATAATATCTTTTTTTCTGCGTTCTTCTGCTGCGCCGCATCTTCCACAAAAGCTGCGATATCTCCCAGCTGAACATCCATAATTTTCTTTTGTTCCAGATATTGCATAATATCTTCCATTGAAAGAGGTGCTCCCCCATGCAGTGCAGGATATGACTTCAAATACACACCGTCCTTCTTTTGTACAAGTTGAAAAAAGGCATTTCTCTTCATCCCAATCTCCCTCCTTGACACATAATAATGTGAAAGGCTGCCACAGCTGTGCGGCAGCCTATATATTCCAAATTCCAAGGACACCCATATTACGGGCGCCTAATTTTTCCTTCATTTTACGAAGAGACTTTGTATGAAGCTGTGATACCCTGGACTCAGAAACCTCCAGAATATTACTGATCTCCTTTAATGTCATTTCTTCATAATAATAAAGTGCAATAACCTTTTGTTCTTTTTCTGTCAGGGAATTGATTGCCTCTGCCAAAAGCCGTTTCAGGTCTTGTCGTTCCATTACCTGCTCCGGCTGCAAAAAGGCAGATTTGTTTCCCGCCTCAACACGAACCTCACTTCCCTGTTCCAGATACTCATCCAAAGATACCAAATTAGCTACCTGTGTCTGATTGATCAACGCATCTAACTCTTCCTGTGTCATCTCCAGTGCTGCAGCAAGCTCTTCATTCGTCGGCGTTCTTCCCAGCTCCGTTTCCATCTGTCCCATGGTCGTCTCCAGCTTTTTCTGCTTCTGGCGCAGTGTTCTCGGAATCCAATCCATTTTCCGAATCTGATCCAAAATAGCACCCCGGATTCTCAAACTGGCATACGTTTCAAATTTAACACCTTTTGTCAGCTCAAATTTGTCAATGGCATCAATCAGTCCAAAAATTCCATATCCGGTAAGATCGTCATATTCCACCGTATATCCAAGATACATCCCCATTCTACCGGCAACAACCTTCACTAATGGAACATATTCTACAATCAACTGTTCTCTGATCTTCGGACTGCGGGTTTTTATATATTCCTCCCACAAAGATGCTCTTTCTTTCTCATTCATAAATTCCCCTCATCCCCTTTATGATCACGGGTTTGTTTTAACTCTCCTGCGACTGGACATCGTTCTCTCCGTTGTCTGCATCCCCGGTGTCTTCCGAGCCATCCTGAACTTTCTCTGTTTCATCAGTTACTTCCTTGATGAAACGATTGCTCGTCATAACCTTTTCAATAATCCGTCTTGTAATACAGCCTATGATATAAAAAATAATAAGAGCTGCCAGCAGGATTTCCAAACTGTATGTTGTATCCATATGCCTGACGATGGATATAATACACACAACAGCACCTGCCAAAAGTGTAATCACCTTAGGAATATACTCTGTTTTCATACTAATCCTACATTCCTTTCTCAGCCCGCAAACTTTGGACTGCAGGCACAAATCATATAATCTTTTGTTCTCGTCCCACTGATTTAATCAGAAAATCACCGGTTTCCGGATAAAATTCCACAGTCCGTCCATAATTTTCTCCCGTCTCCTCCGCAAGAATACGAATCCCTAATTCTTTCAGTTTTGCCTTGACCGCCTCTACATTCCGCTGTCCTACCCGCAGCATATCATTATTGCTGCCAAATGCAAACATCTGGGCTCCTCCTGCGATCTTTGCCGTCAGTAAAGACCTGTTTGCCCCTTCCTTTCGCATCATATCGATAAGCATATCAATCCCGGTATCTGCAAATTTAGCTTTATTTTGATTTTGCCGCACCTTCGTACTGTCCGGAAGCATTACGTGCACAAGGCCGGCAATCTTTGTCGTTTTATCATATAACGCAACTCCCACACAGGATCCAAGACCAAGTGTAGTAATTACATCCGGAGAATGACAAATGTTCGCGTCTGCCATTCCGACTTTGATCATTGTTCCATCCATTTCTCCACCTACATTCCCAATGACTTCAAAATACGTGTATATGACTCCAGCGTAGGTATTAAAATGAAATACCCGCAAACATCAATTTCATCATCCTCAAACTGTGATTCTATCAAAAGTGCTTTATCTCCAAGCTTACCAAACTCAATCGCCGGCACACTTAAGATTGCACCGGCCATATCAATGGCAAGACTCGGAACGGTTTGAATAATATTTAAATTTGTCAGCTGTGATATCGCTGTCAGATATGCTCCTGATATGATATTGCCAATCTCTACCAAAGCAGACTGTTCCATTTCCGTAAAGCTGTCTTCCAATGTACTACCGTCACTTCCCATCAGCTTATGTACCAGATGATGAGCTGCTTTATTTTCCAGAACAAACAGCATAGAGCCTTCAATATCCCCCTCCAGACTCAGTAAAATACCGGCCACCAGCTCCTCTGCTCCGCCCAGGATCTCTGCCAGATCCTTAAATGCCAGCATCTCCACCTTGGGCACATGCATGTCAACACGGCCATCAATCAGCTTGGCCAGTGCTGTTGTTGCATTTCCGGCTCCTATATTTCCTATCTCTGTAAGAATATCAAATTCCATGTCATCCATGTTTTCTTCATCCTTCTGCATCGACATCACCTCGTATTATTTATGATACTGCCTCTTTATCGTTAATTACATTAGCAATGTTAAGCAGAGAAATCAACCCGTTCTCCTGCTTTCCTACACCACTCAGATACTGTATTCTGGTATCTCCTGAGCTGTCTGCGCTGGTTGGTTTATCAATGGCATCCTCAGACAGGGTTACAACCTCCTTCACCTCGTCCACAATAATACCGATTGCAGAATGCTGCTCCAGCTTTATAATGATAATTCTTGTTGCATTTGTATACTCATCCGGCTCCAGATTAAATTTCAAACGAAGGCTCATTACGGGAATAACCTCACCACGAAGATTGATCACGCCCTTAAAATAATGCTGTGCCTTTGGTACTCTTGTAATTCTCTGCTTGCGGACAATATTATCTACATACTGTATATCAATACCATACTGCTCGGAACCAAGTCTTACAACAATATACTGCTTCTCATTTCCCACAGTATCCAGATTTTGTACATTATTATTCTCCATACTAATCTCACCATGCCTTTCCCTTTTATACCAGAGTATTTACTTCTAAGATCAAAGCAATCTCTCCATCTCCCAAAATCGTTGCTCCACTGATGATCTTACTGCAGTTAATGTAGCTTCCGATTGATTTAATAACGACCTCCTGCTGACCGATCAGATTGTCAACAACAAGACCTGCCTGCTTATCTCCCTTCTTCACGATAACAACCGTAAGGCTCTCCGAATCCTCTAAGGTACTTTCTACATCAAGGATCTGATCCAGACGGATCAACGGAATAACGGTACCACGAAGATTGATCACTTCTTTTGTCTGAACATACTTAATATCAGATATGGCAACATCTTCTATGGTCTGAATGCTTCCCAAAGGGATTGCATATTTCTCATCTCCAAGTTCAACCATCAATGCCTGAATGATTGCAAGAGTCAATGGCAGATGAATAATAAAGCTGCTTCCCTCTCCCTCAACAGAACGGCACTCGATGTTTCCGCCAAGACCTTCAATTTTAGTTTTTACTACATCAAGACCAACACCTCGTCCGGAAATATCGGTGATCTTTTCTGCTGTAGAAAAGCTTGGCTGGAATAAAAGATCAATGACCTCCTTATCTGTCATTACCTCTGCCTGCTCCGGTGTAATGGTTCCCTTCTCCAGTGCTTTATTTTTAACCTTTTCAATATTGATACCCGCACCGTCATCACGAACCTCAATATTAACATTGTTACCATCCTGATATGCATTAAGCCAGATATTTCCTACCTCTGACTTACCAAGAGCCAGACGCTCCTCATTGCTCTCCAGACCATGATCTGCAGAGTTACGCAGCAGATGCTGTAATGGATCGCCAATCTCGTCAATAACGGTTCTGTCCAGCTCGGTATCCTCACCTGACATATGCAACTCCATCTTTTTATCAAGCTTTTTGCTCAGATCACGGATCATACGTGGAAAACGGTTTACAACACTTTCAATTGGTACCATTCGTACCTTCATAACGGATTCATGGAGATTGGTAGTTACACTCTCCAGATACTCGATCTGCTCATTGAAGCTGTTATCGCTTCTAGTGTTCTGGGCATTGGAGCTGATGGATACAAGACCATTTTTTGCAATGATCAGCTCGCTCACAAGATTCATCAGAACATCAAGCTTTTCAATATCTACACGAACGGTTCTTCCCACTGCCGGCTTCACATTTTTCTTTTCCGATTTCTTGGCTGCCTCTTTCTTTGGCTCATTCTTTACTGCCGTTGCACTTGCCTGCTTTGCCGGCTTCTCTTTCTTCTTTTCTTCCTCCTGGGATGTTTTTTCTTCTGACTTGTCAGCACCACTCTCCGGAAGCTTAAACTCTCCGACAATTGCCTCTTTGACTTCTGATACATTTTCAATGGCTGCCTTGATCTTCTCCGGACTTTCCTTTGTAAAATATACCAGACTGAAATTCATATCAAACTTTTCATCTTCAATATCCTGCACATCCGGTACTGCTTTCATAACCTCGCCCAGCTCTTCTAACGCCTTAAATACCAAAAATGCTCTCGCCGCTTTTAAAAGACAGGACTCCTCCAGATATACCGTAATTCCAAGGATATTAAGATTCTGTTCCTTTGCCTTTTCAAAGGTATTGATCTCATAATCCGATATAGTAATAGACTCGTATAATGCGCCACCTGCCGGTGCTGCTGTCTCTTCCTGCTTTGAAGTCTCCTGGGCAGTTACCTCCGGTGTCTGGCTCACCTTACCGGTTCCTTTTTCTACTATCTCATTTAATGTATTGATGATATCTTCATTTTCCTCAGTGCCCTCATCTGCAGATTCCAGAATATTGGCAAGATATCCCTCCAGTGCATCCAGTCCGCGGAAAAGTACATCAACCAGCTCCGGCTGTACCTTCATATTGCCGCTACGGATCTCCTGGAATACATTCTCCATATCATGTGTTAAACGCTGCATACGCTTATAACCCATGGTTCCGGCCATTCCTTTCAGGGAATGGGCTGCCCGGAAGATCTCATTGATCGTATCCATGTTTTCCGGTTCCTGCTCCAGGATCATCAACTGATCGCTTAATGTCTGCAAATGTTCCTTTGTCTCATCAATAAAAATTTCAAGATACTGACTAACATCCATATTATCGCACCCCCACATGCTTAATGATAGCATCAGCAATCAGATCAAGATCCTTTATTTCATCTGCAGCACCACTTTCTGCAATGGCCTTTGGCATTCCGTATACAGTACTGCTTTCTGCATTCTGTGCTATTACATAAATTTTGTTTGTTTCTTTTAGCTGCAATATACCCTTGGTACCATCTGCACCCATACCTGTCATGATCACACAGGTAATATCCTCAAATGAACTTTCCCTCAACGACTCATACAGGATATCTGCACATGGCTTTAATCCATTCCGGGCACCTTCCTCCCTGACAGACAATACAAATTCATGTCTGTTTTTTTCTATTACACGCATTTGGGAACCTCCCTTGGCAATATATACCGTTCCCTTTTGAAGAACCTCTCCGTCCTGCGCCTCCCTTACCCGGATCTCGCTCATTTCATCCAGTCTGGCACTTAAGGAAGCGGTAAATCCCACCGGCATATGCTGTACCAGCACAACCGCTGCATCCAGATTTTCCGGAAGCTTCGGAATAACCTGCTGCAATGCCTTGGGGCCACCGGTAGAACAAGCAAGAGCCACAAGCTTTCCGGAGGCATTAACATTCACCATAGAAGAACGTGGAAATCTTTTCTCTGGTTTATATTCCGTCGTCTCAAGACGCTCTGAATGCTCCTGTATCACTCCCGCATCTGATCGTCTCATCCTGCGAAGGATCTGTTCCGGAGCTTCTATCTCCCCGGATAGAATATTATTCCACTCCATCCCCATTGCCAGATAAAGCCTGCTTAACACCTTGGCTGCAAACTCACCTGACTTGGCCTCCCGCAGATTTCCCGGCTTCGTCACAAAGTCGAATGCTCCCAGTTCAAGAGCCTCAATCGTTTCGCCGGCTCCCTTTCTGGCAATGGTACTGACAATAATGATTTTGGCGGTATAACCTCTTTCATTGACCTCCTTAAGAAAATCAATCCCGTTCATCCTGGGCATAATAATATCCAGCACAATCGCATCAAAATCATTCTGCTCCATTAATTTCAGAGCCTCCAGTCCATCCCTGGCACTGTGTTCCGTATGAAATTCTTCATCTTTATTAATTATATCAGATAGGACTCTTCTCATGAGTGCAGAATCATCTACAACCAAAACTTTTTTCATATTATTCGTTTCTCCCATGTTTACACTGAATTATAACCCACTATTTTGACCGGAACTGATGTTTAAATATCTTTGTGAACAGTCCCGCCAGTCCATGCGCTGTATCCATCGGCTCAATCTCTTTTTTTTCATCCTCTAAAACCATTGCCAGCTCCAGCATGGCTCTGGCAGACGGTGCATCCGGATATGCAAGAGATACCGGCTGTTGCTGCATCACCGCTCTCGGAAGGCACTCGTCATACGGAATGGCTCCCAGATATTCCATCTCCATTCCGAGGAACTTATTTACCACGGTATTAAGCTTAAGATATAGCTCTTTTCCCTCTTCATAGCTCTGAATCCTGTTCCCGATCATTTTAATGGAAGTACTGCCCGCTTCAAACCCATCATGACGATGAAGCGTCTTTAAAAGTGCATAGGCATCCGTGATCGAAGTCGGTTCCGGTGTTGCCACTAAAAGCACCTCTGAGCTGGAAGCAACCAGCTCGATCACGGTATCCGAAATACCGGCTCCGGTATCAATGATCACGACATCTGCATAATGATCCAGCTCATACATGGTGCGGACCAGACTTAATATCTGATCTTTATTGAGATTCGTCATTTCCCGCAGACCCGAGCCGCCGGAAATAAACCCGATATCTTCCGGTCCGGTACAGATGATGTCTTTCACGTCTTTTCCGCGGAACATCATATCTGCCAGATTATACTGAGGGCGCGTTCCAAGCATCACCTCAATATTCGCAAGACCAAAATCAGCATCCAGTATCACAGCCCGCTTTCCCAAACGGCTCATCTGGATCGCCAGGTTGACAGAGACGTTGGACTTTCCCACGCCGCCTTTTCCGCTGGTTACAGTAATCACCCGTGCAGACCGCTGCTTTTTATTTTGTTGTTTTACAATATTCCTTAGCTGTTCTGCCTGATCCATCAGTTGTTCCCTCCCAGAAGCTGTTTTGCCATCTTCTGCGCATCTACTTTTCCAATGTCATCTGGTACATTCTGCCCCCAGGTCATATAAGACAGAGGTGCCCCCGTCAGCATACGGATATTAAATACGTTTCCAATTGCATCTGTTTCATCAAGTTTAGTAAAAATCAAACTGTATTTCGTAATCTCTGAATATGACTGGGAAATCTTCACAAGATCCCGGTATTTCGTTGTAGCACTCATCACCAGAAATACTTCCCGCTGTTCCTCCGGTACTGTCTCCAGCAGACGATGAATGTCTTCCTTCTGCTCCTTATTGTTATGAGAACGTCCCGCCGTATCAATCAATACGAGATCATATTCCTCAAGTTCTTCCATGGCATTTTCCATTTCATCCGCCGAATATACTACTTTAAGTGGGACACCTAAAATATTGGCATATGTTTTCAACTGTTCCACTGCCGCAATACGGTAGGTATCCGATGTCACTAATGCCACTTTCACCTTCCCTGACAACTTCAACATAGAAGCAATCTTGGCAATCGTTGTTGTTTTCCCCACACCGGTCGGGCCAATAAAAAATACATATTTTTTCTTTTTGGCATGAAGATCGATCAGACGGGGACGCCCAATTTTTAATACAATCTTCTGATAAACGCCGGAAAGGATATTATCCAGAGACGTATCCTTTTTGAGGCTGCCCTCGATTTCCTCCAGAATCTGCTCAATATATGTCTCCTCTACCTCATTGTTTTCCATTTGAGACCGGATCAGACGAATATACGCTTTATTTTTGTCCGGAAGCTGTTCTTCTTTTTCTTCCTTCTTTTCCGGCTCTGTCATAACCTGTTTTTCCAGAAGCTTCTGCAGATCACTCAGCTTCTGCTCAATGGCGTTGTTTTCTGATGGAATCTCTTCTTCCGGCTCCTCCTCCAAAATCACCTGATTCCTCTCGGCCAAAACAGCCCTTGCCGCCTCTGCCTTTGCTGCTTTGGAATCCGGTGCCGGTTTTATTTCACCCTGCATAGCCTCCTGCAGCTTTGAAAAATCCGGCATCTCTTTCGACGCACTATCCGTAACCACCTCATCTACCGCAGCCGTTACCTCTACGCTTTCCTTTCGAAAAAACTTTGCAATGCCCTTGGGAATGTTCTTTTTTACATTCATGATCACTACGTCTTTTCCAAGCTCTTCTCTGGCAAGCGCTGTGGCTGCCTCTTCTGTCTTTGCAATATATTTTTTAATAACCACTATACTGTCACCATCCCAATTGATTGTAATTCTACGTCATTTTCTATCTCATTATAGGAAACAACGATCAAATCCTTAAACTGCTCTTCCGTAATCTTCTTGAAATACATCCGCACGATCGGCGAAGTAATAATGATCGGATTTTTACCAAGCTCCTCCATTTTCTCCACCTCGTCCCCCACGGATGCCAGAATTCCCTTCGTTCTGTCAGGATCAAGATTAATATAAGCCCCCTGCTCCGTCTGCTTCACAGAGTTCATGATCTCCTGTTCGACCTTCGGATCAAGAGTTACCACACTGGTCATCTCATTTGCAGGGAAATATTTATTGGAAATCGCCCGTTTCAGGCTTTGTCTGACATATTCTGTCAACACATCCGTGTCTCTTGTGGTCGCAGCATTGTCTGCCAGCGTCTCAAAAATTGTCACAAGATCCCGGATTGAGATTCCCTCTCTCAAAAGATTCTGCAGTACCTTTTGAATCTCACCAACCCCCAGCAGCTTCGGCACAAGCTCTGAGATCAGTGTTGTATTCTGCTCCTGAATATTGTTGATCAGATTCTGTACATCCTGGCGGGTCAAAAGCTCATCCAGATGATTGCGGATAACCTCCGTCAGATGGGTTGCAATAATAGAAGGCGGATCCACAACCGTATATCCCAGAGATTCCGCACGCTCTCTCTGCCCCTCCGTGATCCAGATCGCCGGCAGATGGAAGGACGGCTCAAAGGTTGGAATTCCCGTGATTTCCTCCTCCACATAACCCGGATTCATCGCCATATAATGATCAAACAAAATTTCTCCCTCACTTACCGGTACACCTTTGATCTTGATCACATACTGGTTCGGATTTAACTGAATATTATCTCTCAAACGGATCATCGGAACAACACATCCAAGCTCCAATGCGATCTGACGCCGGATCATTACGACACGGTCCAGAAGATCTCCGCCCTGATTCACGTCTGCCAGCGGAATGATACCATAGCCAAACTCCAGCTCGATCGGATCAACCTGCAACAGGGAAACCACATTTTCCGGACGCCGGATCTCTTCTGCAGTCTCTTCCTCTGCATTGACCTCTTCCTCGATATCCTGTACCTCCATGGAAGATTCCATTACACGGCCAACCACAATAAATAAAATGGCATAGATCAGACAGATCCATGTCTGTAATGGTGTGGCAATTCCAAGGAATGCCATGGTTGCACCGACAATATACAATACCTTTGGTATAGAAAACAGCTGACGTACCAGCACGCCACCAAGATCCGACTCCTTGGAAACCTTTGTAACCAGAATACCGGTAGACAACGAAATGATCAGAGACGGGATCTGTGATACCAGTCCGTCACCAATGGTCAGAATCGTATAACGCTGCAAAGCCTCGTTGATATCCAGCCCCTGCATCATCACACCCAGCACAAGACCACCCACAAAGTTGATCGCTGTAATTACAAGACCTGCCGTAGCATCTCCCTTTACATACTTGGAAGCACCGTCCATGGAACCAAAAAACGCCGACTCATCCTGAATCTTCTGGCGTCTTTCCTTCGCCTGCTCATCGGTGATCGCTCCCGTATTCAGATCAGCATCAATGGCCATCTGCTTTCCCGGCATCGCATCCAATGTAAAACGCGCGGTCACCTCAGAAACACGCTCCGAACCTTTATTGATAACGATCATCTGGATCAGGATCAATACGGCAAAGATGATCACACCCACCACAAGATTACCGCCGCCTACGAAATTACCAAATGTAGCAACGACATTTCCGGCATAGCCATTTAACAGGATATTTCTTGTAGAACCTACATTCAACGACAGACGAAATAATGTAGTCATCAAAAGAAGTGTTGGAAATGCTGACATCTGCAATGCTTCTTTTGAAAACAGCGCTGTAAATAAAATGATCAACGACAGACTTATATTTAACAGAATTAATATATCCAACAATAGTGTCGGAATCGGTATGATCAAAAAGATAACCGGAACAAGTATGTACAGTCCCAGTAATAAATCTGATCTCTGCATAATACACTTTCTCCTTTTCTATGTCTAATTCACTCTGCCCTGCAGACTATATACATATGCAAGAACCTCTGCAACCATCTGATACAGCTCCGGCGGTATCTCCGCTCCGATCTCTACATTATGATATAACATTCTTGCAAGAGGTTTGTTTTCTACAATCTCAACGGCATTTGCCCTTGCCACATCCTTAATCTTCTGTGCAAGATAATCAGCCCCCTTCGCAACCACAACCGGTGCTTCATGCGCTTCTTTATCATATCGAATTGCAACTGCCAGATGTGTTGGGTTGGTAATGACAACATCTGCATTGGGAAGATCCTGCATCATTCTTCTTTGTGATGCCTGCTGCATTCTCTGTCTCTGCTGACTCTTTATCTTAGGATCTCCCTCGGAATTTTTATATTCATCCTTCACTTCCTGCTTGCTCATCATCATATCCTGATGAAACTTCCATTTCTGATAAAACAGATCAAAAACGGCAATTGCAGCAAAAAATAAACTGATCCGGATGCCAACGCTGATCACAGTATCTCCAATCACTGCAATGGCCTGCGGAAGTGTGTAGGAATACATCTTAAAGATCAATGGCCACTGATCTTTAAGATATGAATAAACTACATATGCAAGTATGATAACCTTTGCCGTGGACTTTAACAGATCCATGATCTTGTCTTTAGAAAAAAGCCTCTTCATCCCTGAGACAGGATTGAATTTGTCAAATTTCGGCTTGAGCGGCTCCGTTGTCACCTTCCACTTTACCTGAAATAAAATAGATACGATCGTTACAACAAAACCGGCAATCATCATAGGAAACGCCGCTACCACGATATCCCACAGGGAACTGCGGATAATCGTTCTGGCCATATTTGTATTAAAGGGTTCACTGGTATAATCACCGATGCTCCCCAGAGTCTTATGAAAACTGCTGATAAAACGGTTTCCAATAAAACCCACAAACACTTTCAGCATCAGAAAAAACACAAGCAGAGTCGCAGCCGTCACCACCTCTGTGCTTCGCATAACCTGTCCCTTTTTCCGGGCATCTTCCAGCTTTTTGGCAGTAGGCTCTTCGGTTTTTTCACCATCCTGTCCTTCTTTTGCAAACAATTGCAGATTATAGGACAGATAATAAGGTTTTAATCTCCCTTCCTGCATATCCAACTCCATTCAAAACGGTATATACATCACACCATACCTAACATATACTATAACTCATTTCATATCAAATAGCAATGATATGACCCTGTCTTTTCTCAAGATCATGCCATCTGTTCAATAAACAATTTCGTGAGCTTCTGCATTTCCACAAACATAAAATCCACGATATTTGGAAGGTATCCCATCAGCAGAAACAACAGAAACAGACCAATAAACACCTTTAACTGCATACCGATCACAAACATATTCATCTGCGGTGCCACCTTTGCCAGAATACCCAGCACCACATTTACAATCAAAATACATGAAAAGATTGGAAGGATGATCCGAAAGCCTATGACAAAATAATCTGTAATATATGTCGCCATCACAGATAAAAAATCCCCTTTTAGATTTGCCCCTCCAATTGGGATCAATTTATAAGAATCATAGATTGCATCGATCACAAAATAATGCATATCCGATACAACAAATAACGCCAGAAAAAGCTGACTGAAAAGTCCCGATGTAATAGTTGACTGCACGTTGGTCGCTGGATCAAATTCCATTGCCATGGAAAAACCAATCTCCATATCAAACATATTACCGGAGAAATTAAGAATATATAAACAAAATCCGGAGGCAAGTCCTATAATGGCACCCGTAATCCCCTCTTGTAAAACAAGAGTGGCATACCCCACCACACCCTGATAACTCAAGGATGTAAAATCAAGCATATTTGCCGCAACCAAAGAAAAAAAGAAGCTAAGTCCCATCTTTGTAAGTCTCGGAAAATTTTTGGAATTAAAAAAAGGAGCCGTCACCATCATAGATGCAATCCGGATAAAGACCAAAAGAATATACTCTAAATACTCTATCGTAAACTGCACCGGACACCTCCTCCTTTCCAATTAAAATTATTTTATATATTGCGGTATGCTCTTCACAAGATCAACAAACAGAGAGGTCATGTCATTTAACATCCATCCTCCGGCCAATACCAAAACCGCCATCACCGCAATAAACTTTGGTACAAATGTCAGCGTCTGTTCCTGAATAGATGTGATCGTCTGAAAAATACTGATAACAAGTCCCACAACAAGAGATACGATCAGCAGTGGTGCCGAGGTCTTTACGATCACCCACACAACCTCTCTCGCAATATCAATTACTACATCAGCCGTCATATACTACATCTCCTCTCCTAACATTATGAAATTCCTATTGAAACGATCGAACCAACTGGTCTACGATCAAATTCCATCCATCTGCCAACACAAATAACAAGATTTTAAACGGCAATGATATGGTTGTGGGCGGAAGCATCATCATTCCCATGGACATCAGGGTGGACGCGACCACCATATCGATCACGATAAATGGCAGATAAATAATAAAACCAATAATAAACGCCGTTCGAAGCTCACTGATAATAAACGCCGGAATAATAGTTGTAATTGAAAGATCATCATAATCCTTAATCTCATCAGAGGAAGTCTTATTGATCTCCATAAAGAGCTTCAGATCCTTGTCCCTCGTCTGTCCCAGCATAAATTTCCGCAAAGGAGCAAGTCCCGCATCCAAAGCATCCTTTTCTGTCATCTGACCCTGGGTATACGGCTTCACCCCGTCATCATAAACCTGAGTAAAAACCGGAGTCATAATGGCAATCGTCATAAAAAGAGCCAGTCCCACCAGTACCTGATTTGGCGGCGTGGTCTGTGTACCAAGAGCTGTTCTCAAAAAATGAAATACCACGATAATGCGCGTAAAAGAAGTCAGCATGATCAAAATAGACGGTGCCAGCGCAAGAATCGTCAGCATGATCAAAATCTGAAGCGTCGATTCCAAGCGGGTACTTCCCAGATTTGATGTAATATTCAGATCAAAAGTATCATCGTCTCCGTCGGCCTGTCCTGCAATCTCGTCCTGCGTGGTCTGATCCACCCTCTTTGCTGCGGTAGAATATGCCGGCGCAGAAACAGAGAATACAAGAATAAATAACGCAAATGTCAGCATTCCTTTCCATATTGACTTGTGAGATAATATTTTTTTCAATGGATTCATAACTAAAACCTTTTCTATTTCTCTTTCTTTTTCCCGGATGGAAACTGCTGTCTCATCATATCCCGAAAAACATCTTTAAACGGTGCCCCATCCACCTGTGGCATCTGTGCCGTCAATTCCAGCTGATCCTCCGGAATCTCTGTCAGAAAACGGATCTGATCCTTGCAGACAGATACCGCTATATATTTCTGACCAATCCGCATAATGCAGATCTGACGATTTGGGCCCATAGAAAACGTATCAATAATTTCCATATTGTTGGTCTGCTTCTTAATAAATCCGGATTTAGCGTACCATTTGGTTACATAATAAGAAGCTGCCAGGATCAATATGAAAGCAATCAAAAGCATCAATAATTTCAAAAAGCTGGCAAGTGCAGACTGACCCACTATAAATACAGACATATCTACACCTCCAGCTTCCTTTTTCTTTTATTTTGTAATCTCTGTGATACGAATACCAAAATTTTCTTCGATCACGACAACCTCGCCCTTAGCCACAAACTTGCCATTAACAAGGACATCCACCGGCTCTCCTGCCAGCTTGTTTAACTCAATGATCGTTCCCGGTGAAAAGTCAAGAATTTCTTTGATCGACTTATTAGAACGTCCAAGTTCTACCGTCACCTCCAAAGGAACATCCATGATCAGATCAATATTTTCCTGCTGCATCAGCGGACTGACTCCGGCATTAAACGGCTGGAACTGTGCAGGCTGAACATTGACATTTGGTGCAGGCATCATATATGGCTGCTGCATCACCTGCTGTGCCATATCCGGCTGCATTTGCGGCTGCTGTGGCATTGCCTGTGCAGCTGAATTCATATTCACTCCCGCCATCGGATCCGGTGTACTCTGCGGCTGTGCTGCCGGTGCAGGCTCCGGCTGAGCTTCCTCCTGTCCCAGTCCTGCATCACCAATAAATTTCTGATACAGATCTCTTGCAAAATCAAAAGGATATAATTGCATGATCTGACTGTCTACAAGATCCCCGATCTGCATTGTGAACGATACCTGTACCAGTTCATCAGCCAGGAAACTTGATACTGTCACATCATCAATGCTGTCATTCAGATCAACAACACTTGCCGTAGGCGGACTGATATCAACCTTCTTATCCAGCATAGAAGAAAGGGATGTCGCTGCCGATCCCATCATCTGATTCATTGCTTCACTGATCGCACTCAAATGAAGCTCTGTCAGTTCTCCTTCTGTATTTGATCCATCTCCACCCATCATCAGATCGGTTATTACCTTTACATCATGCTCTTTCAAGATAAGAACATTATTTCCTGAAATTCCATCAATATAGGAAATGTGAATAAAAACACACGGCTTATCATATTGTGCAGATATTTCATTGATCGTAACATACGAAACCTTCGGAGTCGTAATAGTTACTTTATTATTCAGGAGAGTAGATAATGTCGTTGCTGCGGTTCCCATATTAATATTGGCAATCTCTCCGACCGCATCTCTCTCTGCGTCTGTCAGTGTCATCGTTGTTGGCGCTGCCGTTGTTGTTGCAGCTCCTGCGGCCCCTGTCAACGCATCGATTTCTTCCTGTGATAACATACCATCCATATATTTATTGCTCCTCCCTTATCACTGACGTCACCCGGACAGCATAAGAATCCGAAATGGCACCAGGCAGTGCTCTGAATTTCATAATATTTCCAACATACACATCTAATTCATCGTCAACCTTGGAATCCAGCTTAATAATATCCCCTATCTGTATATTCATAAAATCATTTACAGATATGGTGCTCCTTCCTAACAATGCACGAATCGGTATCTTGGCACGACTAATAATCCCTTCAATCGCTTCCTCATAATGTTCTCCATCCCTCTCCCGCATGGTAGAATACCAATACTTTGTATTTAATTTATCAATAACTGATTCCACACATGAATACGGAATACAGATATTCATCAATCCTTCTACAGTACCTATCTTGACATTCATAGTAACGATTGCCGTCATCTCACTCGGAGAAATAAACTGTGCAAACTGCGAATTCGTCTCAATTCTCTCCAGTCTCGGCTGCAGTTCCGTTACACTCTGCCATGGATCCACCAGCAATCCGGTACAAACCTCCATGATCCTCTCTAATATGATCAGCTCAATCTCGGTAAACTCTCTGGACTTTTCCAAAGGATTTCCTCCACCGCCAAGCATACGGTCCACAATCGCAAATCCCAGATTAGAAGCTAATTCCAACAGGATGCTTCCGCTAAGCGGGGCAAAATCTACAACCCCCAGCAATACCGGATTGGACAATGCATTGGAAAACTCGGAATATGTATTCGCCTCCGCATTCATTACTTCAACCTGTACTGATTTACGCAGATATGCCGGCAGATTTGTCGAAAGAAGTCTGCCATAATTTTCAAAAATGATCTCCAAAGTACGCAAATGATCTTTTGAAAACTTCGATGGTCTGGCAAAGTCATAATCTTTCACCGCAACCTTCGGGGTATCATCAATCTCATCAGGATTAATCTCACCACTATTTAATGCACTGAGCAAACTGTCTATCTCATCCTGCGATAAGACATCTCCCATTCTCTTCACCTCACACCTGAACTTCTCTGAACCTTGTCCGAAGCTCAGCCAAAATTAGTCACTTCATATAAACACATTCATAATAATCATATCACATTTTAGCTAAAAAGCAAATGCCTAATTATACATGAGATTAGTCAGCGAAATTTCCACAACAGCCTTGGAATCCAAAAGACTCTGGATTTTTTCCAATGCTTCTTTTTTAACAACTTCTTCGGAAATATCATTTACTGTATGTGACTGGATCACACCACGGATCACATCGGTAAGCTTTGCTTCGTTTGCTTTTAAGGTTTCATTGACATCCTTGTAATCCTTGGCTTTTTTATTTAAGGAAAGAGTATATCCATCCAGCATTGCATAATGCATTTTCCCGTCATCACCAGATGCCAGATTCAATGTCTGCTGGGATTCAAAAGCAACGGAATACTGCTCCAAATCCTTCAGCGTGTAATCCTGTGCCCCTTCCGAATCCTCCTGATCCAGTTCCAGATTCAATACAGATGCAACCTGGGTGATCAGATTGTTTGTCTTTTGGAAAGTTGGTAGCATTACAAAGAACATAATCGCGGTCAATATAACATTGATCACGGTTAATGCTGCAATAATTACACTAAAAATATTTTTTTTCATAAAAACTCCTTACCTTTCTATATCATTTTATCAAATATAACAGTTCAATCAATATCGCTGTATATCTTAATCTCTACACGCCGGTTTTTGGCTCTGCCGGCTGCAGTGGAATTGTCCGCTACCGGATCTACATCTCCTCTTCCGGAGGCTTCCATATGTTTCTCACTTAATCCCTTTTCTTCCACAAAATACTCCAACACCTTGGTTGCTCTCGCAGTGGACAGCCACCGGTTACTTGGATACTCTCTGGTATGGATCGGATTGCTGTCGGTATGACCCTCAATCTTAATCTGACGATCTTTATAATTCTTTAATATGTAGGATACCCGGCTGAGGATCGTCTTCGCTCCGGAACGTATCTCTGCGCTTCCCGAATCAAACAGCACTCCACCACTCAGAGAAATCATAACATATTGGTAATTCTCATCCATAGTAACACTGACAGAATCCTCGATACGGTTCTTTTCCGTACCTTCTACCACATCGCTGTAAAGTTTTCTGGTATCCTTTTGCTGTTTCTTTTTTTCTTCTGCCATAGGATCGTCTGCATCGGTATCCTCCGCTGCTTTTCCCATATCGGAATAATACTCGTCCAAATTATTCAGCTGTGTGGCACCACTGGAAATCAGTTGTCCCTCACCTATGGCCTGCGCTCCACCACTAAATATGCTAAAGCTGTTGGACATAGAGGCGACCAGTTCGGAATACTTCACCTCATCCACAGAAGACATAGAGTACAACAGCACGAAAAAACACAGGAGCAGATTCATCAGATCCGAAAATGTGTCTTTCCACAGGTCGGTTTTGATTTCTTCCTCTTCTTTTTTTCTTGCCATTATGCCTCACCACCTTCAGCGGCTCCTCCATCACCATTTCCCATGTTCTCGCGAATCTGTGGTGAAAGGAAGGATTTAAGCTTCTCCTCGATCACACGAGGGTTCTCACCTGCCTGAATGGACAAAAGTCCCTCCACCATGATCTCTTTCATCGTGATCTCCAGGGCATTGTTCTGTTTCAACTTGAATGAAATCGGCACACAAAGCCAGTTTGCCAGAATAGATCCATAAAATGTCGTAATAATGGCAACACCCATGTTTGGTCCCAGCTTGCTCATATCATCCATATTGAACAACATGTTTACAAGTCCCATCAGAGTACCGATCATACCCCATGCAGGACCCATACTACCTAATGTAGCCCAGAAGTTGATCTTTTCATTATGACGACCGTCAATAGCTCCAAGCTCTGTCTCCATAATACTTCGAACCAGCTCCGGGTCAGTACCATCCACGATCAGCATGATGCCTTTCTTTAAAAACTCATCATCTACATCATTCGCCGCTTCCTCCAATGCCAGAAGTCCTTCCTTACGGGCAATATTGGACAAACGAATGATATTTTCAATGACATTTACCTCATCTGCCTTTGGCACCTTAAAAGCCAGCGAGATAGTCTTTACACACTTTCCCAGCTCCGGGATACTTTTCGCCTGTGTAAGCATACAGCCAAATGCGCCACCGAATGTTACGATAGCTGAAGCAGGATCCACAAAGTGACCAAATGCTGTAACTCCACCAGATGAAATAATACCGATGATACAACATGCGATACCAATGACAAGACCCACTATTGTAGCTATATCCATTTTTTCCACCACCTTATGTATGATTAGTCAATTCGAAACGAATTGCACTCACTCCTATATGATTTTACTAGATTTTTTACTTCTTGTCTACTTTCTTTTACAATTATTTTTTTGCCGGTGGTCAGAGTAATAATTGTATCCGGTGTTTCTTCCACTGTTTCGATCAGATCTGCATTCACGGTAATGCTTCCACCATTCATCTTTGTTACATCAATCATTTTCTTCACTTCCTTTACACTAAGAAAATGAGCGGTATTGTATCAAATACTTACCGCCCATCTTCCACTTATTTTCATTGTATCAGGGAAATTATTCCACCAAAAAACGATTATTCTGTATTATTATCTCTTAAGATTTACAAGCTCCTCAAGCATAGTATCTGATGTTGTGATAATACGTGAGTTTGCCTGGAAACCACGCTGTGTCGTGATCATATTGGTAAACTCTGATGCCAGATCCACGTTGGACATCTCCAGAGCACCTACCGTAATGCTTCCGCTCTTGGAAACTTCCTCACCAATACCATCAAACAGACCGGAGTTTAAAGAAGCACGGAACAAACTCTCTCCCTCCGCCTCCAGACCAGACGGATTTGAAAATGTAGCAACACAGATCTGCGCCAGGCATCTTGTCTCACCATTGGAATATTTACCATAGATCTTTCCTTCCTCATCAACGGAAATACCTGTCATTGTTCCGGCATAGTTACCCGCGTTCTTGCCACCCTTATCACCACGCTTATATGTCACCTCACTGGTTCCTCCCTTGGAGAACTGGGTCAGAGAAGAGAAATCAACCTCTATACCGCCATTATCATTTGTTGCATCATACTGTGGGAAAGTACTGTCATTTCCTACATGTTCTGCATCCTCGCCCTGATAGATAGCAAAGTTGACACAATTTCCGGCATACTGCTGATTGCTTCTGTTTGCCGTAATAGAGCCGTCGGCTCCTACCGTAGCATCTACTGCCGAAAAGTTTCCTGACTGGCTGTTAAAAAGAAGCGGGATCGTACTTGACTTCATTGTAAACTCACCGGTATTCTCATTAACACCATTTACAATGCCGCTATCCGCATCATTCAAAGAGGTGTCAATTCCAAATTTTGCTCCCTTATTACCAAAAGAAATCTGTGCTCCGCTGCTGGAATATTTCACGGACCCATCTGCCTGCTCTGTCTTCTTTACAAAGATAGACTCGCCCTCTGAGTTATATACATCAGCCACTCTTGCTGTATACGGTACAACAGAGCTTGTAGTTGTTGCATTTGGATCAGAAGGATTCTTTGTGATCATAAGCTTAACGGTATAAAGCTCACCCAGCTTATCATAAAAGCTGAATGTTACCGGTACACCACCACCTGTAATATTTCCATTGGCATCCAGAGTCGGTGTAAGCTGCTTATCATTTGGATCAATATTGCCAAGCAAGGTAGCTGCTGTAGTTGCTGTTGGTGCCGCAGAAGTCTGCTTTGCTGTCATAATCTTTAAATCTGTTGCAATATCCTTTACGATATTTCCGTCGTCATCTGCCATCCATCCCTGAACAATACCGTTGTTTGTTGTACAATAAAGATTTCCGGAAGGATCTACGTTTAACGCACCTGATTTGGTAAAGAGCTGCTCTCCGTTTACATTTACTACCAGAAAAGACTCCCCGTTAATCGCCACATCTAGAGCACGGTTTGTCGTTGTGGGACCACCATTTTCTGTAATATTTGTCGTAATGGATGCAACCAGACCACCAAGACCGATCTGCTTTGCATTGGTTCCGGCTGTATTTGTCGTGCTGTTTGGACCGGTGGCAGGTGAAATTGTCTGATAAAAGGTATCAGAGAAATTAACACTGCTTGATTTAAATCCCACCGTATTTACATTTGCGATATTGTTACCAATTACATCCATTTTTGTCTGGTGTATTTTTAATCCTGCCACACCAGAATAAAGTGATCTCATCATAATAAAAACCTCATTTCTGCACACATTATGTAATCATATCTCCCGCCAGGTGTGCCCTGCCGGAAAAACTGCCGCCTCCCGTGAAGCCGCATTTGCTGCAGGAATGTCACTAAGATCCATCTGTCAGTCAAGATCTTATGCCTCCGAAAAGGTCCGGCATCTGACATTTCCCAAAATAAAATTATCCAATCACAGCGCCATCAATATTTGTAAATACGGAATCTGAGCTGTCCCCCAGTGCTGTTACCACCGTATTATTCTTTACATTAACGATAAACGCCAAATTGTCAACCATCACCAAAGACTCCTGAATTCCCTTTTCCCGTGCCTTCGTTGTACCACTTTCCAAACGCTCCATCTGTGTCTCCGACAAATTGATGTTGCGTCGTGCAAGCCGTTCGTTTGCATGTTTTGAAAATTTCAGTCTGCTGGCATCATGTTTCTGTTCTGCCGTGTCTAAAATCTTCTGAAAGGATACCTCTGTCTGGGAGGAATTCTCTCTGCCTGTGGCTGTTTTTCGCTGTAACAGCTGACCTGCCATCATATCAATGGACGTGTAATTTTCATTCAGCTTATGCATAAACATCCACTCCCTCTGCTTTAAGCCTGCGCTGTTTCTTTGCCGGTATTCTCTGTTTTGTCCGTGTTCTCTGCATCCTTATCGGTGCCGTCCGTGACTTTGTCGGTATTTTCCGTATCCTTGCCAGCCGTGTCCGGGTTTTTTTCAACATTTCCCTTGATCGTAAGCGTTACGCTTGCATAATCTACCGTCTTATTGATGTCATCAAAACCGATTCCAACAACATACTTTCCTGCCGGAAGCGATGCAAACACACTCTTATCAATGGTTAATACACCATTCTTGTAACTCAGCTTGCCGGCATCGATCTTTGTGGTCGTTCCATCCTCAGCCATCAATGCGACTGCCAGGCTGGTTGCCTCATATCCATTGGATCCCATGCTGATTCCTGTAATCTTGGCATTCTGTGGATCATGATGCAGATAAGTGATCTCCTGCTGTTTTACCGATGGAATATACTGAGAAATCAGATAATTGTCATCAATCACCTCAACAATATCATCATAAGAATACATCTCACCATTGACTGATACATACGGCTTACCGTTTTGCATCTTAACGTACTCGACCATACCTTGTACTTCTTTTTCTGCCCCTGTCTCTGATGTCTCCCGGATACGCACCTGCTTACCAACCAATGTGTATGCTGAAGTATTTGTTGCTGTGCTGTTCAGATTCTGCATCTGCTCCAGAGATGAGAACTGTGCAAGCTGTGCTACATACTCTGTGTTGGATTCCGGCTCCAGCGGATCCTGATATTTCATCTGCGTTACCAGAAGCATAAGAAAATCATCCTTGTCCAACGCAGATCCTGTTTTCTTTTCCGTTTCCTGTGAAGTCTCTGAAATATTCACCTGACCGTTGTCTACCGGTGCAACTAAACTCATATAAACTCTCCTTTCCTGCTATAAACTGCATTTTATGCCGTGAAATCAACGCTTGAACCACTGTCCGGCATAATACTCCGGCGAACGGACTGCGCTGTTTCCTCCTGATTGTCTGTTTCCTCCTCATCCGAGTCAAAACGGAACCGGGATCGTTTTCCATTACCCTGCCGGAAATTCTTCTGGTCTCCCGTATCTGTCTGTCCACTCTGTGAAAAAGCGAAATCAGAAACGGATACCTCAACTGCTTCTACCTTCAGGTTCTTTTGTTCCAGATTCTCCCGAAGAGTGATCATCTGACTTTCCAGCGCTGCCTTTGCCTCTGCATTCTGCACGGTAATACTGGCGGTCATCACACCATCCCTGCTGTTGACAGTAAGAAGCATTTTGCCAAGCCGTTCCGGATTTAACTGCATTTCCAGTGTTGTTGTTTCATCCTGCAACGAGGAGTGAACCCGCTCCACAACCTGATTGACAATATCAATCATCTGCTGCATATTGACCGGCTCCTGCACCTGCTCCACATTGGAAGCCTGCACCAAGTTTTCTACAAAGTTCATAATCGTCTGGGATCCTGTCACGGCAACCGGAGAATCCTCAAAATATGACGTCGGATTTCCTGACTGGCCGGCTGTCTCCTCTCCGTTTCGGAATGCATTCTGCATCAGATCCTCTGCGCCTGCATCAGATGAATTTTCACCAGAATTAGCAGCCACCGGCACTACATCTTCATTTGTCACTTTGACATTGTCCTGAACCGCTTCTTCCGACAGAACGGTATTTTCTGCCATCACCTGTCTGTTGACATTTTCGCCGTTATCTGCAACAACAGTCGAAGCATCCGGGCTGCTCTCCGTCAATACCGATTCCGGAGTATCCCCTGATACGGAAAAAGTCTCCTTTATCTGATTCTCCTTCTGCTCAGAAACTATCTGCACATCTGCCTGTGATACATCCTCTGTTACAGATACCGCTCCATCATCTGCTACTGCTGTTCCTTCAAGCTGGTCGATCAAGTTTCGCAAAAGCTCGCTGTCATCAAACTGATCGGCTGACATATCGCTTAACTGCTCTCCTGTAAGACCTGTGAGCTCTTCCCAGTTAATATCAAGCAGACCGACCGATAATTCTGAAAACTGCTGCATCATGTTTTCATTGGTCAGAAGATCTGTCACATCATTGCCGCCATTTACCTGCACGACAAACTGCTGCAACACTTTGGGATCAAGCAGCTGCATCACTGTAATCCCCATAGAAGCAAGCGTCTGCTGAAGTATATCCTCATCCAGCCCCAGAACGTCCTCCACAATGGATCTCACTTTTTCCTCTGCCTGAAGAAAATCATTTTTGGTGAAGCTCTCCGCTGCAGAATCCGTCTGGCTGACATCTGATTTTTGAGAAGCATTCTGCGTTATCTGCGAAACCTTATCATCCGGATTTCCACAAGTATTCGTCTGATTGATCACAGCGTTCTTTTTCTTTGCTGTTCCGGTCTTGCCTTCCACAACATTCTTACCATTTCTGGAATTCTTCATATCTGTCATGATCTTTTGAAAATCTCCGGAATTTTTGGAAGAATTTACAACATTCGCTGATGGTGCGGTCAGATTTCCATCCGATATAATCGCACTCAATTTCTGCATCATTTCACCTCCTTTTTCTTAAAATATCTATGTCAACGGATTACTCCGCAGACAACAAACTAATCTACTGCAGATATCTTTTTGGTAATCTGTGCCGCATAAGCACTATCCATCTGTTCCAAAATCGCTGCAGCCTTTTTTTCCTGCATATTCTGCAGAATGTCACACACCAGATCCAGATCCTCTGTCATCTCAGACAATCTTACTGCCGCCGCAGCCGCATCCATATTGGCATAATATGTACCAAGAGTCTCCGCCTTCTTGGAATACTGCTGTTTCTTTAATACCTGCCGGTAAATCTTCTCGGCATTATCCGGCTGAATCTGTTCATAATAGTTCTGATATTCTGAAATATCCGGTGCCTTATCATTAAAAACAACCTTTTCGTCAAATTCCTGCACACGCTTATTAAATGCATCCTCGGAATCCTTATACTTTTGGAGCTTTTTAACCTGTGCCTCCAGATCCGCTATATAATCGGCATTGGCCGTCGTGGTTCCGTTTTCTGAATCCAGTTGGCTCTCCAGTTCCTTAATCCTTGCATTGGCCGACTTTAATGTTGTGTATTCATAATTTCCTTCCTTTGCCTGCTCCTCCTCGGATGGTGTCGGCAGAATCCGGTTCACCACCGGCACATCCTTCAATACCGGATACAAAACATTACTTCCGATTCCTCCCACATCAAACTTGATCAGGCAGGCAAAGATAACCAGCCATATGGCAATGATCGCAAGAGCGATCAGTACCGTTACAATCCTGCTCCCACCTTTTTCTCTGTCTAACATATTATCGTCATTTTTTGCCATTATACTTACCCCTCTCTGCCTGCTTCCCTGCCAAACCGGAAGCTGACTAATTCATTTATTTCTTTTTGTTCTTCGGCATTCAATTCTTTTTTGAAATCCTCAAACGCATTTTCCTTCAGTTTTTCGTATGTCTTTCTTTCTTTCATGGCTTCATTCAGTTTTTCTCTGGCCTTTGTCACCTGTTTTTGCTGATTGAATACCACCATTTTCTGCAGGCTGATATTATATTTAATATTTTCCACGCCATCCTCCAGCTGTCGTATCCGTAACAGATCCAGCACTGCACTGATCTGCCGGCGAAGCTGCGCCTGCACTTCTTCCTTATGCTTCTGAAGTGCTTCCAGTTTTTCCTGCTCACGCTGAAGCTGCGCCATCTGCACTGCATATTCCGCTTTTGCCTGATCTTCCAGCTTCAGTTTGATCTGCAGTATGCTCTCCATAGAAAAAACAAATCTGGCCATATATTATGCGTCCTCCTCCGGAAAAAGCTCTTCTAACCGCAGGATACTTTCCTCAAAGCTGAGCTTTTCGTAAACATCCTGCTGCAGAAACTCATTCACTGCATCAATTTTGGACAATGCATAATCAATGGATGGATTGGAACCCGCCTTATATGCACCGATATTCACCAGATCCTCTGCCTCCGCGTAGGTTGCCAGTACATTTTTTAACTGACCGGCTGCCTTCTTGTGCTGAGGATCCACAATACTGCTCATAACACGGGAAATGCTCTGGAGTACATCAATCGCCGGATAATGATTTTTCTGTGCGATCTTACGATCCAGTACAATATGGCCATCTAAAATACTACGCGCAGTATCCGCAATCGGTTCATTGAAATCATCACCATCTACCAGGACGGTGTACAATCCTGTAATGGAACCCTTGTCGGAACGCCCCGCCCTCTCCAGAAGCTGTGGCATCTCTCCATAGACGCTTGGCGGATATCCTCTGGATACCGGCGGTTCTCCGGAAGCAAGTCCAATCTCTCTCTGTGCCATAGAAAAACGTGTCAGGGAATCCATCATCAAAAGAACGTCTCTTCCTTGATCTCTGAAATACTCTGCTACGGCAGTTGCCGTCATCGCCGCCTTTTTACGGATCAATGCCGGTTTATCAGAGGTTGCCACGACTACAACAGACCTCTTCATTCCTTCCGGTCCCAGATCTCTCTCAATAAATTCCCGCACCTCACGGCCTCGCTCACCGATCAGTGCGATTACATTGATGTCCGCCTTTGTATTTCTTGCAAACATTCCCATCAGGGTACTTTTACCAACACCACTTCCGGCAAAAATGCCAATTCTCTGTCCTTTTCCCACGGTGATCAGACCATCCACTGCCTTTACCCCCAGAGGAAGCACTGTATCGATCAGCTCTCTTGTCAAAGGATCCGGCGGCTGCGCCTGTACAGAATAACCACATGAGCAGTGAATCTCTGAACCGTCAATGGGATTGCCCAGACCATCTAAAACCTTGCCCAGGAGTTCATCTCCAACCATAACCTTTAAAGGAGCCCCCGTATTTTCCACACGGCTGCCAAGTCCCACTCCCACCGTCTGATCATAAGGCATCAACAGGACCCTGTCGTCACGAAACCCAACCACTTCGGCATTGATCACCTGATCTTTATCCTGTGTAATAATATGACACAGATCGTTTAACTTGGCGGCAGGGCCAATGGACTCTACCGTAAGTCCCACCACCTTTGCCACCTTACCAAGTTTTTTTTCATAGGACTGGTTTAACAATATTTTATATTTTGACAGGTCAATATCAACCATCCGTTTTCCTCCTCAGGCATCTACATGATCGTCAGCATTTTAATCTGATCTTTTAAATTCTGAAGCTGTACATCCAGGCTGCAGTCAATGATCCTCTGATCCGTTTCAATAATACACTGGTTTTCCTTCAGACTGTCATCCTCGGTAATATCAAACTCAACACCTTCTGAAACGCATTTTTTCAGTTCTTTCTTGTTTGCAGACACCCTTAAAACGTCCGCTTTGGAAACTCTCAGATTTACCGATTTTGTCTTTTCTAATTGATTCAGTGCCTGATGGATCAGATACACAATAACATCCTTTTTGTCAGAGCAAAGAACTCCGGTGATTTTTTCAATCAGGGCAGCCATAATCTCTGCATATTTCGGTTCTAGTGCCTCTTCCTGTTCCTTGAGCACCTGACGCTCCTGTTCCATCTGCTTCTGCAATTTTAATGCTGCTTCCTGCAGCCGCTCCTTCGCCTGCGCCTGCCCTTGTTCAAAGCCTTCGTTTCTGCCCTCTTCCTGTGCCTGCTCACGGATCTGCGACGCTTCTTCCTGTGCCTTCTGTACTATTTTCTGCGCCTCTTTGTGAGCCTCAGCCAGAAGCTCCTCCCTCTCCTGAGAGGTCTCCTTCTGCATTTTTTCCCGTTCCTCCCGGCGGACATCATCCATATTCAGGACATTCATTCCTCCCTGAAAACCTTCCTCCCGGCTTTCCGTATCCGGTTCTGAAGAAACCTGCTCTCTCTGCAGCAGCTGTGGCACAAACTGCACCATCTGATGATCCGAATCGATCACTCTGGTATCATCCTGATCCATCTGAAAATATACGGATTTTATCAAATTAGACAACGATCTCGTCACCTCCGCCTCTGGAAATGATGATCTCCGCAGAATCCTCCAGCTTTCTGATAATATTTACAATCTTCTGCTGTGCTTCCTCAACATCCTTCATACGGACAGGACCCATAAATTCCATATCCTCTTTGATCATCGTAGCAAGACGCTTTGAAAGGTTATTAAAGATAAGATTCTGAACTTCTTCATTGGAGCCCTTTAACGCAACAGCAAGTTCGTTATTGTCTACCTCACGAAGCACACGCTGTACAGAACGGTCGTCCAGGGAAAGAATATCCTCGAATACAAACATCTTCTTGCGGATCTCGTCTGCAAGCTCCGGATCCTCGATCTCCATGCTCTCCATAATATGCTTTTCCGTTCCACGATCTACAGTATTCAAAATATCCACGATCGCATCTACGCCACCCACAATGGTGTAATCCTGATTGACCAGAGAAGCAAGCTTCTGCTCCAGCACCTTCTCCACTTCCTTGATCACATCCGGCGAAGTCCGATCCATCTGGGCAATACGCTTTGCCACATCAGTCTGCTTATCAGGCGACAATGCCGAAATGATCACGGACGCCTGCGCCGAAGACAGGTAAGATAAGATCAACGCTATAGTCTGTGGATGCTCATCCTGAATAAAGTTCAAAAGCTGGCTGGCATCTGTCTTACGAACAAATTCGAAAGGACGAACCTGCAGAGAAGCTGTCAGCTTTCCGATCACATCTCTTGCTCTTTCGGCTCCAAGAGCCTTTTCTAAAAGATCCTTAGCATATCCGATACCACCCTCAGCAATATATTGCTGAGCCAGACATACCTCATAGAACTCGTCCATTACTTTATCCTTTACCGCCGGCGATACACTTCTTGTATTGGCAATCTCCAATGTGATCTGCTCAATCTCGTCCTCCTTCAGATGCTTAAATACGGACGAAGACTTGTCCGGCCCCAGTGCGATCAAAAGGATCGCCGCTTTCTGGATCCCTGATATTTCCTCTGACTTTGCCATTTTCATCCTCCATTTCTGCCACAAAGCTATGGCATCATTATCTTCCAATTATAGCGGATAAAGGAATTGCGCACCGCAATTCCTTTATAATATTCATACCATTATTCCCAGTCGTCTGAGATCCAGTTACGAAGCAGCTGGGCAACCGCCTCCGGATTTTCATCGACAAATTTTTCTATCATCTTTCTCGTCTCAGACTTATCACTAAACTCAATATCCTCTAAGGACTGATTTTCCTTTGTGGTTGCCAGAAGCTGCTCAACAGAAAGCTCCGGCTCTTCATCAGCAACAGCAACCGGTGCTGTTCCACGTACTACGACAAAGATCAGCAGCGCAATGATCAGTACTGCCAGTATGATCATCAGATAATCTGAGATACTACGGCTCTTGGTTGTCTTCTGTACAAACTTCGGAACATTATATCCCACAACGGTAATCGAGCCTGCCGCAACACCGGAGGCACTGGAAAGAAGCTGTATCTCCGTGTTTGGAACATTAAATGTCGTCGTCTGATTGTTCTGAGCCATAAACTCGTCAAAAGTCATATTGTCAAGAGTGCCATCCTTCTCCAACTGCGCCTCATCATATACCGTATACTTGGTCACAACAATACCCAAAGAAGACTGATCCAGCTGGATCGCCGGTTTCTCCTGCTTAATATTCTCAATGGTTTCGTCTGTCAAAAGACCGGTAAGCTTTTCATACTCCTGAGAAGAGCTGTTGGAATTACCGTCATTTATAACATAATCCGTCTCATCATTGTCATTGGAGTCTGTCCCCGGAACACCACTGACGGTGCCGGAAGATCCCTCATTTGTAGAATGTACATAGTTTGTCGGATATCCGTAATCTCTTCCATCTGCAACGCTGTATTTTTTGGTCAGGGTCTCAACCTTGTTCATATTGAACTGGATTCCCTGTGTACCAACCTGTACATCGTCATAACCGCAACGCACCAGCAAGTCTACCAGATTGGAAGCGATGGTGTTTCTCAATCTCTCACAATACTCCGTGGATCCTCCCGTGAGATCTCCGCCCAGTCCATCACTGGTGAAACCGTTATAGAGACAATTACCATCATAATCATTGATAATAACATGATCTACATCTGTACCCACTGCATTTGCCAGCCAATATGCCAGATTCTGTGCCGCATCCGAGGTCAGCTGTTTTTCGTTTTTCTGGTTTACATCAACCATAGCTGTTACAGAGGTGACATTTTCTTCATCCAGAATGCTGTATGTACTCTCCGGCACATCAATAAACACTTTTGCATCATCAATAAAGGAATACTGCACCATACTCGCTTTCAACTCACTCTGCAGAGCAAGAACACGCTTTTGGTTCTTCTCACTCTCTGTAGTGGAAATGCTGTTGTTAAATGCATCATCCCATGTATATCCCTTATCTGTGAGATTATTATCACTCATGCAATAAAAGGCCTTTGTCATATCCTGATCATGGACATATAACGTCAGACCATCCTTTGAGCTTTTATTGGCAATTCCTTCATCGTCCAGTGCCTTTACCATACTGGAGGCATCATCCAGATTACTAAACTGCTGAAACCTTGTCCATGTCGGACGCGAGACAAGATACGCCATCACACCGATCAATACCAGTACAACACATATTACTGCTATAATGATGGTTTTTTGTCTGCTTGTATATCTATTCCAGAATTCAACTACCTTTGCTGGAATTTCCTGTACTCTTTCCTTCATATTACAACTCTCCTAACATTTGTCTTTGCTCTCCAATTGATGACCCTTCTCCGCTTTTCAATGCTTCATTATACATTAAAACTGCAGGTTCATCAATTCTCTGTAGCCCGACATAAAAGAGTCTCTCACCGCCACGACATATTGTAATGAAATATTAGCTTTCTGTTGCGCAATCTGGAGATCATGAATACTCTCTGTCTCTCCCATCGAATACTTCATTTCCTCCACCTCAGCCGCATTACTGTAATCATTGGCATCACTGATCATATTGGCCGCAGAATTAAACAATGCCTCAAAAGCTCCATTCCCCTGTACCTTTCCCGTAGAACTGTCATCCAAGGACGACGATATCTCCGGTACTTTAAAAGCATTGATCAAATCCACATTTGATAGTGCTGATAATTCCATATATACTCTCCATTCTTTGACCGATCCGTCATTTGCTCCGCAACGGATGATCGTTTTCTATGCAGCGTCTTTCCACTCCTTGGACTGCGCTGATATATCAATATTATTTACCGACCTCTAATGCCTTCAGAGCCATATTTTTTGCTGCATTAAACGCCGTAACATTCGCCTCATAGGAACGACTTGCGTCAATCATATTTGTCATTTCGGTCACTGTATTGACATTTGGATATGTAACATAACCATTCTCGTCTGCATCGGGATTCGATGGATCATAAACCATTCTTCCCTCCGTATCGGTATCCTCTGAAATCTGCCGGATCTTTACGCCGTTTCCAACCTTACCATACATCCCCGTTGCAGATGTCAATGCATCATCAAAGGAATAATATGCCTTTTCCTGAAACACAACTGTTTTCCGTTTATAAATATTTCCATCGGCATCCCGTGTGGAATTTACATTGGCAATATTCTGGGAAATCACATCCAAGCGTGTCCTCTGTGCCGTCATACCACTGGCACTTACATCAAATGCAGAAAATACACCCATTTATCTCCTCATCCTTTCCGAAACCAATCATCAATCAACTATGTCTGTCATTACGAACCGTTTCCGCTCTTGCACACACTGCGCAGTCTGGAAAACTCCTGTGATATGGAATCAAGTACCGTGTAATACTTAATCTGGTTTTGCGCCATATAAGAATTCTCTGTATCAATATCCACATTATTGCCATCCAGACGATAGCTTACGGTACTGTAATCTGTATATATACTGCCATTGAGCAGATCCAGCTCTGCATCTGCCACTTCATCATCCAGAGACACACCTCCGCTCAGCTGTTCCTCCAGATAACTCTGGAAATTAACATCCTTACGCTTGTAGGTCGGCGTATCTGCATTGGCAATATTGTTGGAAATAACAGAATGCCTCAGCCAGCTTGCATCTGCGGTTTTTTCCAACACATTAATATAATTATATGCTCCTGATGAAATCATGGAAAACCTCCTCATCTATGTAACATGCATCTCTACTACAGATCTCGTCTTACTTTAAACACAATTACACTACTTATAATTATAAAGAAAATCATAAAAAAAACAAGACCTATTTGCAGATTTTACTCTCCCATACAGTTTCGGATCATCTCCGGAGTAAATAACTCATTTAATAAATGAATGCTTGTTCCTTTCATCCCGGCAGACCGCGTACAGATGATTCCGGCACTCTCACATTTTTTTAGTCCGTTCACAATTACGGACCGTGTAATGCCAACCTGATCTGCGAGACGGCTTGTGATCAGCATATTTTTATCCGACTCTTCCAGCTCATCCAGCACATAAAGCATTGCTTTTGCCTCCAGTCTGGATAAAGTCCTGATTGCTGCGCGCACATCATTTTCTTTGTGCTGCTCTTCTGAAAGCTCTTCACTCTCTGCCCTCTGCATGGCAAGGCCAATCACAGTCATTCCATACTCCATCAGGATAATATCGTCAATGGAAAACACCCCTGACCGGCGATATACAAAAAGTGTTCCAAGTCTCTTCCCCGCCATATTGACCGGTGCCACCATTGTCTGATAATCCTGCACCTGGTCAAAATTAAATCCCAGGGTCAGCAGATTTACATTTTCTTTGGTAGACAATATATTCAGAATACGCTCATGGATATCCTTCTGCAGATAATCTCCATAATTGATATCCTGTATCTGCGGTATCACCGGTATATCCTTTCTCACCCTCATTCCCAGAATCTTACCTTTCCGGCTGAGAAGAAGCACATTAACCTCCATCTCCTGAGACAGCATCCTGCAAAAATCATTAAAATCTACTTTTTCTGATTCCTGCCGGTTTAGCAGACGGTATATTTTGCGTGTTTTATCTAACAGCTCTAAGCTCATGGTACCCCTCCATACATCCGGAGCATCCTCCGGTCAACCCCACGACATTATTCTATGCCAGCAAAATCTATTTCTCTTTTGGTTTTGCCTCCACATAACCACACTGTTCATCCATACATACCAGTTTACTGCCCTTTTCCAACATAAGTCCGCCGCACTGCGGACATTTCTTTGCCGATGGCTTCTGCCAGGTCATAAAATCGCATTCCGGAAAATTCATGCAGCCAAAATACCGTCTGCCCTTTCGGCTCATTTTCATTACAAGATCCCCACCGCAGTTCGGACATTCTACGCCGATCTTCTCAAAAAACGGCTTTGTGTTGCGGCAGTCAGGAAATCCCGGACAAGCAAGGAACTTTCCATGAGGTCCGTATTTAACCACCATGTTTCTGCCGCATTCCTCACAAATCACGTCTGTGACCTCATCCTCTATGGTTACTTCCTCCAGTTCCTTCTGTGCAATATCAACCGCCTCTTTCAGATCCGGATAGAAATTTTCAATGACAGTCTTCCATTTAACGGTTCCGTCCTCTACACAGTCCAGAAGCCCCTCCATCGCAGCCGTAAAGTTTACATCAACGATGCTTGGAAATGATTTCTTCATAATACTGTTTACAACCTCTCCCAGCTCTGTCACATATAACTGCTTCTGCTCCTTCGCCACATAATGACGATTGATGATCGTCGAAATCGTCGGCGCATAGGTACTTGGACGTCCAATTCCCAGTTCCTCCAGCGTCTTAACAAGGGAAGCCTCGGTAAAATGTGCCGGTGGCTGTGTAAAATGCTGCTTCTTTTCCAGATTTTCAGCCTTCATTACAGCACCCTTTGTAATATTTTTCGAAAGGGTTTTCTTTTCGACTTTATCTTCCTCCGTCTGATATACATTCAGATATCCCTGAAAAGCGACCTTAGAGGAAGCCGCTGTGAAACGATATTTATCAGTATCGATCTTAACAGAAGTAGTTTCATATTTTGCAGCTGCCATCTGGCTTGCCATAAAACGCTTCCAGATCAACTGATATAAACGGAACTGGTCTCTGTTCAGGGATTCCTTTACCTGTGCCGGTGTCAGATCAATATAAGACGGACGGATTGCCTCATGGGCATCCTGGATCTTTTTGCCGGACTTTTTTTCAGCTACACCCTCTGCCAGATATTCCTGTCCGTAATTTTCTGTAATGTAGTCCTTTGCAGCAGCCTTTGCCTCCTCGCTGATACGGGTGGAATCCGTACGAAGATATGTGATCAGACCTATGCTGCCTCTGCCCTTTACCGTCACACCTTCATAAAGCCCCTGCGCCAGACGCATGGTCTTCTGTGTGGAAAAATTCAATGTTTTTGCAGCCTCCTGCTGCAGAGTACTTGTCGTAAATGGCTGTGGAGCCTTCTTGGTTCTCTGGGATTTTTTGACATCCTCCACATGAAAATCAGCTTTTTTCAGAGAAGCAACGATCTCATCCATCTCCTTCTCTGACTCAATTGTCATTTTCTTGGAATGAGTACCGTAAAATTCCGCATTCAACGGCTTTTTCTCACCATCCATATAAAAATCTGCATTTAAAGTCCAGTATTCTTTGGAGATAAACTCATTGATCTCCGCATCTCTATCAGAAATAATACGCAGGGCAACCGACTGTACACGGCCTGCACTTAAACCTCTTTTTACCTTTGCCCACAGCACCGGGCTGATCTTATAACCTACCAGACGATCCAAAACACGTCTCGCCTGCTGTGCATCCACCAGATTCGTGTCGATCGGCCTTGCCTGCTTAATTGCCTGTTTTACTGCATTTTTAGTAATTTCATTAAAGGTGATACGGCTTGTATTTTTGTTTTCCAGCTTTAACGCTGTCATCAAATGCCATGATATCGCCTCTCCCTCGCGGTCCGGGTCAGTTGCGAGATATATTTTATCTGCCTTTTTTACTTCCTTACGAAGTTTGGCAAGTAATTCTCCTTTTCCTCGAATGGTAATATACTTTGGCTCAAAATCATTATCCACATCAATCCCAAGCTGACTTTTTGGCAAATCTCTGACATGTCCATTCGACGCAATTACCTCATAGGAACTTCCAAGAAATTTTTTAATAGTCGTCGCCTTTGATGGTGACTCGACAATCACAAGATTTTTTGCCATTTTCTCCATACCATCCTTTCACACTGCAGTATCCTCTCTTGAAATACTTACAGCACTATTGCATAATACTGGTTTCCCACCTGTCTGACTACCCCTTTGAGTTCCATAGATAGCAACAGATTCACTGTCCGTTGTACCGATAATCCGGATATCCGGACAAGCTCCGATATATGAATCGGCTCTAAACCTAAATAAGAATACACTATTTTTTCAGACGTTTCAAGCATAACCTCACATTTTTTCTTCCGGACCGACGCATCTTCATCCATAAATATCCCTAATCCATCAAGAATATCCCTCGTTTTTGTGACAAGGGCCGCCCCACTTTGGATCAGTTGATTGCTCCCAATATAACAGGGGTTATAAATGTCTCCCGGCACCACAAACACTTCCTTCCCCTGGTCCAGCCCAAGCTCTGCCGTGATCAGGGAACCGCTTTTCTTTCCCGCCTCGATCACCAGAATTCCATCCGACAATCCACTGATGATCCGGTTCCTCATAGGAAAATTTGCGGGATACGGCAGCATTCCGGGGCAAAACTCTGAAATCACCCCTCCGTTTTCCTGCATCAGCATATAACTTTCGATATGATTCTCAGGATAACACCGGTCAATTCCACAGCCAAGAACACCATATGTTCTGCCTCCCGCCACAGTCAGAACACCATTCTGTGCAGTAACATCAACGCCTCTCGCCAGACCGCTCACCACAGCAATCCCATTTTCCGCCAGCTCTCTTCCAAACTGTCTGGCTGTTTCCAGGCCTGCGTGACTGACATTGCGCGCTCCTACTACAGCGACTGAAGGTATGTCTCCTGCCGGAAGGCTTCCCTTGTAAAATAAGGAATACGGAGGATCCGGTATATGTTTTAATTTGTCCGGATAATCCGGATGCGACAGACTTGTAAAATGAATTTCTTTTTTACAAAGCTCCTCCCAATCTTTCTGAATCTGATCAGTATTCCGGGATGCCATCAGCGTTTCTATGTCTTTTGTGCGCAGCGAAGAAATTTCCTGCAGCTGTTCTCTTTTCAGCCGGAAAATATCCTCCGGAGCTCCAAATCGTTCCAATAACGCTTTAATCTTTCGACATCCAATTCCGGGAATAGAGGAAAGCCAGAATTCATATTGCACTTTCTTCATGACCTTCCCCCCTCCCCCCAGTATCTTCTGTCGATGGAGCGGTAAAAAACAGCCTCGGAAATATGTTCTTTTTCAATCCGGTCACTGCCGGCAAGATCCGCAATAGTTCGTCCAACCTTTAAAATTTTATGATATGCTCTGGCGCTAAATTCCATTTTTTGAAAGATACACTTCAGAAAGTCCGATGCCTCCTGAGACATCCGGCAATACTGTTTTATTTTCTGCGGCGTCAGGTCGGAGTTATGGCAAAATGCTTCCTCCGCATACCTCTTCCATTGAAGTTTTTGTGCTTTTTCTACCCGTTTACGGATCATTGCAGAAGAATCCGGTTCCTGACAGGCGCTATCTTCCTCCAGCTGATGATACTCCAACGGCATTGTTTCCGTACAGATATCAATCCGGTCCAGCAAAGGCCGGCTGATCCTGCCCAGATATCTTCGCACCTGCCCCGGAGTGCAGTTACACTTTTTACGGTCCGGATACCATCCACAACGGCACGGGTTCATGGCAGCCATCAGAAGCGTATGCGCCGGATACCTGCAGCTTCCCCGAAGTCTCGACACATGGACCCATCCATCTTCCAGTGGCTGACGAAGGACCTCCAGAGTATTTCTCTCAAACTCCGGAAGCTCATCCAGAAATAAGACACCGCCTGATGCAAGACTGATCTCTCCCGGTCTGGGGTAAGTGCCTCCTCCGATCAACGCTCTCTGTGTCGCCGTATGATGCGGAGAACGAAACGGACGTTTTGTTACCAGCGGCGTCTCGCCGGACAACAGTCCGGCCACACTGTAGATCTGTGATATTTCCATCTGTTCCTCAAAGGTCATTGCAGGTAAAATGCCACTCATTCTCCCGGCGATCATAGACTTGCCGGATCCCGGCGGACCGATCAACAGCAGGTTATGCATTCCGGCTGCTGCCACCTCCGCAGCTCTTCTCGCCGTTTCCTGTCCCAGTACCTCTTTAAAATCCGGTTCTGTTGGATCCGTTTGCTCTGCCCCGGTACGACCTCCGGATGGCCGGTACACCGTTCTGTCTAAATCTCCCTCTAACAGATCCACAGCCTGCCTGAGATTTGTGACACCGATAACCTTCATCTCCCGTACCACAGATGCTTCCTCCTGATTGTCCCGAGACAAAATACAGTATTTTACTCCATGGGCCAGAGCCGCATATACCATAGGCAATACCCCGTTTACCGGACGCACTTCCCCCTCCAGACTCAGCTCTCCAATAAACAATATATCATTAAAATCAGATTTGGAAATATAACCGTACGCAGATAATACCGCAACTGCGATCGCCAGATCATAACCTGTACCATCCTTCCGGATATCTGCCGGTGAAAGATTGACCGTCACCCTCCTCGGAGGAAAACGAAAGCCCGTGTTCTGCAATGCAACACGAACACGTTCTTTGGCCTCCTTCGTCTCGCAGGACAGGTCCCCTACCAAAGAAAAAACAGGCAGCCCATCAGATATGTCTGCCTCAATCTGAACCATGTGGCCTTCAATTCCCTGAATCGCCACGCTAAATGTTTTGCTATACATATTGACTCCTTTCGCCTGCGGCAAAAGAAGCTTCCCCTCAGTATATACTTCACAAAAGAAAAAGACAGGCTTCACGACACATCAGTCGAAAACCTGTCTGTCATTTTCAGCATTATAACACTGCTGGTATCAAAAAACAATCCCTATTATTTATTGAGCATTTTTTTGATCTCATCCATAAAGATGCTGACATCCTTAAACTCGCGGTATACGGAAGCAAATCTCACATAGGCAACCGGATCCAGCTTTTCCAGATGATCCATCACAAGCTCACCAATATAGCTGCTGGGAATTTCTCTTTTTTCCTGATTGAAGATCTCTGCCTCCACCTGATCAACCAATGCATTCATCTGATCGATGGATACGGCACGCTTATGACATGAACGAAATACACCACTCTCAATCTTTGTCCTGTCATAGCTTTCCCTACTCTGATCCTTTTTGATAACAACTAAAGGAATTGCCTCAACCTTTTCATAAGTTGTAAAACGCTTTCCACACTTGTCACATTGTCTCCTGCGCCGGATCGATGAATTATCATCTGCCGGTCTGGAATCGATCACCCTTGTATCGTCCTCCCCACAATACGGACATTTCATGCCTTTTACCTCCATCTTTTGTTCTTAGCAACATTATCGTTCAAACAAACAAAAAATGCAAGCAGATATTTTTATTCGTCCCACTGGCATTTTTTCAGGCACTTTTCCCGTTCTGCTTCCACAAGGATCACATCTGTCCCAATCCGCTGGATCTGCTCATAGGAAATAATATATTCCTGATCTCTTCCAAGAATCCCCAGCACCTTGCATGGACCGGGGATGATCAGATTGCAGATCCGACCTGTTTTTATCTCGAAATCCACATCACAAACATTTCCCAGTCTCTCGCCGTCGCAGATATTGATCACTTCCTTTTCCCTCAACTCTGACATCCGCATAAAATCACTCCATTTTTCGAGGATTACTTAAGCTTATGCAAAATTTCAGTCTCTATGCAAGATAATTTTTCATGGACCGGAGAGCTCTTTTTTCCAGCCGGCTCACCTGTGCCTGTGAAATCTGTATTTCCTGCGCCACCTCCATCTGGGTTTTTCCTTCAAAATATCTCAGTTCAATGATCCTGTGTTCTCTCTGGCTTAAGCGGTCAATCGCTGCTTTTAATGAGATCTGCTCAACCCACTTTTCTTCCTTATTCTTTTTATCACTGATCTGATCCATAATATAAAGATTATCCCCACTTTCGGCATAAACCGGCTCGTAAAGGGATACCGGACTTTGAATAGCATCCAGTGCAAACACAATATCCTGTGCCGGAATCTCCAGCTTTTGAGCCAGCTCCTCCACCGTAGGCTCTTTATCCGAGACCTTCATCATGGATTCTTTCATATAAATTGCTTTATATGCCGTATCCCGTATGGATCTGCTGACCCGGATACTGTTGTTATCCCGGAGATACCTTCTCACCTCACCGATGATCATGGGTACGGCATAGGTGCTAAACTTTACATTAAGTGTAGTATCAAAATTATCAACGGCTTTCATCAGCCCAATACACCCGATCTGAAACAGATCGTCTACATTTTCATTAGAGCCGGAAAACCGCTGGATAATACTTAATACCAGCCGGAGATTTCCCTTAATAAACTTCTCTCTCGCCTCTTTGTCCCCCTGTTGTATCTTTTCAAATAATTCTGTCTTTTCCTCATTCGTCAACAATGGTAACTGGGATGTATTTACCCCGCAAATCTCTACTTTATACATTGCCATGAGCGTTCTCCATTCTGCGAAAGAATTTTCTGTACAGCCAGAGCTGCCGTGAGCCGCCGGTTATGATTACCGGCTATGTAAGTAGGATTTGCGATTCCGCTTTTTTTATACCTGTTCCAGACGCATGATCTCTTTTTTCAATCTTTTAATGATCTTCTTTTCTAACCTGGATATATAGGATTGGGAAATACCAAGTAAATCAGCCACCTCCTTCTGTGTTCTCTCTGTCCCATCCTTTGTGTTCAGCCCAAAACGAAGCTCAATGATCATCCGCTCCCTTTCTCCCAGCTTATCCAATGCCATCCGCAGAAGTTTCCGGTCTACCTCCTCCTCCAGATTTTTGGAAATAATATTCTCATCTGTCCCCAGAATATCGGAAAGCAGCAGTTCATTTCCGTCCCAGTCCACATTGAGGGGTTCATCAATGGACACCTCCATTTTGACCTTATTGTTTCTCCTCAGATACATTAATATTTCATTTTCAATACATCTGGAGGCATATGTGGCAAGCTTGATATTTTTCAGAGGATTAAAGGTATTGATTGCCTTGATCAGTCCAATCGTTCCAATAGAGATCAGGTCCTCCACACCAATCCCTGTATTATCAAACTTTTTAGCAATATACACCACAAGCCTCAGATTATGTTCAATCAGGCGACTTCTGGCATTCTGATCCTCTTCCGTTCCCAAAAGATCAAGTATTTTGCTTTCCTCTTCTCTGCTAAACGGCGCCGGAAGGATTTCCGCTCCGCCGATATAATGGATCTCTCCTCCCTTTTTCGGTAGAAACCATCCGCGCAGCTCCGGCATAATACGAAGCTGAAATTTATTTGGCATGCTTATTTTAATCATTCTTTCATCCTTTCTATTTTATTTTCTGCCATACATAATCAATTGTACTGCAGAATCTTCTGACAATTTGGGACTGACTGCCGCAAGGAAGTTCCGTACCTCCGAGCCATCCTGCAGAGACAGTCTGGGAATCCGGTATGCTGTCAGCATCCCGTCCCCTCCAATGGACTGAAAAGGAATTAAAAGAGGAGGCCGGGTTTTCGTTATTTCCAACTGTTGTGCCAGTGTCTCTCCAATGATCATAACCCGTTCTCCACTATAAGGGCTCACAAGACAGTTGCCGGTATCCAGCATAACCCGCAAAGGATAACGTCTGCCGTTTCCCATAATGATCACGCCGTCCATGGTATTTACCCTTTTATCCCCCTGCCGCAGATAACGTTCCATAATATAAAACACCAGCCATATCCCGGCCGTTCCTGCAAACAGTGTCCATATTCCTGTAGTATGCTCTTTTCCCATCCACTCTCTGCATAATAATAATGCTCCCCCTGTCAAAACGCTCACCTGAAGAAAATAAAGCAGATCCTTTAATAATTCCCGGAACTGTTTCTCCCAAAAACAAAACTGAAGCATTTCAAAAGCAAATAAAATTTCCAACACGATCAGGCCGGCGGGCATACCATTCTGCCAGAAAAGAATTTCATTTTTACCATTATGCTCTTTCAACTGCTGCAGCCACCATACAAGCACTGCTGTCATCTGACCGCTTTCCAGCAGAGATACTCCTATAAGACGCCATTTTCTGAGATACTTTCGTCTTATAATTGCCGTCATCCCCAACAGAAACAGGTTCATTATGAAGTTCAAAAGCCAGAAGATATCCCAATAAAATGCAATTCTCATCTGATCATTCTGTCATCTCCTTTCCGTTTTCTAAAAATAATTATATGCAAGCCTTCTTGAGAAAAATGTCAAACAGAGGCGAAAAGAAAAAAAGTCGTGTCTGTCATCTCGACAAAACACGACTTTTCCAGTCAACATTTTTCATTTTATAGTTTATGATATTCTGTCACTCTGCCACGTCTCCTTGGAAACCTACTTCTTCCCCAAAGACGTATTCTTCCAACGCAGATTATTACTATAACTCAGCTTCACACCATCGCCATTCTGAACCTCCACCACAAAGGAATTTGGAATCTCATCCGGTTCATAGCTCTTCTGTTTGTCCTGCTTACGGTCGGAACGCTCCGGTACATCCTTCAATTTCAAATGATGCTCATCAATCCACTGGGATTCCAGCTCTTTTCCGTCAAAGTACACTCTGCAGTACGGAGTAAAATTATCTCCCCGGACAATATATTCCCCATCCTTTTGATATACATCTGCAATCTTCAGTGGATTTGTTCCCATTTGCAGATTACTTGCAGTAAATGGCACTTCTCCATCATAAATATAATTCTCTCCATAAAGAAGATCGTACTCCAATGCTTTCAGATCCGTCTGATAAGTGTCACTGCTGCGGTCCGCCTGCTGATGAAACTGTGTGATCACACCTGTATGAATTCCAATCCGATCAAGCACCTCCGGATACAGCTCATATGCCTTCAGATCCTGATCCTTTTCTTTTAGTCCGTAATTATTCCAGATAATATACTGCGTCTCGTACAGACTGCCGTCCTCCAGGTCTTCATTGGAAAGATCAAGACTCGGCAGATGATCTCCATAAAGTACAAGCACAGTAGGCTTTTCCCGCTTTCCAAGAGCATATACCAACTTACCGATCATCTGATCTACTTCATCGATCTCATTGACATAATATTCATACGACTCTTCCTTTCCCGTCGGAGCATTATACACCTTTACCGGATCCTTAGAGTCTGTCTTTACATCATTGTACTTTCCATGACTCTGCACGGTAATCCCGAAGGTGAACTCCGATTTGTTTTTATTATCATCCAGAGTCTTCAAAATTTCATCTACCATCACATCATCCTTCGCCCATCCATTCGGGTTTAATGTGATATTGTTCATATACTCTACAGACGTAAAGCTGTCAAAACCAAGATTAGAAAATACCTTATTGCGTCCATAAAAGGTTGCTGTATTGTTGTGTACCGCATGACTGGAATAACCGATCTGTGCCAGATCATTGCAGATACTTTCGGAAGTTTTGCTTTTTAATACTGTTTTATATGGGTACTCGCTGACACCAAAATCATGCTGGCTCATACCGGTAAGCACCTCAAACTCGGTATTTACGGTACCTGCCCCCACTGTCGGCACTGTCAGCTGACCATTGGAATACTCCTTTTGAAGACGGTGAAAATTAGGCAGGGGATCTCTGGAAAAGCTGACTCCCTTCACATCACAAATATCAAAAAACGACTCCAGCTGGATCATCACAATATCCGGCTTCACCTCCGGCTCGTCTGTACCGGTATCCTTAATAGAATCCTTAATCTGTGCCATGGACTCCTCAGAATAATCCTCCGGTTTCTTAATACCGGTATCAATGATACTGTTTGCGAAGCAATAAACAAATCCATAATTTTCATACGCCTCAGAAATATTGGTATAATTCTCGGCCAGTGCCTGAACAGAGGTGCTGGACTTATGCATCACCACAATCCCCGCTGCCAGTGTCAGGATAACCAGCGTTGAAAGCATATATGCTTTTTTGGTGGTGTTTTTCTGGAAGCATGGCGTCCTTTTAAACAGACAGATCAGGGAAATCACCAAAATAGCAATTGCAAAAAATATCATCATCACATTAAATGCAGTCAGATAATGACCGGATACACTGATCGCGCTGCTGATCAACGTAAAATCCACGGCTGAAAACGGTGTCACCCGGAAATGCAGGATCACGAAATTGATGACACCAAACAACAGCCATACTACGGACATCAATGTCAATACAAATATCTCTCTTTTGAAATACATAGCGACCGACAGGGTCAGCATAATGATCAATACATTAAACATAAATAAAAACGGCTTGTCAACCATATAAGAAAATGCAGAAAAGACTGATTTTCTATTTAAGCTCTCAATGACAATATCCAGAATCACCGGCAAAAAAACATAAAAAGTAAAAAACTTCTTTACTCGTAATAATTTTTCTCCCATAACAAACCTTCCTTTATATCAAGCTTATTTTTATAAAAATGATTTTTCAAAAATCGCACACTCTGCTGTACATGCAATTTTCCATTACATAAATATACTACCGGCAGGCAGATGCAGCACCTGCTCACGCCGATAGTATATCACTTTCCATTTCTAATTGCACGAACTTTTTATAATGTCTTTCTTAAATTTTTATGAAGTCATCCTCTTTCCTATCATACTTCATAAAACATCTTTTTCTACTGTACTGCCGCACCTGTTGCCGGCTGGGCTGCAGATACCGTAAGATGGATCGTAACCTTTGTTTTATTGCCGGCCTGATCCTGAACCTCATAAATCACATGATAGCTTCCGTCTGCCTGATTTGTAATCTTCACCTGAACATCCGAGGTCTTCAATGCAGATACATTATCAGATACACCGATCAAGGATCTTGCATATTTCTCATTGACGTGAACAGATGAATCTACCGGATATGTTCCGCCATCCGTTACCCCTGTGATCTCCGGTGCCTGACTGTCTACATATGCCTTCACGGAAACTTCTGTCAGATCACTTGCATTCTGTGCCTTATAAGTCACCTTATAAACACCCTTTTTCTGCTTTTTAAAGATAACTTTAATATATTTGCGTGCAAGTTTTTTTCCCTTCTGGGTAATTGTTACATTCTTTAATGCTCTTCCCCTGGTAAGCTGATCTGCAGACTTCACATAAATATCCTGTGCATTGCTGATTTTTGGTGCCGGAAGGCTGGAAGTCACCTTCACCTTAACGATCTTTTGAACCTTACGTCCAATCTCATCTCTGAGCTTATAAATCACCTTATAAACTCCCGGCTTTTTTGTATCGACCTTTTTTACATCCGCTCCATGATAACGAACAGAAACCTTTAACCGGGATGTTGCATCATATCCTGTGGTATTTTTGGCAGTGACACCTTTTTTAGCAGAATATGTACCATTATATGGTACCGTCTGGTTTTTGGTACCGGAAATACTTGGCTTTTTCTTATTCCATGGATTACCGGAGCTCCATACATCCGTCGGATCCCATGTGCTGGAATACGGCAATTTGATCGCAGACGGCTTGCCGAGCGGACCCGGATTTGATGAATTGTAAACCGTAACCGGAGAACCGGAAGGTACATTATCGTAGATCCATTTGGCATCTGCTACGCTCAGCCGGACACATCCATGAGATGCGGTCACACCAAGCTTATTATACGCCGAAGCAGATAATGATGACGGTGTCTGCTTGTAATACCAGACAGAATGAAATAAAATGCCTCCGTGAATTCTGGTGCAATACTGACCATAACATGGACCCATTAATGTATGCCAGCGCATTTTCTCTCCCAGCGGAAATGTGCCGACCGGCGTCGCATAACCGGTAGAACATACCATTGCCTTTACCGGCTTATACTTTCCATTGGCTCCTGATTTGTAAATGGTCACACAGTTCTGCTGTTTATTGATCTTGATCTGATATGCAGAGGCTGCACTGACTCTGGAAGAATTTCCCAGCATTGTCACACAGACAGCCACTGTAAGAACCATTACAAGAATCCTTCGAGCTATACTGTTATTGCTTTTCATCGTTCTCCTCCTATCATTGAAAAATCCATTTCTCATTTTGGAAGCGGCATGATTACTTCTGAAATATATGGGTTACTCTGTCATATTTTTATAAATTCTTGCCACCTTGTCAACCGGACCCTTCGCTACCAGATGACCACCATCCAAAATGATCGCTCGGTCGCAGATTCTCTGTACCTGCTCCAAAGAATGAGAAACGAAAAGCACGGTCACTCCCTTATCGAACATGTCCATGATCTTTTTCTCACTCTTGCGGCGGAATTTTTTATCTCCTACAGATAACACCTCATCTAGGATCAGAATTTCCGGTTCTACGACAGTCGCAATCGAAAATCCCAGACGGGATTTCATACCGGAGGAATAATTCTTGATCGGTACATCAATAAACTCTCCCAGCTCAGAGAAATCTACGATCTCATCAAATTTCTCATCCAGAAACTCCTTGGAATATCCCAGAACAGCACCGTACAGATAGATATTTTCTCTGCCGGTATACTCCTGACTGAAGCCTGCTCCCAGTTCCAGAAGAGGTGCCAGCTTCCCTTTGGTCTGTACATAACCTGTCGTCGGCTTCAATACACCGGAAACAATCTTTAACAGGGTACTTTTACCGGATCCGTTCAATCCCAGTACTCCCAGACGCTCTCCCTTTTTCACCTCAAAATTGATCTCTCTCAAGGCCCAGAATTCATTAAAATGCAGATCTCTCTTTAAAAAACGGATCATATATTCTTTCAGGTTATCCACACGATCCTGACTCAGATTAAAACGCATTCCTACGTTTTTAACCTTAATGGCAACATTATTTTTCATTGAACTCTCCATTCCTGCAATGATGCAACTCCACCGGGCTGCCCGGCATTTCTGTTTATAATATCTGATTACAGATACAAAATGAAATCATCCTGTTTCTTATAGAAAAGAACCATTCCTATCACCAAAAGCACAACAGCAATTCCTGCCGACAATACACAATATTGCATATTCATTGGAACTCCGTACAATACGGAATTTCGGAAATTAGCGATACACATATATACCGGATTGATATTGAATACCCAGCCCTTACCGCTCTTAATGATCTTTTCCACCGGATAGAAAATGGCAGATGCATACATAACAAGCATACAGGCAACACCCCAGATATATTCCACATCCCGGAAAAATACACTAAGTGTCGCTAAGATCAGGCTGGTACCTAAAGACATCACAAACAAAATGATCAACGGGATCCATGCCTGTGACAGATAGATCGTCGGCTCCACCTTCAGCACAACGGCTACTCCCACCAGAACCACCAGCGAGATCAGGAAGATCAAAAAGTTGGAAACCACCGAAGAAACAACGTATATATACTTGGGTACATAGACTTTTTTGATCATCGAGGCATTGCCGCTGACGGATTTGAGCCCCGCCTTTGTCGCTGACTGAAAAAAGGAAAATAACAGACGTCCTGTCAGTACATATACAGGGAACTGCTTTGTACCTTTATTAAAGAACGTACCGAAGACAATGGTCAGAACGATCATAGTTAATAACGGCTCGATCAGGGTCCAAAGAATTCCCAGATACGAACGGCGGTACTTTAATTTGATATTTTTCTTGACCAATTCATACAATAGATTATTGTACTTTGTAAAATTCTTAACAATCTGTTTTGCTTTTCCCATAGATTTCCTCATTTCTGCCACACGGATACCATATGACAACTCATTTTCAATTATCGTTTCCCCTGTCCTGTGATGACAGGACACTCGGTGCTAATTATAACATAAGATAGCGAAAAGTCAATTTATTGATTTTGTGAGTATTGTTAATTCACTCCTGATTTTGGGAAATTCCTCCCACAAACTCTATTGACCCCACCGCTGCTATATGATAAAGTACAAGCATAGGAAGGGACGTTTTTCAGACAACATCCCATCGGAAAGGAAGTCTTTTCTATGATACAGCTCAATCGTGAAGCCGGCATTTCCAAGAAATACGACGGCACATTAGATTACGGCATTGAAATGTACGATAATCTTCCATACCAAAGAAACAGTGATGTATGCAACGGCAGTACCGTTGCTTTATATAGTGGTCATATTATTAAATATTATCTTTGTAATAACGAGGAGGAAGCCTATCCCATCAACAACAGAGATGATGAGATCCAATCTATCCTGCGCCGTGCCCGGGAAGAGGCGGAGAAACATCAGACGGAGGATACCGAACCCGAGGTAATTGGAGATCCTTCGGAGATTACCGATGAGCAGATTCAGGCTCTGACCACCGATCAGTCCTCCGACAATGACGGTACAGAGGCAGAACCGGCTGGCACACCGGAAGTTGTCAATCTTGATGATATTGAGGACTGGTAATTCAGACGAAAATGAAATCACGACGATAATTTGTATGTCAAACAGATATGTTTCAATCCTTTCCGTGTACTCTTTTTCGGACAAAGTAAAAACAGATCACCTGCATCACGATCGTTAAGATCCATGACACCGGATATGAAATAAACAAAAAATCCAATGCTCTGTGCTGCGGAAATACCCAGTATATCCATACTATTCTCGTTCCAACCGTTCCAACCACAGAAAGAATCATTGGCACCGCAGAATGTCCCATTCCCCTGAGTGCTCCCGGAAACAGATCCATAATCCCACATAAGAAATATGTCACAGTGGTGTACAGCATAATATCCGTACCACAAGCCACCACATCTGCACTCTTCGTATAAATGTGCATCAACTCCGAGCCAAATAAATAGGAACCTCCTCCGAATATTAAGGAAACGGTCACCGTAAGCCCCAGACATTCCAGCAATATCCTATCCATTCTCTTAAACTTGCGCACACCGTAGTTCTGGCTGGTAAAACTCATACATGCCTGTGTAATGGAATTGACGGACACATATAAAAATCCCAGGATATTATTGGCAGCCGTATATCCTGCCATGGCAACAGATCCGAAGGAATTCACCGAGGACTGCAATAATACATTTGAGAAGTTAATAATCGTGCTCTGGATTCCTGCCGGCACACCCACCTGAAAGATCTGCTTTACATAGCGCGCCTTCATACCAAGTTTGGAAAACCGAAGCTGATAACTTCCCTCCGAATAATACAGACAGCGAAGCACTAATACACACGATATCCCCTGAGAGATCACGGTTGCGATCGCAACTCCGGCTACTCCCAGATGAAACCGGATCACCAGGATCAGATTTAATACCACGTTCGTAGCACCGGACACGATCAGAAACATCAACGGACGCTTTGTATCCCCTACTGCCCTTAAGATAGCGGCTCCATAGTTATACAACATAAAAAATGGCATCCCCACAAAATAAATACGCATATATAAAGTGGAAAGATCCAGTACATTATCCGGCGTGTCCATCAGCTGCAAAGCCCCCTTCGCAGACACCACGCCTACAATTCCCATGACAATGCCGCTGATCAGAGCCAGCGTGATCGCCGTATGTACCGTTTCTGACATCTCCTTATCCTTCCCGGCGGCATAAAATCTCGCCGCCAGCACATTCGATCCCAGAGAAATCCCAATAAAAAAATTAACAAATACGTTGATCAGCGCTGTCGTTGATCCCACTGCAGCCAGCGCCTCGCTTCCGGTAAACCGCCCCACCACGATAATGTCCACCGCATTAAATAACAGTTGCAAAATTCCGGACAGCATTAATGGAATGGAAAAGGATATCAGCTTGTCCAGTATGGAACCGTTGCACATGTCAATCTCATATTTGCTTTTCTTTTGTTGTGTACTCATTTTTACGCCTCACTTCATTTGTTATTACTATATTCCGAAACACCATATCGTTTACACCGCTCTTCAATCTCTTGGTAAGGAAGAGTAAATTTTACATATTTTACATATCCCGTGGTTGTATCATTCTTTAACTTTTATTTATATAGTACAGTGGCATTATTCATAATCTTATCATAATTCTTTCTTATAAAGATAATCTAATTTTAAACCAAGTCTCTGTATGCTTCATTCGTTTCATTTTTCAAGTCATATAATTCAGGCTCCGTATATTCTATGTTTCTCTATGCCGCTGGTTCATAATAACTTTACCCATTTATATAATAGTTCTTTTTC
>NZ_JACRSX010000016.1 GCF_014384985.1 Jutongia huaianensis
GCGATTATATGTCCCCCGATGATTTTGAAAGATTGTATCAACAGGCAACTTCGGAATTGCTGGCAGGTTAGAATGAGAAAAACTCATTTTAACTTGTACTAAATCTTGACATAGGACCAAATTCTTCTTTTATTATCTACAATATCATATATTATAAGAATGTACAGCTTTTTTCTTGTTTCTTTTTCCTCTGTATTCCAGAAATAATTTTCCATCACGTTTCCTCCTTGATTAACGAATTTCAATTGGCATATATTCATCCACATTTTCTGTTTCAATCGCCTTCACAAACTGTGCAATTTGAAAATCAAGTGCTCTCCGAAAACTAACTGCATACTCTATATATGAAAGATAACGACTATCTGTCCGAAATTTTCCTTCTAATTTTTTGATATACTTTTTAAATCCCTCCTGTTCCAAAAATACTCCCGGGCAATCTGATCCCGAATAGAAATCTTCCAACAATAATTCATGACCATTTAACATACTTAGTGCCGTCGAATCAATTAACACCGCACGCCATTCCTCCATCAAATCGCTAGCTAGCGTCGGATGCTTTTCCCGATCCTTGTGCATGATTCCAAAATACGGATTTAACCCCTTTCCCTCTATCTTTCCGTATAATTCATTCAATATAATAGAATAGCCTAAGCTAATTAAAGAATTAAACGGATCCATCGGAGGACGTCTGGATCTGCCAGAAAATGTAAACTCTGGATCAATCAACAGTGACAACATTTTAAAATATATTTTTGCTGCCGTTCCTTCATATCCCATTACCTGCTCAATGGTATTCGCACAAATGACTTTTTTCTGCATAATCTGCATCTCTACCATAGGGCGATCAATATTCACATCACGTCGCCTGGCATATCGACGTAAAACCACCATTTGATTCCTTATTTTGGCTGAAATGATTTTTCGTGAAAATTCCAGTTTAAATGTCTCATTATTTCCAATCTCTGCTTGTTTTCTCTGCCTCTGTACATTCACGTGGGTTGTGGAAATCAATCTTCCAAAATAGGCACCATTAACAGAATAAAAAATAACATTTACCCCACGCTTTAAGCATTCTGTCACACATTGTGTCGTTAGCTGAACCTTTCCAAAAATTTCAATTACTTCCAAAGTTTCCGCAGGTATGCTCTTTAACATACCATCCTTATATTTCACTTGAAATCGATTACCTTGAATTCCCACACAAGCACCTTGTTCGCACACATATAGATAACTCATACAATCCTCCTCTCTGCAAAATATCCATTTTACTTAATTATATCCTATACATTCCGTCCCCTTTTCGGGGTTTCTATCTCTCTACCAATTTCCCAGATTTGAAACCGAAGAACAACCCGTTCTCGTCCCCTTTTCGGGGTTTCTATCTTTCTATAGGCAAAATATGACGGTGTGTATTTCATTGATACTGTTCTCGTCCCCTTTTCGGAGTTTCTATCTTTCTATAATATATAATCACCGCAAGGGGGTAGGCGGTCAACGTTCTCGTCCCCTTTTCGGGGTTTCTATCTTTCTACCTTATGTTGATGATGTTTATGACGTCAAGTCAAAGTTCTCGTCCCCTTTTCGGGGTTTCTATCTTTCTACTGATTTGTGGGATGGCACAGTTAAAGAGACCAAAGAGTTCTCGTCCCCTTTTCGGGGTTTCTATCTTTCTATGCCATGTGGTATTGTTTGATACGGTTCACTTGGTTGTTCTCGTCCCCTTTTCGGAGTTTCTATCTTTCTATTCGGAGATGAAGTTTTGCGAAGATTATGGGTGTGTAGGTTCTCGTCCCCTTTTCGGAGTTTCTATCTTTCTACTTTAATTAAAATCGCAAAATAAGCAAGGCTGGCGTTCCCGTCCCCTTTTCGGGGTTTCTATCTTTCTACTCTTAACCGCTTGCCGTATGGTTTAAGCGATAGTAGTTCTCGTCCCCTTTTCGGGGTTTCTATCTTTCTACTTATGTACCAGTACACAAACAAAAACGGAGAAACTGTTCTCGTCCCCTTTTCGGGGTTTCTATCTTTCTACATCGAAATGACAAATTTTATGGCATATGGCTACGAAAGTTCTCGTCCCCTTTTCGGGGTTTCTATCTTTCTACGTGGGATTTCCGATTGTTATGTGTGGCGCATTGGCGTTCTCGTCCCCTTTTCGGGGTTTCTATCTTTCTACTATTCACTATGAATACAATGAACAAATTAAACAAGGCGTTCTCGTCCCCTTTTCGGGGTTTCTATCTTTCTACAGGCATTGCAAGTGGAGTGTGCAAAGATTAAGTCGTTCTCGTCCCCTTTTCGGGGTTTCTATCTTTCTACAGAAGCAAGCTGAGCTTATTATTGACAGGTTGAAGTTCTCGTCCCCTTTTCGGGGTTTCTATCTTTCTACTTCGAAATGTTGTAATTGGATACCCTTTTTTTAGGTAGTAGTTCTCGTCCCCTTTTCGGGGTTTCTATCTTTCTACAAGTGATGGTGAAGGAAGCAATCGAGATAGTAAGTTCTCGTCCCCTTTTCGGGGTTTCTATCTTTCTACGATGCTATTCAGACAGTTGGATTTCCCATTATCGTTCTCGTCCCCTTTTCGGGGTTTCTATCTTTCTACTAAAAATGTCTTAACTTTTAGCTACGCCACTACGTTCTCGTCCCCTTTTCGGGGTTTCTATCTTTCTACGTTACAATATTCCACTGTGACAGCAGTATCACCAAGTTCTCGTCCCCTTTTCGGGGTTTCTATCTTTCTACGGAAGTTATGGGGCGGTTAGAGATCGAAGATATGGTTCTCGTCCCCTTTTCGGGGTTTCTATCTTTCTACAAAGAATGGTAAGTGTAGGGTATATCTGAAAGGGTTCTCGTCCCCTTTTCGGGGTTTCTATCTTTCTACGTGAATAGTGCATTTGTTGAATTATATAATAAAGTGTTCTCGTCCCCTTTTCGGGGTTTCTATCTTTCTACAAAGAATAATTTATATAAACGCAAATGATACACAGTTCTCGTCCCCTTTTCGGGGTTTCTATCTTTCTACTGGTAGAAGCAAAAGTTATAAATGCGTTCTTGAAGGTTCTCGTCCCCTTTTCGGGGTTTCTATCTTTCTACATTATATTTTTTTTGGAAAGAAATCTCGCTTTAGGTTCTCGTCCCCTTTTCGGGGTTTCTATCTTTCTACCCTTCCCTCTACATCCCTTGCTATATTTTACTTTCCTCTTTTACCTCAGACACATTACGCCACCATGTATTATACTGGCGCAGCACCTTAATCACCTGATCATCACTGACAATTGCCATCGTACCACCTCCATATATCTGTTATCTCTTAAAATTAATTTTATATACTTTTATAATTCCACCAAAATTACTATATTATATTTTAATATCTCCGCTATGAAAATACAAGTATATTTTATAAAATATCCGGGAGTTATTAAAGTATACTTTAATAACTCCCGGATATTTGTACGACTATATTTTATTTTTAGATCATAAAAATGCAACATCCACTGCAGACGCCCGCTCTATTCCCCTTCAAACTCCCGGTTCCACATCCGGGTATCCAGAATCTCCTCATAAGCGTCTGCTGCCGCATCATACTCTGCCTCTTCCTCGATATCCTCCATCTCAAAATCATCATTTCCCAGATCGATCAGACGGAATACATAATATTCTGTAACATTTTCCACATCTGCCGGAATAACTGCTGCATAGAGTCTGCCATCCACTTCATAGATCTCGTCCACATAAAAATCCTTCTCCAGACCATCCTCATCTGTCAGTGTTACCATTGTCTCCTCAAATCCATAACTGCTTTCTTTCTCTGCCATATTAACCCTCTTTTCTGTTGCTATAATGATTTCTTTTAAAAATTAAACCCATTTTTAATAACTCAAGATGCGTTTTGCAACAATTTCATTGTACACGTTTTCCGACACCGGCTCAAGGTGTTTTTCATTTACTTGTGCCGAATTCCACATAAAAAGAACACACGTCGTTCACGCCATATATGAACCGTTCACGCAAATATTCTCATTTACTTGATTTATCCCATATAATCATATAATAAAGAAGAATTTTATTTTGAGTTTATACAAGGAGGATACGATATGAATAAAAAAAATATACCAAAATATTTCCCGGGCTTGTTCTTCCCTGCACTGGTGCTTTTATTACTTACGATCACCATAAATGTACCCACTGCATTTGCGGCTGCATCAGAGGAGGAAATTTCCGCTTTTGAAAAGCTGGATGGGATCTTTCAGGAGTACCTGCTCAAGGACTGTATCGATCCGAATAAATCAACTTACACCGACGACCAGCTTAAAGAGATGACGGATGATCTGCAGACCTATCTTGATCAGTGCGATATCACCACCACATATAAAGAGATGGAAGCCGTATCCCGCTACGTTGCAAACCGCGTGTCTTATAATCTGAACGATAAACGTTACAACCCAAAACACGGAACAGAACTCACATCAGATAACCCATATGATGTCTGGTCCTCCAAGAAGGCGGTGTGCGGCGGATATACTAATCTTTTAAACACTTTATTGGTATCCCGTGGCATTCCAAGCTTTGGACTGGTCACCAAAACCCATGCTTATAGCATTGCTTATAACAAGGATTCTGACTATTGGATCTATATTGATGCAACCGTATGTTCCAGAAATCGTTATGATCTGGAAAGAGACGACGATACAAGCGAGGTTCTGCCGGATGCAGAGGAGCTCTGGACCTCCGGCGGATATAACAGTGCCGGCTTCGATATGACGATACCGACAATGCTGCTGAACCGGGCCGCCTATATGGTATATTCCTGTGGCTACCTCGTAAAGGATGGCTTACGATATTCCTTCCATTGTAATGACAGCAGCTTCAATACCGACTTAGATCTGGACACCTGGAAGGATATGACGGACTGGAATCTCACGCTGTTTGGACCATGGGGTGACGATTATTCAAAGAATGTGAAAGTGACAGATATCGATGGTGTACCGGTTCACAAAGTCTATGACGGTTTTGCCGGAACAGATATTGAATCAGTAGATTTCAGTGAAGCTTCCATAAAAATGATTGTGTCATTGTTCTCTTCCACTACAGGAACCTTCGAAGGATGTACTAAATTAAAAACTGTAACGCTTCCGGATACCGTTACACAATTTTATAGTCAAACCTTCAAAAACTGCACCGCATTGGAAGAGATCAATATACCCAAATCCATCCAGGTTATTCAACCCCAGGAATTTTTAGGATGTTCCTCCTTAAAGACCGTTGACTTCAGAGGCACCTCCGTAGTCAGAATCTGCGATGAGGCTTTTAAAGACTGTACTTCTCTCGCCTCCGTATATTGGGGCGAACCTAAAAATCTTTCCATTGATGCTTATGCTTTTCAGGATTGTACGAATCTGGAAACAGTGGATTGCTCCAAAACAAATATTTCTTCTATAGAAAATTACGCATTTTACAACTGCTCCAAACTGAAAAAGATCGATCTGTCGAGCAGTACCATGGAACAGACAGGACAAAGTATTTTCAGAGCATGTACCAGTCTGGAGGAAGTGATCCTGCCTAAGACCTTGAAAGAAATCAACTACCTGACATTTTCCGGAACAGCGATCAAAACGCTTGACCTGAGAGAAACTGCCATCACAAAAATCATTGATTCGGGCTGTGCAAATATGGATGCATTGAAAACGCTTTATTTACCGGCCACATTGGAAGAATTCGGTGATTATGCATTTCTTGCCAAAAAAAGCAGCTCCGGTAAATTATATATCTATTCCGTTATTCCGGAAGCGGATATCAATGCTATGGCAGACAAAGCAACAGGTGTCTGGTCCGGCCGCTCGATCAGTTTTCCAAAGGGTTCCTACACCATAATCTATGATGGAAATGGGGCCGCCGCAGGTACGATGGATGCACAGACGTGTATGATTGACGGCTTTACATTTTCTCTTTCCAAAAACGCCTACACAAGGGAAAACTATACCTTTACAGGCTGGAACACCATGTCGGACGGAAGTGGTACTTTTTATCGGGATGAGGCCAAGATTTATCCACTGACAGAAACAGATCAGGCTGAAATCACCTTATATGCCATGTGGAAAGACAGTTCGGTCACAGACTACACTATCACATATTTTTTAAATGCAACGAATGTACAAAACGATAATCCGGCAGCTTATACCAATAATTCAGATACCATCACGTTAAAGGATCCTATTCGGGAGGGCTATACTTTCCTCGGCTGGTTCTCTGATAAAGAATTGACACAACAGGTTACTGAGATTGCCAAAGGAAGTACCGGAAACATCACCCTCTATGCACATTGGAAACGGGCAGATGCCTGTGAACACGAGTGGATCCAGACCGCTGTCATTGAACGGGCAACCTGTTCCCAGGAGGGAACTGCAACCCGCGCCTGCACAAAATGCGGCAAAAGTGAAGTAATCACTCTTCCGATCGATCCTGACTATCATTGGGAGAAAGAGGTTGTAAACAAAAAACCTGCTACGACAACCGAAGAAGGATACACAGGTGATACCATTTGTAAGGCCTGCAAGAAGGTCCTGCAACAGGGAGAAGTCATTCCAAAGAAGGGAACTGCATCGGAGACACCGGCTGCATCCAATAAGCCTGACACTTCTAATACACCGGCAGCATCCAATAAACCCGGCACTTCCAACACTCCGGCTGCTTCCAATGCACCGGCAGCCACAAAGAAGCCGTCTTCCTCCAATACACCATCCGCAACAAAGAAGCCGTCTGCTTCCTCTGGTACACAGGATGCTTCCTCAGAGACTTCCATCAAAGCGTCTGCTCCAAAAGCCGTCAAGGGACTTCGTATTGTAAACCAAAAGCCGTTAAAGCTTATCATCACCTGGTTGCCGGAGACCACGGTCAAGGGATATGAAGTGCAGTACGCAATGAACAAGAAATTTACCAGGTCCTTAAAGAAAAAGACAGTAAAAACCACTTATTGTACTGTAAAAAAAGTAAAGCGATCCAAAACCTATTTCGTCCGCGTCCGTGCTTATAAGCTTCAGGGAATGAAAAAGATCTACAGCAAGTGGACGAAGGTTAAAAAGATTAAAGTGAAGAAATAAACAACACGGTCTGGCAGGTCTTTATATTTCGGAAGGCCTGCCAGCTTATTCGGCTAATTCTTCAACAGACTCCTTAATGATCTCGTAAGCCTTGTCGCAATCCTCTTCCGTCAGGATCAGTGGCGGCACCATACGAATGATATGTGCTCCGATGACTGTGATCAGAAGCTTTTTATCAAAACATTTATGCTTTACATCTACACCCTCACCAGATACACATCCAGACTCATGCCTTTTGAGGTGCGGACCCTTTTTAAATTAACAATGCTGTCCCTTCCTTTCTGTGCCTATACGCAGCAACCCCGCCAAGCATCTGTCTTTTAAACCGGCAATCTACCGATACAGATCGTCCAGCGTAAACAGGCAGACCTCATTCCGGTCAATCTCATCAAACCATTTCGTATATCCACTCAGCGAAAAGAATAAATATCTGGTTATGCGGTACTTTGCCGGAATCGCTTTACTTCTTCTGACCAGAGTTTCATAAATGGATCTGTCAATCTTTTCGTTTTTAAACTTGCATTCTCCCACAACCATCACCTTATCTATGGCGGACAGGCCTACCACATCAATATCCGCCTGCCGGGTTGTTTTACCTCCCTGCTCATCCACAAGCACCTCCGTCCCCCACCAGGTTCCGGTCTCTGTCAGAAAGCAGTTAAATTTCCCTGCGATTCCTTCTTTGAGTGTATAATATTGGCACATTTCTATGACACTACATGCCTTTGGAATAAATTCATACCAGAATTTAAACATGGAATCCTTTAAAACATATTTTGTCTTTCTTTTATTTTTTTCTTCTGTAATACAGCGTCTTTTTTCCACAAGCCCTACACTGATCAGCTTATTTAAAGAATATAATATCCGAAAATTCCTGCATCAGGAAGTTTCGTGTCTCATCATACAGATATCCATCGGTCCGGAAAAAAAGCTTCTTAATATTTTCATCTAAGCTCTTCTCCGGATCGATCATAGAAAGATATTTTGCAACACCGCCTGTTACACCGTAACAGATGGCCTTCTCCTCATTTGTATAAGATGGCACAAATAATGCAGACTCCAGATAATCAAATGCATCCAATTTGATCTGGGAATCCCGCCGTCCAAACAACGGACTTTTCTCGCTGAGCACCTTGTCTTCCATAAAGCTGAGTGCCGAACCGCAAAGAATAATATATAGATTCTTGTCAGCCCATTCATTATCAATGTACTTTTTGCTTTTTTATTCAAATTGATTTAATTCAAACCAATTTTAATCAAATCGGTTTAAATTAAATTTTACTCTCCTACAAATCCCCTGTCAAACAGAAAAACCCCCGGAGAACTCATAACACCTCGCTTGCACCAGCTGCGAAGGCAGAATTTCCGGCTTATTCATGGCATAATTTGAGCGCATATCGAAACAATTCGATATGCGCCCTTAAAAAGGTTTATTATATTATGTCCATATTATCTATGAAAATTGCAGACTGACGGACATTTAACTTTCTGAATCATACAAACATCCATTGATATAAATTTCATAAGAAGCAAAGTCGATATGCTCATCACCATTCTCATCATATGGAATATACATATAATCGCTGACAGTTTCTCCTGCCTTCGGACTCTCATATGACCAACATACACCAATTACATTTCCCCGTGCATCCTTATACAAGCAAACCAAATCTATACGTGCTTCTTTCGAATCATCATTCTTGATTTCATAATCAATCTGACTGTCTCCATATTCATCAACCGTTTTCCGACTGGTTACTGTAATTTTGGATGTTAAAGGGGAGCAAAACTCCTCTGTATATGTCTGATCTACCTTGATACTAATCTCACTCTTTGACAGATCTATTTTGTCTTTATTCTCACTAGAAGGAGATATCAGGTTATAATACAATCCGTTCTTTTCCAGGAAATATCCATCTGAAGATGATTGATCCGTATGTATCTCACCGTAGTCATCATATGTCAATGCATTTCCCTGTGCATCCTTCCATACAACTGTCACTTCAAAATAATTTACTGTGACATCATTATTATTGACCAATTTCAGCAGTATCTGACCCGTTGACAATTTCTGAAGACTTGCCTTCATATTACTTGCAAGCGCTTCATTATCCGCATCTGCCGATCCCGGTGTAACAACCGGAATGTCCGGTGTATAACTTTCTTCCGGCCGGGATGGATTCTCTGGTGACGCTGTCTGCTCCGGTTTCTTTGTATCCTCCGGTGACGCTGTATCATTCGGCTTCTCTGTCTTAACCGGGGTCTTTGTCTCCTCCGGCTCCTCTGTCTTAACCGGAGCTTTTGTCTCCTCCGGCTGCTCCGGCTCTACTGCGGCAGCGGCACGGTCATAGATCTCTACCTTTGTGATCGTATCATCATTTCCGAACAGGCCAACGTACTCATTTCTCAGGAATTCTTTGGTCAGAGCTACTTCCTCTCCACTTGGACATTTCAGCTCATCATACCAGTTATAAGCGGATGCAGCACCACCATTTTCCAATGTCACACGGATGACAGGATCTGTCATTCCCTTAATGATCTGTGACAGCTCATTGGATGCTCCGATAAAATTGTCACTGTATTTGTTCATAAGCTCAAGACCACACTTATAGCTGCCGATCCCTACCTTGATGTTTGTGAGACTCTCATTCACGGAGTTGGATCCGCCGTCTCCCTGCTCGTGATCCTTGGATGACGGATAGGTATCCGGCCCTCCCCATCCTGTTATGCTTCCGACAAACTGATAAACCACTCTCGGCTTAACCGGTGACGCTGTATCGTTCGGCTTCTCTGTCTTGACCGGTGCCTTTGTCTCCTCCGGTGCCTCCGTCTTAACCGGTGCTTTTGTCTCCTCCGGTGCCTCCGTCTTAACCGGGGCTTTTGTCTCCTCCGGCTCCTCCGTCTTAGCCGGTGCTTTTGTCTCCTCCGGCTCCTCTGTCTTAACCGGGGTCTTTGTTACTTCCGGTGCGTCCGTCTTTCCCGGTACATTTGTCCCATATGGCCTGCCGGTTCCTGCCGGATTCTTTGTGTTGGACGGAGCATTTGTCTTTCTTACCGGTGCCGTCGCTGCCGGTGCCTTTGTGGCAGTCGGTGTCTTTGTCTGTGTTACAGGCCAGAATTCCTCCGGCTCTGTTGTTTTTCCTTTAACGGTTACACTACATGAATATTTCTTTTTCTTAATCTTGGCTCTTATTTTCGCTTTTCCCACGCTCACAGCCATAACCTTACCGGTACTGCTCACCATGGCAACGCTTTCATTGCTGGATGACCACTTTGCCTTTTTGCCGGTACCCTTAAGCTTCAGCTTCACGCTTTTACCTACAGTCAATGTCACCTTTTTCTTGTTCAGTTTAATTTTGGCTTTTGCCTCGCCTTTCATAGGAGCCCCTCCAACAACACCGGTCAACGCCAGCACCATACTGAGAGTCACTGCGATTGCCTTATAACCCTTCTTCATAAATAGTTCCTCCTTATGTTTTCCTATCATAAAACAAGCTGCAAATATAGTGTATCACACACATGGTTTTATTTTCTTTCCGTTTTTTTCACTTTTTCCGCCTTGCATTTTCTTCCGCCATCATATAATATATTCTTTGCCGAACAAACATTCTGTAATCTATTTAAGAATGTTGTGAAACTTAACTTTCACACGGTGACTTTGTTCCTGCAGTCCAAATTTTAAGGACTCGGAAAGGATTAAAATTTATTATGAGACATAAGCGATTGACTTTATATATATTCCTGTGGGGTATGCTGGCGGCACTGGTTCCTGTGGGACTTGTATTTCTCTTTCTGGGAGCACCGCGGGATTTTTTTGCCCCGGCAGTCTGCGTAGGACTTCTTTTTATGATCTTCTGCCTTTGCAAGATCCACTCTCTGTTTCGTTCCCGGAGCCGCTATATTCGCGGGGACTGGTCACTGACCGATCTGGACGATATCTCCGGTGCGGATTTTGAAGCTCTGACCTGCGACATTCTTGCCTCCAACGGTTTTGAGCTGGCAGAGAACACGAAGGCAAGCGGCGATTTCGGCGTAGATGTTCTTGCTTACCGGGACGGAATTTCCTTTGCGATCCAGTGCAAGCGATACAACTACGACGTGGGCATCGAAGCTGTCCAGCAGGTATATGCGGGACGCGCATTTTATGAATGTCATGTCGCGATGGTTCTGACCAATCAATATTTTACCCCTGCCGCCCGTAAGCTGGCAGACAAGATCGGGGTTGTTCTCTGGGATCGCGATATGCTGGAGAAGATGCTATAGGAAAGGAGGGATCCCGTGCACTGCGTTAAAATTTCTGTGCGTAATCTCGTAGAGTTTATTCTGCGAAGCGGCGATATTGTTGCGTCCGAAAGTGGTCTGGCGGATCCCGACGCCATGCAGGAGGGTACCCGGATCCACAAAAAGCTTCAGAAACGCATGGGCTCCACCTATCTGGCCGAGGTTCCCTTAGACATTACTGTACCTGTAACCTATGATGGGGTTTCCCTTGAAATTACTGTGGAGGGGCGCGCCGACGGCATTTTCCCGGCAAAGGACGGAAGTAGCATGACCATTGACGAGATCAAGGGAATTTACCGTCATGTCTCCCGTCTGAAGGAACCGGTTCTGGTCCACAAGGCGCAGGCCATGTGCTACGGCTATATCTACGCAAAGAAAAACAAGCTCAAGAATATCGGTATCCGGATGACATACTGCCATATTCCCACAGAGGAGGTGCGCATCTTTGAGGAACGCATTTCCTTCCGGAAGATTGAGAACTGGTTTCTGGATCTGGTACAGGAGTATGCCAAATGGGCTGCCTGGGAGATCAAATGGCAGGAGGAGCGCAACCGCACGATCCGGAGCTTACGCTTTCCCTTTGATTACCGGGAGGGACAGCAGACTCTCGTGAAGGGTGTTTATCAAAGTATTCTTCGGAAGAAACGTCTCTACATCGAAGCACCTACCGGAGTAGGTAAGACTATCTCCACTGTGTTTCCTGCCGTCAAATCCATTGGCGAGGGAATCACCGAAAAAATTTTTTATCTTACTGCCAAGACCATTACCCGGACCGTTGCCCAGGAGTCCTTTACTCTCCTTGCGGCACAGGGCATGCGGCTCAAATTTATCACATTGACCGCCAAAGAAAAAATCTGCATTTTAGATAAGCCCCAGTGCAACCCTCAGGCATGCCCCAGAGCTTTGGGTCATTTTGACCGAGTCAATGATGCCGTGTATGATCTGTTGACCCAGGAGGATTCCATCTCCCGTGATATGATCCTCTCCTATGCTGAGAAGCATAATGTCTGTCCCTTTGAAATGAGCCTGGATGTGAGTACATGGTGCGATGCCATCATCGGTGACTACAATTACGCCTTTGATCCCACGGCATGCCTGAAACGTTTCTTTGCCCAGGAGACAGAAAACCCCTATATATTCCTGATCGACGAGGCACACAATCTGGTGGACCGCGCCCGTGAAATGTACTCTTCTACGCTGATCAAGGAGGATTTTCTCAAGATCAAAAAGATCATGACCACTCACTCCCGCAAAATTGCCCGCAGTCTGGAACGCTGTAACAAAGAGCTTCTGGAGTTAAAACGGGAATGCGAAGAACGAAAAATTTATGATTCCATTGAGATTGAACCATTTGTAATGAAGGCGCTGCGCCTCTCCTCCCTATTAGAAGAATATCTCCACAGCCGGACGGACTCCGGAGATTATACAGCACTCCCCGACATTACACCGGGGGATCCGGCTGCGCTGCCTCTGGACAATGATTCCAGAGAGGATGTTCTGGCATTTTATTTTGAGCTGCGCTATTTTCTGTCCATTTACGAAACATTAGATGAAAAATATATTATTTACGGAGACTACGATCCTGCCGGAGCATTTTATCTCCATCTGCAGTGTATGGACCCCTCCGGCAATCTGGACAGTTACCTGAAACGGGGACGCTGCGCCGTCTTTTTTTCGGCAACCCTGCTTCCGGTACAGTACTACCGGGATCAGCTGGCAGGACGGGAGGATGACTATGCTATTTACGCTCCCTCCCCGTTTTCCTCCTCCAACCGCCTTCTGATGATCGCAAGGGACGTAAGCACGAAATATACCCGGCGAACCCCGGCAGAATATCAGCGCATCAGCGATTATATTTTACGTTTCATCCAGGCAAAAACGGGAAATTATCTGATCTTTTTTCCTTCTTACCGTATGCTGGAGGACATCCGGAGTTATATCGAAAGCTCCTCCTACTGTCAGGAATGTGTCAATGTTTATGTTCAGGAAACTTCCATGAGTGAAACGGAACGGGAGGAGTTCCTGTCCCATTTTGAGGACACACCGACAAAAACCACCATCGGTCTGTGTGTAATGGGCGGAATCTTCGGCGAAGGGATCGATCTTAAGGACAGCCGGCTGATCGGTGCAGTGATCGCAGGAACCGGGCTGCCTATGGTATGTACACAAAATGAACTTTTCCGGAATTATTTTGACGAAAAAAAGGGTACCGGATTCAACTACGCGTACCAGTACCCGGGTATGAATAAAGTCCTGCAGGCCGCCGGTCGTGTGATCCGTACCGATTCTGACCGGGGTGCCATCCTTTTGCTGGATGAACGCTTCCTGCAAAACAGTTATCAGTCATTATTTCCAAGAGAATGGTTCCCTTATGATGTCGTCACCGCAGACTCTATGGGGAAATATCTGTCCGATTTTTGGGATAGATAATCAGTTTTCCTCATATGTCTGCCCAAAAATATCTCCCCGGATCACATAGATATCTGTCAGATCATCGGGACGCACCGCCATATAATCTCCCTTTCGGCCAAGGAAATATTCATGGCTTTTCCCCACCGGGAAAATCTTCGTTCGTTTTTCCAGACGGCGGGCATAAATTCCGGCCTCCTGCTTCGGATAACATAAACGGGCATACTCATCAATGCTGATAAAGTCCTGCTCCGGCAGCTTCTGAAGCTCCGGCCAGAAGTCCATCATCTGCGTAAATACATCCAGCGGCTCATTGGTAGTTTCATAGCTGTTTTCAAACTTCTGACGCTCAATATCGTAAATCTCGCCCTTACAGCCAATCATAATATATGTATCCTCTGCCGCTGTAATCTCCAGCCCGGACTCATTTTCCAATGAACGGATCCACAAGGTTGTTCCCGCCGGAGACACGTCCGTTGTTTTGACGTAAGCCCACGCCACCCGTTTCTTACGATAATATTCAAATGACTTAATTTCCTCTGTATGGGCTTCCCCATACTCCCTCGCATCAATCCAATCACAGTCCCGAAAATAGGACTCTGCCTGATTCATCAGATATTCAATGGTTTTCTCCGTCCCCTGTGCTTCCATCTGCAGCTTGAGTATCACCGATGATACCCGTACACTGGCACAGGACACATCTCCCCGGATCAGCCCAAAGTCCGGCATCAGATAATCCAGAAATTCCAGCGGACGCACCCGTTTTGTATCACTCAAAAACAGCAGACATTTCTCCTCATGTTCTCCCCACAAAAGCAGCAGAAAATGATTGCCCGATGCACGGAGCATATCCAGCTTTTCCTGCAGCCATCCATTATCCCACACCGCATTCTCCTGTTCCGTTTCCGAATGCTTCAAGAACTGCGCTGCCTGCTCCTCCGAAATCTGTGCCGCCACCAGCTTCTCATCCTGATCCCTGCAGCAGATCTCCGCCTGTGGAAGCATATGATGTCCCATATCCGGTACATACTTCCATTTTGTGTTTTTCTCTTCTCCCATTACTCCTCCTGTTTCTCCCATATCTGCCCTGCAAAACTGCGAAAGCTTCGGTTTACATGGGTAAAGCGTAAGGTAAGGAATCCATCCTTAATCTCAATAATCTTAGCATAAATCTCCGTAAATAATGCCCTGCCGTCATCCCCGGCGGCAAATATTTCCACATCCATCCCTATCCGTAGATCATATTCCTCTTTTTCGTCCATCTGTACCACAGCACGCTTGTACGAAAAACGGCACAGTCTTCCGGTGACACAGATATCCTGTATCAGTTTACCTTCAATGGGATACATATTAAACAGCACCCATCTGTCTACTAAATGAAGTACATCATTTCTCTGTTCCCTGATCCGGCAATTATAACTGCCCCGAATAGACCGGATCTCACACACCGTAATAGGATACTGCATTCCCTTTGCCTGAATCTCCTGCTGGGAGGAAATCTCCACCGGTGCATTAATACGGCTCAGACAATCTCTGGATGCCAAAACCTGCCCGCCTACACTAAAGCTTTCAATCCGGGAACATTCATTGACCACGCTGCCGATCACATTGTACCGCATCAGCTGCTCGGAACCCACATTCCCGATAAATGCCTCTCCCCGGTGAATGGCAATTCCCATTTCCATCAGCGGATATCCGTTCCGGGTGCAATATTCATTGACCCGTTCCATATTGTTCTGCATCTTGATCGCTGCCGCAATGGCATTTTCTGTCTGATGCTCTGAAGCGATCGGTGCTCCAAAGACCGCCAGGATCGAATCTCCCAGATACTCGATCACCGTCCCTTTATGCTCAGTCAATGCCGGAAGCATGCTCTGGAAAAAGTAATTTAATACATCCGTGACCTTCTCCGGCGACAACCCCTCGGAAATAGAAGTAAATCCTCTGAGATCCGCCATCATAACTGTCAGCTCCCGCTTTTTGCCACCGATGGCTGCTCCCTCCGGATGCTCCAGGATCTCATTGAAAATATCATCGGAAAAGTACTGTCCAAACACCTGACGAAGCAGACTGTTTCTTGCTTCCAGCTGGCGGTTCAGCTTTACGATCTCCTCCTGTTCCCGCAGGTGGTTTGCCTGTTGTACCAAAAGCTTTTCGTAATTTTTCGTCACATCATGCTGCCATGCCGTCTGCTCAATACGCATGATCCCTTCTCTGGAAAACGGTTTATGTAAAACTACTGTCGCTCCCCATGAATAGCACTCCCGATCAAGCTGCTTTGTTCTCGCCTCTGTCATAAAAAATAACGGAACACCCGCCAGATCCTTCTGCTTTTTAATATAGGATACTGTAGCAAAGTCCTCTTTTTGGGACATACCATAATCCACCACAATCAAGGAAGGTGCTTCTCTCCATTCCTGACTTGCCTTTTCCACAAGCTGCCTCTCCTCTATGGATCTTTGTACCGCTTCCAGAGACAGCTTGCAGACCGCTCTCATGCCACCCGTAGAATTGATCCTGCGCTGGGCTTCTATCATTTCCTGACGGTCATTGCCGATCACCCATATATTTCTCCCCATATAATCCTCATTTCTACCATCAAAACTATTTACCTTTCCTCAAACAAATAGCAGTTATCGACGTCTGGAGGAATGCCAGCCTCCCGTTCCGGAAGAAGAGCTTCCTGTCCGGATTCCAATTTCTTTACACCGGTCACATAAAGTACCTGTCCGGATCGATGCTCCGCAGCGCACACATGAAAGCCTTGCGGTCTCCATCTTCGGTATCTCCAGATACTCCTGCGAGATCAGCTGTTCGATCACCTTCCGGGGGACACCGGTCTCCCGTTCGATCACAAACGCCGGTTTTGCTCCGTTTCTTTGAAGAAAATTGCGTACCGTCCGGAGATAATCATAATTTTCTTTGCCACATTCTTTACAACGGTATACTCCCTGAGAGATTTTCTCCAGCTTCCCGCCACAATATTTACACTCTGTGGGAATGCCGCTTGATCCCAGAAATGAAGATCTTTTTTTGCGGATTCCCGTTGTACTGTGCTGTTTTGGGTCCGGCTTCTCCTGCGGCTCCGATTTGGTCACATTCTCTGTTTTTGATGTTTCCTGTTCCTTGGACGGCTCCGGCTTTGCGCTATGCTGTTCTGATCCTTTCCCTGCCTGTCTATCCTTGTTCTGTCCGCTATTTGGTACAGTTATATTTCCTGCAACCTCCTTCGGTCCCATCAAAAGTGATCTGAGACGATGCTTCAATTCCTCGATCGCTTCCTTCGGCCGGTTGGCACAACGAATCGTCTGCACATTATTCAGATAAAACCGGAACATATCTGTCATTGCGCTGTCATCAATCTGAAACGGCACAATAGTTTTCCGGTAATAAATGGCACTGTCAATCTCCTTTTCTACCCAGATTGACTGCTGGGATGCCTGGGAAAGAACCAGCAAAAATATCTCGCAATCCCGGATCGCTTTTGGAATCTCTCTGGCATAATTTGAACCCGCCGGTATCATATCCGGTGCGATCCAATATGAAATCCCCATTTTCTCCAGCATCTGTGTCATTTTTTTTATGTATCGCTCATCCTTTGAGCTGTAACTGATAAAAACGGATTTTCCCATACCCAATCTATCCCCCTACATCAGATTTCATCAACCGCTACCCGGTTGCGTCCAGCCGTTTTGGCTTCATAAAGCTTCTCATCCACACCCTTTACATTCTCCTCCGGTGACAAATTGGAATCCAGTGCCTTCACACCAAAGGACATAGTCACGCGGATCGGCACATCTTCAAAATAACAGATGGAAGACTCTACCTTTTTGCGGACATTCTCAGCAAAAGCTGCCGCCTGGGACACGGCACACTCCTTTAAAAGGATCACAAACTCCTCGCCGCCCCAGCGGATCACCTCACCGGATGTTCCCGCCATATTTCTGAGAATAGAAGCAATGCATTTCAATACAACATCTCCTGCATTATGTCCATAGGTATCATTGACACGTTTAAAGAAATCAATGTCTGCCATCACAATGGAACAGGATTGTTTCAACAGATAAGGATGGACATTCTTTTCATAATATTCATAGTATCCCCGGCGGTTTTTCAACCCCGTCAACTGATCAAGCTGCGATTCACTGTACAAAATCTGGGACTCCAGTGTTTTGCCACAAAAAACAGCCGCCATTGCAAGTCGCTTTTCATCCCGGTCATCAAAATACCAATATCCCTGATCATCCATTTTATTGATCGCCTGATATGCCCCAATCACATCCCCCTTGGAGTTCGTCACCGGAATACAGAGAATGGATCTGGTCTGGTATCCCGTCTCTTTGTCCACCTCCTGATTAAACCGGTCATCCTGATAAGGATCGTTGATCAGAATCGTCTCATTGCCGGCTATCGAGGCTCCCACGATACCGCTTCCCTCCGGAACCACGATACGGGGACTGTCAAGCGCTACCAGTGTCCAATACTCTTTCTTGGCTCTGTCCCAGTACCAGAAGGAGGCTCTTTCCGAATTGGCAAGAGTACGCCCAAGTTCTGTCAAAAGCAGGATCGTAGACCCGAAATCCTTCGTATCTACCATCTCATTCATAAAGAAAAATATCTTTTCTAATAGTTCCTCTGCATTTAATACCCGCCTATTCTCCATATAAGCCTCCTATATCTGTCAAGTATTCTAATGATATCCTTTGTGCTTCCGGCTGCGGTGTCTCGATCAGCACCGAACAGTTACTAAAATATGTATCATAATAATCAAAAAACTGGCTCCATATGATCTTGCCTGTGCCTAAAGCCAGGTGAAGATCATGCTTGAGATCATTATCGTTAATATGTATATGCTTCATATACGGTGCCAGCTGGCGGATCCAGACTGCCATCGGAAATCCATAGATCACAGCGTGGGCATAATCAAAACAGACACCGTAATTAGGAAAATCCATGAGCCTCTCTGAAATCCTCACCAGAATATCCGGGGAAGCATCAAACATATTTTCCAGATAAATCTCTATGTCCGGAAAATTGGCCAGAAGTATTTTCAGATAATCTGCCGTCATATCAATGGCCCGGATATCATATTCTCTGGAGGAAAGCATCGGATTGACATTGGTGTGAAATACCACACCCTTCACCTGCAGCTTTCTTGCAATCTCCATGCTCTGGCGCATCCGCCTCTGCGATACCTCCCGGACCAGCGGATCCTGACTGAATACCGTCACATCCAGAAATGCACCGTGCATAGTACTCCCCTCCGGAAGTCCCGCTTCCAGATAAGTATCTATGATCTCCTGCTGTCTTTCCGGATTCTCTAACAACTCCGGATCAAAGAAATCGTTGATCTCAAATCCAACCCCATACTCTCTGCTCAGTGCCATATGCTCCCGAAGTGTCTCCACTCTGGAAACAACCAAATATTTTCCCATAACGTTCCCCATTTCTCTTGCTGCACTTTTACTTTAACCTTCTTAAGATCTCCAGAACATATTTCCAGGTTCTGCGTACACTTTCCACATTCATAGACTCTTTTGGTGTATGAATATCATCCATATCCGGACCAAAAGATACACAGTCCAGTCCCGGCAGCTTTCCGGCAAACAGGCCACATTCCACTCCGGCATGAAGTGCCTCTACCACCGGCTTCTCTCCATACTGCTCCTGATAGATCTGTATCATCAGATCCCTCAGCGGGGAATCCTGCCGGTACTCCCATGCCGGATATGCCCCGGTGCATGTAACACTTCCTCCCAAAGCCTCCATCAGACATTGTATTCTCTGTACCAGTTCTTCCTTCTCGGAGCCAATGCTGCTTCTGACAGAAAAGGAGAAGGACACCTCTTCCTGCTTCGTGATCATAATACCAAGGTTTAACGAGGTCTGCACCAGTCCCGGAATATCAAAGCTCATCCTCTGAATCCCGCCCGGCAGATTTACCAGTGCAGCGATCACCCGGTCTGTGTCCCGGCTCGTCATAGCCTTCTGTCCCGTTTTGACCCCTTGTCTTTCCCATAATATGTCAATATCCGGATCCGTTTGTCTGTACTCATTCCGGTACATCTCCCTCAAACCGTCTATGATTCTGCTGTAATCTCCCGATTCACACACAAGCTCTGCCACAGCCTCCCTCGGTATGGCATTGTCCTTCATGCCTCCATCCAGCCGAAGCAGCCGGAAGTTCCCTGCCTCCTTCAACGCATAGAGTGTCCTGCCCAGCAGACGGCATGCATTACCACGCCCCTTGTCGATCTCGACACCGGAATGACCGCCCTGCAAGCCTGTTATGGTAAGTCTTATCACTTCTCCGCCCGCAGTCTCCCAGACTACCGGCAGATGCGCCTCTGTGGTGACACCCCCGGCACAGCTTACCAGCAAATGTCCCTCATCCTCCGAATCGAGATTCAGCATGATCCGCGAATGAAGATCAGAGCAGTCCATGGCTGCCGCCCCCAGCATACCAATCTCCTCGTCTACTGTGAAGACTGCCTCCAGCGGCGGATGTGGAATATCCTCTGCATCAAGGATCGCCAGAGCATACGCTACCGCAATGCCATCATCGCCACCCAGTGTCGTTCCCTCTGCAAAAATCACACCATCCTGAAGCTTCAGCCGGAGTCCCTCTGCAGCAAAATCAATATCACAGTCCGCTTCCTTCTCACAGACCATATCCATATGCCCCTGCAGCATCACCGGTGCCGACTGCTCATATCCGGGAGAAGCCGCTTTCCATATGATGACATTATTCCATTCATCCTGCCGGTATTTGAGTCCCCTCTGCACCGCAAAATCCACCAGAAAATCACTGATCCTTCCGGCGTCTGATGAACCATGGGGAATCCCGCAGATTGCCTCAAACCATCGAAAAACCTCCTGTGGTTCCAATCCTTCTAATACTGCCATACAAATTACCTCACCTTTCTAACAATACCTAAAAATGAAAGCAGCAAGAAAATAAAAAATACAATGCCTCCTGCATTTCCCAATGAAAAATTAAGCTGTATATATTGTGCTACCGTTCCTCCCCGCATCGGAATTACTGCGAGAACGGCAAGAAAAATACCAATCAGTCCCTCTCCGGCAATCATACCGGAGCTGTATAAAAGACCTCTGTCCACGCGGTCTTTTTTTAAAGCGGCTGCTTCCTCTGTGTCCGCCTTTTGGGATTCTACCAGTTTCCGGATCATTCCTCCCACAAAAATCGGAGCTGACAGATGAATCGGCAGATAAAGGCCGATGGAAACAGGTAATACCGGGAGCCCCAGGATCTCAATCACAATGGCAACAAAAACTCCGCAAAAGACAAGCCCCCAAGGTAATGTGCCACCCATCACGCCCTCTACCACCAGCTTCATCAGGGTTGCCTGCGGTGCCGGAAGCTGTGACGAATTACCAAAACCCCATGCCGCATGAAGCAGATACATCACACCGCCAATGGTAAGTGCCGCCACAACCGCACCGATCAGCTCTCCGATCTGCTGCCACATAGGAGTGGCTCCCACGATAAAGCCTGTTTTAAGATCCTGTGATGTATCTCCTGCCATTGCTGCCACGATACAGATCACCGTCCCCACACAAATCGCAGATACCATACCGGTATACCCGGTCATTCCTGTTCCCTTCAACAGTGCCGTCGCGATCAGCAGAGTTGCGATCGCCATACCGGAGACCGGATTATTGGAGGACCCCACAAGCCCCACCATACGGCTGGACACCGTCGCAAAGAAAAATCCAAAGATGATCACCAGCATTGCCCCAAACAAACGGACCGGAACAGACGGCAGAAGCCAGATCACCACGGCGATCAGCAATACACCTGCCAGAACCGCTCCCATAGGAAGCTCCCTTGAGGTGCGCAGAGCGTCCTGCCGTTGTACTCCAATGCCCCTGACCGCCTTGGTAAAGGTCCGCAGGATCACCGGAAATGTCTTGATCAGACTGATAATACCTCCTGCCGCCACGGCTCCTGCCCCGATATACCGGATATAACTTCCCCAGATGCTCATTACGTCCATTTCGGAAATCCGGTCCGCAGCAGGTGCGATCATATTATCGCCGCCAAACAGAACGATCGCCGGAATCAGTACAAACCAGCCAAGCACACCACCGGCAAACATATTTGCCGCTACCCGCCGGCCACAGATATAACCGACTCCTGCCAGCGCCGGCAGCACATCCAGACCAAACGCCGTACGGAGAGAACGAAGATTCCAATGTACCTCCGATGGAAACAGCTTCAAACCGTCTGTAATAAACTTATACAGTGCTGAAATCCCAAGCCCGGCAAAAACTACCTTTGATTTTGCACCGCCTTCTTCTCCCGCCAGAAGCACCTCCGCACATGCTGTCCCTTCCGGAAACGGCAATGCCCCGTGTTCCTCCACGATCAACGCATTGCGAAGGGGTACCATAAACAGGACACCCAACAGCCCGCCGCAGACTGCGATCGCAGCAATCTCCGTAAACGACGGCATCGCCACCTCATGGCTTTCCTCTGCCCACATAAATAACGCCGGCATGGTAAAGATGGCTCCTGCCGCCAGAGACTCTCCCGCCGACCCAATGGTCTGCACCATGTTGTTTTCCAGGATGGAATCCCTGCGAAGCAGATACCGCAAAATCCCCATGGAAATAACTGCTGCCGGAATGGACGCTGAAACTGTCATACCAACCCGCAATCCCAGATAAGCATTGGCCGCTCCAAATACGACAGCAAGAATCAGTCCCAGTATCAAAGAAACTGGTGTAAATTCCGGCAGTGTTTTATCTGCCGGAATGATAGGTTTCCATTTTTCATTTTTACTCATAACAGACCTCTATTCATAATAATCATACTTCTGTTTATATTATGCTTGTCTGTCCTTCAAATTATACCACATATTTTCGTTAATGTCATTAAAATACGGCGCCGAAGCGCCGTGTAAGATAACATTGTATTTTGTTTTATAAAACCGTAGCCGGCGGGGAATCTGCCCGTTCTGCCATTCCCTGCTCTGCCACCTGTGCCGCAGAGGCATTTTGAGAAGTATCTGTCCCCGTCACTGTCGTTGTCCCGGTCACAATATCCGTTCCCGCTGCACTCTCCATGCCATTCTGCTGCGTTGTATCGCTGCTCTGTCCGGACTGATCCTGCCGGAGCAGATCGATCTTTCTTTTTAAATATTCCATGTCTGCCTGCAGAAGGTCATAATTTTCAGAACGACGATGCCCGTTCTTCTCCGCTTTGGTGATCTGCTTTAATCTCTTTTTTAACTGGAGCACCTGCTGATCCAGATCCGCTTTGACTGCGGTACTGTTTTGTACATGCTCCTGCTTTTTTATATTCTCATTTTTTCGTTCTTTGCTGTGTACCGTATCGTTGTCACTCTTTTTCTGCATTTCCTCCAGCTTCAGATGAGACATCTTCCGACGTGCCGTCCGGATCATTTTATTGGCATGATTGATCGCAATCTGCAGTTCCTCGTCCTTATACTGTCCGGACCCCGCCTTGCGTTTCAGACCGGAAAGCTCTGACTTTGCAGAAGCAAGGGCATTTCCCGCCTGGATTCTGGTTTTGGCACGCATAATTGCACCGGAAACTTTACGGTAATTATAGGTGAGTGTCTTCTTTGCATTTGCATTGGTTTTAGATATATTTTCCCTGCTTTTGCGCATGCTTTCCAGAAGACGCTCCATATACTCTATATCCGACTCAGAATATCCCTGGGTATCTGCATTTTCCGATACATCCTCCCCGTCAGTCTCCGCTTCGCTTTCTGCTGTTTGTTCCGCAGTCACAGTGCCCGTCTTCACCGGAGTTTTTTCATTTGCCCGGTTCGTCATCTGTCCCTTTTCCGGTACAGCGTCTTCCGACGCTCCTGCCCCCTGATCGGTAACGCAGCTGTCTTCCTCATAGGAATACATATTTTGCTGTTGCCTTAAGATCTGCGCTACTCTGCTTCTGCCCTCCGACACATCGTACTGCACATTCTCATCATAAATGCCTCTGCGATCCACAGCACCCTGCTTTCCATTCGCTATACCTGTTGACGCCGTACGCCTTGTTTTTTCTGCTGAAGTTCTCCGGCTTTTGGAATGTCCGGTCACTGTCGTCCTGCCCCGGCGATAGGAACCGTCCATATTCCCTGTAATCATTCCCTGTTTCATTTTCATTCTCCTTGAAAGCAAACCTTCGGTCTGCGCACACATCCATGTTCTGATACAACATATCCTTACTATAATAATCGGCAAATTTCGTGAATTCCTTTATTTTCCATAGAAAACGACATTTTTCATAAAGCAGGATAAAAGAACACAAAATAAGCGGGTTACACCTCCCGGCATAACCCACTTACAACGGTTCATTCCTTTTCCTTTATCTGACCTTAGAAAATAAACAATTTTTTATAAAGGCTTTTCTGTGCCTTTGGCACCTTCAAAACAACCTTTTTGTTCACGCCCTTAAATGCGTTTTTCTTGACTTTACCTGCCTTTAACAATTTCGTCTTGCAATTAATGCTCTTCAGCTTTGTACAATTCCTGAATGCTTCTTTTCCAATCTTCTTTACATTCTTTCCAATGACAAGCTTCGTAATCTTTGTATTGTCTCTACATGCGTTGGCAGCAATAGAGGTTATCTTATAAACCTTCCCTCCCACGGTAATGGTATCTGGTATATTTACTGTCTTGCCCTTAACAATACCGACAAATTCAGCAGTATTCTTTCCGGTAATGCGATATTTTGCATTTTTGTAAGTTACAGTAGATCCAACGGTTACAGATGTTTTTCCATTCCTCGTTGAAGATGGTGCTTTTGTGGAGGTCGGCTTCTGGGTTGGTACTGCTGTTGAAGACGGCTTCTTTGATGCACCCGGCGCTGCGCTTGGATTCGCCGGCTTATCACTTCCACCCGGTGCTGCGGTTGGCACATTCGGCTTGTTGCTCTCTGACGGTGATGCTGACGGTTTCGCCGGCTTACCACTCTCTCCCGGTGCTGCGGTTGGTACATTCGGCTTATCACTCTCTCCCGGTTTCGCCGTTACATCCGGTTTTCCACTGCCTGACGGTCCGGCCGGCTTACTACTCTCTCCCGGTTTCGCCGTGGTAACTGCTCCCGGTGTTGCTGTAGTGACTGCTCCCGGTGTCGCCGTAGTAACCGCTCCCGGTGCTGCTGTAGTGACTGCTCCCGGTGTCGCCGTGGTAATGGCTCCCGGTGTTGCTGTGCTAATGGCTCCCGGTGTTGCCGTGGTAATGGCCCCCGGTGTTGCCGTAGGTACCGGTGTCGGAGTTGCATTCGGATCTGCAATAACTTCAATAGAGTAGCTGACGCCCTTCATATTATAATTTTCATCGCCCGGATAAATCGCTGTAACCTGAACTGTACCCGGTGCTATTGCTGTGATCACACCTTCGGATGTTACGGTTGCTACCTCTGTATTGTCTGATTGAAACTGCCATTCAACAGAGGAAATCTTTGTAAATCGAGCTGTCTTTCCCACCATTAATTTATTCACTGTTACAAGTGGAGTTTCCTTAAGCGATCCTTTGTTAATCTGGAAAATGTTTTTTGCCACACCCTCATAACTGCCGCATCCGGTTACCTGTATCTGGGCAGTACCGGCATTGATATTATCAAAATAACTTACTACATAATCGGTTCCATTTGTCAAAGTTTTACCCTGCAAAGTCACAGTAATTGCAGGAGTAAACGCTGTTCCTGTATATGTGTATGTTGCAGCCGGCAGAGTAATCTGGGCACTTGAAATAGACTGCACCGTGCTTGGATCCCAGGTACTCCAAGTGAGTGTTTTACCTGTTTCTACCTGGTATGACAGCTTTTTCGCAACACCGTCTGCTGTCCAGGTCGTATTTCCACTTGGATAATATGCTGTCTTGAGTTTCCTGCAGCTGCTAAAAATCATATTGGCACGCATTGTCGGTTCAGACGACTGAAACTGTGGCAGGTCTCCATAAAAATATACCGCAGTCAATCCTTTACAGTTGAGAAATGCACCATATCCAATATTTGTTACGGTAGCCGGGATCCGAACCACCGATAAATTGTCATCTCCCCAAAAGCAGTTTTCACCAATTTCCACCAATTTTTCCGGCAGCTGTATACTTCTTAAGTTCTTACAACTGTTAAATGCGGAATCACCTATCTTCACTACACTTGACGGGATCTCCACGCTGATCAGATTTGTATTATTGAAAAATACATCCGGTCCAATTACTGTTACCGTATCAGGAACTTTAAACTCTGAAACAATTGTCACAGTAACAAGTTCTGTTTCATCCTTACTGTAAATTGCATTATCTTTGGACATAAATGTCGGATTGTCCTTTGCTACGGTAAGTGTATCCAAATTGATGCAGCCGTCTGTGATCGCAGCAGAAATTGTATCTACTGACGCCGGTATCTCCAGCTCTTTCAGATTCTTGCAATTATAAAAAACACGTCCATCCAATGTTTTTAACGTATCCGGCAAAACAATCTTCGTGCAGTCCAGATTCCCAAGACCTTTGAAGCCGATACCGGTCACTGTATATCCATCAATCCTGGATGGCACTTCCAAAATCTTTGGAGATTCTTTTCCATCATAGGATGTAATCTTTGCATTTTCCCCGTCTAATTCATACCGGAAAAGCGTGTTCCTTTTCGTAACCGCATATGGACGATATCCGCTGTCCTTTTCCTGATTCAGACCGGCATCAATCTGATAATACTGATCGTTGATCTTTACCAGAGCAAGCTTCCTGCTGGAATCCTTTTTCGTTTCATCAATCGACCAGGCATCATATCCCAGTTTCTCAGACAACTTGACAACCGCTTCTGTTGCAGCTTTATCATTACAGCTTTTCAAAATCACCATATCCGAAAGAGAAGAAGATGTTTTGAGATAATCATACTGTGCTGCAAACTTCGCAATCGCATTTACCAAATCCATGTCACTCATATCATCTTTGATATTTGCATCAATGTAATCTTGTATTACCTGATCCACATAAACAGATTCATAATTTACAAGATGCACCGTCAGGCTTTTCGTCTCACCCTTGTAAGTAATTTCGATCACTGCATCGCCGGGTGTGATCGTATAGTAATCATAGTTGCTCGGACTGGCAGCCAGCACCCATCCGTTCTCATATATCTTCCAATAACTGCGCTTGGCCGTAACCAAACCTTTCGCTGATACAGTCACAGAATCAGATCCAGACACTACCTCGTACCGGGTACCCCTAACATAGTCCGGTATTTGATATTCCTTCGGCAGATCTGCCGGCACCTTGACCTTGACCCCATAATCACTTCTGATATCATAGATCGTGACCTCCTGATCGTCTGCTGCACTTGCAGGTGTTACCTGCATAAACACAGTCAGACTTAATAACATCATGAAACATATTGATAATCTTTTTAATAATCTTTTCATGCATTTTCCTCCTTGTTCTTGCTTTCCTTCCGGAAAATTATTTTTTCATTATTTAACAACATTAGTATATCATTTCCGCATCTGCGTTGCTGTTTTTTGCGCGAACGGAGCATATATGGCGTGAATGGTAAAAGGATTCTGTTGTATTTCCTATAAAGTTCTTTTATAATTAAACTATGACATAAAGGAGGACTGCCAATGCCCGTTGAAATTTTATCTATGACACACGACCTGACGACATTACTGTTTGGCATTTACATCTCCGCCTTTTTTCTGGGTGTCCGTCAGAATTACAAAAATACCGGCATCCTTTTTTTATTTTTTTGCGGAGAGGGACTTACCTATCTCCTGTTCTCTCTGACCATCAGCGATTCCTTTGCGCGGCAGATCTATCCGCTGATCGTTCACCTGCCTCTGGCAATCTTTCTTTTTTTATATTATAAATATCCGCTGCTCTCCTGCTTTACCTCGATATTTTCCGCTTACTTATGCTGTCAGGTAAGCACCTGGGTCGGATTGTTTGTTTTGGATCTTACCGGGCAGGACTGGTGCTATTATACGGCGCGTATTATCACAACGCTTGTGACTTTTTTTCTGCTCTGCCGTTTTGTGTGCCGCACAACTGCGGCTGTATTTGCAAAAGAAAAACGAGAGCTTTGCGTGATCGGTTTTCTTCCGCTAACCTATTATATTTTTGATTATGCCACAACGAAATTTTCCCATCTGCTCTACTCCGGCAATAAGGCTGTCGTAGAGTTTATGAGCTTTGCATTCTGTATTGCATATCTGATCTTTCTGCTGGTGTACTATAAAGAATTCGAAAAGAAACAGGAAATCCGTCAATACAGCGATCTTATGGAAATTCAGCTTTTATCCATTCAAAAAGAGATTGACCAAGTTCGAAACAGCAAACAGGAGCTTTCTATCCTGCGCCATGATATGCGCCATCACCTGAATATTCTGATGACACTGCTACAGGAAGATTCTACCGAACCGGCACGCAAATATATTAAAGAAATCGGTGATGCTTATGATGAGACGATCATTGAACGATACAGCCGTAACGAAATGATCAATTCTGTTATTTCTATTTATCAGATGCGCTTTTCGGACAAGGGCTTCGCGCTGCATTGTACGATACGCACCGGCGAAACGCTTTCCTGCCCGGATCTTGCTATCTGTACGATCCTGTCCAATGCCCTTGAAAATGCCATGCACTCTCTGGAAAAGCTGCAGTCCGACGACAAATGGGCCCGTCTCTCCCTGACCCAGAAGGATCACCAGCTTCTCTTGGAAATCGAGAATCCCGTGGATAAGGTTCCAAAATTTATTGACGGAATTCCCGCATCCAGCGAAAAAGGGCATGGCATTGGAGTTAAAAGTATTGTATACTATGTAGAGCAGCTGCACGGACAGTATCATTTTTCTGTATTGAATCATACATTTATATTAAGAATTATAATTTGAGAACTGCTATTTGTGCCTGCGCTTCAAGTTTTATGGCTTTTCGGCAAAGCATGGATATTATTTTTTGAGGTACCGTTTTATGAAGATAGCAATTTGTGATGATGAGTTATCATATTTAGATGAAACAGAACGTCTTTTAAAACAATGGGCAGATCAGCGGGGAATTGATATCACCCCGTACCGCTTCACCAATGGAGATGACCTGATCCAGGCACACCAGACATATTGTATGGACCTGATCATTCTTGATATCATTATGCCTCTTCTCAACGGAATGGATACCGCGAGAGAATTGCGCCATGATCATCAGTCGGTCCCGATTATTTTTCTGACCTCCTCCCGTGAGTATGCAGTGGATTCTTATGATGTCAAGGCATTTCATTACCTGATGAAGCCCCTTGAAAGCGATCATCTTTTTCGTGTCCTGGATGATTTTTGGGAAACAACCCACACAGCCCGCGAATCCTTTGCCGCCCAGACCGACACAGGCTTTTGCAGGATCACACTGGAGGACGTGGATTATCTGGAGGCACAGAACAAAAGAGTCCTGGTGTCCCTGTCCAATGATACGGACATAGAAATACGAGAGCTTTTTTCCAAATGTGAAGAAATCTTCAGTCTGGAAAAGGGCTTCTTTAAGTGCCATCGCAGCTATATCGTAAATCTAAACCACGTAGAACAGTTTACCAAGACTCAGATCAGTACCAAAAACGACATAATTATTCCCATTTCCCGGAATAATTATGCCGCCTTTAAGGAAGCATATTTTTCTTATATGTTCCGATAAGAATAACTCATCAGAAATGCGGGTTTGTTATCCCTCCTTTCTTCCGGTAAACAACATCCTTATAATCTATATTTATTAAATTTTTCTTCTTTTTAATGATAACACCCCTTTTATCATTAAATTTATGTTATAGTAAGAAAGTAGCTTATTATCATTATCCGCAACAAGAGATCGTGCACTTGCACAAGCGTTAATATATGAAAGAAATAATACATAAAAATAGAAACAAAATTATCTGTTTTATTGTCACTTTGATTCTCGCTTTAATCACAATCTACGCAGTATTTAAAGGAAGCGGTATTTCGCCGGATGAACTGGTTTCCAGTCTCCGGGAGTCCTCCTGGGCGGGCATTGTACCGGCCGCTGTCAGCATGCTTGGATTTATCTGGTTTGAAGGGGATGCTCTGCGGGTAATCCTGCGGCATATGGGCTATCCGGTGAAACGGTCACAGGGATTTATTTATTCCGCCGCAGATGTGTATTTTTCTGCCATTACCCCTTCGGCTTCCGGCGGGCAGCCTGCCAGTGCATTCTTTATGGTACAGGATGGCATTCCGGTCACAGCAGTCATGACTGCTCTTCTGCTGAATCTGATCATGTACACACTGGCGATCATCAGCATTAGTATTGCTGACATTCTGATCTTTCCAAAGATCTTTCTGAATTTCAGTATTGCCTGCCGTATTTTGATCGTGGCGGGAGGTGTGATTCTGGCGGGACTCGGCATATTGTTTTATATGCTGCTGCGAAAGCAGGAACTTATGAAGTCGATCTGTCTCGGCATTACCGGATTACTGCACCGGCTTCACTGCCACCGCCTCGCAGGACGCATTGAACGCAAGCTTTCTGTTTCCCTTGAGAAGTACAGCCATTGTGTTGATGCCGTACTGGGGGGACGCAGGATGCTTTGGAGGGTATACCTTCTCAATGTACTGCAGCGAATGTCACAGATCATTGTTACATTATTTTCCTTTGGTGCCATGCATGGCGATCTGCATAAGCTGCCTCATTTGCTGGCTACACAGATCTATGTGGTGCTGGGATCAAACTGCGTACCGATTCCTGGAGGTATGGGAGTCACGGATTATCTGATGCTCAAGGGCTATTGCCGGCTTATGCCGAGGGATGAGGCATTCCGGCTGGAGATCTTAAGCCGCGGACTTTCCTTCTATATCTGCATTCTCGTGAGTCTCGTCACGGTGATCGCAGGTTATATTGTACTTCGCAAAAGAAAAATGAAAATGGAGAAATGAAAATGATTGGATTTTATGATTACACAGTAGTTCTTACCTACCTTTCACTGATGTCGGGAGCAACCGGTATTATGCTTTGCCTGAATGGGATCGGACACCCTTATCTGGGAATGTTCTTTCTGTTGTTTTCCGGTTTATGTGATACCTTTGACGGCAAGGTTGCCCGTACCAAAAAGAACCGCACCGAACAAATGAAAAATTTCGGCATTCAAATTGATTCTTTATCAGATCTGGTCGCTTTTGGCCTGCTCCCTGCCAGTATCGGAATTTCCATGCTCCGCTATGCCTTGCGTATGCCGGGGCTTTCCGGATTTACCAGTTACGTCTTAACGCATTATCCGAAGCCAACGCAGTTTATTCTGACATTTATTGCTGTGTTGTATGTGCTGGCAGCTATGATCCGTCTTGCATATTTTAACGTGATGGAGGAGGAAGACCAGAACCGGGACGAAACAGGTGCCAAGATCTACACCGGACTGCCTGTGACATCTGCAGCCCTGATCTTCCCGGCGGTATTGCTGTTCCATCTTCTGCTCCGCGCCGATCTGACACTTCTTTACTTTGGAGTTATGATTCTGACAGGGCTTTTCTTCCTGTCCAAAATACAGATCAAAAAACCGCAGAATCGTGGAATTGCCTTGTTGATCACCTTTGGTGCTGTGGAGTTTATTATTCTGATCTTGAAACTGCTGTGCCTGAGACATTAATTATTTGCTAAATAATGGAGAATACTATGAATACACTTCATTTTCTTTATCATACAACACCGGGCAGACTGCTTCTAAAGCCCCTGACGGCGCCTGCATTATCAAGGGCCTGCGGTGCTTTTCTGGATTCAAAGCTGTCCCATTTTCTGGTCAGACCATTTGCACGTCATAATCGGATCAGGCTGTCTGACTATGAAATGGACAATGTTCAAAGCTTTAACGATTTCTTCTCCCGAAAGATCCGGGATGGACTCCGTCCCATCGACCGGGATCCGGAACATCTGATCGCCCCGTGCGACGGCCTTATATCAGTCTGGCCGGTTCAGGGAGACACCGTGCTTCCCATTAAGCAGAGTCACTACACATTACCGTCCCTGCTGCACAGCAAGAAGCTGGCAGCCCGCTATCAGGGTGGATACTGTCTTGTCTTTCGCCTTTGCGTTGACCATTACCACCGCTACTGCTACGTGGACTCCGGACCTAAAAGCAAAAATTTTTTTATCCCCGGCGTACTGCATACGGTGCGCCCCGTTGCGTTGGAACAGGTACCCGTTTTCACAGAAAACAGCCGGGAATACACCTTGATCCGGACCTCCCATTTCGGTACTGTGACCCAGATGGAGGTGGGCGCTATGCTGGTGGGACGCATTGTAAATCACGAGAATGAGGGAACTGCTGTCCGCGGTAAAGAAAAGGGATTTTTTCAATATGGCGGCTCCACGATCATTCTGCTGATCGAACCGGATCAGGTGCGGATCCGTCAGGATCTTTTAACGCATTCTCTGTCAGGCAGGGAAACCACAGTAAAAATGGGAGAGGTGATCGGACATGCAAAGCAGGCTTAAATCATTGATACCAAAATATGCCATTCTCCCGCTGGGGCTGGCTCTTCTGGTCAACACCTGCGTCTATACCGGAGTGGGGCAGCTACGCCACTTTCTGACCTTTTCCTCCTGGGAGACTTCTTTTGATAAAGCCCTTCCCTTTGTTGCTCCTTTTGTGTTTTTTTATATTCTGGCTTTTGTACAATGGGGTGTCAGTTATATTCTCATTGCCAGAGACAGCCGGGAGCTGTGCTATCGTTTTGCCATCAGTAATATCTACGCCAAAATAATCTGTCTTTTCTTTTTTCTGCTGTTCCCAACCACGCTCACCCGTCCGGAAATCTCCGGAACCGATCTGTGCAGCCGTCTGGTACAGCTAATCTACACTATTGATGCACCGGTCAATCTTTTTCCGTCCATTCACTGTCTGGAAAGCTGGGCATGTATTCGTGCCGCCTTTCTCTTAAAAAAATCAAACCGCACCTACAAAATTATTACGATCTTGATGTCTTTGGGCGTCTTTGCTTCGACCCTGCTGATCAAGCAGCATGTGATCGTTGATGTTTTCGGAGGAATTCTGGTGTTTGAGGTGGGATTCCGGATTGCGGGAAGGATTCTGAATACCAGAGGACAATGCAAAAAGGGAGCTGCCACACCATGACAGCTCCCTTTTCACTCTATATGATTTAATTTTTAACAGATCTCCGCACCTGCCGGCATCTCTTTCTCCGGTGTTACCAGTGCCAGATTGCCGTCCGCATCCTCTGCGCAAAGAAGCATTCCCTCAGACAAAACTCCGGCCAGCTTCGCAGGCTTTAAGTTTACCAGAACCATAACCTTCTTGCCCACCATCTCCTCTGCGGAGTAGTGCTGCTTGATTCCGGATACGATCTGCTTGACCTCGCTGCCGATACGCACCTGGGAGCACAGAAGCTTCTTGGACTTCTTTACTTCCTCGCAGGCAATGATCTCGCCTACCTGGAACTGCATCTTCGTGAAATCGTCAAAGGTGATCTCCGGCTTCGCCTCAATGTCGATAACATTTTCCGGAACACCGCCGCCGTTGGCTGCCGCCTGTGCCTTCTGAATCTCCTCCGCCTTCACTTTTACCTCGTCCATATCAAGACGGGCAAATAAAATCTCCGGCTTCTCTGTTACCTTTGTACCGTTTACATAACCGCCGAAATGATCCATCTCCTCCAACGGACGCTTTGCCGCACCGATCTGGGCGAGGATACGGTCTGTCGTATCCGGCATAAAGGACTCCAACAGGCTTGCACCAATGGTAATGCTTTCCAGAAGATTATAAAGCACTGTAGAAAGACGGTCCTTTTTCGCCTCATCCTTTCCAAGGATCCAAGGCTCTGTCTCGTCAATATATTTGTTACATCTCTTAAAGATGGTGAATACCTCTGTGATGGCATCAGCTACACGGAGCTTATCCATTTTCTCCTCCACCTTCTTTGGTGCTGCCAGTACCACGGCCTTCAGATCATCATCTACCACCTCTGTAACACCCTTATCCTCTGCAACACCGCCAAGATATTTATTGGTCATAGAGATAGTACGGTTTACCAGATTTCCCAGTGTATTGGCAAGGTCAGAGTTCATACGCTCTACCATAAGCTCCCATGTGATGACGCCGTCATTCTCAAACGGCATCTCGTGAAGTACGAAATAACGGACAGCATCTACACCAAACATATCTACAAGATCGTCTGCATAGATTACATTTCCTTTGGATTTACTCATCTTGCCATCGCCCTGCAGCAGCCACGGATGACCAAATACCTGCTTCGGCAGCGGCTCACCCAGAGCCATGAGAATGATCGGCCAGTAAATTGTATGGAAACGGATAATATCCTTTCCGATCAGATGGAGATCTGCCGGCCAGAACTTCTTATAAAGATCCTCTCCATTCTCATCGAGGCGGTCCTCTCCGTCCACATCATAACCGAGACCGGTGATATAGTTGCTGAGCGCATCAAGCCATACATATACTACATGATCCGGATCGAAATCTACCGGGATACCCCATTTGAAAGAGGTTCTGGATACACACAGATCCTGCAGTCCCGGAAGAAGGAAGTTGTTCATCATCTCATTTTTGCGGGACTCCGGCTGAATAAACTCCGGATGTGTATTGATATGCTCGATCAGCCGGTCTGCATATTTGCTGAGCTTCAGGAAATATGCCTCCTCCTTTGCCGGCTGGCATGGACGTCCGCAGTCCGGACACTTTCCATCCACCAGCTGGGACTGTGTAAAGAAGGACTCGCAAGGTGTACAGTACATGCCCTCATAAAATCCCTTATAAATGTCGCCCTGATCATAAAGCTTTTTGAAGATCTTCTGTACCTGCTTCTCATGATCCTCGTCCGTCGTACGGATAAAACGGTCATAAGACGTATTCATCAGATCCCAGATCGTCTTGATCTGCCCGGAAACATCATCTACGAATTTCTTTGGTGTGATTCCGGCTTCCTCTGCCTTCAACTCGATCTTCTGGCCATGCTCATCCGTTCCTGTCTGAAAACGTACATCATATCCCTGCTGTCTCTTGAAACGCACGATACTGTCTGCCAGAACGGCTTCATATGTGTTACCGATATGTGGTTTTCCTGACGTATACGCAATCGCGGTTGTCAGATAAAATCTCTTTTTCTCTGCCATCTGCTGTCCCTCTTTTCCTAATTTTCTAATTTATTATTGCCTGTCATGACTTCTTCGATACGAAATGTATCCGTTTTTCTGTAAGCTTGCTTCTTTGTCATTTTGCCGACAATAACCCTATCTTATTTACTTTAGTATTCCTCCCCCGATTTGTCAACTATTTCTGTACCTCATAAAGCAGCTCCATCTTCATATCATAATAATCTGGTGTCATATCCAGATAGTGCACATGAGGATTTTCAAAACGCTGCTCCTCCGGCCACATCTCCTCCTTCATCTGCTCCTTGACATAGGCACGGATCTCCTCCAGAGACGGCTGCTTATAAACCAGCTTTCCGTCCTTAAAGATCGGCACCTGAAGCTCCTTTCCCGTGCAGTTATCAAAGGTACGCTGACGCCATGGAGCAACCGGATCCACATAGCGGAACGGCTTGGTGAGATCTATTTCCTCATCATACTTGCCGATAAGATCCGCTACCGCCTTCCCTGTCTCATCATAGATACGATAAACCTTTTTCAGCCCCGGATTCGTGATCTTCTCCACATTTTCCGAAACTTTGATCCTTGGCTGATATACGCCATCACGCTTTACGGCAGATATCTTATAAACAGCTCCAAAGACCGGCTCACTCTTGGAAGTGATCAGACGCTCCCCCACGCCAAAGCTGTCAATACGACCCCCCTGATCGATCAGGGAAGAGATCGTGTACTCATCAAGACTGTTGGAGGCTACGATCTGGCAGTCTGTGAGCCCGGCCTCATCCAGCATTTTCCGGGTCTTTTTGGAAAGGTACGCCAGGTCACCGCTGTCAATGCGCACGCCCTTAAGACGCTTGCCCATCGGCTCCAGCACCTCTTTGGCAATCCGAATCGCATTCGGTACGCCGCTCTTTAATACATCGTAGGTATCAATGAGAAGCACCGTTCCATCCGGGTATGTCTCCGCATACTTCTTAAATGCCGTGTACTCGTCCTCATAGTACATTACCCAGCTGTGCGCCATAGTTCCGCCTACCGGAATCCCAAACATTTCTCCGGAGAGCACTGTCGCCGTTCCATTGACACCGCCAATATATGCAGCCCTGGCACCATATACTGCCGCATCCATATTGTGGGCACGTCTGGCACCAAAATCAGAGACAGCTCTGCCCTGCGCCGCCCGGACGATACGGCTTGCCTTCGTTGCTACCAGGGACTGATGATTGACCTGCAAGAGCACTGCCGTCTCCACAAGCTGCGCATCAATCAGTGGTGCTACGATCGTCAGGATCGGCTCATTCGGATACATGATCGTCCCCTCCGGGAATGCATAGAGATCTCCTTCAAACCTGAAATTCCGCAGATACTCCAGAAAATCCTCCTCAAAGATCTTTTGCTCCCGCAGATACGCAATATCATCATCATCAAAATGAAGATCCTGAATATATTCTATGATCTGCTCCAGTCCCGCAAAAATGGAATATCCGCCGCCATCCGGATTTTTGCGGTAAAATACATCAAATGCCACACGGGTATCTCTGTCCTGCTCCCGAAAATATCCGTTGCTCATAGTCAGCTCATAAAAATCCATTACCATTGTCAAATTGCGTTTGTCAAACTGCTTCATTGTCATCACGACCTTTCTATATCACCATGTCCTTCTTTATGGACACTTTCCTTCTTCAACCGGTGTCACGGATTACTCCCTTGCTGTTTATATTTCACCTTTGCCAATGCAAAATTGTTACACTATCTTTACCTGACATGACCGCATGGTCGCCAGTGCCGTCTCGTGGCTCTCCGGTGTCACCCCGGCACAGCAGCAGCTATCCACAGTTAATGGTGTCTCCGGAAGCCATGCCTTTGTTCCAAGTACATTGGATACCACACAGATATCTGTACACAGCCCCACAAACTCGATCTCATCCGGATTCCATTTTGCCAGCTCCTCCATCAAACGGCGGCTTCCAAAGGTCGGCTTCTCGTATTTCTCTGCCTCCTTTGCCAGTTCGTCAATCTCATCCGCAAGCTCCCAGCCCCATGTTCCATGGATACAATGCTTTACCGGCAGATTTCGTCCTTCCTGTGTCTCCAGATAATTCTCCTCGTGGGTATCATATGTATATACTACCCTGTCTCCATTTTTCTGATACTCCTTGATCTTCGCTACGACTGCCGGCACGATCGCCTGTGCTTCCTTCGTGCCCAGACTGCCGGAAATAAAATCGTTCTGCATATCCACTACAACTAACACCTTACCCATACCTGATCACCTCTCTGTTTTGCTTTTCCAATATCCTTTTTGCGATACATACACGCCGGGCGGTTCGAGCTTTTTGTCTCCTTTTCTTCGGTCTTTTCCAAACGGTCCACAATCCCCCTGCGGAAATTGGACTTGTGAAGCTTACGTCCCAGGATCGCCTCGTAAATCGACTGGAGCTGTGTCAATGTAAATTTCTCTCCCGCCAGTTCAAAAGCGATATCCGTGTACTCCACCTTGTTTCTCAGCCTCTGCAGTGCCGTCTTAATAACCTTCTCGTGGTCAAAGGCAATGCTCTCCTCTGTCAGTGTTACTCCCTTTGCCAGAAGAATCAGGCTGTCATCCTCCTGCGTCTTTATGGTAAACCATTTTACATTTGCCGCATCATCTCCTGCCACCGGATGAAGCTTATCCTTGGATACCAATGCCATATATGCCACAGAGATTACACGCATCCTCGGATCTCTGTCCACATCTCCAAAGGTAAAGAGCTGCTCCATATAAATGTCCGACAGGCCGGTCTCCTCCTTCAGCTCCCTTGCAGCCGCCTCTTCCAAAGATTCATTCATTTCCACAAAGCCTCCAGGAAGTGCCCACTTTCCCAGATAAGGATGACCTCCTCTCTCGATCATCAACAGCTCCAGAGAATAATCTCTCTCCGGATTAACTGTAAAGATCAGCATATCTACTGTAACGGCCGGCTTCTCGTAGCGGTCCGGATCATACTGCCTTAAAAATTCCGTCTCTGTCATCCCGTTTTGATCCCGTGCGTCCAATTATATTCTCTCCTTCCTTTTCGCTATACTCATTTTGAGAATTGTTTCATAGGCAATATTATACTCTTTTGGAGTATTATGTCAAGTCTTTTTTATACTAACAGCCCCGGGTTGGAATGACATATTTTGTCATTCCAACCCGGGGCTGTTGATCATTTTATAAAATTCTATCGTCGTCTGCTCCTTTACATACACTCATCCAGCACGTTTCCCAGCACACGGATCGACTCCTGAAGCTGCTCCTCTTCCTTTTCATCCAGTTCAATCTGAATGATCTGCTCCAGTCCCTGACTTCCCACGATCGCCGGCAGACTCAGTGCCATATCACTGGCTCCATACTGCCCTTCCACAACACCGGATACCGTCAGAATCGAATGTTCATTCCGCATAATACACTCACAGATACGCCTCACTGCCATTGCCACGCCAAAGTATGTGGCCTTTTTACTCTCGATGATCTTATACGCACTGTCCTTCACCTGATCATAGATCCGTTCCGTGTCTTCATGATATTCGTCCGGCTGGCACATATCATAAAAATCCTTCAGATCAATTCCCGACACATTGGCGCTGCTAAATACCGCGAGCTCACTGTCTCCATGCTCTCCGATAATAAACGCATGGACGCTTCTTGCATCCACCCCCAGCTCATTTCCCAGCATACATTTCAGCCGCGCCGTGTCAAGCACTGTGCCGGAGCCCATTACCCGATGCCTTGGCAATCCGGAGAATTTCCACGCCGCATAGGTAAGAATGTCCACCGGATTTGACACAACCAAAAGGATACCTTCCACCTTCCTTGCTGCGATCTCCCCCATGATCTGACGGTAAATCTCGATATTTTTGTGAACCAGATCCAGCCTCGACTCCTCCGGCTTCTGATTACATCCCGCAGTGACAATGATAATGGCACTGTCTGCAATATCATCATAATCACCTGCATGAATATGGATCGGCATGGCAAACGGCATACCGTGCATAATATCCATTGCCTCTCCCTCTGCCTTTTTCCGGTCCACATCAAGCAGTACCATCTCCGAAAACAGACCTCTCTGCATAATGGAAAATGCCGTCGCTGCTCCCACATATCCACATCCGATAATTGCGACTTTTCTATTATTCATATTTCTAACCAGCCCTTTCTATCTGTCCACAAAATAGTACAGACATACATTTTAATCCCGGCAGCTTCAAAATCTGCCGGACACTTCAAAGCAAGATTATTATTTCCCGAAATATAAATAATATGATTGTTTCTTTTAAATCAAAAAAACAATCAGAAATATTTTAAAAATACTTCCGATTGTTTTCTGTGCAAGATATTATGATGCAAGGATCAAGCCAAACGTCCGGTTTCACCTATGCCGTCTTACTACTCTATCCTTGCACCGCATTTGCTGCAGAATGCTGCCCCATCAGGAATCACAGCGCCACACTGAGGACAACTGCTGCCACCCTGAATCCGCACCACCTCGTCCTTAAGGTCTGCGATCTCATTCAAAAGTGTGCTGATATTTGCCATCTGCTCATCTGCCACTTCGCCTTCCTTGTGCATATCATAGTAGCGTTTTCCCAGAGCTATATACTCTTTATTTAACGCATCCTCTTTGGACTTAATATCCAGCTTCAGTTTTGCCACTCCGGATACTTCCTTTGCCTTCTGGCTTACATCTCTGCCTGCTGTCGTCAGAGTCTCCTTCATACTGTCAAAAAATGCCATAATCATTACCTCCTGTAATCCTGTGAAAAATGCTTCCGGCATCTCCGGAAGCATTTCAAACCAATACATTTCTGCTAAACATCTATTATTATATACAAATATTCAAAAAAATCAATGTTCCATTTATACAAGGAAGGCTTCTGTGGTTCTAGCCCATAATTAACCCACGATGCTCCACAGAGGTAGAGAATACGATCAATGTGTTGGTTCTGCCATACTCCTGCAGCTCCCCAATAAACTGATCCAGCTCCGCCGTGCTGTGAAACAGCACCTCCAAAAGCATAGAATAGTCTCCTGTGACACAGTTACATTCCACCACATTTTTACATTCTTTAATAAACGGATAAAACTGCTTCTTATCCTGTGGCGTCACCTCCAGATTGATAAACGCTTTAATATGATATCCCATTACCTGAGGATTGATCTGTGCATGAAAACCTTCGATGTATCCTTTCTTCATCAGTGTATCAATACGGGCAGAGACAGCAGGCGATGACAGATATACTCTCTCGGCGATCTCCTTCAACGGTACCCTGGCATTTTTCTGCAGCATTTTTAAAATTTCGTAATCAATATGGTCTAATTCATTTCTTTTCATTTCGTAAACCTCCCATCCTGTTCAGTCCGGCATTTTGTACTTTACTTATTTTGGTACTTTACTTTATTTTTTTGTGTATAAATGCACAAAACGGCATAGTTTTTATAAAACTACGCCGTTGTATAAATAAAATATAGCATATTCTGTTAATTTTGTCAATTCATCAGCCAACGATACGTCTTGCACATGCCGGCTGGTTGTAATACATACTGGATGTAGTAATACCTGTACGTGCTGACTGTGCGTGTACAACACGTCCACCGCCAATGTACATTGCAACGTGGCCAATACTGCTGCCGTGCTTGTAGAAGATCAGATCTCCCGGCTGTACACTGGAAAGACTTACGCTGCGTCCACATCCTGCCTGTGATGCTGAGGAATGTGGGAGACTATAACCATACTGGGCATATATTGTCATAGTAAAACCAGAACAATCTGCACCACCTGTCAGGCTGGTACCACCCCATCTATATGGGTTTCCTACGAATTTCTGTGCATAGCTTGCAATATCAGATCCGGTAGATCCACTTGCAGATGCTGTATATCCGGAACGGCTGGAACTACTTGAACTGCTGCTGGAGCTTCTCCGTGAGCTTGAACTGCTGTATGATCTGCTGCTGGAACTACTTCCATAGCTGCTTCTGGAAGAGGAGCTGCTGGAAGAGGAGCTGCTGGAAGAAGAACTGCTGGAAGCACGGGATGCTGCAAGTGCTGCAAGTCTCTGTCTCTCTGCTCTCTTGGCTGCAAGCTTTCTGCGATGCTCTGCCTTAATCTCTGCCATAGACTTTGCATGCTTAAATCTTACATGAAGTGTTACATATTCTTTACGAACATATCCTTTGGTATCACCATCAATCTCAATCTTGTACCAGTGATCGGTAGACTTCAATACATCGTAATTCTCCTCGATCGGAATCTGTGTCAGGATCTTTGATTTGATGTCTGCTTTCTTACGAACATTCAATGTGACTACTGTAGTCTTAACACGAACATATTTCTGACCGTATTTGCCGATCATCTTCTTGGCATTGTCTCCAATCGCCAGATAACTTTTCTTAATATATCCTGTTACATTGCCGGAACGGATCTTTGCCCAGCCATTCTTTACCTTTAATACATCAGCCGAGCAGCCCTTATAAAGTCTGCCGACAATCTTGCTGTGTGTGTTTGGCTTTCTGCGGACATGAACATAGTCACTGGCTGTAGAAATCGCCTTCACATCCATATCTGTGATCAGCCCCTTGTCCACACGCTTTGGTGAATCGTCCTTCTTTGGAGCTTTCTTTACCTCCTTCGCCGGCTCTGCCGTTACTTCCGCTGTGGTCTCCGGTGTAGCAGATACGGATGACTCCGTTGCTGTCTGTGCCGGCTGGGACACAGATGAATTTATGATCGAATCCTTATTGTTAGATGAAAACTTATCCAGCGAAAGTGAAATGCCTGCCATATTTAATTCACGACAGATATTCGCTGCTGTAGGAACGACAAATGTTACTGCAAAACCAGCAACCAGTGTCGCCGTAAGACCTAAACAAACCGCTTTCCTTTTCAATCTTCTCGACTTTAACATACCAAAAATCCTTTCTGTAAATCGTACTTCTCAATAATTTCTATGTTTTCCTTATTCTGTATAAAGTTTTGTGTCTGATAAATTATTACATAATTGTTACACGTTATTAACAATTATAGTAACACTGCTCTAATTTGTCAACCAGCATTTTGTGAAAATTTTAAGAAATTATTACATATTTCTGTGCACATTAACTGGAAAAAGCAAAAAAGCTCTGCCTCCGCAAGAGACAAAGCTTTCTACCTATGTAGATATTTTACCATATATTTCCAAATTTACAATTTGTTCTACCCTTGTGGTCATATATGTCCACTGTTTCGTTACTTACGCACAACGACTACCTGCGTGGCTTTCATATAAGGCTCTGTAAAATCTACACTTTTCTTCCTTTCGTCGGTAATGGTCATCGCAGCCACACCCACGTCTGCCATCTTCCTCTCAACATTTGCGACAACAGAATCAAAGGCGGTATCCGTAATTTCCAGCCTGCGGCCCAGTTTGTCACAGACCGCCTTCATAATATCCACATCAATGCCGACAATATCACCGGAATCCAGTTTGCTTTCATATGGTGGAAACTCCGCATTTGTTACCATGACCAGCTCTTTCCGGCCGGACTTCTTTTTGCCGGTCTCATATGCCGTCTGCGTTTCTCCATCCTGAAGCCATGCCTTTACAATCTTACCGAGTGTTCCATCATCCTTCAACTCCTGCAGCGCCTGATCGATCTGCCCTAAAAGCTCCCGCTCGTCCTTATTGACAGCAATGCCGTATTCTTCCTCCGCATATGGTTCGGATAAAATTTCCACATCATCAAACCGCTCTGCAAAAACCTTTGCCGGGGCATCGTCGATCATTACCGCATCCACAACACCCTTTCGCAATGCTTTTACTGCATCAAGACCTTTGTTAAATCTTTTTATTTGTGCCCCTTCGATGTCACTCACATAAATATCGCCTGTTGTTTTCATCTGTACGCCAATGGATTTATTTTTGAGATCATCCAAAGAATGTACTGTATTTTTCTTTTTTCCACAGCCTCCTAATATCAATACGCATACCATCAGCAGCATAATTACTTTTTTCATACAGATCTCCATTCCTTTCTCAGCCCGCTGACTATATTACAATCTGGTCTCTTCCACCATTTTTGCCTACATACAGCTTCTCATCCGCTCTCTTGACAACCTTTTCATAAGACTCTGCCGGTGTGCTTTCCGTGACACCAAAGGTCATAGTAACCTGTATATCCGTACCACCATAATTTACTACCAGATCCCGGATACTTTGCTGCAAAGCTTCTACCCGTTCCCTTGCTTCGGTCAGATCCAGGCAATAGATTGCCAGAAACTCCTCGCCGCCCCAACGGCTGGCAAAACCTTCTTCTCCGACGCTGTTCCTGATAGCTGCGGATACCTCGATCAAAACCTGATCTCCTGCTGCGTGGCCAAATGTGTCATTGATCCGCTTAAAAAAGTCAATATCACACATTACCGCCGTATATACTGCTTTTTGTTCTACCAGAGCCGCCATCATATGGTTGCCGCTCCGCCGGTTATACAAAGAAGTGAGGGCATCCATTTCCACAAGCTTCTGTAGATTGCTTCTCATCTTATCTGCATAAATACCAATATCTCCAAGTTCATCCTTTCGCTTACGGATCCTCTCATCCAGTATTTCTCCCAGAGTTCCCTCTGAGATCGTCTGAAGAAAATGATTTATGGAGTTAATATCTGTAAGAACTCCTGCAGAATACCTACGGGTACACAGAACTGCCACAAAAACTGCCACGACAGAAAATCCCAAAAACCATGACAGGATCCGTAAAATCTTATGATACACGGTACTTCTCCTTTTGCCGGCAAAGACCATCCCCACAACAGAGTTGTCATCATTTTTTAGTGCCTTATAATACCCTATATATTTAGTCCCATTAACTCCCACTTTATCCGAGAAATAATCCTGTCCTGTAGCAAGCACCACATCACCAACTGTCTGCTCCGCTTTTGTACCTGCTGCCGATATCCCATCCTCATCCTCCACCGTCGTGATCACACGGGTGTCACCCCAGAAAATGGTAGTGTCAATATGAGACTTTTCCCGCACCCTGTAGAGCATAGTGGAATCTGTGATGTTTAAATCTCCTTTCAGTAATCGCCCATCCTCATACTTATAATCGCCTCTGACGGTGAGATCCAGACATTCCACCATCATATTGGTGGTGGCTGCCAGCTCATCCCGGATACTCTGACAGTAGAAGTGATAAAACATCATCGCTCCAAAGAGCAATACAAATATTGACAGGATCACTGTGGGAAGGGTCACCATTAAAATCAGACTATGCCTGATTCCTCGTCTGGCTTTTCCCATGCACTCCCCCCTTTCATACCTTCTAACAACCTTTCAGATACCTGATTCGGTCATTACTTATCAGAAAAATAACTCTGGTCGTAACCGCTCTGGCCATTTTGTGCCTGATCTGCGCTTCCCTGATTGTTGTAGCCGGTCTGGTCATAACCGGTCTGTGTATAATTCCCCTGATCATAGCTGTCCCGGCCTGTAGTACCCTGATTGCTGTAGCCGGTCTGATCATAGCTGTCCCAGCCTGTAGTATCCTGATTGCTGTAGCCAGTCTGTGTATAACCATCCTGAGCATAGCCGGTCTGGCTGTAGCCGCCCTGATCATAACCACCGTTACCATAGCTGTCCTGACCACTCAGTCTGTGATATAATGCAGCATCTGTCGCATTCATATAAGGTGAAGTCCAGAATATAAATACAAGTCCCATCGTGATCGCACCAAGAAGTGCCCATCCGATAAAGGACAGATCCAGCACAAAGGCTGCCCATTTATTACCGTTCATCATCTGTTTGCTTTGTGCAAATACCTCGCTGCTGCTCATCTCCGGATGCTCAGCCAGAAGATATGGCACCATACGGTATTCATAACTCTTTACAATTCCCGGGATCACAAAGAGCAGACTCCACAGTCCCACAAATAAGTCCCGTAAGAAACAGGTCTTTACACAGTTCCAGTAATTACCGGTAAAGCTGGTTACAAGTGTTCCGAACTCCGGTTCGCCGTTCATACTCTGACTGAAAAATCCCTTGCATCCTACAACCAGCACATTCAAAGCGAATATCCTGATCGCAAACGCCAGAAGCAGGATCACCAGTACTGCAATAGAAGCCACCATCACTGCCATGGGATTAATGCCGCTCAACACTCCCGATACATCCACATTTCCGGTTGACGCACTCTGAGAATTTTTCACACCATTTCTGCCGGCACTTGTCGCTCCTCCTGTAATTGCCGATAAAATCAATGAAACCAGCACCAGCTTCCAATAATACATCTTTACAGTCGCTTTTCCTCTGGATTTCAATTCTTCCCTTGTCCATGTTATCATCTGTTACCTCTTTCTGCGCCTTTTGCGCTATGAATTTGTTTATATTATATAATATACAGCCCGTCTTAGACAACTGATTTTTTACATTTCATTCATAGTTTATTAAAATTCTTTCATAAAATTCACAAAATATTTTTTAAAAAGGTATTGCATTTTTCGGTAATATATTATAACGTATAAAGGAAGAGTTAACTTTACATATTATCTTTTATTTGTTTCCCCTTTATAAAGAGGTCACCCACTTCCCCCGGGTGACCTCCATTTTTTTGTCCTATTTCGTTTTGTTAAAATACCACTTGCCTGCTGCTGACAGATCGCCGTTTGTCCAGCCGCTCGTTTTGCTGCAGGTGCTGGCGATCAGCGCAGAAGATTCGTTCTTATTACACAGACTCCACGCAGTATAGCTGATATTGTACCGGTCCAGCAGACGCAGCCATTGATTGCCGGAGGCCTTGTCAAGCGCACCGTTTCCTGATGCATCACAGATACTGAACTCAGTCACCATCACCGGCAGACCTTTTTTGTGTGCTGTCTTCAGTTTTTCCTGATTCCATTCTTTATGCGTCCCGGCATAGAAATGAAGGGCATACATAAGATTCTTTCCCTTCAGTGGGCTCTGCGCCACAACATCCACATCCTGGGACCAGGTTGGTGTTCCAATCACGATCACGGCATTTTTGCTGTGTTTCCGAATGGTCTTTACAATGGTCTTTGCATAAGGTTTGATCTGCTTATTCCAGGTGACATTACCGTTTGGCTCATTACAAATCTCATATATGACATTCTTCTGACCGCCGTATTTCTTCGACATCTTCGTGAAGAATTTCTTTGCTTCCGACTTATGCTGATTTGGATTGCCGTCATTGAGGATATGCCAGTCGATGATCACATACATTCCAAGCTCCGTCGCATATTTCACGCCCTCCCGGACCTTGTTCACTGCATCCGGACCATATCCCTCAGACTTATTGGTGTACATTGCCAGACGGATCGTATTGATGCCATAGTTGTCCCGAAGTGTCTGGAATGCGTCCTTATTGACATACTGCGGAAACCATGCAATGCCGTGGGTGCTGACACCCTTCAACCGGAACTTCGCACCATGGCTGTCCTTCAGATCCGTTCCGGATACATGAAGCGCCCCATGCTGTTTCACCGGAGTGACCCCTGCTGCCTGTGCTGTTCCGGTCAGCTCATCACTTACCGTTCCCGTAACATCTGCCGCCACAGACGCAACTGTGCCTGACTGACTCTTCTTCTCTGCCGGATTTCTACCGGAAATTTCTGCCAGAACCGCTCCCGTCAAACCGACAACAATAACAATAAACGCAGCCGCCATAAATATCTTTCCAATATGGCTTTTCATTTGATTCATTTTCTCTTTCATCTGACTCATTTACTCCTCCATTCCAATACTGTTTCGCGTAGCAGGATATCGCGGAAATATCATATAGCAAAGACTTGTTTACAACGGATCAATCTCCGGAAACACTTCCCTCATCAGACGTTGATATCCATCCAGACGCTGCACCTTATGCACCTTCTTGCGAAGCTTTTTGCCATCCGGCATGCTGTCTGCCAGAAAGTCCCACAGCTCCTTCATCTTAAAAAGCACCGGCTGACCGGGTCCATACGCTTCGCAGTATGCCTTGCAAAGCGCATTGGCATATGCGCCGATCCGGTTGAGCCTTTCTTTTTCGGACAAATTTCTCATCCCGCCGGCTCCGGACATGTTTTGCGGCCCATTCCCCGCACCTTCATCTGACGAGGGAGCAGTTTGTTCTTTGCCATACGCCTCTCTCTCCCGTATTTGCAACGCTAACTCCGGATGAGCCAGAAGCCCCCGTCCGATCATAACACGGGTCACCTCCGGAAAACGGGCACAAATCCGGTCATAATCCTCCAGAGAACAGATATCACCATTGTAGCACAACGGCATGTTACAGCGCTGCACCGCTTCCGCAAACATATCCAGATTTGGTGTATTTTTGTAATAATCCTTTTGCACCCGCGGATGAATGATCAGCTCCTCCACCGGATACTGATTATAAATATCAATGATCTCCGGAAATTCCTCCGGATCATCCACTCCTAATCTTGTTTTGATGGATATTTTCAGCGGACATTCCCGGTAGATTTCCTCCAGAAACCGGTCAAGCGCCACGGTTCTTGCCAGAAAACCGGATCCCTTCCCCTTAGAAACCACAGTCCGGGCCGGACAGCCCAGATTCAGATTAACCGTATCGTAGCCCAGGTCCGCCATCTGCCCGGCTACCCGCAAAAACTCTTCCGCACGGTTGCTCATAATCTGCGGAATGAGACATCCCACCTGATTATTCTCCGGCAGGATGTCTCTCATCTCCTTATTTCTCAGACGTTTGCTGTCTGTCGCTGTAATGAAGGGAGTGAAATAGCGGTCAATCCCTCCATAATATTTTTCAAAAACATTCCGGAATACATATCCGGTAATACTCTCTAAGGGTGCAAAATACACCTGCATGACAGTTCTCCATTCTATTATAAATATCGTTCCTATTTCAGTCATGCTGTGGCACCGGACCGCTTCTTTCTACTGTACCAGCTGTGCCGGTGGTGTATGAAGTATCTTCCGGACCGGAAGTATACTGACTATAATGTTGACAGTAAACATAGCAAGGATCAACAATGCCGCCATCCACCATGGGAACAGGAGATAAATCTCCAGCGACGGAATTGAGGTGATAAATTTGATGACTCCACTGGTGATCAGGATGGCAGGAATACATGTGTACGCTGTCATCATGACCATCTCCAGCATATATGCCTTGAGAATACTTCCCGGCGAAATACCGATCAGCCGGTAAACTGTCAATTCTTCGCTTCGTGCCATTGCATTTGACTTTATAGTAAAATATATCATAATCAGTGATAATACTGCAACTGCTATTGTCACAATATATCCGGCATTCAGGCCGCTTTCCTTCTGCTCCTTCTGATATTCCTCGATCTGAAGCTGTGCATTACTCTGTGCCCGCACTTTGAAATAATCCTTATAGTCTTTACCTTTTTTCTCAAAACAGGCTATGGTTCCCTCTACATCATCGGTATATACCTGAAACTGCTTGGCATTTACCACATAAGCCATACGGATCTCCTCACATTTGTCCTTCGGAATCACATACTCCGCACCACTGTCCAACGGACATTTCCCTACGATCTTACATGTATCCAGTCCAAGCTTCTGCTCTGCCTGACCCGTGATCATCTCACCACTCTGCCATCTTTTCTGGTGCTCGTAGTCCTGATACTGATTTTCGTCCACAAGGATCTGATTTCCCTTCAGCTTCACATCTCCATATTCTTCCGGATACGTCTGGCGCAGCTCCTCATCCGACATAATCTTTTTGTCTCCGTAATTCATTCCGAAGGCTACATACGGACTCACATAAACAGAGGGCTCTCCTGTGTCAGATACACCTACAATCTCCAGCTCAAGATTTGAAATTGTGGTAATGACCTTTAAACCCAGCAAAGACTCTTCCTTGTTGTAAAGAGACGCTACAACGCTTCCGGACTTTTGGAAGGTAGATAAGAGCCACTTGTCAATCACAAGCTCTTTCCGGTTCTTTGGCAGACGTCCGCATACCAGATCCTCCTCCTTCAGCTCACTGTAATCTACCGCTGAAAAATTATCAATTTTAGCATTGACCTGTTTCAACTGACGGAAGCCGTCATAGCTCAGGTTTAATGTTCCCTGTTGCAATGCGTTATATTTGATATCGGAAGTCAGCGTTTCCTGACAATATTTTTCTACTGCCTTAGACACCTCGCTGTCATCCCCGTTTGCCGGCTCCAACTGTACCGTCACATAATGCGAATCCTGCGTCACGACCTCCTGCTTGTTGATGTCATGCTGCATCATAAAATCTGCAAGTGCAAGCACCAGCAGAACAGAGGTTGCCAAAAGGATCCCCACGATAAAACGATGTTTTTTCCCAAGCATTCTTATGTTTTCGCAGGCAAGCTTCCAGATCTGTCCCACAGGCAGCCCCATACTCCGTCCTGCCTTGAGTTTTGGCAAATGATAAGATATTTCCTCCATCTGGCTCTGATCCAGCTTTGGACGGCTTGCATCCCGCATTACACAGCCGGATTCCTCTCCTGTCAGCACCAGCTCCACATTGTCCTCTGTCTGAATGTAAAGCTTTCCGTCCTTCCATGCCAGATTGATGTGAAGCTTTCCATCCGGCTGCCCCTCCGGATCATCCCGATGGAATTTTTCCCGGTACAAGGACAGGTCGATAAAATCTTCCTCTACCCTCTGCCGCTCCATGTCTTTCAGATAAATATCGGAATCATCAATTTTCTGATAGCCGCCGCTTGGATCATTGGCATAATCCCGCTTGATCTCTCCATCCTTAATTTCAATGATACGGTCAGCAAAAAATTTAGCGATCGCCTTCTCATGAGAAACTAAAATCACAAGGCATTCTTTTGAAATACTTTTCAGGATGCTCATGGTTTTCAGCGTATTTTCCTCATCCAGATTGCCCGTAGGCTCATCCGCCAGAATGATCTCCGGCGACTTCACAAGAGCTCTTGCAATGGAAACTCTCTGCTGCTGTCCTCCGGAAAGCTGCGAGATGCGCTTCTTTTTGTAGCGCGACATCCCCAATGCCTCCAAAACATAATCCACACGCTCATCTTTCTGCTCCTCCGTCAGATCAAATACATTCAGAGCCAGCTTCACATTGTATGCTACCGTATAATCCTGCAGCAGATAATAATTCTGGAAAATATAACCAAATTTCTGGTTTCGGAGACGTTCGATCTTGTTCTGCTCATACTTTCGAAGCACCACATCATCAACCTTGACTGTGCCGCTTTTGAAGGTATCCAGTCCTCCAATGGTGTTCAGCAGAGTGGTCTTTCCTGATCCGCTCTCTCCCAGAATACACACAAGCCCCCGGTCCCCCAGCTCCAGACTGACCTCTTTTAATACATGGTTTTCATTGGACTTGCCTTTATTAAAATATTTATCGAGTTTTTCTATTTTTATCATTTCTTATTCCTCCATTCTGTCCCCGTTTAATGACCGGAACCGACTTATTCCTGTCTCAACGTACGATTAAAAAAGAATACCGTCAAAAACAGCAGGACCGCATTATATACGATAAACAGAACAAAGCCTATGATTCCGTAATAAAACATCATATTGCGGATAAAGGATACACCTGTCTGCTGCAGAATCACCATAATGATCGCTGTAACGATCACCGCTGCAATACAGTGAATTCCCATTTCCAGATACGTGATCCTGCCCATCTGCCTGCGCCTCATTCCTATAAAACGCAATACACTGTAATCCTTTTTCTTAATCTTCAAAATGGAGCGAATGATCAGGATCTGCAAGATTGCAAGTGCGATCAGGATCAGAGTGGAGATTCCAATAACCTCCAGTCTTTTATATACCTTTTCCTGTACATATTTTGTGGCACTTACCTGATATGTGCTGATGGCATCATAACCCATATCCTGCAGCTCCCGAAGCACCTTATCGGTTTTGCTGTAATTTGCAATATACACACTTGCCTGTGTGGTTCCGATATTGTAATAATCCCTCAGCTTCTGGTAAATCTCCGGGCTGACCTCGATAAAATCTCCTCCCTGCTGACTGAAATCTTCGGCATATTCAATATCTATCGAGATACGATTGGCTTTTTGGGATGTTTCCTCCGAATCTGTTTCCAGACCGGCTGCTTTCATATTCTGATCGATCTCATCCGCCTGCGCACCGGCCGTATCGTTACCGGATTCTTCCTTTTCTATATGAAGAACTCCCTGCTGCCCCGAAAATGCCATTTTCAGATCACTCGGAACAAGTCCATAACCGGTGGATGGTATGATATAGTTCTCTGAAACACGCACCTGATTGTCTTTGAGATCATCGGCAACAACGACATACACCGGTTTCATGGTCCCATAATATTTCTCATATCTCATGTCCCAGCAAAACTCTCCCCACACCACGAACTTATCCATACCATATGTCAACATCTGGCAAAGCTCCGGATGAAAATACACCTGTCTTGTATTGTCCTTTAATATCCCCACGATCTTCAGATCCTGAAAGCAGCTTTCTCCCTCTTTCCACAAATTTTCGGATGAAAAATAGCACCGGATCTGACTGTTCAGCTTCTTTTTGTCTGTGGTATACAGCACGATCTCATTTCGTTCCTTCGGAAGGCGGCCTGATGCCAGATCCGACTTGGTGATCGCCGTGGAGGATTTCATAAAATGTGTTTTGTCCAACAAGCGGATTCCCTGATTCTTTTCTTCCTCTGTCATACCATCGTTATCCACATTTGTAATCTGCTTATCCTGACTGCCGTGAGTCTTTTCGTAATCCTTATCCTCTTCTATGTAATAATTGATATCATTGGCATAATCGCAAAGATCTGTCATGGTTACATATTTTACACCGGCGATTGCCGCCTGATCCTTCTCGGTCAATACACTGTTGTCCGGATGACGCACTACCAGACGGGTATCATTTTTCTGCAGATAAGCATCACTGTTATACTCCTTTGTGATTCTGTCATCCCGATACACCAACAACTCCCCGATAAACAGGAATGACACTACTGCCGTGATCAGAAAAAAGGTAAAGAACAGTCCCGCTCTTGCCTTCTGCATTTTGATATTTTTTAACGCAAAAAAATTCTCCAGATGCTTTTTTTTCGTTTTTTCTCCTGAGTTGCTTTTAATTTCACCTTCGGAGGGATTCTGGTGGTCCTGATCCACATTTTCATCCCGCTTATTCACAGGAACATCAGTTACCACCTCTCCATCGTGAAGCCGGATTCTTCTGGTAACATACGGTTCCGCCTGATCATAATTGTGCGTTACCATGATCACCAGTTTCTCATGGGATAACCGCTCCAGAATCTCCACAATCTGTTCTCCCGTCTCACTGTCCAGATTGCCGGTCGGCTCATCTGCCACAATGATATCGGTATTCTTTGCCAGCGCTCTGGCAATCGAAAGCCTCTGCTTCTGTCCGCTGGAAAGCTGTGATGCTCTCTGCGCCGCCTGCTCCGTCAGACCTACCTGCTCCAGATAAGCCATTGCCTCTTCCTTCGAACTTTCCGGGTCCTTTCCCTGGATCACCAATGCCGCAAGAATATTATCCAGTGCCGTATAGTGATTGATCAGACTGTAATCCTGAAACACAAATCCGATCTTATTGCGCCGGTACTCCTCCCAATCCTGATCATCATATTGGAAGGTCGGCTCTCCCCGGAAGTACATTTCTCCTTCATCAAAAGGAAGCATTCCACTGATCACGTTCAAAAGAGTGGATTTTCCTCCTCCACTCTCTCCGGTGATCGCCACAAACTCTCCCATGGAAAATTCCAGATTGATCTTACGCAGTGCCTGCGTGACAGATGTATCGGAATAATAATATTTGCTGATATTCTGCAGCCGCAATATCGTCTCTGCCATATCGTTTCTCCTTTCGTCCATTTCGCTACATCAATCCTATCATAGAAAAAAGCAAAAAAAATCACTGCAAATTTCATAAAATTTACAGTGATTTTTTCAGTTGCACGAATTATTGAATCAAAATTACACGAATTATTCAATCTTTTTTATTCGTATCTCTCTTAAATTCTTACAAATTTCTTAAGATTTTATTTAATGCTTTCCGGCAAGATCAATTCGGATCAATGCCTTCTTCAGTGCAAGCTCTGCACGGACCATATCTACCTCTTTGGAACCGCTTGTCAGCCTGCGTTCTGCACGTTCCTTCGCTTTCCGGGCACGGTTGGCATCGATCTCATCCGGCCATTCGCATGACTCCGCCAGCACAGTGACCTTGTCCTTCTGGATCTGCACGAAACCATCATGAAGCGCTGCCTCCCGGACATTTCCGTCCGTCTTGATCCGCAGCACACCCGGCTCCAGGATCGTCGTCAGCGGAATATGCCCCGCCAGCACACCGATCTCGCCCTCTGTGGTCTTCATCTCTACCATATCCACAGCTTCATTAAAAAACACACGGGTCGGAGAGATGATCTGCAAATGAAATGTTTTTTCAGCCATCTAAGCCCCCCTTATTTGGATGCCGAAGCTGCACGCTCTACGACGTCATCAATACTGCCGGCATTCAGGAAATAGCTCTCCGGAATCGCATCATGCTTACCATCCAGAATCTCCTGGAAACCACGGATTGTCTCAGATACCGGTACATATTTGCCGGGAAGTCCTGTAAACTGTTCTGCTACATGGAACGGCTGTGACAGGAATCTCTGTACCTTTCTTGCACGGTTTACTACCAGCTTATCCTCCTCGGAAAGCTCGTCCATACCAAGAATGGCGATAATATCCTGCAGCTCCTTATATCTCTGAAGAAGCTCCTGTACGCTTCTGGCTACCCGGTAATGCTCCTCTCCTACGATATGCGGATCAAGGATACGCGATGTGGACTCCAGCGGATCTACTGCCGGATAAATACCCAGCTCTGCGATGGAACGCGCCAGTACAGTTGTTGCATCCAGATGTGCAAAGGTATTGGCCGGAGCAGGGTCTGTTAAGTCATCGGCAGGCACATATACAGCCTGTACCGAAGTGATAGATCCCTTTTTGGTAGATGTGATACGCTCCTGCAGCGCACCCATCTCGGTCTGCAGTGTCGGCTGATAACCTACGGCACTAGGCATACGTCCAAGAAGTGCTGACACCTCAGAACCAGCCTGTGTAAAACGGAAAATATTATCAATGAACAAGAGGACATCCTTACCGGAACGGTCACGGAAATTCTCTGCCATAGTAAGTCCTGTCAGACCTACACGCATACGCGCTCCAGGCGGCTCATTCATCTGACCGAATACCATGGTGGTCTTGTCAATAACACCGGACTCGATCATCTCATAATAAAGATCGTTACCCTCACGGGTACGCTCTCCTACACCGGTAAACACAGAATATCCACCATGCTCCTGCGCGATATTTGTGATCAGCTCCTGGATCAGTACGGTCTTACCTACACCGGCACCTCCAAAGAGACCGATCTTACCACCCTTCTGATATGGACACAGAAGATCAACGACCTTAATACCTGTCTCAAGAATCTCTGTGGCTGTAGACTGCTCCTCAAAGGATGGTGCTTTTCTATGAATTGGATCATACTGTACGTCCGTTGGTGCCGGCTTCTCATCGATCGGCTCACCCAGTACGTTAAACATACGTCCCAGCGTTGCCTCACCAACCGGTACACTGATCGGACCGCCGGTAGCTTCCGCTGTCATACCACGCTTTAATCCATCAGTAGGACCCATGGCGATACAACGCACGGTGTCATCTCCCAGATGCTGTGCCACCTCAACCACCAGCTTTTTCCCATCTTCCAATGGGACATTTACTGCATCGTTGATCTCAGGCAGTCCACCCTCTGGGAATTTGATATCAAGGACGGCACCAATAATCTGCGTCAGCTTACCTGTCTTTAAATCTGCCATCTTTCTTATCTCACTCCTTTTTACTATATTTCTGCTGTACTTTGCCTATCCTTCAGCAAGGTACTGTTTCAATCATTTTTTCATTTCTTATCATTACTGAATCGCCGAAGCACCGGCAATGATCTCTGTCAGCTCCTGTGTAATAGACGCCTGACGGGCACGGTTATAACGCAGGGACAGATCACTGATCATATCCTCCGCGTTGCTCGTTGCAGAATCCATCGCCTGCATGCGGGCTCCATTCTCGCTGGCATACGCCTCGGTCAGACCGCCAAAGATCAGACTGTTGATATACTTTGGCACAATGGCGTCCAAAGCCTCCTCTGCCGCCGGCTCATAATTCATCAGCGTAATGCGCTCCAGCGGATCAGCCGCCTCCTCGCTCTCCGATGTAATATCGTCTGCATCGATCGGCAGAAGCTTTACCATTGTCGGAATCTGTACCACAGTGTTTTTGAATATGGTGTAAACCAGATAGATCTCACCAATATTGCCCATGGTAAACTGGCTGAGGACATCTTTTCCCACAGCAATCGCATCATCATACATAGGACCATTCATGGCTTCCGAATAATCATTTACGATCTCATATCCCAGATGCTCCAGTGCGTCACGGCCCTTGGTTCCCACGGAAAAAATCTTTGTATTGTCCGGGGTAAAACGATCATCCTTGGAGATCATTTTGACAATGTTGGAATTGTAACCACCTGCCAGTCCACGGTTGGATGACACAACGATCACAGCCTTCTTGTCCGACGTTCCTTTCTGCAGGAAAGGATGAGACATCTGTCCGGACTTTGCGATCATTCCGGCTACCGTCTCATACATCGTATCAAAATACGGCTTGGATTCCTCGGCATTCTGCTTTGCCTTGGTCAGCTTAACCGAAGACACCAGCTTCATTGCCTTAGTGATCTGCTCCGTACTCTGTACGCTCTCCTTCCTCCGTTTAATATCTCTCATAGAGGCCATATGATTTGTTCCTCCATTCTATTTTCTTTCTACGATACATCTGCGACAGCAGCTTATTTTACAAAATCTGCCTTGAACTCCTCGATGGCTTTTACAAGCTTCTCCTCAATCTCCTTACTCATCTCGCCCTTCGTGCGGATCTCGTCAGGAATTTCCGGATACCTGGTATCGACATACTCAAAGAGTCCCTTCTCAAACTCAAGGATCTGATCCAGCTCAATATCGATCAGATATTTCTTGGTTGCTGCATAAATGATCATAACCTCGTTTTCTACAGGCATCGGATTATACTGATCCTGCTTCAGGATCTCGCGGATACGCTCTCCCTGTGCCAGCTGTGCTTTTGTCTCCGGGTCCAGATCAGAACTGAACTGGGAGAATGCTGCCAGCTCACGGAACTGCGCCAGCTCGATACGGATCGGTCCGGCAATCTTCTTCATTGCCTTGATCTGCGCTGCGCCACCAACACGGGATACAGACAGTCCGGCGTTTACTGCCGGACGGAATCCGGAGTTAAACATCTCTGTTTCCAGATAAATCTGACCATCTGTAATAGAAATTACGTTGGTCGGAATATATGCTGATACATCGCCTGCCTGAGTCTCAATGATCGGCAGAGCTGTCAGGGAACCGCCGCCCAGCTTGTCAGAAAGTCTGGCTGCACGCTCCAGCAGACGGGAATGCAGATAGAATACATCTCCAGGGAATGCCTCACGTCCCGGTGGACGCTTGAGCAGTAAGGAAAGGGTACGGTATGCTGCTGCATGCTTGGTCAGATCATCATAAATGATCAGCACGTCCTCTCCTGACTCCATCCACTCTTCACCGATGGCACATCCGGAATACGGAGCGATATACTGTAACGGTGCCAGCTCACTTGCTGTTGCCGCAACGATCGTTGTATAATCCATCGCACCGTACTCATCCAGCTTCTTTACGATGGTAGCTACGGTAGATGCTTTCTGGCCAATGGCAACATAAATACATTTTACTCCCTGACCCTTCTGATTGATGATCGTGTCGATGGCAATGGCCGTCTTTCCTGTCTGACGATCACCGATGATCAGCTCACGCTGTCCTCTTCCGATCGGCACCATGGAATCAATCGCCTTAATACCTGTCTGCAGCGGTGTGTCTACGGACTTTCTGGAAATAACGCCCGATGCCACACGCTCGATCTGACGATATTTCTCGGTTTCGATAGGTCCTTTTCCATCAATTGGCTGTCCCAGTGCATTGACAACTCGTCCCAGCAGGGCATCCCCTACCGGTACCTCAACCACCCGGCCTGTGGTCTTAACCACATCACCTTCATTGATGTTTTTATGATCACCTAAGAGTACTGCACCGACATTATCTTCCTCCAGGTTCTGTACCATTCCAAATACGTCATTTGGAAATTCCAGGAGCTCGCCCTGCATGGCATTTTCCAGACCATGAATACGGGCAATGCCATCCGCCACCTGAATGACAGTACCAGTATCAGATACATCGAATTTGGTACTGTAATGTTTAATCTGTTCCTTGATCACGGAACTGATCTCTTCCGGTTTCAAATTCATGATACTCCTCCATTCAACTTGCTATTTCAGCAAACACAGAAGACTTTTTATTCTTTGCATTTGCCTGTTTCATTCGATAACTGAATCTCCGACAAGGATTTCGCCATATTATTCAGCTTTGTTTTTATACTGCTGTCCACTACCCTGTCGCCGATCTGGATCTTCATTCCACCGATCAGCGCCGGATCAACTTCATATTTCATCACAAACGACTCATACTTTGTCGTCTCAAGCAGTCTCTTTTCCACAGCGTCCTTTTCCGCATCCTTCAAAGGCACTGCCGATGTCACATGTGCTACGCCAATCTTTTTATATTCTCTGCACTCATCAACGAAATAGGACAAAATATCATAGATTTCCTTAAATCTGCCCTTATCCTCGATGGTCAGGAAAAATCCCGTCAGCTCATCACTCACTCTGCCATGAAAAACAGTTTCCAGTACGGAACATTTCTCCTCCACACAAATCTTCGGATGACACATCAGCTTCACGAAATCTTCATTGTCGTCTAACACCTGTATGACCGCTTCCACTTCCTCCATCAGGGCATCCAGCTTGTTTTCCTCAACAGCCAGCTCAAAAAGAGCCTCGCCATAGGTTTTTGATACTAACTTAGCCATGTCTCATCACCCATCTCTTTTAAAGTGTCCTCGATCAACTGTGACTGTTTACCCTCGTCAAGAGAAACCTCAATGACCTTTCCGGCCATTGCCGTTGCAACAGAGATCATTTCCTGTTTCACTTCGTCCTTGACTTTATTCTTTTCCAGCTCTACCTCGCGGTTCGCACGCTCCAGGATGCGGTTTGCCTCCTCCTTCGCCTCACCTACAATAGCTGTCTCCTTCTTCAGAGCTTTCTTTCTGGTCTCAGAAAGGATCTCCTCTGATTCCTTATCAACGTTTTTCAGTTTCTCATCATACTCTTCTTTAAACTGAATCGCGTCTGCTTTTTCCTTTGCCGCTGTCTCCATCTCCTGACGGATCGTTTCCTGACGCTTCTGCATCAGATTACGCGCCGGATTAAATAATAAATATGACAAAAACAGAAAAAGGAAAAACATAGCCAGAATGGTGATCAGACTGTCAAAGATCAACTGCGGATCCAGTCCGAAAATATAATCACCAAGCCCACTCTGTGCTAAAGCTACATTCATTACACTCACCTGTGTTCTGCCTCCTTTCAACAGTTTTTATCGCGAAATTACAGCTTGCTGTATAAAGGATTGGCAAATAACAGGATCAGCGCAATAACGAGACCATAAAGACCTGTTGTCTCGGCAACGGCCTGACCAAGAAGCATGGTAGACATGATATCACCCTTCGCACCCGGATTACGTCCAACTGCAGAAGCACCATAACCTGCTGCAATACCCTGACCTACACCAGGACCGATACCTGCGATAACTGCAAGACCTGCACCAATTGCAGAACCCATTAAAACTAAACCTTCGTTTGTAATATTCATTATAATATCCTCCTTAATTTAAAATCCTTTTGAATTACTCTGTTTCACCGATCGCATCCGCAACAAAGCACATGGTCAGCATACAGAACACGTACGTCTGAATACATCCGGAAAAAACATCCAGATACGCATGAAGTGCCGCCGGCCATACCAGTGTCAGAACCTTTGGCAGCAAACCATAGAGCAGTCCCATCATAACCGTTCCCGATAAGATATTACCGAAGAGACGGAGAGACATTGAAATCGGCGTTGAAAACTCACTGATCAGGTTCATTGGGAAGAACAAAAAGATTGGTTCAAACAATCCCTTGATCTTGCCGAACTTCTGATACTTAAATCCATTAAACTGGATCATAAACCATGTGATCAGCGCCAGCGGAAACGTGACTCCGTAATCTGCGGTTGGTGCTCTAAGTCCTAATAGCCCGGACAGGTTACAGACCAGAATGAATATAAAGAGTGCACTGACATAGTTGCGGAATTTCAAAGCATTTTTGCTGCCCATGGAACCCGCCACCATCTTGTCCAGCATCTCTACGATCAGCTCGATCGCATTCAAAAATGGTCCCGGTACTTCATTTGGATCTGCTTTCCGGATAGCACGGTTTGCAAATAACGCAAATACCAGAATCGCCAGAATAACGATGATCATAGATATATGCGTTGTCGTCAGATAGACATCCTGCCCCATAAACCGCAGCTTTGTATATCCGTGGATAAAGAAATCCACCTGTGCGCTGCTGTCAGCATAGACAGGCATTGCATTGCCCAGCCCCTGTGAAATGGCTAAGACCCTGATTCCCACATTCTCACCTTCCTTTTTTAGTTTTTTGTCGGAAACAACTGTTTCCGTCGATACGGACTATCACCCTTCGCCGTATCATTTATATGTGTAAACCACCGCATAGCGGCGAATACTCATCACAATCTGTCATTGTTATGACTTCACCGAAGAACCCTTGTGCGACGCCATAAGCCTGTGAATCTTCGGCTGCATAAAGGCAGATATTTTCATTCCAAACATCCCAAGTACTGTTCCAACCGGATGAATGTAACGGTACTGTGTCATGGCCAACGCCAGAACAACCGCCATTACCAGAAATCTTTTCATCGCAGAAGCCTGAATATGCCTCCCCGCATGAGTCGCATCCATATCCAGCGCAATATCCAGATGGTGGTACATATGCCAGAGAAGCCACGCAGCTGCTGCCAGTCCCACCAAAAGTCCACACGCCACTGCCAGCCTGTGCCGGGATACGATCATCAGAATCACCAGCACCAGGATCCCCCATACTGCCAGACCTGCCATCAGTTCCTTTAAGGTCTGCTTTGCCTGTCTCATACGAATCCTCCATATCTCTTAATGCTTCTCCGTTTTATCCTTTGCAGCATCGGAGATATCCTTCATGCTTTCCACGCGGGCACGCTCCTGCCCCTGTTTTTTTAACTCTTCTATATACTGAAGCCGCTCATGCTCTTTCCTCATATCTTCTGAATAAAAGGACTTTGTCAGATAATAAACATTGCGAAAGGCCGCTCCGATTCCCAGCACGATCATAATCACAAACCATATCTGCGTATGAAACTGCCCGTCCAGCCACCAGCCGATCCAGCCGCTGAGACAGATCGGCACCAATATCGTAATGCTGATCTGCGATACCATCGCAAATGCCTTCAATATATTTTTTTCCTTTTTGTTCATGACTATAACACCATTTTCAAATTCTTTCGCAGTCCCGAAAGATTGCACAAAAAATCTACATATACGGGTCTATTATATAATAAATTATACAAAAAGTCCACAGGATACTTCTTCCTGATCACTCATTTCAATTTGTATAAAAAATCATTTACAATCCCTCACAAGCCCGTTATAATATTCTGTAATAATTTAATGACGTGAACGAAACGCATATTCACAAAGGAGAATACCATGGAAACGATTCATTTGTACCGTAGGCGTTATATGCCTGATGAAACAGTGGAACTGAAGGACGATCTGATCCTTTACCGGGATGACAATATTCTTGTGACAAAATGGAATATTCTGAAACCGCGCAAAGATATTGACCACGGTATTTCTGTGTATTATATGAAAGACGGCTTCAAGATCAGCAAGGTCTTTGATGCCAATGACAAGCTTGTGTACTGGTATTGTGATATTATCGAAACAGAATACCGCCCGGAGGAAAATACATACATTTTCCACGACCTTCTGATCGACGTTCTGATCTACCCGGACAAACACGTTGAAGTCGTGGATCTCGATGAATTTGCAGACTTCACAGAAAATCTGACACTGCCGGCCCCACTTCTGGCAAAGGCTCTGCGCCGGACAAACAATCTCCTGCGTTTTATTTACGAGGGCCACTTAGATGAGCTCACCGAGCCGATCACATCCAGAGAATAAAAGAACAGGCTAAAATCGTAGTACTTCTTAACAGCGTACTTTGCTGTTATAGAAGTACTTTTTACTCTAGTTGCGGGCTTTTCTGTTTATATATTCCGTCTTATACTTCGAATACACGATCGTCTGATCATGATAAAGCCCGTAATATCCCGACATCAGATAACTTACACTGATTCCCAGCAGGAAAAACGGCACACCATGGTATCCAAACAGCTCAAACGCGATCAACATTGACGTGATCGGGCAGTTGGTCACACCACAGAAAACAGACATCATACCCACTGCCGCACACAGCGACGGAGAAATCCCCACGATATGACCGAACAGGCATCCAAAGGTAGCTCCCACAAAAAATGACGGCACGATCTCGCCACCTTTAAATCCCGCTTCCAGCGTCAACGCCGTAAAAACAATTTTCCATACAAACGCCAGCGGCTCCACGTTCCCCTGAATCGCCCGCTGGATCACCGGCACACCGGCCCCCATATAATCATCGGTCTGCAAAATGATCGTCAGCAGAATGATCACCAGAGAAGACACAATAATTCTTATGTATGGATTCTTTAGTTTATTCCGGTAAAAATCTCCCAGAGAATGAAGTGCCATACAAAACACAACGCTCAGCGCAGCACAACAAAGAGCCAGTCCAATGACCTTTAAGCTTGGAACAACCTCAAAAAGCGGCATCTGTCGTATTTTAAATACATTAGGACCAATCCCCATATGGTTTGCAAACTTCGAAGCCACCAATGAAGAAAATACACATGGAACCAGAGCAGCATAATACATTACACCGACACTGACTACCTCCATAGAAAATATTGATGCGGCAATCGGAGTTCCGAAAATAGCAGAAAACGCTGCACTCATACCGCACATAACCACAATACGCTGATCCTTCTCATCAAAGCGGAACAGCTTGCCAAGCTGCTGCCCAATACTGCCGCCAAGCTGCAACGCCGCGCCCTCACGTCCGGCACTTCCACCAAACAAATGCGTAATGATCGTGGAAATAAAGATCAACGGCGCCATGCGGAAGGGCACTTCCGCTTCCGCATGAATGGAGGAAAGTACCATATTGGTGCCCTTATCATTCTTGTACCGGAATACACCGTACAAAAAAACGATCACTACACCGGCCAGAGGCAGGCACAGGATCAGCCACGGATTCTCCGTCCGGAATGACGTCACCTGACGCAGGCAGAACGCAAACAGCGTACTAAAGGCTCCCACGAAAAGTCCTACAAACGCAGAAAAAATCCCCCAGCGTATAAAAACTGCGAGATTTCTCATTATTCTTCCTATATAAAACCGGATCATTTTTATCTGACGCATAATTTCCCTCTTCCATCTGCAATGCTTTCCTACAACTCGTTATAAATAATAAAAATCAGCAATGCCAAAACCAAGCTTGTTAATGTTCCCAGCAGATACTTATTTCTAAACTCTGTCTCCTTTAAATCGTTTGTTCTCGCCCAAGTTTTTATCGTAATTATTATCGCAATAGCAGAAAAATTTCCTAAACAGGCAAAAACAACTGTCAAGATCCGTTCCATAACTCCTATCATAGAACCAACATCAAACATACCCGTCTCATTTGAATTAGGATAAATATCCTGAATCAATTTATTAATCATTATTGAGCATGGCATTATCAGCGCAAGACACAAAAAAACAATTTTCAACGCTTCATAATAACGGCCGGCATCACAGTTGAACCCAAAAATGCGTAATATTACGCACAAAACTCCCATATGCAGCATCTGATCAATAATAAAGACAACTGTTTGTTTCATTTTCTTGTTAAAATAACAAGCCGTTGCATCTATCAATATATGTGTTGCCAATAATATTGCTATGGCACCAGTTGCAGATTTCCATCCCGCCACAAAATACAACACCAAAAACGGCACAATATACAGCACGGAATGCATTAGTAAATATTCTCCATTAAACCATATATTATTTTTACACTTCTGACATTCTCCGCACAATTCTCCCTTTGCTGCATTTTTACATCTTGCGACCTTTATTGTCTGCAAGTAAAAATCACCAATCAAATGGAATATCAATAAAATCAAATAGTTTTCCATATATCCTCCCCTAGTAAATCAAATATCGCTTTATCCCTTGTTCTCCTTTCCTTTATTCTTGCTGATATTATATATCTGTCGATATTTTGCCGAGAAGTATTCATAATTCGAGCAATTTCTGTTGACATACCACGAACCCAAAATTCATCCATATAAAATGACAGCTTGTCATCTTTCTTTGCATTATATAAATTTCTATTTTCATACAGCATTTCATAATTTATGACAGGCATTTCCTGACTCTCCTGTCTTCTATACCCCATGCTCCAATATTCTTGTTCTAACAATTTGTATCTATTGTCCAATAACCAGCTATAAAACGAAATATCCTCCCAGCTATCCTTAAGGGGCAGCATAATATCTGATATAATCTCAATTATATTTGCAATCTGCGGTTGTCTCAACCTGATCTGCTGAGTTGATAAACAAAATTCATTTAAATATCTGTCATATTTTGAATTTGTATTAAAGCATATGACATTACTTTTTTTTCGTTTAACTGCATTGATCGCATCCCTGGCCAAATAATATGCTTCTCCATCAAAAGCAGACGACGTCCATTCTTCCACGTCATACTTTATTTTGCCATATCCTATACCACACCTTATCTTAATAGGATATATTAAAAGCTGTAATTTTTTAATATATAAAAATGCGGCTTGTAAATCAAAAAACAACCCCTGAAATTCATCCCCTGCACTAGATACTACCTTTTTCTTTATTCCTTGTCCATATATAGTATTTAGATAATCCACGCATCCCATTAATACATTTTGTACATCATATCGATCATAATATTTCCGGGACTCTACTACATCAAACATTATCGCTGCATATTTCATGTAATTCACCTCATACCATATACTTTATCTTATGATCCAAAACTGTGCAACTCTTTTTTGTTGCTTTTCCTTTTCGCAACGTATATACGTTGCTTTTTTAAAAAGGCAGCTCTTTTTTGTTGCTTTTTTGCCATAAAGCCACCGGGCAGAGCGGTACAGATTCTCCAGTCTCTCAGTCCCAGCGGTGCAAACAGAGGCGGGCATAGGAGCAGCCACGGATACTTTCCCCTTGTCTACTTAAACTTTACTGCCGTGCCATACGCGATCACCTCTGCTGCTCCCTGCATTACTGCCGAGGACGCATAGCGCACATTCACAACGGCATCTGCACCCATGCTCTCCGCCTCCATCACCATTCTCTTGGTGGCAAGTGCCCGCGCCTCCGTCATCATTTCATTGTACGCCTTCAACTCGCCGCCCACCAGAGTCTTCAGGCTCTGTGTAATATCTCTTCCAACATTCTTGGACTGAATTGTGCTTCCCTTCACCAGCCCCAGCATCTCCAGTTCCTTTCCGGTAATGTAATCAGTATTTACTAAGATCATCTTCTTCTCCTCCATCGATTTCTTTGATTCTTTCCATGCAGACATATATCATCGCTCCGCCTAACGCCGCCGGGATTACTGCCAGCACCACCTTGAGCACTACCGGTACAAGGCTGATGACCAGGCAGAAATAAAGCAGATAATACAGAACGATCAATACAGTAATAACAATCGGTGCTATCTTCTTTTTCTGATGTGCGTCCATACATTCCTCTCCTTTGATATGATGAGAATATTGTAGCATATATTTACACATAACTCCAATCCTTTCTCATGGTAGATGCTAATTTTGCAGTATTAGGCGTTAATTTTGCAATATGCCCTCTATTTCACGGCGATCGTGTCTGCGCATATCATCCCATCACGCCCATACACACCAATCTCACCAGAAATGCCGCAATCCATGCTACTGCACATTGCCATAGCACAACACCCACGGCCCATTTTCCACCAAGCTCTCTTTTAATAGAGGCAACTGCTGCCACGCAAGGCGTATAGAGCAGGCTGAATATCAGCAGGGAAACAGCAGACACCGGAGACAGTACGGAACCAATGCTGCCGCCAAACAGAATTCCCAACGTAGATACCACGCTTTCCTTTGCCATAAAGCCGCTTAGAAGTGCCGTACAGATTCTCCAGTCCCCAAGACCAAGCGGTGCAAACAACGGCACCAGCAGAGAGGAGACAACCGCAAGAATACTGTCTGCCGAATCTTCTACCATGTTCAGACGCAGATTAAAGCTTTGCAGGAACCATACAACAATCGTTGCGATCAGAATAACCGAAAACGCCTTCTGCAAGAAATCCTTTGCCTTCTCCCACAGAAGCTGTGCCACATTCTTTGCCCCCGGCAGACGGTAGTTTGGCAGCTCCATAACAAACGGCACCGGCTCTCCCTGAAAAAGGGTACTCCTGTATAAAAATGCAACAAGAATCCCCATAACAATGCCAAATAGATAAAGTCCCGCCATGATAAGTGCCCCATGTCCCGGAAAAAATACGCTGACAAAAAAAGAATAAATCGGCAGTTTTGCCGTACAGCTCATAAACGGTGTTAATAATATCGTCATCTTGCGGTCCCGTTCACTGGTCAGCGTGCGGGTTGCCATCACAGCCGGCACAGTACACCCAAAACCAATCAGCATCGGTACAATACTGCGGCCGGACAGACCAATCTTGCGCAGCAGTTTATCCATCACAAATGCTACGCGGGCAATATAGCCGCTGTCCTCCATCAGCGACAGAAAGAAAAACAGCGTTACAATAATCGGCAGAAAACTCAGCACACTTCCCACACCGGTAAAAATACCATCAATGATCAGGCTGTGTATTGCTTCATTCACCTGAAGTGCAGTAAGTCCTGTGTCCACCATATCGGACACAGCATCAATCCCCATCTGCAAAATCTTTTGCAGCCAGGCACCGATCACATTAAACGTGAGATAAAAAACAAGTACCATAATTCCAATAAAGCACGGAATTGCTGTATATTTCCCCGTCAATACACGATCAATACGCTCGCTGCGGATCCGTTCCCGGCTCTCCTTCGGCTTCACGACAGTCTGCTCACACAAACGTTCAATAAAATCAAACCGCATATCTGCAATCGCCGCACTGCGATCCAGTCCCCGTTCCGCTTCCATCTGCTGTACAATATGCTCTAACATTTCCGTTTCGTTCTGATCCAATGCCAGCTTTTCCAGGATCAACGGATCGCCTTCGATCGCCTTCGTCGCAGCAAAACGCACCGGAATCTCAGCATGCTCTGCATGATCCTCGATCAGATGAATAACCGCATGAATACACCGGTGCACTGCACCGTCGTGATCATTTTTATCACAAAAATCCTGACGAAGTGGTTTCTCCTGATATTTTGCAATATGAAGTGCATGGCGAACCAGCTCGTCCACACCCTCGTTTCTGGCTGCTGAGATTGGAATCACCGGCACTCCGAGCAGTGCTTCCATTCCATTGACATCCACCGCCCCCTGATTGCCTGTCACCTCATCCATCATATTCAGCGCAACCACCATAGGAATATCCATCTCCAGGAGCTGCATGGTCAGATAGAGATTCCGCTCAATATTTGTTGCATCTACTATATTGATCAATGCCCGCGGTCTCTCCTCCAACACAAAATTTCTGGATACGATTTCCTCACTGCTGTAGGGAGACATGGAATAAATACCCGGCAGATCCGTAATATCCGTATCTGCATGTCCCTTAATAATACCGTCCTTCCGATCCACCGTCACACCGGGAAAATTTCCTACATGCTGATTCGATCCCGTCAACTGGTTAAAAAGCGTCGTCTTTCCGCAGTTCTGATTGCCCACCAACGCATATGTCAGCAACGTTCCCTCCGGCAGTGGATTTTCATCCTTTTTCGAATGATACTTTCCTTCCTCGCCAAGGCCCGGATGTTCCGTTGCCTGCAACCGTTCCCTGCCGGCATGGTTCCTGGTTCTCTGATCGATCGGCGCGATCTCGATCTGATCCGCTTCTGCCAGCCGGAGTGTCAACTCATATCCGTGAACCTGCAGCTCCATAGGATCTCCCATCGGTGCCAGCTTCACTACGGTCACTTCTGCCCCCGGAATCATTCCCATATCCAGAAAATGCTGGCGCAATGCCCCTTGTCCTCCTACCGTCCGGATCACGGCACTCTTTCCAATCTCCAGTTCCTTTAATGTCATAACATATGCCCTCTTTATCTAATGTGATACAATTCTTCGATGAATTTTTGTCTTTCCTCCACCACCCACAGTTCGCATTGTCTAATGATAATTTTTATCAACAAACATAAGTTATACCAAACAATCTGTTATGTCAACAGGATTGTCTTTTTTGTAACACAACAGATCCCACGATGCTGATCGTAGAACATGACATCCGTTTTCGTGAGAAGCTTGCCACACAGATTTTGAATCTGCCATAATCCACAGCAACAAAAGAAATCGGAGTTCAGCAAAAAAGGAACTATTACACAAACAGATCATTTATTGTCCATTGATGTAATAGTTCCTTTTTAATTGTATTTATCCATGAAATGTATCGCAATCACACATCAATTTAACAAAAGGTTCGAAAAAGCTTCCCTTTTATCTTAGCATAAATTCATATCTCAACTATGATGCAGCAACTGCCTCAGCTTCTCCCTCAGCAGTCTCATCTTCCTCCACATACTGGGAGCCTTCCGTAATGTCTACGATCGTTGCATCCTCTGAAGTGATCAGCTCGATCTTGTCATTCATCAATTCCTTGATATCCTTTACCTTGACGCATTTCTTATCTCCCAGCTTCTCAAAGTCAATATAAACCTTTTCCACGATATCTGCCGGATCTGCTTTATAGTGAATCTCGGAAATCTCCTCGTCAACGGACCCCTTGGCCAACCCCTCATTCAGCAGTACAACCTGTGCTGTCGTAGAAATTTTCTCTCCGGCAACCAGCAGCTGGAAATCAATAAACATGATCCGCTTCAACAATGGATTGTAATCCACATCCTTTACAATTGCGTTGTACTTCTGATCTCCAACCTGCAGTACCGTTCTGCTGCCCTTCATGTTCTTTCTCATGAAACGCTCTGCCTCAAATTCGGAAATCTTCAAAGCTACCGGCTCCTTCAGATCTTTTCCACATAAACTGCCTGGGACATATCCCTCTCTCCGCAGCTTTTTCGCCTTTACACTCATGTCTCTTTTCTCAGCGTTTAATGTCATCATAATGATTCCTCCTTCTTTTTGCTGATCTTCACATGCGTAAAGCAAAGCTTAATCCGATTGCTTCCTTGCGAAATATTTTGCTTTATCGGAAATGACACGACCCTGCAAAGCAAAAAGACTTCCACCACACAGGTTTCTTAGTGTAGTAGAAGTCCAAATCGAATCGGTTTTTCGTTTTATGCACCATAAGTTTATTATAGTACCTTATTTTTGATCTGTCCAATTTCATTTTAGACAATCTTTTGCCGATCCATTTTTATTTTTTGTGCATTTTTTAACCAAAATATCTCTTCAGAAGACCCTCGAATGCCTTACCGTGTCTTGCCTCGTCCCTAGCCATCTCGTGAACCGTATCATGGATCGCATCCAGATCCAGTGCCTTTGCTCTCTTTGCAAGATCAAACTTACCTGCTGTCGCACCGTGCTCAGCCTCTACACGCATTTCCAGGTTCTTCTTCGTGCTGTCTGTAACAACCTCGCCAAGAAGCTCTGCGAACTTCGCTGCATGCTCGGCCTCCTCATATGCTGCCTTCTCCCAGTAAAGTCCGATCTCCGGATATCCCTCGCGATGAGCCACACGAGCCATTGCCAGATACATACCAACCTCGGAGCACTCTCCGTTAAAGTTTGCACGAAGATCTGCCATAATATCCTCCGGTGCACCCTGTGCAACACCTACAACGTGCTCAGCAGCCCAAGTCTTGTCATCTCCCTGTCGGATGAACTTCTCTGCGCCAACTCCACACTGTGGACACTTCTCCGGTGGCTGATCTCCTTCATGAACATAACCACATACAGAACATACATACTTTGCCATAATCGTAATCTCCTTTTCTTTTATAAATTTTATAACATTTGTTTGCCTTGTCTCCTTAACAGTAATGATTACTGTTTCTGATAAGAATATAACAAATCTTTCTCTTATTGTCAACACATTTTTTCAAAAAACTCATCTTTTTGATCAAATTCATTCAATTTACTTCCTGCAATCCGGACATAGCCCATAAAACAACACCCTATGTCCCTGGATCTCTCCATCAAAGCCAGCCCCTGCGATCTGATCAATATGATCTATAGGATCCATCTCCAGATCCATCACACAGCCGCACCCACGACATGCGAAATGATAGTGGGGTCTTGTATCACCATCAAAATGATCGACCCCGTCACCACAGTCCAGACGCAACGCCTCACCCTGCTCCACCAGCAGATTCAGATTGCGGTAAACGGTTCCCAAACTAATACGAGGATGCTCATTTTTGATATTATTATACACAGCCTCCGCTGTAGGATGAGATTTTGTCGAGAGCAGATACATCCGAATCGCCTCCCGCTGTTTACTATAACGTATTGCAGCCATCTCATTCTCCTTTCAATTAAATAATAGTAATTGTTACTGTTATTTTACCATGAATAACTCATATGTCAATCCTTTTCACACTACCATTACACAACAGATGAAAACACCAAACATCGCTATTTAAATTTTCCGGCAATTTATTTTGTATGTGGACTTCCCGACTTGACTTTTCTCCGGTTCGTTTTATACTGAATACAAATCAATCTATTTATTAATATAAATAAGAAACTTGCTGTCAAGGAAGTGATAAAATGCAGACGAACACATTACCTCAGAATCATATGGAAATATACTGGCATGATTATGCCAGCCAGATGGAAAATATTAACATCCGCAGCGCAAGCCTCACCGAAAAGGCTTCCATTATCGGACGAACCGGTCTTATGCTTTTATCCTGCGGAACAGGAGCCTGGAGAGTTCGTAGCTCTATGAATTCATTAGCAGAACAGCTGAATATCACATGCACCGCCAATATCGGACTTATGTCTATTGATTACACCTGTTTTGACGGCGATCATTGCTTTTCCCAATCTCTCTGCCTGACCAACACCGGTGTAAATACCTCCAAACTGAATCGGCTGGAGCATTTTGTTCAGGAATTTTCCAAAAAATGTGATACTTTATCCGGAGAACAACTTCATGCCCAATTGGACGAGATCGAACAGCTCCACGGACTTTATTCTCCTGTGGCTTTGGGATTCGCTGCTGCTCTGGCATGTGGATGCTTTACATTTCTGCTGGGAGGCGATCTGAATGAAATGATCCTCGCTTTTCTCGGTGCCGGTATCGGTAATTTTCTGCGGTGTAAATTGACAAAGCATCATTTTACATTATTTCTGTGCATTGTGTCCTCCGTTGCTGCCGCCTGCCTGATTTATGTTGGGGCTCTCAAGCTAGCCGAAACCTTTTTCTCCGTGTCGCTGCAGCATGAAGCAGGATATATCTGTTCAATGCTGTTTATTATTCCGGGCTTTCCATTTATCACCAGTGGTATTGATCTCGCCAAGCTGGATATGCGTTCCGGTCTGGAACGTCTGGCATATGCCATCGTGATCATTGTGGTGGCAACCATTACCGCCTGGATCATGGCATTGCTGTTCCATTTAAAGCCAATGGACTTTCCGCCATTAAAGTTATCAGCCGGAACACTTTTATTATTCCGGCTGATCACAAGCTTTGGTGGTGTATTCGGTTTCTCTATTATGTTTAACAGCCCCCGGTCCATTGCTGCCGCCGCTGCTTTTATTGGCGCCATTGCAAATACACTTCGTCTGGAACTGGTAGATTTCGTGACAATCCCGCCTGCTGCCGCTGCTTTCATCGGGGCATTGACTGCCGGTATTTTAGCATCTCTGCTCAAAAATAAACTTGGCTATCCACGAATCTCCATCACAGTTCCCGCCATCGTGATCATGGTTCCCGGTCTGTATCTTTACAAGGCAGTTTATAATCTGGGCATTATGTCTCTGACCACCTCAGCTTCCTGGTTTGCATCTGCAATGCTGATCATTATGGCCCTGCCTCTTGGTTTGATATTCGCCCGCATTATCACGGATAAGTCATTCCGTTACTGCACCTGAATCAGATCCACGATCCCTTCAGGAGATATTCGTCTCTCTTAGCTCCTACGGAAATAAATTGGATTTCGTGATCCAGCAGCTTCTCCAGCAATGCAATATATGCCTTTGCATTGTCGGGAAGCTCTTCCCAGGTTCGGCACTTGGAAATACTCTGCTGCCACCCCGGTACGGTTTCCACTACCGGTTCATATTTTTCCAGATCACAGCCCGGATCAAATCTGCCAGTCACCTGATCTCCGTATCGATATCCGGTAATTACCGGAATTTCGGTAAACGCACTCAGCACATCCAGCTTTGTAAGCGCAATTTTATCTGCATTCTGACACTTTAAGCCGTAACAGCTGGCCGGTATATCCACAGGGCCTACCCGCCGTGGTCTTCCTGTGGCTGCACCATATTCTCCTCCCAGCCTTCTCAGCATATCCAGCCAGGATTGCGGCATTGCCGTTTCAGCCACAAAAGGCCCTGCTCCTACACATGTAGAATATGCTTTCAGCACGCCGACGATGTGATCGGGAACGTGTGCCGGAATCCCTGCCCCGATCGGAGCATATGCAGCGATTGTAGATGAACTGGAAGTATACGGAAAGATTCCATAATCAATATCTCTCATCGCTCCAAGCTGTGCCTCCAGAATGACTTTTTTGCCTTTCTTCAATGATTCATCCAGAAATTCCCCGGTGTCGCAAATATAAGCCTTGAATTTTTCTGCCTGCTCCTCACACCATTTATAAAGCGCCGGAAACGACATGGGTTCCTGGTGATAGCAGCCTGCAAGCTCCATATTTTTGGCATCCAGCATCATTTTCAGACGTGCCTTCATATTCTCTTCGTCTAACCGGAGCAGATCTCCCATACGCAATGTTTTTTTGCGGTATTTATCACTATAAGCATAGGCAATCCCCCTTCTGGTGGAACCAAATGCCGCTCTGCTTCTGGCCAGACGATCCTCCTCCAATTCATCCTGTATCCGGTGCCATGGCATAGAAATTGTGGCTCTGGTGGAAATTTTCAGATTTTTCGGTGATACTGCCACATCCTTTTCCCACAGCTTTTGAATCTCATTCTCCAGATGCTCCAGATCAACGACCATTCCATCTCCCAGAACACAGGTCACACCTGAATGTAAAATACCGGAGGGAATCAGATTCAAAATAAATTTTCCCTGCTCTGTCACTACGGTGTGCCCGGCATTATTTCCTCCCTGATAACGCACAACCACATCTGCCGGTCCGGCAAGCAGATCGATCACTCTGCCTTTTCCCTCATCGCCCCAGTTTATTCCTGTTACAGCTGTCAGCATAATTCTTCCTCCTCTGTGTTTATGGACTTTACAAGTCTCAAAACATCTTGTTTTTTTCTTCAAGATTTATTATACTGACCCTGTGGAAATATGTAAAAGCTATTATTGATATGACTGATATAACATTTTGATATATCAGCAAGAAATACGTGCGATAAACGCTCAGAAATGAGGCTTTTTATGAATATAAATTTTGAATACTATAAGATATTTTATTATGTGGCCAAATACGGCAGCCTCACGAAAGCCGCAAGGGTTCTTGGAAACAGCCAGCCAAATATTACCCGTGCCATGAATTGTCTGGAAAACGAAATCCACTGTACCCTCTTTATCCGGACAAACCGCGGTGTCCGGCTCACACCGGAGGGTGAACGTCTTTACGCAAGAGTATCTGCTGCCATGGCACAATTACAACGGGCAGAGGAAGAACTTACCGAAAGCACCGGTCTGGAGCACGGCAGCATTTCCATCGGCGCCAGCGAAACCGCACTCAGCATTTACCTGTTGGAGCGGCTGAAAATTTTTCATATGACATACCCCGGTATCCGTCTTAAAATTTACAATCATTCTACTCCTCAGGCAGTTGATGCGGTCAAAAACGGAGAAATCGATTTCGCAGTCGTTACTACTCCTACAACGGCAAAACCTCCCTTGAAGGAGGTAAAACTCCAATCCTTCCGGGAGGTTCTGATTGGTGGAAAAACCTTTACTGCTCTAAGCAGCCAAATTCTTTCTTTATCAGAATTGCAAAATTATCCTCTGATCTGTCTTGGAAAAGAAACCATGACCTATGAATTTTATCATCAAATTTTTCTTACTCATGGTTTGGAATTAGAACCGGACACAGAAGCCGCAACAACAGATCAGATCCTGCCCCTTGTAAAATCTGAGCTGGGACTTGCTTTTATTCCGGAATTTATGGCAATTCCTGCTATTCAAAGCCATGAGGTGATTTCCATACCGTTACAGGAAACCATTCCGTGTCGTCACATTTGTATGGTTTCAGACTTCCAAAGACCTTTGAGTAGTGCGGCAAAAAAACTGAAGGATCTGATTCTGCAATCATAGCTCCAGACTATCTTTTCCTGCTTTTTTCATCAGCTCTTCTCTGCTTGCCAGCACAATGCCGTCAATTTCCGTAAGATGATGTAATATCTTTTTTTCAAACTGGCTGATTGGAAGAAGCACACCGATCTCATCAAATTTGCGTTCATTCTTCAAGCCAGTTTCCTGACCATAATACACCATTGCCGAAAGAGCGCATTTCTGAATCTGCTGAAAGGCATCCCATATGATCGCATACGCCTGTGCTTCACTCATTCCAAGAGCTGCCGTGTCCGGAAGCGCATACAGAATAAAAATTCCCCGCTTTGGATTTACATAGTCCTCTTTAATGTCCAGATCATCCGTATAACGGCGCACAATATCATATCCATCTGCAAGATAGATCTTTGATCTCGGTGCACAGACATGATTTTTTAGTATCTCCTGATATTTGTTCCATTCATGAGAAGAAATCGTGCGATTCCCTGTTTCCAGCTTATTCCCGTCCACATCTGTAAGCAACACCGGATTGTCCCCCGCTTTACCATGAAATCGTTTCGGGATCAGATATGCCTCCCGAAGCAGGTCGAACATACTCCGCTGGCAGATTTCCAACAAAAGAGCACTGATATCCTGATTTTCATATGCCGAAAAAAGAGCTTTTGCAAAATGCTGTGATCTCGTGTCCGGAGATATATTCTCCTCCGAAAAACGGTCATAAAAGATTTCTTCCAACCGTCCACAAGCCTCCGGTGACTGAAGTATTTTACCAAACACTTCCTCAACCTCTGTTTCCCTTGGAATTCTTTTCAGTGTAGCAGACATATTATCACTCTTTTCTTTTTATTATTGAAGATATCTTTCTACGATATCCGTATTTCCTTTTTCGGCTCCTATTATACTCCCATTTCTCAAAAAAACAATCCCCTATACAGCGGATCCTACCGTCAACATGATCGTAAGGCTTTTGCCATCCTTACTCTCTGCTGTCAGTTTGCCATGATGCACCTCTGCCACTGCCTTTGCAACAGAAAGTCCAATACCGCTTCCACCTGTCGCCGAATTTCTGGAGGCATTGCTGCCTTACCGTTAGAAGTATATGTTCCACCATCCACTACCATTGTGCCGCCTCCACGATCGCTCCGAATTGCCGCAGAGGACTGACCGCTGGTTTCTGCGGTTACATTCCATGCGTGAAGTGTGCTGCCACCGGCTACATGAATGCCACCGGAGGTATCCCGGCTTGTGGTGATCGCCGCCGGTGCTATCAGAGGATTCACGGGATACCGTAGAATTTTTCACCGTTACATTGGCTCCGGGAGTGTCCCAAAGTTTGTGTAAACCTTCAAACTGATGTAAGATAACATTACTCAGTTTGGAGGTTTTTATTATGGCAAGAAGAAAAAGTGATTCACCACAAAAAGCAGCAATGCGC
>NZ_JACRSX010000017.1 GCF_014384985.1 Jutongia huaianensis
TCAAAAATAACTTGATCAAATTGTGTTGCCTTAGGCAACAAAGATGTTGCCCCATAATTGTTATGAATAAACTCAGAGCATTCTCTATAAACTTTCTTAGCTATCTCTTTCATCCCATAAGCTTCATCAGCAAATAATGGTTCAAATGCTTGTACAAATTTTTTTGAAAATATCCCTTCATTATCATCCATTATTTGCGACCAATATAAATCTAATGTTTCTGATTTCCATAATCGAAAATTAAATTCATTGGTTGAAAGCTGTATTCCAAACATTGTAGCTTCAAAATAACTCCTCAAGGAAATAAATGCATGTTTATATAATCCCATACACCAAAATAATAACATCGATTGATACTCAGCTAAAGCCTCTTTATAGATTACCACTTCATAAGAATCTTCCAAAAAATCTATCCACTGTTTATAATCTTCAACAAACCTTGATGCTTTCGCATGCATTTGAAGATTTTTTCCTGCTAGTGATTCTGAAATAATACCTGAAAATTTTTCATTAATATTTTGATACTCTTTTAAATATTTTTCCATAAAATTCCTCCAAATGGATATCCTCTCCACCATATGATTTCATTAACTTTCAATTTATCACATACACAATTTAATAACTCTTCCTTCCAAAATATGCTTTTACGTTTTTATTATACCAACTCTTCAACTCTTATACACTATTTTTTTCAAATTTTATAATCAAACCTAAAATTAAATTTTAGGACTTCGGTGCAAAAACAATATGATACTTACAATTCCATTTAGTATGTGATAAACTGTTACTGTTGTTCATACGGGAAGCTCCTTTGTATTTTAATGTGTTTGGCAGACCATCATTATCATAACAAAGGAGTTTGTCATTGCACATCGCTTAAGCTATCCTAACCATCCGCACAGCAGGTGGTTTATTTTTTTGCTTCGCTCATTTCTCTGTTGAGAAATTTGCTCGCAAAACAGGGCATATGCCCTAACAAAAAAATCCCACAAACCACTTGTTTATGCTGGTTTGTGGGATTCCGAAATACATTTTTATCTATTCAAACTCGGCAAGTTTCCCGTTCGATTTAAACTACTTTGTTTAATTTTATTAAAAATATACCGATATTTTACTTTCCTATATGTTTGGATTTTGCTATTTTTTTATGACATAGATGTATCTTGCCATTTTTTCTTTAAATTGTTCAAATGGTACATTAATATATTCGGTCTGACCAATCAGCATATCAAACCATTGACTATAGCCTTCATCTTCAAACAGTGTACGATATTTTATTGCCGACTCCCGCTTTTTCTTAAGCAATTTATAAGTTTGTTTTGTAATATCCGTGACTTCATATGTCATGTTATTTTCCTGCAACGCCTTTACCAACATCGTAGTGTGAGCATTCGATGTTTTCGGTATAACATCACCTTCCTGATAACCAACAAAAAACACACCATCTTTTTTTAACCAGTTTCGAACCTGTGCCATAAATGCGGTCATATCTGCAGCAAAATAAAGGGTGTCCATAGAAATAATCACATCAAATTTTTCTTTAGGATATTCTATTTCACCGATGATACCCTCTCTAAATTCGGCATTTTTGCAGAATAGAGTCTTTGCAGTGGTAATTGCCGTTTCCGAATAATCAAAGCCATATATATGTGCCCTTGTCCTCTCTTGCAAATATCCCAGCATTTTTCCATTACCACAGCCAATGTCCAAAATATGTACATCATCATTTTGCGGTATGTATTTCAGAATCATATCTATCTGCTCTTTGTTGCTAAATCCATCCTGTGAAAAGTCCTCACCAAAAGCATCTTTACAAAAAGACTGAAACGCATTTGATTCTTTTGTCATTGTGTAAAAAGCTTCGTAATCATCATAAAATAACAATTCCTTTTTATTCATAGTTAATTGTTTCCCTTTGTAAAATTCAATGCTTTCTCTTAATTTCGTCCTATCCGATCAAAACTTTTTTTCCTTCAAAGGCAAAGCCATAATGACGGATCCTGTCTGCCGATATTCCCTGTGCCAGCAGTTCGGCATCATAGTTTTTCTCTGTGATCTGTTCTAAAGCTCCCCGAACCGTATCCAGTAAAGTTTCCTCCTCATCCGGTTCATGCACTTTAAACTCAATCACAATGGCATCATCCACCTCTGTCACCGGTGTAAGCATCACATCATATCGTCCATATCCACTTTCCCGGTTGGAACGGATCTGATACCTGTCCCGTAACTCCACCAGAAGTCCCAGAACAAATCCATGATAGAACCGCTCCGGCTGGCTTTTCTCAGAAGGTTTCTTTCCGGCATCAAAGCTGCTGAAGGTTGCAAGTGCAACATCATTCATATAGATATTCATTTCCTTGAGGCTGCCCTTTAACAATGCTTTCACAAAATCATTATAATTTGCATCTTTATTTTTAAACCATCCCCGGAACATTGTCATGAACATGCTCAATGTCTCAATATTTGTAATATCCAGCGTGTACCATGGTTCCAAAGTAATCCCACGGTAGTCTATATTCTGCACTTTCAGATAACCACTGGCAAGCAGAAGACTCCAGATTGCCTCTTCATTGTCATCCAACTGGTTATATACGATCTGCTCGTCAAAGTTTACAGTGATCGTCTGCCCCCTCAGCAGATCCTCCATCTTCTCCTTCACATCGGCAGATGCTGTCCGGATCAACCGACTCACAAGCCCATTAGAGCTTGTGGAAGCCCAGTATGGATATAATCTGCCTTCATCCAGATAATTTGTAATGGACCACGGATTGTAAATGTCTCTGTGTTCTCCAAAAGTAAAACCATCATACCACTTTTTTACTTCATCCTTTTTATCTCCCATCCCATACTCATCCAGTGAAGCAAAAACTTCCTCCTCGGTAAAACCGAAACAATCTGCATACAGATTGGAAGTCGTCGTTACAACTCGCAGATTATTCAGATCAGAGAAAATACTCTCCTTGGATACTCTGGTAATTCCCGTCATAATTGCTCGCTCCAGATAAGGGTTCGTCTTAAAAGACGCATTAAACAGACTTCTCACAAAAGACGTAAATTCATCCCAGTATCCCTGAACATACGCCTCCTGCATTGGAGTATCATATTCATCCAAAAGAATAATGACCTTTTTGCCATAATAACGTTCCATCCAGACAGACAAAGTCTTCAATGCATTCTGTGCCATTGTATCATCCATCTGGATCGTGGTACTATTGTATATTTTTCTTTCATTATCACTTAATACATTACCCTCTAACAAATATCTGTTTTCTTCATACAGACTTGCAATCTCCTGCTTGATCTGGGTTTTGGCATCCTCCAGATTGCCTGCTTTCACAGCAGCAAAACTCAAAAAGATCACAGGATATGTTCCCTGCAGTTTCCGATACGTTTCATTCTGCCAGATAGAAAGTCCCTCAAACAGATCCGCCCGGTTCGCATATTTATTAGAAAAGAAGCAGTCCAGCATACTCATATTTAACGTCTTACCAAAACGGCGTGGACGTGTGATCAATGTTACAACATCCCGGTTTTCCCACCATTCTTTTATAAAATTGGTTTTATCTACAAAAAAGCAATCCTGCTCTCTCAGATCAGAAAAACCTTGTATTCCTATACTAATCGCCTTTTTCATATGCTCACCTGCTCTCCTGTCATTATATATTTATTACATTATAACGATATTCCTCCAAGGTTACAAGGCAAATCAAGAGTCAAAATATGCAAATAACTACATGTTGTTATTAAAAAACTCAAACTTACAAAATAGCTGTAAAGTTGTACATACTACGTTTCCAAATTTGTGCAATTTATCCGACTTAAATGTTATAGTAAATCATTTAAGTTGCAGTATTTTTGTTGTTTCTGCCGATTTTATCTTATGAATTGTTTTATATATGGTTATTTTGCACAAACCATGCTAACATTTATTCCAGGGTGAGCAAAACAAAAATATTTCGAAAAGGCAGAGCTTTTTCAAAGGAGGGTTTATGAGATTTAAAAAAATCTTTGCTGTCGTAATGGCAGCGGCGGTAACACTATCCACACTCAATGGTTTTCATGGTTTTTCTGCTCCAAAAACCGCAAAAGCAGCGAGCTTTGTTAATCTGAACCAGAGCCAGATCACATCTGCAATGGGAGCCGGCTGGAACCTTGGAAATCAGCTGGAAGCATCCCTGAACGGAACGCCAAATGAAACAAGCTGGGGTAATCCTACGATCAACGCCAATCTGATCAAGGCAGTTAAAAATGCCGGTTTTCGTTCCATCCGTATTCCGGTTTCCTATTTGGGCAAGATCGGCAGCAACTCCAGTTACACCATTGATTCTTCCTGGTTAAACAGGGTACAGCAGGTAGTTGATATGTGTATTGCCAATGACTTGTATGTTATTATCAATATGCATGGGGATGGCTATCATTCTGTCGATGGCGGCTGGCTTTTCTGTGACGGTTCCAACCAGACTGCGATCCGTGCCAAATACAAAGCCTGCTGGAAACAGATTGCCACACGTTTTCAGTCATATGACCAGCACCTGATCTTCGAATCCATGAATGAAGAATTTGATGGCACTTACGGAACTCCAAACAGAACATATTATGAAAATATCAATCAGCTCAATCAGATCTTTGTAGATACCGTACGCACTTCCGGCGGAAACAATGCGAAGCGCTGGTTAATGCTCCCGGGCTGGAACACTAACGTCAACTACACCGTAGGCGATTATGGTTTCCGGGTTCCTACCGACAACAACTGCACTGCCGGCGGAAAGCGCATCATGATCTCTGTTCATTATTATGATCCTTGGGGCTTCTGCGGAGAAGAAAGTACCACGGCAACCCAATGGGGAAGCAAGGCAAACAACAGCTCAAAGGTTGATTCCTGGGGTGATGAGTCTTATCTGAAATCCCAGTTTAACAGTCTGTATAACAAATTCTGCAGCCAGGGATATCCGGTCGTGATCGGAGAATACGGTGCCATTGACAAATCTGCTTTCGATTCAAACAACACGGCATGCCGTGCGGAATTTGCTTCCAAAGTCTGCACTTACGCAAAGAAATACGGCTGTATTCCAATCTGGTGGGACAACGGCGTAACCGGCACATACGGTTTCGGTTTATTTAACCGCAATACCGGTGCAGTTACACAACCAAAGATCATCAATGCCATCACTGCCGTGTATCCTTCTTCAGGCAATAACTCCGATTCCACAGGCAGCATTGATACCGGCAAAACATATATGCTGAAAAACGTAAACAGCGGTCTGTATATGGATGTCTGCGGTGCAAAAGCGGTAAATGGTACAAATGTCATCCAGTACTCTGCTTCCAAAGCAAAAGCAAATAATACCTGGAAATTTGTTCCTGACGGAAAAGGATATTACTATATTTACTCCTGTCTGGGAGACGGCAGGACATTTCTTCTGGATGTTTCGTGCAACAGCAGTGCAAATGGGACAAACATCGGAATTTACAAAAATACCAACTGCAGTGCCCAGCTTTACAAGCTTGTAAAAAATTCTGACGGAAGCTATAGTATTTATACAAAGTCTTCCGGCTGTAAGAGTGTTGTCGAGATTGCTAATGCAAACCGCAGCAATAACGGCAATGTACAGCAATGGGTTTACAACGGACATAACTGTCAGAAATGGCAATTGATCGCACAATAAATTTATCAAATAACTCACAATCAACAGGGTTGTTGCCTTAACAGATGAAATTGTTCAGGCACAACCCTTTCTTGTTCAGAAAAATCACTCTTAGCCGGACATTTAATAAAACCAGCCATCTTCACTATGTATCCGGCTCTGCAATAGTTCTTTTATTCTGTCCCGAAAATAGGCCTCATCGTCACACACTGCGATTTTAAAATCCAAGCCCACATAACCACCTTTTATATCGTTTCATTTTCTTCTTTTTTCCAGCGAAGCTCACGCTCCCACTGGCGCAATCTGCGGGCTCCCTCCGGATTTTGTTTTTCCAGCCGCTGTTCCAGCTTTTCCCGGCGTCTCTGAAGCCTTTCCAATACCTCCGGATGTTCTCTGCCAATCTGCTCCCGGATATGATGACGTCGTTTTTCCAGCAAGCCGAGAATAATCCTGCGGTGATCCTGATCCGCCAGTTTTTCCGGCAGTTCATCCATATGAATCTCCATACGTCGTAAAAACTCATCCTCATCAATGGCTCCAATACCATGCCAGTATTTCAGGCTGCTCTCGATTCCCTGCTCCGCAATCTCTTCCCACTCCGGCATACTGTGAATGCTCTCCAACACCTGATGTACACGCTTTTCAATCTGGTCCACTGTCTCGTCACCAAAAGCCCAGGTAAACTCCTCCAGCGTATTTTCTGTTTCCGCGGGAATATTAAGCATATGTCCGTTTTTATGGACAGTATATCCATTGAGAACATATGGCTCCATGTATCCGCTGTCATGAAGTGCTGCCGTAATGGTCCGGCGTACATTTCCTTTTTCAATCAGATGTCCGATCCCAAGCTGTCTCATCTGCTCATTCACTGATGCCATATGCTCTGTCATATAAAAATGTATCCCCTGTTTTTCAAAACGGTCACACATCATTTCCAGCCTGTCTGCCGCAGTAATATCAATACTTGTCATCGCTCCGGCATCCACAATGACAACCTTTGTATCCTCTTTTATGCTGTTCTCAATATCCTCCTGAAAAGTCTTTACATTGGCAAAGAAAAGACTCTCACTAAAACGGTAGATTATCACATGCTCAATTTCATGGGCATAACGGTTCTTACTGCAGTCATAAAAGCCCTCTCTTCCCGGAATAACTCCCAGAAAAGCCCTTGGGGGATTCGTCGCTTTCAAGACCACTGCGATAAAGGAAAGAATAATTCCTATGATCACTCCATAAATCGTTCCCAGTAAAAGGACACCAAAAAAGGCAGCCATAAAAATGTAAAATTCGTTCCGGCTGACGCGGAACAACCTTTCTGCCAGATCAAATTCTACCACCTTCATAAGAGCAGATATCACAATGGCCGTGAGAACCGGCACCGGAAGATATCCAATAAATCCCGTACCAAACAACAGCAGTAATACCATAGTAAAACCTGCCACAATGGAAACCATCTGTGTTCTGCCGCCATACTGGTCATTCATGGACGTTCTGGAAATACTTCCATTGACCGGACAGCATCCAACAACTGCCGATGCAATATTTCCCACAGCACATGCCAATATTTCCTGATTATCTCTGATCTTATATCCGTTTCGAAATGCAAAATTATTCTCCGATAACAGCGTCTCCGCCATGATCACAACGGCAACCATCAGTCCGCGTCCTGCTGCCTGAGACAGATCTACTGACCGAAATTGCAGGCACTGAAAATGTGGCAGCCCCGGTTCCACAGCAGATAACAACTTTACCCCATACTGATCAATATGACAAAAAATGGTCAACAATACCCCCGCCGCCATAACCACGATCACCATAGGAAACTTTGGTGCCAGCTTCCTTGCCACAACGATCACTGCCAGAGAACAAATCCCCAGTACAACAGAAACCGGATTGATATGCGATGCCGCTTCTATAATGGAAACGATCAGCTCCGGCAGTTCTCCCGTCCCGGAGCTGCCTCCCAGTATTTTGGGAATCTGCATTAATATGATCGTTACCGCAATTCCGCTGATAAAACCTCCCATAACCGGAGTAGATATGTAGTCTACCATCTTTCCTGCTTTTAATAAGAAAAAGATCATGAGCCACACTCCGGCAAAAAATGCTGTCATAGGAATAAATGCCATGGCTTCAGGAGACTGTGCCTGCAAGCCCAGTCCCGCAGCCGCCGCACCAATGATCGCTGCCGGTGCCGCATCTACTCCGAAGATAAACTGGGGTGACGTGGTAAACATAGCAAAAAATAAAATAGGCAGTACAGACCCATACAGTCCATAGACAGGCGGAAGTCCTGAGACCTCCGCATATCCCATGGATATCGGGATTGATACTGCCGCTATGATAATACCTGCCAGAATATCCTTTGGCAGATAATTTAATTTATAATTTTTCATTGTCTGGAAAATCTTCATATTCATCGTTTTACTCCACATAATATACATAATCATCCTTGCGTGGTGCTGCTCCCGGCTCATCTCCATTCACATATCCAAGAACACAATGACCTATGCCCTCGTAATCTCCCGTAATTCCCAAAGACTTCAAAAGTGCTTTTCCCTCTTCACTTTCAAATTCCTCCTTCGCACGATGAATCCAACAGCTTCCAAGCCCTGCATCTTTGGCTGCCAGCATCAGATTTCCCATAACAAGACTACCATCATACACATGGGTTGGCATTGCCTTATCTGCCAGTACGATCAGTACAACCGGTGCTCCATAAAAAGGATCCGTCCCCTCAGCCGCTCCCATAATCTCCGCATTCATACGGGAAAGCTTATCCCTCACTTCTTTATTTAATACCGCTACAATGATCGGTGACTGCCTGCCCATTCCTGTGGCTGCATATGTTCCGGCTTCGATCACACGGTCAATCAACTCTCTCTCCGGCATTTTGTCCTGAAATTTGCGAATACTTCTTCTTGTACGGATTGTTTTCATTGTTTCACTCATATGATATGTCCTCTCTTTCTTATTTTTATAGTTTTCTATCTTTTTAATTTCTATTTTCTGTCACAGACAGCAATACACCCGCCCACTGATTTCTTCAATGATCTTCTCTCAGGCAGCACTGCCTCGCCGGCTATGACATTCTCCATCACATATCTGCTGGAATTCCCGGAGCTTCTGCTTTGCCTGCGGACTCAGATCCTTTGGCACCTTTACCTGTACTGTCACATACTCATCTCCATGAACGGAAGAATCCTTCATGGACACAATGCCTTTTCCACGAAGCCGGATCTTGCTTCCCGCCTGGGTTCCCTCCGGAATACGGCACATCACTCTGCCACTTAGCGTATCCACCGGTGCCTCGCCGCCAAAAACTGCCGTTGTAAAAGGAACCTCAATCTGAGTATATATATCCATTCCCTTTCTGTCAAATCCCGGCTTAGGCTGTACATGCACCTTTAAAAACAGATCGCCGGCCGGACCACCTCCATATCCCGGCTGTCCCTTGCCACGAAGACGTACACGCATTCCATCGTTTACTCCGGCAGGAATGTGTACCTGCAGGGATGTTCTCTGTCCGGAACCGTCCTGCGAAACCAGATGGATCGTTTTGTCACAGCCAAAGGCCGCCTCTTCAAAGGTAATGTCTGTCTGTGCCTCCAGATCTTCTCCTTTCGCCGTTCCGGTACCCTGTCCAAATCCTCCAAAGCCATTTCCTGTGCCTTGACGGAAACCACTGCCAAAACCATAATGGCTCTGCCCGCGAGAGCTCTCTCCGTGGGATCTTCCATGAAACATACCACCAAAAATATCATCAAAGATATCATCCATATCGCCACCCTCAAAATGATATTCCCGGTAGCCACCTGTCCCAAAATCAGGACCGCCATAACTCTGATAAAAATGTCCGTTTCCTGTAGAACCTGTTCCTCCTTCTTCAAACGCTGCAAAACCATACTGGTCATAAAGCTTTTTCTTTTCTGCATCACTGAGTACATTATATGCTTCGGTTACTTCTTTAAAATTCTTCTCTGCTTCTTTATCCCCCGGATTTACGTCCGGATGATATTTTTTGGCAAGCTTACGGTATGCTTTTTTGATCTCCTTCTCATCCGCTCCTTTCCGGATACCAAGGACATCGTAATAATCTCGTTTCTTCATGATCCTCACCTCCGAATAAAATGAAACTGTCCATTTTCCCTTCACTTACTACCTGGAAAACGGAAGCTTTGAAAATATACAGAAAAGAGGCATACGAACCGGTTCGCATCCCTCCAAGGCTGTTAATAGGGTGATAAACCATCCAATATATCAACCCTGCTGTATTGCATTTTTACTTTCGATTATGTTATACCACTTATTTTAGCACTCGTCAAGTCTATTGGCTAATAATTCAAATCTCATTTTCTATAGTTTTTCGGTTTCAACCCGAAAAACTTTGCATATTATTTATCTTTTTTGTCTAGTAGCGTATATTTTATTGATAATCCTCTAAAATGCGTTCCACCCTGATCCTTCCACCCAAAAGCGTTTCCTCCAGCCTACCCGTCAGACGGCCACTCCAATAATCCCGTGCTTGTTGTATTTTGCGATCAAAACTGTCTCCATTAACTCCCGGCAGCAAAGCTGCATCTCCGGTAAACACCTCTCCATCGGAACTCAAACTGACTAACTGAAGTACTTTCCGGTCAAAGCTTTCAAAATTCTCCTTCCATTTAAGCGCCGCCTCCAGAGTCTTACACACATACAGACACTGCAGTCTCGAAGGTTTCTCCCGAAACTCCTTCTGCCTAACAAGCTCGCAGATTGTCTCACGAACAGCTCTTGACTGATTAAAGACATAATATAGCATTCCTCCTTGATGTTAAGGTCACGCTTTCTTCTGAATCCATACACGCATCCCGGTAAGCACTGCCAGCAGGATCGCCACACTCAACAAAAGTACGACCCACCAGATCCGGATAAATGCCGCCAGGATATAGCCCACAACACAAACGGCCGCCACCACTGCCGCATAGGGAAGCTGTGTCGATACATGATTCATATGATTACACTGTGCTCCCGCCGAGGACATGACCGTTGTGTCCGAAATCGGGGACACATGATCACCACACACCGCTCCGGCCAAAACTGCAGACACGGAAATGATCATCATTTCCATATGTCCCTGCTCCGGAAACATAGCAATCACAATCGGTACAAGAATCGCAAAGGTTCCCCAGCTTGTCCCTGTAGAAAATGCCAGAAAGATCGCTATCACAAAAACGATCATCGGAATAAACAGGCTGGCGGATGCATTCTGTCCTACAACACCCTTAACGAATGTACTGATCTCCAAATGATCGCCAATCCCCTTCAATGCCCATGCAAAGGTCAGGATCGCCATTGCCGGAACCATCAGACGAAAGCCCTCTACAAAACTGTCCATAAAGTCCTGAAATGTCAGTACCTTTCGTGGCAGATACCAGATCATACAGAATAATATCGTGACAAGTCCCGCAAAGATCAGACTCCTCTCGGAATCACAGCCGGAAAATGCAGCAACAACATTGGTCGCTCCCCCTAAAAAGCCGGTATAGATCATGGCTCCGATCGCAGATACGATCAACAATAAAACCGGCAGGATCAGATCCGCCACGCGCCCCTTTTCATTGACCTTTTCCTGCTTTTCCTCTTTGATATTCTCCGATCCGGAGGTAAAAAGATCTCCCCGTTCTGCATTGATCTCATGCTTTTTCATCAGACCAAAATCAAAGCCGGTCAGGATCAGGTATAAGACCATGATCAAGGTCAGAATGGCATATAAATTATACGGAATCGTCCGCAGAAATAAACTGAATCCGGTCAGGGAGGATCCCTTCGGCACATAGGAATTTACTGCCGCTGCCCAGCTTGAGATCGGTGCAATAATGCAGACTGGTGCTGCCGTGGCATCAATGATATATGCAAGCTTTGCCCTGGATACCTTATAGCGGTCTGTCACCGGCCGCATCACCGAGCCTACGGTCAGACAATTAAAATAATCATCCACAAAGATCAGTACACCCAGTCCCATGGTCGATAATAATGCAATTTTTTTATTTTTAATCTTGGAAATCGCCCACTTTCCATAGGCGGCAGAACCGCCGGAACGGGACATCAGCACAACCACCATTCCAAGCATAACCATAAAAAATAAAATATTAATGTTCATGCTATCCTTAATGGTGTCAAAGATCACGGTAAATGCCGTCCATGGATGAAACTGTGCATACATAAAGGAACCTACTACGATCCCAACAAACAGCGAACTGTAAACCTCTTTTGTGATCAATGCAAGTACAATCGCCAAAATTGGCGGCAGCAATGACCAAATTGTTCCTGTAAACATAATCTTACTCTCCCTTCACCGGAATAACCTCTCCAAAATCATAATCCACATAATCCTCCGGAGTAAACCGGTGATAGATCACATGACGGCCCTCAAAGGTAATGCAATAGCGGTAATCATTTGGTTTATTGTCCCGAAAATAGAACAGATAATCAAAATCATCCCCTGCATAACTGCCCTCAAAAACCTGATCCGAATACTGTGTAAAAAGCGTTTCCACATCCTGCAGAGTACAGCCGTGATGGGCGATCGTCTGAATAAATTTCACCAGAAAATCATCCTCTCCCTGATGCTCATGGACATACTCGACTCCCTCCGGCGGAATCTGGATACAGAATCTTTCTTTTTGGGAAGATGCCGTAATCCCGCCAAAATGCGCTCTTGTGGCCTCTGAAAACTCCTTCATCCGCTCCAACATTTCCTCTTCCGTACAATCTACCTCCAGCAGATGATTCAGAGAGGATAACGGATAATACAGACGTAAAAGCTCCTTACGATAGCCTAGCTTGATCTGTTCTTCCAGGATCAGATCTCTCAAATTTTTTTCTAATTTTTCAATATTCATAATCGGATATCATCCCTTCTATTCTTCAACCGGCAACGGACCTGCCAGGTCTTTCACAACCTCTCCGGCAATGATCAGTCCCGCTACGGATGGAACAAACGCCACACTGCCCGGAATATCACGACGCTCTGTACATTTGTGCTTTGCTCCCGGCGGGCAGATATAGTTTGTCCTGCAGCTGATGCTCATATCCTCCAAAGGTCGAATGGACTTCTCAGTAGAGTAAACTACCTTCAGATCCTTAACATTTCTTTTGCGAAGCTCCCGGCGCATGACTCTCGCCAGAGGACAGATCGTCGTATCGTAAATATCTGCCACCTGAAACTTCGTCGGATCCAGCTTATTTCCTGCTCCCATGCTGCTGATCACCGGCACGCCTGCTTCTTTCGCCCGCATAATGATGTCCAGCTTGGCAGTCACAGTATCCACCGCATCCACCACATAAGAATACCCGGAAAAGTCAAATTCGTCTGCATTTTCCGGCAGATAAAAGCACTGCCTGACTTCCACCTGTGCCTGTGGGTTAATATCAAGAATACGATCACGCATCACATCTGTTTTATATTGTCCAACGGTGCTGCGGGTCGCAATGATCTGACGGTTGAGATTGGTCAGACATACCTTATCATCATCAACAAGTACAAAAGAACCCACACCGCTTCTGACAAGTGCCTCCACGACATAACCGCCGACACCGCCAATACCAAAAACTGCCACCTTTGCCGATGCCAGCCGGTCAATTCCTTCCTTTCCCAATAAAAGCTGTGTTCTGGAAAACTGATTTAACATACTAATAACCATGCCTTTCTAATAGTCCTACTTAGTGTACCACAATCATTGATATTATGATATCCCTTTTCTCCTGTTTTTAATGTATGAATCATAGCCCTCCCATACATCTGGCAGCCTTATGAAATATTCTCCGTTGATTTCCGGCTTTTTCTTTTTTACTGAATATTATCATTATCGTTCACCGTATAGATACTCAATCTTCCCTTTTTTCTTTGTTCTAATTGTCCGGAACCGCATAATTCCTTGAGAAGCCGAAACGCCTTTGTCGAACCTGCTCCAAGAAGCTTTTCCGCCTCTTTTCTGGTGATCACTTTATTCTTTCTGACATAATCAAGAAGCTGCTGCTTTTCATTCGGAACAGACATCATATAATTTACAGGAACCTCCCGAACCACAAAAGGAAGCTCTTCTATTTCTTCATTTCGATTAGGTAACGTCACCCTGAAAACGCCTTTGGCTGTTTCAAACTTCGGCTGCTCTTTCCTGTTTTTATATGCTCTTTGAATCCTCCCGATGCCGGTTCCATAACTCTCAATCAATTTCATACGATAGAATACCGCCGCCAGACCCGGATTTCTCGACTGGGAAACTCCAAGAAAAATGGAATTGATCTCCAGTCCCGGAACCAGACCTCCCAAAGAAACAAATTCCATCCGGTCCTCATAAATATTGATCAGATTACTTCCACTAAAGGAATAGTCTCTGTGAACGATACTGTTAAGCAGAGCCTCCCGGATAGCCTCCTCCGGATAGTCCCTGGTATCGGTCCGTTCTAACCCGGAAAAGCTCGCTTTTGTTTTATTGGCCATATCAACATATTGGTAAACATCCTCCAACTGCTTTAGAAGAGAACCCGAAAACTCTTTGCGATCCCGGAAAATCTCTTTGTCTTTTCCCTGAAATAATGCTATTTTAGTCGTCACCTCACACTGATCAGACAACAACAAAGCCAGATTGGTATACAATCCGTCCTCCCCGATCAATTTCAGTGTCCGCATCTGGGCATCTCCGATTTCAAATCCTCTCAGCTCCATTTCCCGGTAGAATTCCCGAAAGGTCAGCTCCTGTGTCATACTCCGGCACAACTCAAAGGATCTTCCGCTGTTCTGAAGAAGCATCTCCCGGATTCCTTCCTCCGTCATAGGCTGTGAAGAACTGCCCTTTCTAACATATACACCTCCGGGCTTCAATCCCTTTTCCCTCAAATAATACGGACGATTTGTCCCGGTTGTGATCTGAATTTCAATCACATTTCTGCCCTCGATAGCAACACTGTCCACCCTGACAAAAGGCATAACATCCGGTGCAATCGCATCTTTCAGGGAATTCACAATGCGAAGCATAACCTCATCCGGATCATCTACCCCCTTGACAGCACCATCATTGCATATCCCAACAAAAACAGTGCCTCCCTCAGCATTTGCAAATGCAATTACTTCTTTTTTTATATCTGAAACATATTCCTGCTTATATTCTGTATTTAACTTTTCACCTGACATCTCGCCCATTCTTTCTCTCCTTTCTCACTTTTTATCATTATAAGAAAGAAAGAAAGGAAAGTCAATGAACATTTTCTATGTTACATACTATCTCCGGATATACCTCTCCGCCTCTGTCGCTGCATTGGCCCCATCTGCTGCCGCCGTGATCACCTGACGAAGTGCCTTGGTACGCACATCTCCGGCCACAAAAAGTCCCTGGGCCGAGGTGATCCCCTGCTCTCCTGCTGCCACATAACCATACTCGTCAAGTTCTGCAACGCCTTGAAGCAGTCCTGTTACCGGCTCCATTCCTACTGCCGCAAAGACACCGGACACTTCCAGTCTGCGGCCATCCTCCAGCATCAGAGCCTCTACCCGCTGTTCTCCCTGAATCTCCTGTACTCTCGCATTCGTCAGGATCTCAATATTTTCTGCATCCTTTACCTTCTGCACCGTCCCCGCATTTCCGCGAAACTCGTCACGGCGGTGGATCAGATAAACCTTCTCACAGATCTGTGACAGATAAAGAGCATCATCCAGTGCCGTATCACCACCGCCGATCACTGCCGTGGTTTTTCCCTGAAAAAATGCACCATCACAGGTAGCACAGTAGGACACACCTCTGCCGGAAAGCTTGTCCTCTCCCGGTACGTTTAAATGGCGATGGGATGCTCCTGCCGCATAGATCACGGTCTTCGTCTCCAAAACATCCCCGCCTGCCAGAAGCACCTTCCAATAACCATCGGACTGCTCCAGCTTCGTGACCTCTTCCTCCAGAAAAGCCGTCCCCAGATTCTCAGCATGCTCCCGGAATTTTTCTCCCAGAGAATATCCTTCAATCCCCGGAATGCCCAGATAATTATCCACCTGACCACTCTCCGCGATCTGCCCGGTTCCACAATATTCCTTTTCGATCACAAGAATATCCAGACCGGCACGTCTGCCATAAACTGCAGCCGACAATCCCGCCGGACCGCTTCCTATAATTATAATATCTTTCATATCCGTTTTCCTTTCCCGTTGTTCTCTTCTCAAAACCAAAGATACCGATAATGCCTTATCCTGTATCGCCAAGAAACATTATCGGTATTATTTTTATTATTTAGATTACATAAAATCCGGCTTCTTCCGTCTGCTCTTCTTCCCAGTCCAAGAGATCCTGCAGTGTAATATTATCAACAATATCATTGACCGCTTTTCCCATTTTGTCCCAGACACGGTTGATCACAGAAGCCTTTTCCATTTCGTTGGAGGTGTCCGAAGAAAGGGACATTAAATCCCCCTCCGTCTGCCGCAGGATCATTCCCACCGTGTATTCCTCCGGTGTTTTTTTCAGCAGATAACCACCCTGAGGTCCACGGACGCTCTTAACAAAGCCAGCTTTGTTGAGCACGGAAATAATCTGCTCCAGATATTTTTCTGAAATCTGCTGACGTTTTGCGGTTTCTTTTAACGGCACCGGCACGCCGCGATTATGATTCGCCAGATCCAGCATCAGGATCAAAGCATATCTTCCTCTGGTAGAAATCTTCATATGGAACTCCTCTTCTAACTGCTAAAACTACGGTTGACACTAATAATATGCGAAGCAACTTCTAAAACCATGATGCCACGGATTGCTCCATTGCGACGCAATTTCCGCAATCCTGCAACCACCTCCAATCCCACAGATTTGCAAGCAAATCTGCTTCTTGTCGGTGTTTGGCGGGTCAAGCCAGTAGATAGCAATTTGTATGTAAACATACATTGCTATCTACTTTTGACCCTTGCATCATATCATCCAGAAATTATCAGTGCATATAATTCTACGGTATGTCTCAAATTTGGACCACTTGTTAAAGAACTCTAAATGGTTCTCCTTGTCCAGATTCTTGTACTCATATAAATAATTATCCAGATCCGCCTTAACTCGGATACGGAGGGCAAAACCTCTCTCATCCAGTACCGGAAGTCCTGTGTACTGATAATCGGACAGTAGAATGATATCCTCGATAACACGGTTACGGATTAGAATAACGGCATCGCTGTCTGCTGCAAGAATATCAAAATAATCCGGATACTTGAAGCTGTCGCCCTCGATCGGTACCGTATCTCCTACATGGTATGTCTTATCCTGTGTATTCACCTTGGACAAGAATGCGTTTTCAAGATTGAAATAGAACTCCTCGAAGATATAACCGCCTGTCTTGATATCATCCTTCTGGAAGTAAGGAACCTCACCGTCCTCGGAAACATCCTCTACCACACCGCATGCGGAAGTTGCATGGCTGATACGGTCGATCAGGATTAGCTCACCCAGTGTCTTGTTGGTCTTAAACTTATCAACCACCAGCTTCTCAGAGAATTCCAGATGGCATACGGCAATCTCATTTTTCTCTACATGGTCTGCCGGAATATGCTCGCCACTGTTGACATCAATCTTATACTCAATGCTTTTTAAAATACCCGGAATCTTTTTGGTTCCAAGCTTGACAAGATACTCCTTGCCCAGAGATAACGGCTCGTCGTCCATCCAGAGAAGCGTTGTTGTAACATTTTTGGTGTATGGCAGATCCTCGTCATTGGTAAGCACACAGCCACGGCTTACATCCACCTCACGATCAAGCTGGATCGTTACCGCCTGTCCTGCCTCTGCCTCCTGCACCTCGGTATCTCCGTTCAGGATTGACTTAATGGTTGCCTTCTCATCGCTCGGCAGTGTTGTGATGGTCTCTCCCACCTTAATCTTACCGCTCTCAATCTGTCCCTGGAATCCACGGAACTCATGATTCGGACGGCATACACGCTGTACCGGCATATAAAATACGGAAGAATTCTCCTGCTCTGAAATATCCACTGTTTCAAGATAATTTAAAAGTGTTCCACCCTGATACCAAGGCATATTGTCTGACTCTACCGTGACATTGTCACCCTCTGTCGCGCTGACCGGAATGATCTTCACGCTGTAAAGACCGAGGCTTTCTGCCAGCTCCTTAATATCCTTTTCAATGGCTTTGAAACGCTCCTCGCTGTAATCTACTAAATCCATCTTATTAACTGCAAAGACAAAATAGCGGATACCCATCAGGGCACAGATTCTTGCGTGGCGTCTGGTCTGTACCAGTACCCCCTGCTTTGCGTCTACCATTACAACTGCAAGCTGGGCAAAGGAAGCACCAACTGCCATGTTTCTTGTATACTCCTCATGACCCGGTGTATCTGCCACGATAAAGCTGCGATGATCCGTGGTAAAGTAACGATATGCCACATCAATGGTAATACCCTGCTCACGCTCTGCCATCAGTCCATCCAAAAGCAGTGAATAGTCAATCTCACCGCCACGGGAACCAACCTTACTATCCAGGATCAATGCCTTCTCCTGATCTGCATACAGCAGCTTGGAATCATATAAAATATGTCCGATCAAGGTTGATTTTCCGTCATCTACACTTCCACAGGTTATAAATTTTAATAATCCATTCATCCTAGAAATACCCCTCTCTCTTTCTTTTTTCCATACTTGCAGCACCGCCGTCCTTGTCAATGACACGGCTGGTTCTCTCAGATTCTACGGAGCTTAAGGTCTCCTCTATGATCTCATCCAGTGTGGTTGCATCAGACTCGATACCACCGGAAAGCGGATAGCATCCCAGTGTACGGAAACGAACCATTTTCATCTCCGGCTTCTCGCCCGGCTCCAGACGCATACGGTCATCATCCACCATGATAATATTGCCGTCACGGTAAACAACCGGTCTCTCTGCTGCAAAATAAAGTGGTACGATCGGGATATTTTCCCGTTTAATGTACTGCCAGATATCCTTCTCAGTCCAGTTGGAAATCGGGAATACACGAATGCTTTCGCCCTTGTTGATCTCTGTATTGTATAATTTCCACATTTCCGGACGCTGATTCTTCGGATCCCACGCATGGGACTCATTACGGAAGGAGAATATCCTCTCCTTGGCACGGCTCTTTTCCTCATCACGGCGGCCGCCACCAAATGCTGCGGTAAAACCATATTTGTTAAGTGCCTGCTTTAATGCCTGGGTCTTCATAATATCGGTATAAGCAGCACCGTGGTCAAACGGGTTGATTCCCTGCTTTACCCCCTCTTCATTGATATATTCCAGCATTTCAATGCCCAGCTCTTTTGCCGTTTTATCACGGAACTCGATCATCTCACGGAATTTCCAGGTCGTATTGACATGGAGAAAAGGAAATGGCGGTTTCTCCGGGTAAAATGCTTTCATTGCCAAATGAAGCATTACTGAGCTGTCCTTACCGATCGAATATAACATAACCGGCTTCTCACACTCTGCGGCAACCTCTCTGATTATGTAGATTGCCTCTGCCTCTAATTCATCCAAATGTGTTAATCCACTCATAGTCGTCTCCATCCTTTTCTAATATTTGTTGGAACTGCGCCGGTCCACGTCGATCGTAACCTCGCGTCCGTTGCTTTTATGAATATTCCAATGTAAGATCTGTCCGTCTTTTGTCACAGTCATAACGCTTCCATTGCCGCCAATATCTGCTCCCAGGAAAAATCCTATGGCCCCAACGGGACATTCCTTCACACAGGAAGCACATCCCCAGCAGTCTCTGGGATACCGCATGACTGCCTTTCCCTGCTCCTTCTCGATCAGAGTACCGGGACAAACCTCCATACATTGTCCGCATCCCACACATTTCTGCTGATTAATTTGTATGCTCATAGGATCCCTCCTTTACAATGTCTCTTAAGATGATCTGAAGCTTTCCATCTACCAGACGGGAATTGACATATTTAAAATAATTCTCGTCTGTTTCCGGATAATCCAGATTTTCATTGAAGGAATGCCATCTTGTCTCCTTACGTCCTCTCAAATGAGCGATCAGACTCTTGCAGACGATCAGACGCTCCTTTAATTCATAAACAAACAGAAGCTCATGCATATTTTCTGCCGCTAGCTGATCCGCCAGTGCGATCAACTGGTCGATCTTCTCATCCGCAAGCTTCAACTGCTTCTCGTTATATTGATAATGGGTTGAAATGCCGCCGGCATATTCATCCATCACCTTCTGCATCGCTTCCTCCAGCTCCTCTGCGGTAAAGGAAGATTTATGTTCACTCAGGATATGCCGGTAAGCATCAATCTCCTGTCCTGCCTCTGTCTCAATGTATTTCTTTATCTTTTCCTGAGAAGATTCTGCTTTTTTCGCCAAATCATTCTCAAACGGACCTGCTTTTCCATCGGAAACCTTTGCATTTCCGATAAGCTGTGCTTCAATTGCCTTTGCCGCAAGTTCTCCCTCCGCCAGTGCTCCGGTCACATATTTCTGCGGACAGCCTCCTGCCACATCTCCTGCGGCATAAAGACCATGGATCGTTGTCTCCCGGTTGGTATCCACCCAGTAACCACTGGCGGTATGACCTCCCACAATATAAGGCTCCGTTCCCTCAATCTCCACATCCTGCTCTCCCGGAAGCTCTCCGGTTTCAATCCATTTCAATGTCTGGCTTGGTGCCATATTCAGATAGGCTTTCAGGAGATTCTCTTCCTGTTCCTTATCAATTCCGCTTGTTTGCAGATAACATGGACCATTTCCCTGCTGATTTTCCTTGACCGTGCCATAGACACGCTCGCTGGTGGTAAGTCCGTATTTATCCTCATAGACAAAGCCTCTGGAATTAACCTGCCTGGCTCCGACACCCTGTGCAATGGTTCCGGTTGGGGCAATAGTATCCTTACATCTCAGTGCGATAAAGCGCATCTCAAAGGATGTCATCTCGGCTCCCGCCTGAATCCCCATTGCATATCCGGCTCCTGTATTAAACGGCGGATACCACATTTTATGTCTGGAAAAGCCCGGATTATTTGGCTTGTAAAGTCCTGCAGCGCCTCCCGTTGCTACCAGAACAGCCTTTGCTTCGATCACATAGGCCTCCTCATCCTCCAGAGAAAATCCTACGGCACCGTAAACAGCTCCGCCCTTTGTCAGAAGCTTTGTGATATTCACCTGGTTTAAAATGGATACGTTTTCCTGTGCCTGCACCGCTTTGGCAAGGATCGGCTTGAAGTTTTCGCCATTGATCTTGATATTGCGGTTTCCTCTGGTAACATATTCTCCATTTTCATCCTTGAGGATAACAAGGCCAAGCTGCTCCATATCTGCCGTCACTTCATTGAAATGCTCTGCCGCTGTCAATAAAAGATCTTCTCTGACAATGCCGGCAGCATCCTTTTTGGCATAATCCACATAATCCTGCGGTACATGACCTTTTGTGATATAGGCATTGATAGCATTGACCCCCGCTGCCAGACAGCCGCTGCGCTTAATATGTGCTTTCTCCGCGATCACAATAGACAGCTCCGTATCCCGGCTCAGTGTCAGCGCTGCATAACAGCCTGCTGTACCTCCTCCGATGATCAGCACGTCTGTCGTAATCCGGCGCACCTCGAAATCTTTACTCATGGAACCATCCTTTCTGTGTCGTGTTTATATATACTGTATCTCGTGTATCGTAACGTTTTTCTCCGGATCAATGCCAAATGCTTTTAATACCGGATGATCTGCCTCCTGCAAAGACAGGATCAGGTATTCCATCGTGGAATCATAAGCCAGCCGTTTGTCCTCCTCCGAAGGACGGGATGGCGACTCCGGATGGGAATGAAAGTTGCCGATCAGCTTCTTTCCTTTGGCTCTCGCATCCTTCACGGCTGCAAGCTGTTCCTTGGGATCCATGGAAAAATGTTCATTGCTTGCATCAATATTGGTCAAAAGATATACATCTGTGATCATCTTGATCTCTCCGTCAATATCTCCTGCCAAAAGACCACAGGACTCGTTCGGAAGTCCTGCCCGGCAGTGTGCCAGGATCTTCTCATAATCTTCCTTTTTCATTTTCAGCGTGATCGCCATATTTTCACCTTGCTTTCTATATCATCTCTTTATTCTGTATTCTATTTACCGGTGTTTTCTGCTTCAAACCACAGCCCGCTGCTTACGCAGCTTCCGTCTGTGCTTCGCACATCCTCCGGCTGAGGTTGAAGGGCGGAAACAGCCTTACCGGCTTACATAAAATAAGTTTCCTGCTTTCTGCAAGCAAGCTTGCAAAGCAGTCTACTCTTTTGCTTTAAAACTATTCACCGGTGTTTCCTTCTTCAGACCACAGCCCGCTGCTATCGCAGCTTCCGTCTGTGCTTCGCACATCCTCCGGCTGAGGTTGAAGGGCGGAAACAGCCTTACCGGCTTACATAAAATAAGTTTCCTGCTTTCTGCAAGCAAGCTTGCAAAGCAGTCTACTTATTTTATGCACCGGTGAATAGTTTTACTTAAGGTCACACTCTGCCTGCTCATAATCGATCAGCTCTGTGATGGTTGGCTCATCACCGCATACCGCACAGTGATCATCCTTCGGAAGCTTAATGGTATGGAATTCCATCTTTAACGCATCATAGGTCAGAAGCTTTCCTGTGAGAAGATCTCCCTTGCCAATAATATATTTGATGGCCTCCATCGCCTGCAGGCTTCCGATCACGCCGCCCATAGCACCGATGACACCAGCCTGCTTACAGGTTGGAACGGCATCCTTTGGCGGTGGATTCTTGAATACACAACGGTAACATGGTCCTTCTCCCGGTACATAGGTCATAAGCTGGCCCTTGAAGCGGATGATACCGGCATGGGAAAATGGCTTCTCTGCCATAACACAGGCATCATTGATCAAAAACTTTGCCGGAAAGTTATCGGTACCGTCAATAATGAAATCATAGTCCTTAATGAGATCCATAATATTGCTGGAATCTACGAAAGTGCGGTATGTCTTTACGGTTACATCCGGGTTGATTGCTTCCATAGTCTCCGCTGCGGATTTTACTTTTGCTTTACCCACATCATTAGTCGTATGAATGACCTGTCTCTGCAGGTTGGAAAGATCTACCTCATCCGCATCCACAATACCGATAGTTCCTACTCCTGCTGCTGCCAGATAAAGTGCTGCCGGGGCACCAAGTCCACCGGCACCGATGATCAGAACGCTGGCATTCAGCAGCTTTTTCTGTCCCTTCACTCCCACTTCCTGGAGAATGATATGACGGGAATATCTCTCAAGCTGTTCGTTTGTAAAAGCCATTATCTTGCTCCTCCTCCCATGAAGTAAAGAAATTCTACAGCATCTCCGTCCTTCAGGACAGTCTCGCCAAACTTCTCTCTGTCTACGAAATCATCATTGATCGTTACCGTAACATACAATGGATTCTCTACATTTTCCTTCTCAATGAGCGTCTCTACTGTTACGCCCTCTTCATACTCCTTTTTGTTTCCTGCGATTGTGATTGTCATAATGATAACCTTTACCCTTTCCTGTATCCGGCTTAACCTGCAGACACATTGACTTTTTATTTTTATGTGTCCTGTTTTACGGACACTGTTTTGCATTTTCAGATATCTGTCACAAGCTTTGTGATCTCTTCTCTCTTTGCCACTCCGGTGAGTCTCCACTGCTGCTCTCCGTGAATGAAATAGATCAGTGTTGGTGCTGACATTACATCATACTTACCGGCAAGACCCTGCTCATAATTCACATTGACTTTGACAACATCAAGCTTACCCTCGTAATCTTCCTCAATCTCACCAAGCACACCAGTCATTCTTTTGCATGGAATGCATGTATCCGAATAAAAATCCACCAAAACCGGCTTATCCGCTTTCAATACCTTTTCTTCAAACTGCTGCTCATTAATTCTTGCTGCCATATGTATCACCATGCCTTTCTATGATTTGTTCTTTCTTTACTCTTCTTCCACCTTGCGGACGATCAGGGTGTAAGTTCCATCCTCATTGTCCTCCAGCTTAAGGATCTGATGACCCTCTTCTTTTATACTTCTCGGTACATTCTGTACCGGCTCGCCGTCATTCATCTTGATTGCAAGGATCTCTCCATCATCAAGCTCCTCCAGTGCAACCTTTGCCTTCACAAAAGTTACCGGGCAAACCACATCTGTAATATCTACATTATCATCAACCTTAATCTCAGCCATCATATGCCTCCTTTAATACCTTGTATAATTTATCGCTTCCTACTCTGTCAATGGTAAACTTGAAACGCTCTCCTGCGTTTGCGTGATCATCAAAGAACTGGATCGCTGCATCTGTCACCCGGAAAAGCTGTTCCTCTGAGGTGATCGGTGGCAGCATATACTGGCCTTCCTTGATGGTATTTCCAAAGGTACCGCCACAGGATACCAGATATGCACTCTGAGAATCCCATGCGTCTGTCGGACAGGACTTCACGCAACGGCCACAGTAATTACATTTGCCCTGATCCAGTGTGATCTTTCCATCCTCCAGCTTCAATGCTCCCTCGCGGCAGACCTTTACGCAAAGTCCACAGCTGATGCAGGCATCCTCTTTCCAGGCTACCTTTGTGGCACCCTTGATTCCCACATCATTTTCCTCTGCCTTAAGGCAGTTGTTACGGCATCCTGTTACACCAAACTTAAATTTGTGTGGAAGCTCTCTCCCGAAATAACGATCATCCAGCTTCTTTGCAATGTCCTGTGTATCAATGTTACCGCTTGGACAAACTGCATTACCCTGACAGGCTGTCACGGTACGGACTCTCGGTCCGCATACTCCCGGCTTGCAGCCACCCTCAGCAAGCTCTTCCTTCACCACGTCAATATCATCTAATTTAATAAACGGAATTTCTACTCCCTGTCTGGAGGTAAGATGTACATACCCCTCACCATGTTCCTCTGCAACCTCAGCGATCTTTTTGAGATTTTCTACTGTAAGAGTTCCTCCCACTACGGCGATACGAAGAGAAAAGTTATTTTTCTGCTTCTGTCTCATAAATCCGCCCTTTTTTAATGTTCCGTAATCTACTGCCATGTTCTGTACCTATCCTTTCATATTTCATATGCCCTTTATATCTTAAACTGCGCCAGCCGCAGCTTTCTCCTTTGATCTTCTTTTATCAGATCATTTCTTATTTATGCGTTTACTGCACGGATTGCAGTTTCAAAATCCTTTTTCAGATCCTCAATATCCTCAATACCAACACTGATCCGGATCTGATCCTCATATACTCCCGACTGGAGCTGATCTTCTTTGGAAAGATGGACCGCGATCGTAGATGCCGGATGAAGAACCAATGTCTTGGTGTCCCCAATATTGGACAGAATGTATGGAAGTTTTAATGAGTTAATGATCTCAAATGCTTTTTCCCTGCTTCCTGTCCTCACTGTGATGATCGCTCCAAATCCACCGTTTAACTGTTTCTTTGCCAGCTCATAGTACGGACTCTCCGGTAGTCCCGGATAATTTACGGTAAGTCCTGCTCCCATATCTCTCAGGAACTCTGCCAGTTTCCAGGCATTGTCACACTGTCTCTGCATTCGCAGTCCCAGAGTTTCCAGCCCCAGATTATTGAGAAATGCGTTTTGCGGAGATAAACAGGCTCCCGTATTTCGGAACAATCCATTTCGAAGCTTTGCCACATATGCCATTGGACCAAATTTTTTATAAGGTATAAGTCCGGGATATCTCTCCGGATCCCATTGAAATTTTCCTCCCCAGGTGAGGATACCGCTGATGGCATCACTGTTTCCATTTATGTACTTTGAAGAAGAGTTTACCACCACATCAGCTCCAAGCTCCAGCGGCTTTACCAGATAAGGAGTTGCCACGGTATTGTCTATGACAAGAGGCAGTCCATGGGAGTGTGCCATATCTGCCACTGCCTGAATGTCTGTGACATCCAGCTTCGGATTACCGATAGTCTCTGCAAAGATTACTCTCGTCCGGTCTGTGATGAGCTTCTCATAAGCCTCCGGCTCATTCTCTGTCACATACCTTGTAGTGATCCCGAATCTTTCCAGATCCTCGAAAAGCTCCACAGTGCCGCCGTAAAGTCCGGCTGCCGCAACCACCTCGTCCCCGGTCTGCAGGATATTGGCCAGTGCATTAAATAATGCCGCCATCCCGGAAGCACATGCGACACTTGCCACTCCGTGCTCCAGTTTTGTAATTCTCTTTTCAAATGCCTCCACGGTAGGATTATTGATCCGGGTGTAAGAAAACCCCATCGCCTTATTCGTGAAGATATTTTCCAGATCTTCGGCACTTTTGTGCTGAAAGGCACTGCTTTGATAAATCGGTGTATGAGTGGCTCCGTAAGGATCCTCCTGTGGTACACCGTGCAAAAGCATTGTGTTAAATCCATACTCTGTCATTTGTTTTCTCCAATCCCTTTAATCTCTATCAACTTACTAGGGATATATTACACCCCTTTTCATACTTTGTCAATAGGAATTATCAAAAAATGTTCCCGATTGGATTTTTCTCCTGAGATGAGGCAATCCGGTCCAAAACGTCAACAAGCGCCGCACCTTTCGTACGACGCTTGTGATTTTCTCTCTGATCTCTCAGAAATGTTATTCTGTTTTATTTGAATGCTGTTACATACAAATACAGGAAGTATGTCTTATCATTCTGCTTTACAGTTACACGCATCAGGGATTTTCCCTTCTTCTTTGCGGTGTAACGCCCTTTTTTGTTAATCGGCAGTGCCTTCTTATTGTATGACACATACTTCACCTTTGCACTCTTTTCCAGACCATAGATCTTGATCTTTGTTGACTTCTTCAGCTTTCTCTTCTTAGCGATCAGAATCGTAGGAGTCTTGATTCGGCCGGACTTAAACTTCTTCAGCTCGGTCGCATTCTTAAACTTCTTCCGAACTTCAATCTTGACAACCAGACGGTTGCTGTATTTGCCCTTAACTGCTGTAATAGTAAGAGTTGCTTTTCCTTTTTTCTTTGCCTTGATAACACCCTTCTTATTCACAGTAGCGACTTTCTTGTTTGTAGATGTTACGATCACTGTCGCACCCTTACATTTCATCATCTTCAGCTTTGCTTTAGATCCCTTCTTCATTACCTTATGAAGCTTGAAGCCTGGAATCTTGTATGCATTGGCCAACTCCAGAAGCTGCGAATAAGTATATGGACATCCACCATCCTTCAATCGCTGGTTTACTGCATCCTGCTCTGCCGAAGACATCTCATTCCATTCCTTCTCACCGGATGAAATAATATCCTTTGTGAGATCATCCACTTTCTTAACGATATCACCGGTTGAATCTTTTCCGTGATCCTCTACAAATTGATCCACTCTGCTGATCTGATCCGGTGTCAACTGTGATGACGTTGCAGCCGGTACCGTTGTTGTCAAGGTATTCGGACTTGTCACCGGTGAAGCAGACGGTTTTCCACTTGGTGCCGGAGATTTACCTGCATTCGGATCATTACTTGGTGATACGGATGGACTTGGGCTTGCATCGTCTCCCGGCTCACCGCTTGGTGATACGGATGGGCTTGGGCTTGCATCGTCTCCCGGCTTACTGCTTGGTGATGTGGATGGGCTCGGACTTGTACTTGGCGATGGGCTCGGACTTCCCGTCGGCTGACTGGACTGTACCGGCTTCGGCTCAGAAATAATATCCGGAGATCCACCTTCAATCTGTTCCGGTGTGAGATCCTTCAATATACCATCATCAACCGTAGCATCCTTTCGAACGGCAACTACCTTGTAGGTACCGTCTGCCGGCAGATTGGAGAAGATCACCTTTCCTTCGCCGCCCCCGCTCCAGTAATTGCCGGACTTGTCATATACATATTCCTTCTTATCCGGATCGTATGTAACTCCCAAAGAGGTATACTTACCATCCTTCTTTACCATAATACCGTATTTATATTCCGGATCAGCCGGATTTACTACAACGGAAATGGTATCATCCTCGTTATTTTCTAAGGTGTTCTTATCATCATAATCACCGATCTTTGCATTGATTTCCGGTGCTACGATAACAACATCTGTGGTTGTTTCTCTCTTAGCATAGATAATATACTGCTCATTCTTATCTACTGTAAAGATCAGCTTGCCGCCCGCTTTCGCCGGTCTGTAATATCCCGGGAGCTCCTTCGTAAAGATCGTCGGATGCTGTTCAATATTATGTTCATCGACCGTTGGAATGTCAAGCAACGGTGTTCCGGTGCCACTCGCCTTTACAATGGCATACACTGTATCTTCCATAGTCGGTGATACTACGATCAGTCTCTTTCCATCCTCATTAGAATCCTCAATCTTTACATCGGAATCTGTACGGGTTGTATCATATTTTGAAGAATCAATCGTTCCCTTATACGAACCGTTTCCGGTCACCTTAACGCCAATCTTTTTGTCGATCTCGTCCGTTGTCAGCCTGTAGCTGCGGTCTGTGGCATCTTCGATCGGTGTGAATTTTCCATCGTCACTCCAGATACCCCACTGATAAGTCAGGGAATCATGAGAATCCTCCGGTGTAACACCAGTAATGTCTGCAGTCAGGATCGTTCCCTCTCGCTTCACCTCATATGGATCGCCATTCGCATCCTTTTCTGTTGTTTCGTTAATAATGCCAACCGTTCCCTTAATGGATTCTCTTTGCTGTGTTGTTGTATATGGGAAAGAACGTCTGGTTCCATAGTAACCGCTGTCCTCGTCTGCAGTAACAGATACCACCAGATCTTTATTCAGATCTTCTTTTCTCAGAGTATAATTCTTGCCGGTAGCACCTTCGATCTTTGTCAGAGTACCATCTGTCGCACGGATAGACCACTGATATGTCAGAGTGGCCTTTGCTCCCTCCGGTGTGATCTTATCAATATTGGCAGTCAGAACTGTGCCTTCCTTATTCAGGTCATTTCCTTCCTCATCCGTTGCATCATTCTCGATAACAGGTCTGCCTCCAATGGCAACCGGTGCCGGTGTGGCAGATGGTGCGTCTGACGGTGCCGGTGTTGGTGTTGCTGCTGCCGGAACAGAAAGCGCCTCCTGTGAGGTTGCCTCTCCTGTATAATCATCCGAATCGTCCTTTGCTTTTACCGTCAGATAGAGATCCTTTCCCTGATCTGCTTCTTTGATAACATAGGACTTGTCTGTACCGACAATCTCTTCCTTGCCTGTTTCCGGATCCTTGGCAACCCACGTGTACTCCAGCTGATCCCCGATCGTGGAATCCTTTGGACTTACCAGCTTATCAAGATTCGGTACCAGAACAGTTCCCGGTTCCAGCTCGTCATCCGAATTCTTCTTATCAATTGACGGAGAGCCGGTCAACGGCTTTTTGGTATGTGTCGCATCAAACGGATCAGAGCTTACGACACTTCCCTCATATTTATTCTTTCCAACCAGCTCCACCTTAATATTATGATCGATCAGATCTCCTGTTAATGTGATTCTGTCATTGGTAGTAGAAATCTCTTTCCATACGCCGGTATCCTTATCCTCATAATACCATTTATAAACATAATCAGCATCATCCGGTGTAACATTGCTCACGTCTGCAATCAACTGGGTACCCACTTCAATTTTGGTAACTCCGTCTCTTAACCTGATCGCCGGCTTACCCTTCATGGTCTCCTTCGGAGCATCTGTGGATTCAGGCTCTTTTACGTTTGGATTTACTACCTTGTCCTCGATCGTGCTGCCGGATATGATAACATCCTCACCCAGGCTGTCCTTCAGTTTCTGATTATCTCCCGGCATACCACCGAACTCGATATAATAACCGGAAATCGTAGCATCATTTGGCCAGTCATTCCAACGGCCATACTCATACTGACCATAATATCCAAAGCCCTCCTGCTGCATCGAAGTACCACCGTTTGGCTCTACATGGCTGCCATTTTCCCAGTTTGAGAAACAGCCGGTATAAGCTTCAAATCCACCATCGCCGGAACCATATCCGCAGGAATTGATCTGCTGTCCAAATTCCAGTCCCTTCTCCGGACCGCTGACCCAGCGCCATACAAAGTTTGGATCATCCGGACCCTGAAATGCAGGAAGCTTCTCTGTTTCCTTGCCTGCTTCAACGTCTGCCAGAGACATTCTGGTACATCCGATCCATCCCATCTTGGCATAATTGCTATAAAGCGGGAAGGTAGAATACAGAAAACGATCCTCACCACGGGATGTCAATGTTGCCAGATATCCTGTGACACCGCTAAAATTAGCCGTCTGTGCCTCCTCATAAGCCTTCTTCCATGAGCCTGTCTCCCAGCCGTATGCTTCCTTCGCAAATGGAACATATCCATAGAAATGACCATTGTAATAATGAAGCTGTACTTCCTTCTCATTGATCGTCACCTTCATATCAGAGCTTGACAGCGTCGTTGCTGTAATGCTGACCTCCTGCTTACCATCCTCACTGGTAGTAAAGCGAAGGGTACGGAGATATGACTGCACCTCGCTGATAAGTGCACCCTGCGGTGTAGCATCAGATCCGTATGCCGAATCAAAATCAAAGGTAATAGACTCATACATAGAGGTACTGTCTGTGGAAAGCTCTTCATTACTACTTCCCTGACTGACACCACCCTCTGTGCCATACTTTTCGTCAAGACTTTCCTTGGTGAGAATACCCTTACCGGTAATCTTTTTGCCCAGGTAATCCTCAATCGTTGTCCCCGTTACTCTGATATATCCACTGTCAGAGCTTCCGGACGTAACTGTATCGCTTGCCTTTACAGTCAGGTTGTGTATTCTTTTTGACTTATTGGCAACTGTAACAGTCAGATCCGGATATGTATAATATCCGTTGGAAGAGATTTTTGCATCACCAAATGTAATGGTCGCTTCCCCGTCTGCTTTTGCACTTAACGGGCTTGCAAATTCTCCGCCAAAAAGACTCAGTACCATAGACAAAACCAACAACCATGATATGCTGCGTTTTCTCATTCTTTTTCGGTTCATGAATTTATCCCTCCTATAATTTATGTATTTTATATCGGAAAAGTTTTCCTTTTCCTTTACAGCTTAATAGTATCATTTATTCAGCAAATATTCAACCGCTCTTTCCATCTGATTATCAATGGTCAAACCGCTTTTTTTCTGGGTATAAGTCGTTTCATCCAAGGCCACGGAAATATCCGGTTCCAGACCTGTTCCATGGATATTTCTTCCCTTTGGCGTATAATACTTTGAGGTAGTCAGTTTCAATGCCGTACCATCCGGCAGATCAAATACCGTCTGCACGATCCCTTTTCCAAATGTCGTGTTTCCCACAAGAACTGCTTTTTTGTAATCCTGCATCGCTCCGGAAAATACCTCTGATGCACTGGCCGAATTTTCATTCACCAGAATCGCAACCGGTTTATCAAAGCTCTCCTCATCGGTCGCACTGTAAACCTCCTTCTCGCCGTTCTTATCCTTGGTATAAACCAGAGTTCCCTTCGGCAGAAGCCGGTCAAGCATATCCACAGCGGTACTCAGAAGTCCTCCTCCATTATTCCGCAGATCAATGATCAACGACTTCTCACCTTCCTTCTCCAACTTCTTTAAAGCATCCCTGAACTGCTGCTTTGTCACCTCTTCAAAGGAGCTGACAGCGATATAGCCAATCTTGTTATCCAGCATTCTGGATTCCACTGTCTGGGAATGAATTTCCTTTCGTGTGATCATATATTTTTTCTGATGTCCGTCACGCAGTACCGTAACCTTCACTTTCGTCCCGGCATCTCCCTTTGTCTTACTGATCAATGCTGTGAGATCCATTCCCTGCGTCGAAATGCCATCCACTTCAACGATCATATCTCCGGACTTCATCCCTGCCTTCTCTGCCGGTCCTCCCTTTATGGTCTGTACAATGCTGATCGCCCCGTCTGTTGCGCTCTGGCTTACAACCGCACCAATACCACAATAATTTCCGGAAGTTTTTTCCTTCATATCCTGATATTCCTCTTCATTGTAATAAGCAGCATATGTATCCCCCAGGCCGTTTACCATCCCCTTGCAGACAGCATCCTGCATTTTTTCCTGGTCAATGTCATCCAGAAAAAACTGATTTACATAAGACTGAATCTCTGTCATTTTCCGCTGCAGACTGCTGTTGAGAATACTGTTAGAGCTCCCATGCAGCACCATGGTCAGATCGATCCTCCCTGTCGCCGTCATTATCACACATCCCAGCAGAACACATGTGATCACCGACAATGCTCCTCCCAGAAATCCCTGCCAGAATTTTTTGTCTTTCATAAAACCACACCTTTCCATTTCTCTATCTCATTATATAACTTTATTTTCCCCTTCTATGACTTAAAATACCTGCAGCGCTACCCTGTGCTGCAGGTATCCTTTTGTTCCCTTACGGTTGTTTTACATAATACATCGGATTTACATAATTTCCTGATTTGTACATAGCAAAATGCAGATGGGGACCTGTAGATATGCCGGTGGATCCGGACTTGGCAATCACCTGCCCCTTTTCCACATGCTTTCCCACGGAAGTCCTTAGCTGGGAACAGTGCATATAATAAGAATAAATGCCCCCTCCATGATAAATTGCCACATAATTTCCGGCTGAAGAAGAATACGCTGCAGTTACAACCTTTCCTTCCTTGCATGCCAGCACATTTGTTCCCGTGTTAACCGCAATATCAACACCTTTATGATAGCTGCTGGCTCCTGCCGTCGGTGCTTTTCGATATCCAAATGTGGAAGTAATCCTTCCGGATACCGGCAGCGGCCACGCATATTCTCCGGTAGTTGGCACGATCTGAACCGTATTTCCATCCTGCTCCTGGGCAGAAATATTGTCTCGATTCTGCTGCAAAAGGTCTTCTATTTCCTGTTCCTGTGCCGCGATCTGTGCCGCATAACTTGCCACATTCTTTTTATTATCACTAATAAGTCCCTGATAAACCTTTATCTGACGGGTCTTTTCTTCGGAGAGCTGCTCCACCTTTTCTTTCTCATATTTCAGAGAATTTTTCGTTGCAACTACTTCCTTCTGCTTCTCCTCCGCTCTCTGCTGCGCCAGAGTCACTTCATCCAGCACCTGCTGATATCTGTTGAGCAGAACCTTATCATAATCTGTGACCTTTTCAACATATTCCTCTCTGCTGAGAAAATCTGCCAGACTACGGGATTTCATCAAATATACGAGATAATTATTGTCCGAATTTTCGTACATATATTTGATATGCGCTTTCATCCCGTCATACTGTTCCTGCTGCAGACTCTGTGCCTTTTCGTACTCTTCATGGACCTCCTGGATCTCTTCTTTGATCGCTTTCATTTCCTCTTTGTTACTTTCAATGTTATCCAGCAGGTTCATCATCTGCATATCCAGAGTTCTCACATATTTATTTACATCATCTGCAAATTGCTGAATGTTATCCAGCTTTTGTTCCAGAACCTTCTGTTCTTCTTCCAGTCCCTGTTTTTTCTTTTCTGCCGCGTCCAGCTGCCCCTGATAGCTGTTATCCCCGGAAGTGCTGCTTGTATCCGGGTCTGTTCCCTCGCTCTGCTGAGGTGCCGCATATACTTTATCCATGTTTTTCAGTCCCGGCAGCTCCGTCTTAACAAAACCAGAAGCTCCTGTCAGTACAGCACCCGCCAGCCATACACCGGCCGCAATCTTCCATCTGCGTCTCATCCTGTCTCACTCCATTCCTTCTGCACAATTCATTTCACCCGGTCTGCTTTCCCTGCATCCTTCATTTACACCTGAAGATGCTTCCGGACAGACATAGTACTTCCCAGTACCCCAATACCAATACCGATTCCCATACATAAAGGAACCAGCACCTGAAATACCTGACCTGTGCTTACAAACGCAAGCCAGCCGGAAAGTGCAGAAAAATGTGCCACAATAAAGGATACTACATTTTCATACATAATTCTCAGGATCACCAACGGAACGGCCGCTCCGATGATCCCCATTGCGATTCCCTCCACAATAAAAGGCAGACGCACAAAGAGATCTGTTGCTCCGATCAGTTTCATGATCGCAATTTCGTCTTTCCGCACATTGATTCCCATATCTACCGCAGAGTAGATCAGGAATACCGATACCAGGATCAGCAGTATGATAATTGAAACAGACACATAACCGATGAGCATATTAAAGCTTCCAAAGCCTGTCGCCGCATCCTGTGCACTGTTTACCTTTCTGACTCCACTCAGTCCTTCGATAAAGGATACCATCTCTGACTGCTTTGTTACATCCTTCAGATAAACCTCATAAGAGGCAGAATGCTCCAACGGATTATCATTTCCAAATACGTTCATCAGCTCCTTCTGATCCTCCAGAATTTCCGACTGGAAACGCTTCCATGCCTCCTCCGCCGAAACAAAATCGACCCGTTCTACTTCCTTTCGTGCTTTGATCTGTTCTCCAATGCTGCTGATCTGCGCATCCGTTGCTTCCTCATCAAAAAACACGATAATTCCCACGGTACTTTCTGCGTTATACACCATATGTTGAAAGTTGGTAAATAATGAATAGAATACTCCCAGCAGGAACAGACACGCTGTAATGGTTCCGATGGCGGCCAGCGAAAATATTTTATTTTGGATAATACTCTTAATGCCCTGTTTCAGGCCATACCATAATGTACTCACTGCAAATATCCCCCCTGTCTCGCATCGCTTGTGATCTGTCCCTTATGCAGCGTAATCACCCGTTTCTGCATTTTATTGACGATATCCTCATTGTGACTTACCACCAGCACTGTAGTCCCCAGCTCATGAACATCCTGCAAAAGCTTCATGATCTCCCAGGAATTTTCCGGATCCAGATTACCCGTCGGCTCATCCGCCAATAAAATCGCCGGACGGTTTACCATGGCTCTGGCGATCGCTACTCTCTGCTGCTCTCCACCGGAAAGCTCATTGGGATATGCCTTAAGCTTTTTGGCAAGCCCTACCATCTCCAGCATTGCCAGAGAATTCTTACGCCGTTTCTCCCGGCTGGATACTCCCACCACTCTCTGCGCCAGTGCCACATTTTCAAAAACATTCATCTCATCCAGTAGACGGAATTCCTGAAATACCACACCCAGTCTTCTACGGAAATAAGGCAGCTCCCTCCGGCTTATATTGGCCAGATTCTTTCCTGCCACCTCAATCCTGCCGGAGCTGATCGCCAGTTCCCCCAAAAGTGTCTTGATCAGCGTGGATTTACCGGAGCCACTGCTTCCCACGATAAATACGAACTCCCCTTTTGCTATTTCCAGAGAACAATCCTTCAACGCTGCAGTTCCTGTGGGATACACCAAATTTACATTCTGCATCCGGATCATGGTTTCCATCGATTCGCTGTTATTTCCAAAGGTTTTTATTCCAGTCATTTCTATCCTCATTTCCGCTCATCCCCGATTGATGGGGCATATCGTTTAAAAGCCCCATCTCTGGGGCTTTCACGCTTTATTTGAATTAATATTCAAAGGTTTCCATATACTTCATGTATTTGACCACCATCAATGCGATCTTAAATGTGATCGCATCTTCAAATACCCGCAGATCCAGATTTGTGCTTTTCTGAAGTTTATCCAGACGATATACCAATGTATTACGGTGAATATAAAGCTGTCTGGATGTTTCTGACACGTTCAGACTGTTTTCAAAGAACTTGTTAATGGTTGCGATCGTCTCCTCATCGAACTCATCCGGAGATTTGTCACCAAAAATCTCTTTGATAAACATCTTGCACAAAGGCATCGGGAGCTGATAGATCAGGCGGCCGATTCCCAGACTGCTATATGCTACCACATTTCTATCGCTGTAGAAAATCTTTCCCACATCCAATGCCATTTTGGCCTCTTTGTACGAACGGGATACATCCTTAATCTCATTGACCATCGTGCCATAGGATACATGAACGGACGTCATAGCCTCCGTATTCAGCATATCCAGAATGACCTTTGCAGTCTTATCCATATCATCATAGGTTTCATTTGGCTTTACTTCCTTCACAAGGATGATGTTTTTCTCATCCACCTGTGTGATGAAGTCTTTTGTCTTGCTTGCAAATAATCCCTTTACAATCTCAAGAGCTCCTGTGTCCTTCTCATTTTTTGTCTCAATCAGGAATACCAGACGGCGTGCCGTTGTATCAATATGAAGCTTTTTGGCACGATTGTAAATATCCACCAGAAGCAGATTGTCCAGCAACAGGTTCTTTATAAAGTTGTCCTTATCGTAACGCTCCTTATATGCCACCAGCAGATTCTGAATCTGGAATGCTGCCAGCTTTCCAACCATATAAACGTCGTCGCTGTCACCCTTTGCTAGAATCACATACTCCAGCTGATGCTCGTCAAATACCTTAAAAAACTGATATCCCTGCAGCACCTGGCTGTCTGCCGGCGAATCTACAAATCCCATTACCGCTTCTTCATACTCTTCTACATTGTTAATCGTCGTTGCCAACGCTTTTCCCTCTGTGTCCATCACACAGATGTCAATACGGGTAATATTCTTTAACCCGTCGATCGTTGTCTGCAATACCTGATTTGAAATCATACAACCCCTCCACGTTATTTATCTTATCTGTTACATTATTATGAATTTATTGTTATTTCTTCTAATACATAGAGTCTACCGCATACATTTTATCATCATTTTGCACAAATGTAAAGAGGGCTGTCCTTATGGACAGCCCTCCATTTTTCAGATCATATAACCAATCCGGCACTGTGACAGCCTCACTGCCACTGCCTTCTGAGCATTTCAGATTAGTTTGTGATTGTTGTCTCTGTATCCTTATCAAAGATATGGATCTTGCTGGTATCAAGAGCGATCTTGATGGTATCACCAGGACGAGCAGTTGTACGTGGGTTAACACGAACAGTAATGTCATGTCCCTCAACTGAGAAGTACAGGAATACTTCGGCACCGAGCATCTCGTATACACGAACGGTAGCATCAAGTACGTTGCTGCTGCCTGCATTGATGAAGATCTCCTCATCCTTAATATCCTCTGGACGAATACCCATAATAACTTCCTTATCTATGTATCCACCCTCTACGAGCTTCTCAGCCTTGCTCTCTGGAAGCTTCACTGCATAGGAACCAAATGCAAGCTTAATGCCCTCTTCATCTCTGACAACCTTACAATCGATGAAGTTCATCTGTGGAGAACCAATGAAACCGGCTACGAACAGGTTACATGGCTTTGTATACAGATCGATTGGTGTAGCAACCTGCTGCATAACACCATCCTTCATAACTACGATACGGGTACCAAGTGTAAGAGCCTCTGTCTGGTCATGAGTTACATAGATGATAGTAGACTCAAGTCTCTGATGAAGCTTAGAAATCTCGATACGCATCTGTACACGAAGCTTTGCGTCCAGGTTGGAAAGTGGCTCATCCATCAGGAATACCTTAGGATTACGAACGATTGCACGACCCATTGCCACACGCTGTCTCTGACCACCGGACAGAGCCTTTGGCTTACGGTCTAACAGATGCTCGATGTCGAGGATCTTAGCTGCCTCGTGAACGAGCTTATCAACTTTCTCCTTTGGAGTCTTTCTTAACTTAAGACCAAATGCCATATTGTCATATACTGACATATGTGGATACAGAGCGTAACTCTGGAATACCATTGCGATATCTCTGTCCTTAGGCTCTACGTCATTTACCATTGTATTACCGATCCAGAGCTCTCCGGATGTAATCTCCTCCAAACCAGCGATCATACGAAGTGTTGTAGATTTTCCACAACCTGAAGGTCCTACGAAAATGATGAATTCCTTATCTGCGATATCAAGATTAAAATTTTTAACTGCGACGAATCCGTTAGGATATGTCTTACCAACGTTCTTTAATGATAAACTTGCCATTGTGTGTTCCTCCTATAATGTTTTAAATAATATGCCTTTCAAGTTTTCGCGTTTATCCCTAACGCTTTACCCAAGAATTATATTACACCATCCAAGCATTGTTTACCATAGCACAAATAGCCAAAGAACATTTTAATGTTTTGTGCAAACCGTATATTTTTATTTTTTTTCGTTCATTTCGTCAAAAAATAGTCCTTTGTGGCCGTTTACGTCTGTACCTTTTCCACAAATCCCTCTCCCTGAACCTCCCGGATATCTGAAATTATGACGAATGCTTTTTTGTCGATATTCCGCGCAATCTGACTAACCCTGCTGATCTGTTTCCGGTCCACCACACACATCAGAGTCCTTCTCTGTTTGCCGGTATACATACCTGTTCCCTCCAGCACTGTGACACCTCTTCCAAGCTGCGACATAACACTGCATCCAATCTCCTCGTAATGATCCGATATGATATAGGCGAGCTTGGCAAAATTACCTCCTGCCACAATGGTATCCATGAGCCGTGTGGTCAGATAGACCGCCACCGCCGCATACACTGCCGGCCGGATGCCAAATACCCACGCTCCTGCTGCAATGATCAGACAGTCCAGCAGAAACAGGATCTGTCCCACCGGGTAATACGGAAAAACGTGATGGATCACAGCTCCCAGCAGATCCGTTCCTCCCGTGGAACAGCCTCTGGAAAATACGAGACCAAGACCTGCACCGGTCAGAACACCTCCCACCACTGCTGCCAATACAAAGTCCTTCTGCGGAGTGGCCGGTACGGGAATCAAAAAGAGAGCCGCCGTAAAACACAGATTTGCAAACAGGGTCATCCTCATATATGCCTTTCCTTTTATTTTCAATGCCGTCAAAAAGACCGGAATGTTAAATAACAAGTTAGAAAGCCAGACCGGCACACCTCTCCCAAGCCAATGTCCTGTGAGGCGTCTTACGATGATCGAAAGTCCGGATATGCCTCCTGTTACCATTCCTAATGGCTCATATACCAGATTTACCGCCAAAGCCATACATATCGTCCCCGCTGCGATCATCATCAGATTTCTTCCTTTTCCTCCCGCCAAACGCTCTCGTTTCATCGCCATCCTCTTTTCACCAGAAAAGGATGATGGCTATCTGCCATCATCCTTTGTATAATCATGTATTTCATTGATTTCGTTCTGATTATTATATTTGACTACTTTTTTGCGAAATATACGGGTCCGGACATCTTTTTTTACCGCCTGTTCCCGGAAAATCCGATGATAAAGGCCCTCCAGATGCAGCTTTTTGACCCATTCCGGGGTCTCCCTCTGCATCGCCAGGATCAGCTCTGCGACTCCGCCTATGGCAATACAAAGCTTGGCATTCAGCAGAGAAGAATGTTCCATGATCCAGCTCTCCTGCACCCCTACCGGCAGATTCAACAGGATCATATCCGGCGTGTGGCTGTTGATCTCATTAACGATTGCTGCATCCTCCATATCCATTTCACAGGAATAGGAGCCTACCACCCGCAGCTCCGGCTGCATTTTTTTGCAGTAATGCTGCAGCTTTTCTACGGCGTTCTGATTGTCTGCTATGATATACAGTGTTCTGTCCTCTTTGATGAGATTTTCCAGCATCATCCCCAGACTGCGGTAGCTTACAACCATATTACCCGCTTCCAGGACATCTGCATGATGCGTTGCCAGCAATGCCTTTTCTCCCGGCAGAAACAGATCCGCCTTTTCAAGGAAGGCACGGTATTCCTCATCTTCCATTGCTTTATTCAGCATTTTGGTGGAAGCAAACATAATGACATCCAGGTGGTCATCGGTCAAGTATTCATTCATTTTTCGGATAAAGACGTCATTACTCATCATATCCACATCAATATCCATGATCTTTACTGAAGCCTGCATAATTAAATCCCATTCTAATTGGCATCTACTGTGCCAAGAATTATTTCAATGTCATAGCCATTCGGTGTCTCTCCCACTACAAGTTCCGGATTCTTAAAATACGCTGTAAGATCTGCTCCCATTCTCCTTTTGGAAACAATGATCCTGGTTCTGGTCAATACCTCCTGAGTATAATCTCCTACCTTCGGAACCGTAAACCCGGCATTCACCAGTTCCGTCTGCTTAGAAGCCGCAAGACCGGAAATTTTGCTTCCATTGAGAATCATTATCTTCTTCCCTGTGGAACTGATCTGCTTTTTGGCAGGTACCGCCTTTTCCTCACTCTGGGGCTCTGTATATGTCTCTGCGACATTTTCCAGCTTCTTGATAAACTTCGCGGCAGAATCTGTATCAACCTGGAACAGCTTGCCATTATACTCTCCCGGCAATCCCCAATAATGATAAAGAGAAGTATTCATTTTCATATATGCTTCGATATATCCGATCTTGTTATATACCGTCAGGTTGGACTGTACACCATCCTGCTTATACTGCTCCTTGATATATGCCATGATCTTTGCCTCGTCATCTCCCAGATCATTTAACTGATTGATATAGGATTCGCTGAGCATAGATACTTTCATCGTTACGGAAGCACTGTAATTCTGAGGCGTTGCACTTGCTTCCGGCGATGTCGCTGGCTGCTGTGATGTTCCACTCATCACCTTGGTATACTGCGTCGTCATCTTCTGCTCCTGATAATGGAGATCATATATATCCTGAGGGATCACCGTAAAATAACTGATATCCGTCTTTAACAGTTTTTCCATGATCAGCTCTGCATAACCATATGCCTGTGTATCCTCCAGATCCGCAAAATATTTGCGCAGCTTGGAAAGGCGTACGATCTGCGGAATCTCCTCATCCACTACACAAAGCTTCTGGTACATTCTGGCCGGTATCGTATAATCCGTCTCTACCGGAATGGTAACGTAGTCCATATTGTATGTCTTGGTATTACAGATCTCCAGCAGCATATGTGTGATCCTCTGCTTGTCATCCACAATATAGATCAGGTTCTTGGAAATCTCGTCCGTCTTTGCCTGATCCAGAATCGTCTCCAGCTCCTTCTCCTGTACATCCAGCTTTCCAGCTTCCAGCTGCTTTGATAAATATTCATAGGAAACCTTGTAGCTGATCGCACCTACCGCCAGAATAGACACAATAACCAAAATTGATTTCAATAAGCTCTTTAAAAAAAACATCACTGCATTTTTCTTCATATCAGTACCTTTCTTTTATTCTCTTTCATTATCCCCTTGGAATTGTTTCCGAAATTTACAACATTATAACAGATTATAGCAAACTTCCCAAACCGTGTAAAGACTTGCATGAAAACTCCCTTTCTGTATACTATATATTGTGTCAAAAGCAAATGGAATAACTAAGGAAGGAACTACATTTTATGAATACACATCACATTATCATCACCGGAGCATCCCGCGGTATCGGTCAGGCGATTGCTCTGTTATACGCCTCTATGGGCTGGAATATCTCTATCTGCTGCCGCCATAAGAGCCCGGATATGGAGCATACAAAAGCACAGATCACGGCGGCCGGCGGCCAGTATTTCGCATTTTACGGCGATATGGGAAACCCGGAGGATGCTGAAGCTTTTGTGACAAAATCCGTACAGACCTTCGGCATTCCGGAAATCTTTGTTAACAACGCGGGAATCTCCCATATCGGTCTGCTTCAGGATATGACTCCACAGCAATGGGATGACCTTCTGCACACCAATCTTTCCTCTGTCTTTTACACAAGCCGTATTATCATTCCTTATTTTCTGCAGGAAAAGCATGGCAGGATCATCAATATCTCCTCCGTATGGGGCAATGTGGGTGCTTCTACAGAGGCGGCCTACTCTGCTTCCAAGGGCGGGGTCAATGCTCTGACAAAGGCTCTGGCCAAGGAACTGGCTCCCAGCGGTATTCCGGTCAATGCAGTTGCATGCGGTATGATCGATACTTCGATGAACGCCTTTCTCGATCCGGATGAACTGTCTGCCCTGACTGAGGAAATCCCGGCCGGCCGCGCCGGTACCCCGGAAGAGGCTGCCGCACTGGTCCGTCAGGTTGCAGAAGCCCCGGAATATATGACCGGCCAGATCATCACTCTGGACGGAGGATGGATCTGACCGGTGGTACAGATTTATTTCTCGTAGAATTCTTTCGTCTGGATGATCTCTGCCGGCACATCTACACGATCCTTTTCCCATACACGGAATTTCAGATCATATTCCCGGAGCTTTTTGCCCTTTTCCCGTTCATAGCGGGCCATCGCATTCTGGAATACCGGCTGCGCCTCCAGATTCTGGCGGAGTTCCAATGCAAACGGACAGTATGTCGCCAGAATCTCTCTCACCGGCTTACTGAGAAGCATGCCTCCCTGGGATTCATGCAAAATCCAATTGCTGTAATCTGCCGCAAAAATCTCTCTGCTGTTATTTCGATGCTTCTGAATCTGAAGCTTTAATTTTTCCTTGCGGTCATCGGACAATTCACGATTCTTACGATAAAACTGCAGAAAATCAGAATATTCACTGGTCAGGGATTTGTACTGGATATTGTTCCAATAAACACCCTGCATGGTACGGCAAAGCTCCCAGCGGAATGCTCCGGTCAGATGTACCACTGATTTGTCCAGATCTCCCTCTAAAAAGACAGGCAGTAAAAGACGTCCCGGTGTATTTCGTTTTCTGCCACTGAGTTCCTGCCACATAATGTCCTTGGAACCAACCGTCGGCAAAAGGATCACATCAGGACATACCTCCTGCTGGATAAACTCCTTTTTGATGCCCGGCACTTCTTTCCGAAACAGCACTTCCCGGTAAAATGCCGAAAAGTCAATACGGCGCAGTCTGTTGAATGCCGCACAGATCTTCTCCTTGGACAGAAAATTCTTTTCCAGCGCCGTACATCCCTCGGTGTACAAAAACGGTACAAAAGATACGATCTGCCCACTGACCAGACGGTGTGTAATACGGAACATATTTGTCACTTCAAAATGCAGCTTCTGCTCCGAATCCTTCAACAACCCGTCCCGTTGCTGCGATGTAATCTCTTTATTTTTAACCTTGTCCCGGAGGTTTTCCTCGTAATCCAGATCAAATTCATTTTTTGACGGCATTCTGTCACCATTCATAATGGCCTGCAGCCACTCCTTCATATCATATACCTGGCAGCCGTTCTGATGGATTCCGCCATTTTCCAGAGACAGCAGATCCTCGATGAGATCCTCTCTCAGCAGGCGTTCACTCAAAAAGCCGTACCGCAGGAACAGATCCACCTCAACAGGAGTATCTTCCTTGGAATAAAAATCCTTCAAAAAAACCTTCTCGTAGATCGGATAATATGCTTTCATTAATGAACGGCGCAGATTTCTCACCTCATCCGATGAGCTTTCCTTGTCCTTCAGCGCTTCAAACTGTCCTACAAGGGTTTCAAAGTGCTCTGCTTCCCCCGCCTCAATCTCACCAAAAGCAAGAATGGTTCCCAGAGTATCCACAAGCTCTGCCGCATCAATATCCGATGTCTCCACCAGCGCAAGGGTATCCCCTGCCACATCCAGTGCATTTCCTGTGCTGCGGCCGGGATTCAGCAAATTAAAATACGTTTCTTCCATTGCCGCCCTGTCAATGGCACTCTCTACATCTGCCCGCTTCATCAAAACGCCTTCCAGCACATTGATCCGGTCAATCACCTCATCCAGTTCTGACATAACCTCCCCGGCATCCTGGTCTGCTCTCTGCAGGATCAACGCAAATCCGGCAACAGAGGCGTAAAGATTCCTGCCATCCAGGATCAGATGACGCATCATCAGCTCCAGATACTCCGCCAGGGACTTGCTATAGTCATGAAGCTGATGCAGCAGATCTACCTGCTCCCGTACATGATAAAGACAAATTTCTGCAGAGCTGCCGTAAAATGCTTTTTGTACATCCATAGGAACCTTGGCACACGCCTGGTAATAATGAACCTTGTCCAATGAAAGCATCTGCGGTTCATCAAAAGGATGCAGCTTTTCCAGTGCCGGAAGCTCCTGAAAATATGCACCGGTCTCCTTTGATATTTCCTGACACTTCCGGTACACTCTGTCAACCAGTTCATATGCTCCCTGTGCAGCCTCCTGCAGCTCTTCATATGCAGCTTCCTGCTCTGCCAGAGAGCGATGAAGCCCTGATACCATCAAAGCCACATAGTCCTTGTTGATCTGCATGATCTTACGGATATCACTCATTGCACCGGAAGATGGAAATACATAGATCACTGCGTTGGTCTGTGCCGTATATGTTACACTATGGGCTCCTCTGTTGAGATCGCGTACCCCAAGAAAGCATCCCGATCCAACTACCAGATTGATGCCATAACCGTGTACCCGTATCCTGCCCTTAACTACCATTGCAATAGAATCAAGAAACTCTCCCGCTTCGTATATATCTGTCCCCTTAAGGATCTGATTAATACTGCCCTTTTTCAACTCTGCTTTCACTGCTTCTCCCCCTTTGTACCCGAACATTCAGAATATACATTTATTTTACCAAAATCTACGCCAGAAATAAAGAAAAAAGTGGCATTTCGTCCACTTTTCCAACTAACTAAAAATATTTATACATTTATTTTAAAAACCGTGCATTCTGCGTTGTACACATCTCTGCGGACGTTACCGGTACAGTTAGCTCGGCTCCGGCAACCTCACGGCACACGGGAGGGCTCACTTAGTGCTGCTAGGTTCCCCTCCTGACACGGTTCATGAGTTCCCATTGCGCGAGACCAAAACGTCAACACCACTTATACCGGGCAGCTCCACAATCAATGCATCCGAAGCAGAACATCACCCCTGCTGTAGCGGATTGCAGGTACAGGGCACCGCTATCTCCCCGGCTAGCACGGAAGCTTTATGACATACTTCATATTTCACACAATATATATACTAGGTAAGGCTCATTATATCCTCTCCCACAGGATATTGTCAAGATATATTTCCTTGTTATTTTTCCCTGCCCATGCTAAACTAATCAGCAGACAAAAACAAAAGGAGGTATGATACCATGCGATCGGAATATGAGACAAAACGCCTTCTTCTCAGCGTCAGTCATCCTGACAAGGCCGCCAGCATCCTGACATTCTATGAAAATAACCGTGATTTTCTGGAGCCATACGAACCCTCCAAAAGACCCGGTTTTTATACATTGGAATTCCAGCGTTCAAACCTCACTTTTGAATATAATTCCTTCGTGAAATCCCGCTATCTGCGCATGTGGCTTTACGACAAACAGCAGCCGGAGATTCCCGTGGGCACTGTCTGTTTCAGTAATTTTCTCCGGGGTGCTTTTTCCAGTTGTATGATCGGATATAAAACAGACAAAGACCATCTCCGCAAAGGCTATATGATGGAGGCCCTCTCCTTTCTGATTCCTCTGGTATGCCGTGAATATCGTTTTCACCGTATTGAAGCATATGTTATGCCGGATAATCTCCCTTCCATCGCTCTTCTGGAGCAGCTGACCTTCCACCGTGAGGGATTGCTTCATGACTTTGCCCAGATCAACGGTCAGTGGGAAAATCATTACATTTATACATATCTTGCATAGAGTCCCGGCATTTCCGGTCAGAACACATCAGCTTTCATTGGATGACTTTTTCTCTGCTTTCTTTTTTTGACGCAGATCTTTGAAAAAGTCCTTTAAAAGCTTCTGGCAATCCTCTTCCATAATGCCGGTTTCCATACGAACCCGGTGATTCAGACGATCCATCTGCAGCAGGTTTATGATGCTTCCCGCACATCCCGCCTTAGGATTCATCGCTCCAATCACAACCTCCGGAATCCTCGCCTGTACAATAGCTCCTGCACACATAGGGCATGGCTCCAGCGTGACATACATGGTACATTCCTCCAGACGCCAGTCTCCCAGCTTTTTACTCGCCTTTCGTATCGCTGCAATCTCTGCATGACCCAGTGCTGTTTTCTGCTGGTTTCTTTTATTGTAGCCTCTGGCAATGATCTTGTCCTTATACACGATCACACAACCTATCGGCACATCCCCTGCCTCTGCCGCTTTTTTAGCCTGACGCAGCGCCTCTTTCATATATTTTTCCTTAACCGCGATCTCTTCTGCCATTGCAATCCCTGCTCCATTTTTATTTTATGTAACTTTATTTTAGCACAGATTGGCCCTGTTGGAAAACCTGCATTTTCGAAATACTTTCTCCGGAAGCTCCCGTTTTCGGAAGCATCACTAAGAAATTCGGTAAAGCCAGTAGCCAAAGGCCCCCTGACGATCCTTTACAGGAGAAAGAGGCTGGAAATGTGTCATCCGGCATTCCTCTGCCCATCTTCCGTTATCCTCGCTATATATACCGGGTACACCGATTCCATAACTGTCACCATCCATCCGGGTAAAGATCAGATGGCGGTAACAATAATATCCCCGAAGCAGAAACGGATTGCCCGCCAGCGACCAGTACGCTACCGGAAGATTCCCGATATCCTTCAGGTCGATCCGCACACATTCTCCCATGCCTGCCGTCTCAAAAGGATACATTTTCGGAAATACCCGCAGCATTTTTTCACAAAATTCCTGCGAGCGTGTTTTGGGGTTCTGCTGCCTCCCCTCCGGCATAGCATCCCTGTCTTCGCAGCCTTCCGCCGACACCGAGGAAGCCTCCATCTGGGGCACTTCCGATTCAGGCACAGTCTGCCCTTGCTCAAGTTCTGTCCGCTCCGGTCCAAGCCTTGTCTGCTCCGGCCCAAATTCTGTCTGCTCCGGTATGACATACTCCTTTTTCCTGCCAATTTTTCCTCCCTCCGGTGCAGCCGGCTCCACTTCCATATGCTCTGATCCTTCGGAGATTTCTGTGTCTGTATCTGTGCCATGCTCCGAGATGACGATATCCTTCCATGTCGTTGCATAAAATACATTCTGCGATCCCGTAATATAAATTCCGTCTATCTGTTCAAAGGAATAATCTGTTCCCGCCACATGCACCTGGGAAGTCTCGATCCTTCCGGCAAAGGTATTGCCATTTCGTGCAAGCTTTCCCGCCGGCACCGGAATAAGTCCCTCTTCCTTCTGTATAAAAAATGACATTCCCGGGGATGCTGAGATTGTATCCTGAAATCTCACAGTAACGCGACATTTACCATTTCTTAATTCAATCCTCGCATAACCGACATTTTTCCCCTTGATTCCCTTCTCATATCGATAAAGATAGGAAACCATCCTCTGATACCCGCTCATATTTCCTCCATTCCGGAATGATCAACCCGGCAATACCGAAAAACATCATCCTCTTTATTTTCTATATGACTTTGCAGCTGATGCCAGAGACCGCTGCACTACAATCTGCTTTTGATCCCCGTGTCATAATACATAATATATGTACATACTCCATCCCTTAGAACAGGTGTGGACAATTTGTCAATTAATTGTTATACTGAATTTTACGTGTATAAAGAAAGGAAGGATTATTATGAGCGAAAACTGTTCCCATGATTGTGGAAGCTGTTCTGCTGACTGCAGCAGCCGTTCCCCTCAGAATATGATTGAACAACCAAATAAAGAGAGCCGTATCGACAAGGTGATCGGCGTTGTCAGTGGAAAAGGAGGCGTTGGCAAGTCCATGATCTCCTCTATGCTGGCTGTCAACCTCCAGAGAAAGGGACACCATACTGCCATTATGGATGCCGATGTGACAGGACCTTCTATTCCAAAGGCTTTCGGGATCACAGAGCATGCCATCGGCACGGACACGGTTATTTACCCGGTAGAAAGCAAGACCGGCATCCAGACCATGTCTGTCAATCTCCTGCTGGAGGACTCCAACGACCCGGTCATCTGGAGAGGACCTGTCATTGCTGGTACTGTAAAGCAGTTCTGGACAGATGTATTATGGAAGGATGTTGACTATATGATCGTGGATATGCCTCCGGGAACCGGTGACGTGCCTCTGACCGTATTTCAGTCTCTTCCGGTAGACGGAATCGTTATTGTGACTTCTCCTCAGGAGCTTGTTTCTATGATCGTCGGCAAAGCAGTTCGTATGGCACAGATGATGAACATCCCAATTCTCGGTATCATTGAAAATATGAGCTATGTGGAATGTCCGGACTGCGGCAAACAGATCCATATCTTCGGAGAAAGCCATGTTGATGAGGTTGCAAAGCAGTATAATCTGCCGGTTCTTGGTCGCATCCCAATGACTGCCGAGATCGCTGCTGCCAGCGATGCCGGTAATGTCGAGGAGCTGCAGGGAAATTGGTTTGATGACGCTGTTGCTGCCATTGAGAAGCTGTCATAATTTTTGACGGATCACTTTATTCTGACACACAACAAAGCCGGTGGGCTGCCACATTTGTGACAGCCCACCGGCTTTTTATCTTTAAAACTGCTCCATGAACTCTTACAGCTTCTCGACACCAAGCGTAACCTTCTCGCCGTTGATACTCCATTCCTTGACAAAACCCTTTGCTCCATCATAAGAAACCTCGTCGGCCAGAACCTCAGACTTGATCTGTGCCTCATTGTCCTGAATCACCTTCTGAACCTTATCATTGTCCTGCATGCTGACTCTGATATGATCCATCACCTCAAAGCCTGCATCCTTACGCATAGTCTGAACCTTACTGATGATCTCGCGTACAAAACCTTCCTCCAGAAGCTCCGGTGTCAGGTTCGTATCAAGAACCACCGTAATGCCGTGGTCACTGTCAGAAACATAGCCCTCCATCTGCGCTGCTTCAATCAGAAGATCATCCTTCTCCAAAGCCTCATCCTGACCATCGACCTGAATCGTCAGAGTTCCCTTTTCATTCAACTCTGCCATAGCTGCCTGACCGTCAAGCTCTGCAAGAATCTGTCTCACATCATTGATCTTCTTGCCAAAACGACGTCCCAGCGTCTTAAGCTGTGGCTTAAAGCTATAGGTTGTCAGCTTGCTCACATCATCAGTCAGCTCTGCTTCCTTCACATTCAGCTCGTCACGGATAATATCTACATAGAAGTCACTGAGCTCCTTGCCGGCTTTAATATACATCTTGCCGATCGGCTGTCTGTTCTTGATATTGGCGGTATTTCTGCAGGCACGTCCGATCACGACCGCCTCCAGTACAACCTCCATATCAGCCTCAAGCTGAGAGTCAATATGTGCCTCATCCACCTTCGGGAAGTCACACAGATGTACGCTCTCCGGTGCACTTGGATCAATAGAGCATACCAGATTGCGGTAAATATCCTCAGTCATAAATGGGATCATTGGTGCAGCCGCTTTGGAGATCGTAACAAGTGCGGTATAAAGAGTCATATAAGCATTGATCTTATCCTGCTCCATTCCCTTTGCCCAGAAACGCTCACGGCAGCGACGTACATACCAGTTACTCATCTCATCCACAAACTCCTGCAGTGCTCTTGCTGTCTCCGGGATACGATATGCAGCCAGATTTTCATCCACAGCCTTAACGGTACTGTTCAGACGGGACAGAAGCCATTTATCCATAACAGAAAGCTTGTCATAATCTAATGTATATTTCGTTGCGTCAAACTCATCAATATTTGCATAAAGTACAAAGAATGCGTAGGTATTCCAAAGAGTACCCATAAACTTACGCTGTCCCTCCTGTACAGCCTTTCCGTGGAAACGGTTCGGCAGCCATGGGGCACTGTTAATATAGAAGTACCAACGAATCGCATCAGCACCATACTTATCCAGCGCATCAAACGGATCTACCGCATTCCCCTTGGACTTACTCATCTTCTGTCCATTCTCGTCCTGAACGTGACCCAGAACGATAACATTCTCATAAGGAGCCTGGTTAAACAGAAGGGTAGACTCTGCCATCAGGGAGTAGAACCATCCTCTTGTCTGATCCACAGCCTCAGAAATAAACTGTGCCGGGAACTGCTGCTCAAAGAGATCCTTATTTTCAAATGGATAATGATGCTGTGCAAACGGCATTGCTCCGGAATCAAACCAGCAGTCAATAACCTCCGGAACACGGCGCATGGTCTTGCCGCAGTCCGGACATGTAAATGTTACGGCGTCAATATACGGACGATGAAGCTCTACCTTGGCATCCTCCGGATTGCCACTTCTCTCCGCCAACTCTGCACGGCTTCCGATAGACTCCTGTCTGCCGCAGCCCTCACACTCCCAGATATTTAACGGAGTACCCCAGTAACGGTTTCTGGAAATACCCCAGTCCTGAATATTCTCCAGCCAGTTTCCGAAACGTCCGGAACCAATCGACTCAGGGATCCAGTTGACCGTATTGTTGTTGCGGACCAGATCATCACGAACCTCTGTCATCTTGATGAACCATGACTCACGGGCATAATAGATCAGCGGAGTATCACAACGCCAGCAATGAGGATAATCATGCTCAAACTTCGGAGCTGCAAAAAGCTTACCGGATGCGTCCAGATCCTTTAACACCTCCGGATCTGCCTTCTTTACAAAAAGTCCCGCAAACGGAGTCTCCTCGCTCATCTCACCCTTGCCGTTTACAAACTGTACAAACGGCAGATCATAGTTACGTCCCACATTCGCATCATCCTCACCAAATGCAGGAGCAATATGAACGATACCGGTACCATCTGACATCGTAACATAAGTATCACAGGTTACAAAGAAACCTTTCTTGTGCTGCTTGTCCGCACATTCCTTTGCACAGGCATAAAGCGGCTCGTATTCCTTATGCTCCAGATCACTTCCCTTATATGTCTCCAGCACCTCATATGCCTTAACGCCTTCCTCCTGTGCCAGACCACCAAGTACGTTGTCTGCCAGAGCCTCGGCCAGATAATAGGTATATCCGTCTGCTGCCTTGACCTTAATATAAGTATCCTCCGGGTTTACACAAAGTGCCACATTTGATGGCAGTGTCCAAGGAGTCGTGGTCCATGCCAGGAAATACGCATCCTCGCCAACCACCTTAAAACGGACGATTGCAGAGCGCTCCTTGACCAGCTTATAGCCCTGTGCTACCTCCTGAGAAGAAAGAGGTGTACCACATCTCGGACAATAAGGTACGATCTTAAACCCTTTATATAGAAGCTTCTTGTTCCAGATTTCCTTTAAAGCCCACCACTCGGACTCAATGAAATTGTCATCATAGGTGACATATGGATTGTCCATATCTGCCCAGAAACCAACGGTGCCGGAGAAATCCTCCCACATTCCCTTATATTTCCAGACAGACTCCTTACACTTCTTAATGAAAGGCTCCATACCATACTCTTCGATCTGCTCTTTTCCATCCAGACCCAGAAGCTTCTCTACCTCCAGCTCAACCGGCAGTCCGTGGGTATCCCATCCTGCTTTACGAGGTACCATATATCCCTTCATGGTTTTGTAACGGGGGATCATATCCTTAATAACACGGGTGAGCACATGACCAATATGAGGTTTACCATTTGCGGTAGGCGGTCCATCATAAAAGGTATAAACCGGCTTTCCCTCTCTTGCCTTCATGGACTTCTCAAAAATCTGCTGATTTCGCCAGAATTTTCCTACGTTTTTTTCTCTGTCAACAAAATTCATGTCAGGTGAAACTTTCTGATACATACGTTTTCCTCCTTCTAAAATATCTGATCCAAAGCAGACCGGTATCAACAGTCTGCCCATCTGTGAACCGTTATATAAATAAGGCTGCTATTTATAGAAAACCGGATATTTGTTTCCTATCAATAAAAAAGACCTTCATCCTAAACAGGATGAAAGCCGTAACATTCATAACCACCTATTTAATCTGTACGGAAAATGGGGCAGTGAAATTCTTTGCCCTTGTGTACACCACATTGTACGCAATAACGATTCGATACATACCCCTATAACGGCGGGATCCGTCAGGCTGTACTGATAACACAACGTTCCAGTCTGCAACTCAGGAGTGATCTTCCCTCATCTATCCAAGAGAATACTCTCTATGCATCCGGTTCGCACTATCCCGGACTCACTGAAGCGTTTCCAAACAAGGTACTGTCTCCGTCACAGTTTTTCACTATAGTTTTATATTAGTATCCTTTTCGCTGCTTGTCAACCGCCAACGGTTAAATTCATAAACAAATTATTGTTCTCCCGTTACATCTGCAGGAGTAAATCTTTCCCAGACACTTCCGGTTCAGCCTCAAAGCCTTACATACAATAAAATTTAACTATCCTTCCCTTTCAGCTTTGTTGCCGACATCCGGACCATCTCAAAAATATATTCTTTGACACGATCGTCTGCACGGCGGTACAGTTCCAGAAGGCGTAGTTCATCATCCGTAAATGTCATGGAATCTATTCCAAGAAAATAACCTATCAGCACATCCATTCCCTTTGCAATGTTTTCCAAAGTACCATTCGGAATAGATATTTTTCCATTCTCATAACGACTTAATGTTTGCTGTGTCATATGAAATTTTCTTGCAAATTTATCCTGAGTAAGTCCGTTTTCCCTACGGATATTACGAACTCTCATTCCAATTTCTTTGTCACTTAAAGCCATATATACACCTTCTATATTTTAACTAATGCCCATTTCTGCTGCATATTTTTTCTTTATGTATCTGATATATACGATTATACTTGTGTAATATGGTTAATTTTATTCTGTTTGCGTTTGCGTATAATCTTATAGAGAGTATATTCTTTTTTCGAGCAAAAAAAACTCTTGTCTGATATTTATTTTTTTGATAAAATCAATTTTTGCAAACATACAAATTAGGAAAATGAACTAAAAATATTTTTCATCTTTTTTATTGTTTGAATATGATTAAACACAATGTTTTTTATGCCAATGTATTTGCAAAAAATATTAGATTTGTTATGATAAAAATGTAACTTAAGAGGAGGCGGATTTTGATGAACTCTTTTAATCGGGAACAATATCTGAAACAATTACGGATGTACTACTCCGGAGACCGTAATGATACAGAACAGTTTCTCGAAGAGATGAGCGATTCTTTGGACTGTTATCTGAAAGAACATCCTTCTGCTACGACAGTGGAAATCTTTCATCATTTCGGACATCCAAAAGAACTTGAGGAACAATATGAGGAAGCTGTTGCAGCACAACACAGGGAGCATAAAAAACAGTTTTTCAAAACTGTGATCATTGCGATCTTTGCTGCATGTCTGTTAATTTTGGGAGCATTTATTCTTCATTCCTGCGAAATACTTAACGAAGTTAATGGACATTCCGAAGTGATTTTAAAAGAAGAAAAGGCAAAAGATGCCAAACCAGATAATTACAGCCGCACTAAGAATGTCCCCTCCGACAAACCACGAGTTCATATTATCGAATAGGAGGAATTACTATGAAAAAACTTTTTAAAGCACTCACTTGTTTTGCACTTTCTCTTTCTATGCTGGCATCAATCCTACTTACAGCAGTTCCGGCATCCGCATCGTCAGATGTCACAACAGTCTCAGAGGAAACCATCCAGTTAGAGGATGGGGCATACTGCATTGTGACAACAACCGAAACTATGATCCCATCTGTAGCACGCGGAAAAACGAAGACAAAAGGGGCACAAAAAGCATATCGATACTACAATGCCAGCGATGTTCTCGTATGGGAATATATTCTTCATGCTACATTTATGTATGATGACTATCTTGTTGTATGCTCTGATACATCTAATGAAATCAATATATATAACCCAAAAAGATGGATCTATGAAGGTGGAAAGCATTGGAAACAGGGCAATACCGCTTACGGTCGGGCAACAATTCACTTAATTGCAACCACCACTTCAAAAACTGTTAATTTACAGATTTCATGTAGTAAACATGGTGTTCTGAGCTAACAGAAAGGAATATTCATGCGCTCATTTCTATTAACCCGGCGATTGTATTTTCTCAGCCGCACTTTAATTCGGCATAAGTTTTCAACGTCAGAAGTCAATCATACCAAGGACGATATATCTCCGGCATGTTTATCACTTTACAGTGATATGTTGCAATACAGTGAAGAACATCCTGATTATGGATACCGTGAAATTTATTGTCACTTTGTTGACGATGATACACGGAAGATGCTCGACCTAAGACGCCGTCAAAAAATCCTGTTGGCAATTGCTATAGGCTGTATCGCTATTATTGTCATTGGATATTTTGTTTTAAATCGGCTTACAGCATATCTTTTAGAAAATGTTCCAATTTCTTATATTAAGGTGTGACATTTTTTCTAAATATGTGTTATAATGAGAGATACATAAAAAACTATAGAAAGTTGGATGGATAGCGATGGGCATAAAAGATAATTTAAAGCGTGGAACTATTGAAATGATCCTTTTGCATTTACTGGAGCAGGAAGATAAGTATGGATACCAGTTATCACAGGATCTCGAAAAACAGAGTGAGGGCGATTACCAGTTAAATGAAGCTACAATGTACCCAACACTCTACCGTTTAAAAAAGAATGGTTATCTTGACGAGCGTAAGGTTCAGGTGGTTGGAAAGCGTTTCCGTGTCTACTATCACCTGACAGAGGCCGGCAAGCAGCATCTTGAGGAAACAAAACGAGAGTATTACAGCGTTTGTGCTTCTGTAGAGAAGGTGCTTTCTTATCAGGAGCGTGCTTCTGTCACCCCCTCCGGAACCGAAGGATGATCATTAAACTTTAAAACAATCAAATAAGGGGAGGATTTATTTCAAATAGAAATAGATTCTCCCCTATAAGTGTTTCTATACAGTATTTATTCAATTTATCTGTTTTGTTCTAACGATATCACAGCCATTTTTATAGCATCTTCTTTTGTATCCGCAGCTCCCATAAAGCCTGTCGCATGGCAAAACCGTGCAGTAGCTACACCGCTGACACCCGGAAGCTCTGAAGGATCACACCCCCACCACTCCTTAGGAAAATCACAGACAAGACTCCGATCCTCTTTGGATTTTGGTACACCCTGTACGCTATATCCTCCCCGATTCGATGGATATACCGTAAACTGATAGCTGCTGCCAATCACATCCCGTTTCCATGGTACATAGCACGGCAGGATCAGAATCTCTCCATCACTCTCCTCCATAGCTTTTTTCACCACATCGGATGCCCGGCGAAGTCCCTGTATACTCTCTATATATCGAATCAGAATCTTCTCCGCAAAGGCTTCTGCCTCCCAGAATCGATCATCATAGGAAGCATCCGAATCCCAGCCCGGATTAAACTTTTCCATAAGCTCTGACAGGATATTCTCAGATCCTGTATTATCTGATTCATCCAATGGCTGAATAAACTTCTCATCGAAATCAGCCGCCTCCTGCTCTGTCAGGAAGCAGGTGCCAAATTCTCTCCAAAGAAGTCCAAATGCCGCATAGGGCACACCATTCTCACGAATATCTTTGTCCTGCTGATGATGGTCGTACTTTCCTCTTCCAATATCATATACAATGCCATCGAAATCCTCCGGTACATCAAATCCACGCGTCACCTCAATCGCAGGATTCAACAGGCGTAAAAACGCCGTAGAAAACACGTCATCCGCATGAAATTTAGCTCCATGAGTAAATCCATGATCCGGCACAAGTCCGGTAACCTCTTTTTCAAATTCTATCATAATTACGTTGTCCTCCTGGTCTGTAGTTCCCCTAATATTCTCTCTTTTCCAAATTCATAAATTGTATCACTTGGAAGATCAATTCTATCATTCCAATAAATACAGGTTCTGCTTTGATCTAATTGTACCTGTAAGAATAACCCATGTATACTTTCTAAATCCTGAAAATCAGCAATAGTATTAATATCATCTTTCACATCATAATAAACCGTCTTTCCATCATCAAATACTACATATAAAATGAAATTCTCCAACGGTTTTACACTTTTTATTTTTGGTATCATAGAATCCCTCCAAACATTAAAACCGCTTATAATGGTGGTAATTTTCTCAAATTTTGACTCTCCCACATCTCCAACAAATCTTCCTGATTATGAAGCAGCCACTCTTTTACAAGTTCCTGTGCTCTCTTCGGTAAGTCCCCCTCTGTCATTTCCATAGTCCTTAAATCAAAAATACCTACATGCTCACCATATAATGCATGTATATGGCTTGGTTCATGCTCTTTCGGCTTAAAAAACATCTTAATAATAATTCCATAAAATCTGCTAATTTCCGGCAAGCCTTCATCTCCTTTTCTACAATGCTTTGTTTTAATAATCCGATATCATTATAATCTATTTTAAATTCCTTGTATATACAATATACATCATCAAACAACAAAAAGCCCCTGTTGCGAGGCTTTTTGCTTCCATACGGATCTCTATTCTATGATTTTGTTTTTTATGCAAGAATGCCTGTTACAGCATTGTTTCCAGGGACTCACGGACTGCCTTGATAAATCCCTCACTGTTTAATACCGTAACGTCCTTCATACTGGTGATCAGCGCCAGATCCTTTGTCATCTTTCCACTCTCAATCGTAGAAAGTGTTGCTTTCTCAAGCTTGTCGGCGAATGCCATCAGCTCCGGAATGTTGTCCAGCTCACCACGCTTGCGAAGAGCACCTGTCCAGGCAAAGATTGTTGCTACAGAGTTTGTTGATGTCTCCTCGCCCTTCAAATGCTTATAATAATGTCTCTGAACGGTTCCATGGGCAGCCTCATACTCATATACACCGGAAGGAGAAACCAGTACAGAAGTCATCATTGCCAGAGAACCACATGCAGAGGAAACCATATCGCTCATAACATCTCCGTCGTAGTTCTTGCAGGCCCAGATAAATCCACCCTTTGCCTTCATAACGCGGGCAACGGCATCATCGATCAGAGTATAGAAATACTCAATACCGGCTGCCTCAAATTTGTCCTTGTATTCCTTATCATAGATATCCTGGAAAATATCTTTAAAATTATGATCATAAATCTTTGAAATCGTATCCTTGGTTGCAAACCACAGATCCTGCTTTGTATCCAATGCGTAGTTAAAGCATGCCTTTGCAAAGCTTGTGATGGATTTGTCTGTATTGTGGATACCCTGAATAATACCCGGTCCATCAAACTCCTGAATCGTCTGACGAATCTCTTTGCCGTCCGCACCGGTAAATACGAGCTCTGCTTTACCTGCGCCAGGCACCTTGATCTCTGTATTTTTATAAACATCTCCATAGGCATGACGTGCCAATGTGATCGGCTTTTCCCAGTTCTTTACACAAGGCTCGATGCCCTTTACCTGAATTGGTGCACGGAAAACAGTACCGTCCAGCGCTGCACGGATCGTACCATTTGGAGACTTCCACATTTCCTTCAGATTATACTCTGTCATACGAGCTGCATTCGGTGTAATCGTTGCACATTTTACAGCAACACCATACTTTTTGGTTGCCTCTGCAGAGTCGATCGTTACCTGATCGTTTGTCTCATTACGGTACTCCAGTCCGAGATCATAATACTCTGTCTTCAGATCAATAAAAGGAAGAAGCAGCTCATCCTTGATCATTTTCCAGAGAATTCTGGTCATCTCGTCGCCATCCATCTCAACTAACGGTGTCTTCATCTCGATCTTTGCCATGTCATTATCCTCCATTTTTGCAATATGTATGCCGGATTTATTGAAAATCTCCGGCAAATGTTTCGTATACTGATACACATGTATGCATTAGAACATCACTCTCTTTAACTATACCACAAAAAAGCATGATGCACAAATTGGTTTCCGGAGATTTCCGAATTTTCCGTGATATTTACTGGAAAAAATTTATATTTTCGTGCAATGTTCCAAAAATATAACGTCCCTATTGACCTTTGCAATGCGTGGTGTTATACTCCAGACACTTTACAATATTTCTCCCCCGGCAAGGAGGGAGTTCTCTATGAAACATTCATTATCATTTCGACGATATCTTCTCGTCATACTCACGACACTGTCAATCCTTCTGGGACTTTTCAGCATTCCCATCGTCTCCTGCAAAGCCGCAGCCAGATCCACAGGAAAAACAGTTTCCAGACCTAAGATCACATTAAATACCAGACAGATATCCATGGAAAACGGAGAAATTTTTTCACTTCGGGCATCTGTATCCAACGGCACCTGTCCTGTCTACCGCAGCAACAAAAAGGGTGTTGCCGTCGTGGACAGCAATGGCGTGATCACCGCCTGCAAACCGGGTACTGCCATAATCTCTGTCAAAGCAGCAAAAACCACGGTTACCTGTCGCGTTACGGTTAAAAAACCCGTGATCAAACTGAATCACATCTATGCAAAGCTTTTTCGATGCCAGCAGATCCAGCTGACCGCCGAGGTATCTTCCGGGATCCAGCCATCATGGAAATCCAGCCGTCCCCGCATCGCAACTGTCAACGACAATGGACTTGTGTGCGCCCGGAAACACGGCACCACAATCATTACCGCCAAAGCGGATGGCGTATCCAAAACCTGCGAGATTGAGGTAGAATCTCCAACCATTCGTATATCTTCTACTTCTCTGACCATGAAAGCCGGAGAAACGCGTACACTCGATTATATGGTCTCCAGTGGCAATGCACCACTGATCAAATCAAACAAGCCAAATATCGTCCAGGTAGATCAGCTTGGCAATCTTACTGCCCGAAGTGCAGGAACTGCTGTCATTTCCTTTACCGAAGATGGCACAAAAGAAACCTGCACTGTCCGGGTTCTGAAATAGGATAATATTTACCCCAAAACCAATAGAATACAAAACGGAGGGAGAAATATTGTAAGGTATTTTTTCTTTGTGACATATCAATCCGTCAGCTTGTAAACACACCATAAATCCGCTATACTACAATCAGGAAGTCGGTGAAGGGATGGAAGAAATGACAGAAAAAGAATTGATCACTTAAGTTTATAACAAACATTTCTGCGGAATGGAGGATTTATATGAGTGAAGAAAAGAGTATGAAGGATTACGAAAACGAGCTGGAGCGTTCCTTTCAGGTACTGCGCGAGGGTGATATTCTGGATGTGACCGTGATCGGCGTTTCCGACACAGAAGTAACGGTTGATCTGAATTATTATACAGAAGGCATTATCCCGATCGAAGAGTGCAGCGACGATCCATCCTTTTCTATTAAAAAGGATATGATCATCGGGGATGTGATCCAGGCTATGGTACTGGACCCGGAAAATGCCAGTGGTAATGTAATTCTTTCCAGAAAAGAAGCAAACCGTGTGCTGGTATGGGATGAATTAAAAGAGGATATGGCAGACGGAACCGTTTTTGACGTAAAGATCACAGAGGCAGTCCCTGCCGGCGTTGTTGGTTATGTCCGGGGAATCCGTGCATTTATCCCGGCTTCACAGCTTGCCCTCACCTATGTGGAGGACACGGAAAGTTATGTCGGAATGACTGTGCAGGCCGTGATCATCACGGTAGAAAAGGATATCCAGAAGCTGGTACTCTCTGCCAAAATGATCCAGAAGGAAAGAGCCCTGGCAGAAAAGACACAACATATCGGACGGCTGACCACCGGAGATCTTGTGGAGGGGCCGGTAACCCGTATGGAATCCTATGGTGTATTTATCGATATTGGAGAAGGACTGACCGGGCTCTGTCACATTTCCCAGATCACCAATAAATTTATCAAATCTCCAAAGGAAGAACTAAAAATGGGACAGGTAGTAAAAGCAAAGATCCTGAAGATTGAAGGGGATCGTATTTCACTGAGTATCAAAGCTCTCCGTGAGGATGAGCCTGATACCGGGGAAGAATCCTATGAGATCCCTGAAGCATATTCTGCTGACAGTGCAGATAAGGATCAGGATACCAGCCCTTTTGCAAAGCTTTTACAGGGGATCAAATTGGAATAAGAATTCTATTGACAGACCATTTGCCCCATTTTACAATAGAAATCAATTGGAGCATAACAATGTCTCCAGGATGATCACAACGCAGTATCCGGCGCACAGCTGCTGCGTTTAAAATAATATACCGTGCGCAGAAACGAGGTTACTTATGAGTGTAGTTATTTCAGATTCCGTAAAGTACATTGGTGTGGACGACACCACCATCGATCTTTTTGAAAGCCAATATGTTGTTCCGGAGGGAGTTTCTTATAATTCCTATGTTATCCTTGATGAAAAAGTTGCTGTTATGGATACCGTAGATCCCCGCGGTATGGAGCAGTGGGAAAAGAATCTTCTGGACACCCTGAATGGCAGAAAGGTAGATTATCTGGTCGTGCAGCATCTGGAGCCGGATCATTCCGGCAGTATCGCACGTCTGGTAGAACTTTTCCCGGATGTAACTCTGGTTGGCAACGCCAAGACCTTCGCAATGCTTCCACAGTTTTTCAACATTCCATTGGAGGGGCATACCCTGACAGTCAAAGAAGGCGATACTCTTTCATTAGGAGAGCATACTCTGACCTTCGTGATGGCACCAATGGTTCACTGGCCGGAGGTTATGGTTACTTATGAATCAAAGGAAAAGATCCTCTTCTCCGCAGATGGATTCGGTAAATTCGGTGCCCTTTCCAAGACAGAGGGCGAGGATGACTGGGCATGTGAAGCCCGCAGATATTATTTCAATATTGTCGGCAAATATGGTGCACCGGTACAGACCCTTCTCAAAAAGGCTGCCGGGCTGGATATCGCTACGATCTGTCCACTTCATGGTCCGGTTTTAAAGGACAACCTCGGATATTATCTGGATCTGTACAATACCTGGAGCAGCTATCAGCCGGAGGATAAGGGTATTCTCGTAGCATACGCCTCCATCCACGGCAATACGGCAAAGGCTGCAGAAAAGCTTGCCGAAATGCTTCGTGAAAAAGGGGCCGAAAAGGTGGTTGTAAGCGATCTTGCCAGAGAGGATATGGCAGAGGTTATCGAGGATGCGTTCCGTTATGACCGCATGATTCTGGCGGCTGCCAGCTATGATGCCGGAGTTTTCCCATGTATGCAGGATTTCCTTCATCATCTCCAGAGCAAGGCTTATCAGAATCGTAAGGTCGGTATTATGGAAAACGGTTCCTGGGCTCCGACTGCAGCACGCACAATGAAATCTATTCTGGAAACCATGAAAAATATCGAGATCGTAGAGCCTGTTGTTACGATCCGTTCCGTTATGAAGGACAGTGATCTCCCTGAAATGGAGAAGCTTGCAGATGCTATGACTGCAAAATAGTCCTATATCTGTAACTCAGATATTTTTATACAATAACAAATCCCCGTGAATACAGGATGACATGAACCATTGGTTACGATCTATGATCCAGGTCATCTCCTGTAATCCACGGGGATTACTTTTTGTTTTTTATGTTTTATTTCACATTTTACTCTTCAAAAGCTGTTTTATTTCACAATAACCTTCACTTTACTCTTCTTTCCATCGGCCTTCAGGGTGACTACTGCAGAACCCTTCTTGATGCCCTTTACCGTTGTTGTCACCTGTGTCACTGTAGCTTTCTTTTTCTGAACAGATGTTTTCACAACCTTTACTGTCTTTTTGTTTACGGTTACCTTCACAAGCTTCTTGATGGATGCATTCTTAGCTGTTGTTACATTCCACTTAATTGTTGTCTTTTTGCCCTTCTTTACAGTTACCTTTGTCTTCGCAGCTGTAACCTTTTTCACCTTCTTGACAGCCGGTGTTGTAGTCTTAGCCGGTGCAGATGGACTTACGGCCGGAGTCTGTGTCGGTGCTGCCGGTGTTGTTGCTGCCGGTGCAGATGGACTTACGGAAGGTGTCTGTGTCGATGCTGCCGGACTTACGGAAGGTGTCTGGCTTGGAGTTACAGATGGTGTCTGACCCGGATCCGGTTCGCCAGATGGGTCCGGACTTGCAGAAGGCTCCTCAGATGGATCCGGATTCGCCGTTACATCACTGAGATCATAAATAGAAGCTGCATTCTCCATAACACGAATCACTGCATTCAAACCACGAAGAAGCTGCTCCGGCTGATAACCCATCAGACTTTCATCCACTGTCTTTTCATCGACATTTACAAATGCAGACGCAGCATCAAGAACGGTCTTTCCTTCTTTAATGAAATCGCTTCCATCTGACTCATCACAAGGATTGATACGAAGCTGTCCCATAGCAGTCATAACCTGAGCCAGAGACCATGCATTATTATCAGAGCCCCATGCTGCATAAGCACCCTTCTGATTCTGCAGGCTCTCCATAAAATGAGTTCCTTTGGCAACTGCCTTGGCTGTAGCCGCATTGTCTTCACCGGAAATATATGGATATAATGCCTGCAACGGCATTGCCACATCGTCCACCGTAGACCAGGTAGAAGCTGTGGCAACCTTTGCGATGGCGGTACCAACCTGACCGGTTACGTTCTTTACAAGCTGTGCTCTGGTAATATAATCATCTCCTGTTGGAAGCTGATAATTTCCGGAATCAAATGCAAGAAGCATTGTAGCATCAAGCATATCTGCTACAGTGTTAGCATAATTACTCTTCTTTGCCATTGCTTCGATTAGATTAAAACCACGGATATCCTTTGCATCTTTCCCCATAGCAGTTACAAAAAGAACAATCTTTGCATATGCAAATTCTGAATATCCACCTACCAGTGTATCGAAATCTTTTTCCTCACCGTTATCGGTAACGGTTCCCTTGTCCTTCAGTTCCTGAAGCTGGGAAGCTGCCTTTTTATACATTTTATTGAAATAATCGTCTGCCTTGTATCCGGCACGAATCAATGAGAATGCTGCATATAATGCATTTGGCTGCTCAATGCCGTAAACGGTTCCATCTCCAAACATCTGCTGATAAATTGCATCCGCAAGAACATCCTGCTGTGCCTTGGCATTTGTAAGGAGCTTTGTCGCTGCCGCACTGTCCGGATTTTTAGCAGGATCATCGGCAAAAATAGCTGCGCCGGTTGCTGTTGCATAATTTCCATAAGCAAAAATAAAGCTTATTTTATCATTATCCTTCAAAACAGTCTGGCCAATTCCGTATTGTGAATAGTCTCCATTTACACAAAATGACCAATAACCTTTCGTGTAATCCTTCGGTGCCGTAATACTTCCAATACCATTCAAATATGGTCCCCAGGAACTCTCCACAATATCACAGGAAATATTTCTGGAAGATAATGCCTCCTTTAAAGCTACATCTGCTGTACTTCCTTCCTCTACCTGTACCGGAAGCTTTCCTGTATTTACCTCATTACCTGCCGCATCTTTTCCTTCTGCTGCCACAAAGACCGTAATCTTATCCGCAGAAGTGTTGTTCCCGTCAGCCTTTACTGCAGAGCCTGTGCTAAATACTGTCGTAAATGCCAGGGCGGCTGCCAGAAGACTGCTCATCCATTTTTTCTTACTCATTTCAATCCTCCAATCATTTGTGCTGTGTTTACAGTGTAATCCCAAATTTCCCTTGTATACGCTCCAGTTTTTGTAAAATGCTGTCCCCAAAAAGGAACATACACAACGCCGCCGTTCCGGCATGCGCCGCGTCATAGGGTGCCCCTGTCAGGTATAATGCTTTTAATGTCTCCCAGCTGATATCCCCTGCAGAGGAATCTGCCGGATATGTCATAAGCATCGCCGCAAAGTTCATCAAACCTCCATATAGCAGAAACACCACAAAAAACGTAAACACCGTTGTCGTGATATCATCCACCGGGAGCTTTTTCCTTTGCAGCACACATCCGGCCGCCAGTCCCGCAATACCATAGAAGTAAAGCCTCCATCCAAAGAAGCTCTGTTCACCGGGATCATTCCGGAACAAAAAGACAATATAAGCAAGCACCCATGCAAATAAAACGCTAAGAACCGGTCCCATAAGCACCCGAAACGTTCTGCCCTTCTCCAGGGAAAGGCGTCTCGCCAGAGTCTCTCCGGTCCTTCTGCGTTCTACTTTATTAAAAGCCAGGCCGGATAAATATCCGACCATCCCCCAGGCAGCCATCTGCCAGGGAGTCCATGGCCCCTGACCATCAAAAAAGTTACAAACCAGTCTGCTCATGGCACCGATCAGAAAGCCGGCCTCCGGTCCCAGACCAATTCCGCAAATTACCACCATCGTGGTACCGGCATGGAGCGGTATCGTATGTGCACAGATTTCATTCATGACCACACATAATGCAGTCAGAGTGGACAAAAGAACTACTTCTCTGGCACGGGGTTTCCGTCTTTCATACTGTCCAAAAAACAGGACAAGTACCAAAGCAACTCCACCAAAACCAATCAGAAGATAATGCCTCCCCTCAAGCAAAACTGCCGACACAAACAGCAGAATGATCATAGCCGCAAAAAGCAGTACACCATTCCACCTTCGCCGCTTTGATTTTTCTTCCAGATACTCCTCCCAATCAAATCTGCGCCGGCCGGAGACATCCTTTCCCGGCTCTGTCATACGGCTAAGGCCCTCTTCTCTCATCAGCCACACCCCGCTTTCTGCAGGGCGGCAATGATATCTTCCGTCCGGAAGCATTCTCCCAGAATCCCCTGGGACATTCTGCCCGCCGGTGTTGTATAGAATACATTGTCCCGGAAAAAGGACTCTGTCGGGGACTGACTGATTATCTGCCCATCAAAAAGCAGACCACAGATATTTGCATATTGTGCACAAAAATCCATATCATGGGAAACCAGCACAATACTTTTTCCCTTAAGGCACAAATCTTTTAACAGCTCTGCCAGCTTTTTCTTAAAGGCACCATCCAGTCCCTTGGTTGGTTCATCCAACAGCAGAATATCCGGTTCTGTCATCAGAAGCTTTCCTAAAGCAAGCCGCTGCTGCTGACCGCCGCTCAGGTCCATGGGATTCTGTTCCTGCTGCTTCTCCAGCTCCAGATAACGAAGCATTTTTGCCACAGGAGACCGGTCATGCCAATCAGAAAGCATTACTGTCAGCTCCTCCTCCACCGTAAGCTCAGTAAAAAGACTCCGCGGATTCTGTGCGAGATATCGTATCCTGCCACTTGCCCTTACTTTCCCCCGGCGTGCCTTATAAATTCCCATGATCACTTTTAATGCCGTGGATTTGCCGGAACCGTTTCCTCCCATGATGGCAAATATCTTTCCCTTTGGCACCTGTATAGAGAAATCCTCCAGCACTCTTTTGCCCTTTTCATATTCAAAGAAAATCCCCTTTGCCTGCAGAACCACTTTCTCCTGATCCAAAGTCTTCTCTCTTTCCTGTGGTTTCTGCTGCCTTCCGGCTTTATCTGCAGGAGTTCCCCTGCTGTTATCTATTTGGAAATATTGACCACTGCCTTTTTCAGTCTGTCCGCTTTTATGGACAGTCTGCTGCAGCCAGCTTCTGCCCTGACGGATGCTGACCGGAGCCTCCTGCTCCTTCTCGTTATGACATGCCTGCCATACCCTGACTGCTGTCGGCATTGCCGGTGCAATGGAAAGCATTTCACCATGCTCCTTCTCAAACTTCTCCAGAATATCACCGCAATGTGACGGAACCGTATCTCCAAGAAGCTGCCCCTGATGCATGATCAACACACGGTCTGCCATAGGCAGTACTTCCTCCAGACGCTGCTCTGACAATAGGACTGCCGTTCCCAGATCTCTGTTGAGTCTGCCCAGAGTATCCAGAAAACGCCTTGTGCCAATGGGATCTAACTGCGCCGTCGGCTCATCCAGCAAAAGAATGTCCGGCTGCATAATGACTACTGATGCCAGATTTAAAATCTGTTTCTGTCCACCGGAAAGCTCAGATACCGGTTTGCGAAACCAGCTCTCCATCCCAAAATATTGTGCTATTTCAGCGGTTCTCCTTCTGATCTGTATCCCGGATACGCCTAAATTTTCCAGACCAAATGCCAGCTCATGCCATACCTTATCCGTTACCAGCTGTGTGTCCGGATTTTGGCCCACATAGCCAATCCGGGCCGCACATTCCCTGTCATTCATCCTCTCCAGATTCTGCCCCCGGTAATAAAGTCTTCCGCTTCCGGTTCCAAAAGGGATCTGATTTTTTTTAAAATGACGCAGCAGCGTTGTCTTACCACAGCCCGACTGTCCACAAAGAACCACAAACTCGGATTCTTTCATTACAAAACTGATATCGTGGATCGCATCCTGAGTCTGCCGTGGATAGCAGAAAGTTAAATGTTCGCATGATAAAACGGTATTCTGTTCCATTTTTGTCCCTCCTTTCCGAAAGTCTTTTTCTTTGTATTTTATGCTTTCGTTCCTTGTATCCCATTTTCAGGACATATTCTTCTCTGATTCCAACGGTAATACAAATCGTATAACCCCGGCGAGATCATCCCAAGACTCCCGGCTGCTAATGCTGCACCTGTTTCCGGCGTGATGGGCTGCCTTGCAAGCTCCGGGAAATAATACGCCTGCAGATTTCCCCGCAGCTGACATACATACAATCCACCAAATACAAGGATCATATAAAGACACCAGATGATATCTTCCTTGTGAAAGCGAAACAAATGAAACCATGTTCTTTCCCCAGTCTGATATCCCCTTGATTCCATCGACACAGATACTTCGATCGAATCCTCCAGGGACCATGAAATAAGAATAGAAAGCTCCCGGAGAAAACTCTGTAATCTGCCCCGGTATGTCGCATTCTTTCCGCTCCTTCCCAATCCGATCTGCGCTTCATGTATCTGACGGTAATGATCTCTCATATCCGGAAGAGCCCGCAATATCATCATCAGCATCAATCCAATGGTTGGTATCGTCCTGCCGGTCAGGTACAGCAGCTTCTCGCTGTCCATCAGACATCCCGCCACCATACACCACTGCAATACAGCCAAAAGCATTACCGTCATAATAATGCCGTAAAATACAGATTCCCAGGTCACTGCCAGACCATTGACATAAAAAAGCGGGGTGACACCTCTATGGGAAAATAACGGAAGTATCCCTGCTGCAAAAAGCAAAATTCCACTCCCGGCAAACAATATCCGTGCCCATTGTCTGACTCCCCTCAATATCACACAATATATTCCCGATGCAAGAAAAGAGACAAACAAAGCCATAGGATGTCTTGTCGTCATTGTCCAGATTACACTTAGCAGAATATAACATAAGATCACAACCGGATGTCTTCTGGAAAATTCTGAAGCAGTTCGTTCCATAACTATGCCTGTCTCCTTTCTTAATTGTGTGAATATATGATATGGGGGTCAAAAGGTATTTTGCTCCCAACTGATGTCAGGTGGTCTTTCCGTCGCAGGTGTAATACCAGCTGATTGCATCTCCATCCGATACCTTATATGCGGAAGCTCCCCGATTCGGCGCTGTACCGTTCACCTTATAGATCCAGCCGCTCATATCCCCCGCCTGTTTCTCATAAATATTTCCAATGCCTTTTATATAGTAGCTTTTATACATTGGCGTATAGGTTGCATCCACTGCCACACCCTTTGCCTTACAGGCTTTTTCCAGTACATCATAAACACTGGAGCCCTTGTCCACTTTTACGGACACCTTCTCCAGGATCTGACCGTCGGAAGGGATATATTTCCAAATGCTCTGCTGTGCCTGTTTCTTATTTTCTACCAGACTGTCACAGCGAATCTCTATAGTACAGGTAATCTGTTCCGCCTGTGGCTTGCCTGTAGCCGACGGCCCCGTCGCAGAATCTTCTCTGCTTTCGGAGGGAGTCGAAGTACCGTTGTTTTCCTCCGTACCATCCTGCCCCGCTGTGCTGCCCGGAGTATTCTGTGAAGAATTGTCTGCAACAGAAGAAGCTGATGGCTGACTACTGTTTTGCTCTGGTTTCTTATTCGAAGGTTTTCTGTTGCTTTTATTTTTATCTGATGTTTTTGTTCCGGATCCATTCTTGGATGATTTCTTTTTCTGCGCTGAATTCGTTGATGATTTCTTTTGCGATCCGGAGGACTTTTCTGATTCCGGCATCTCTGACGGTTTCATTGATGCCGATGTCTTGTGCCCTTCCTGATCCTTTTGTATTTTCGGTTTCTTTGACGATGTTACCTGTTTTGCTCCTGACCCTTTCCCCTGATCATCCCCTGCTGTTCCCGTGCTATCGGGAGACGACGTATCATACATAGATTCCAGTTCATTGTCCCCGGAATCACTGCTGACATCCTTTGCCAGCTGTCTCTGCTCCTGACGATAGGAATCCACCGATTGAAAATGTGTCTGACGCACGCCCAGTATCACAGCAAATATTACAAGCATTCCTACGATAATATATTTCCCATTTCTCTGTCTCACAATCTTCCTCCTTTCTATCGCTCTGCAAGGTCATCAAAACCCATGCTTTATTTACATAATAAGCAAAAACAGTCCCTGTACATTCCGAACACTGTACAGAGACTCTATTCCTTCGATATCGCTGTGTCAAAAATTTCCACACAGAAATAAACGTTTCCATGTCGTTTTCCTCCCTCCGAGGATCTCTCCATCAAAACGCATTATCTTTGTCTCTGTCCAGCAGGTCTCCTGGCTCGAAATCATCTTCCTCTTTTCCTTCCCATACCGCCTGATACAGTACAGTGGTTTGAAGCTGATCTGACGAATATGTCCGATCATTTGTTATCATCGTTATGTCAGCCTCATTAAAAGAGTCATCCTTCTTACAGTAGCGGGGGCTGCTGCAGCATCTCACTGCATTCCCTTTTCAATCTATCCGGCAAAACCGGATACCATTTCCTGACTGGCGTATCATTGACAACCGATGTTACACCCGTAAGCAAACCATATCCCATACCCCACTACAGCGCGGGGCTGCCGATAGATCACTGAACACGCAAAGCATATCACGATAGTGGGAATATGTCAATGAAGAACATAGGATTTGAATCGATTGAATCGGAGAAAAGTATAACAAATATTTTATAATTTTCGTCACATTAGCGAAATTTCACTTCGTTTTTCGGCATTATGCAGAAAATCTACTTTCTTATCGACATTTGTCTGCCACCATGCTATAATCCTTGAAAAATTTGTCAGATATTTTCTAATCTGGATTTCTTTTTTCTATACCTGAAATTTAATTTTGTTGACGCATTTTTAATCTTAAATTTATCCAAGTGATCAAATCAAAAACAGTATATTATGTCATTGTATTTTAGACGGAAACAGCATATAATAAGGCTAAAATATAGCTTTCCCGTTTTGCTGTCTTCCGAAGAAAGGAGACTTATTGGGAGAGAAAGATATTTCAGAAAAGCTTCTTGCTGACTATGAGGATGTCTTTGCCGATATTGTAAATGTGCTTCTGTTTCATGGGGAGAAACGAGTCATTCCGTCTTCTCTGCAGTCCACCAAAAACAGGTCTCATTACAAGGCGGATGACTCAAAACTCCATGAACAGGAGCGGGATATCCTGAAAGCATGGACCGACGGCCATATCCAGATTGCTCTGATCGGTCTGGAAAATCAGACCACACCGGATACAAAAATGCCGGTTCGGATCTTCGGTTATGAAGGGGCAAATTATCGCAGTCAGTTAAATAATCAAACCATTATACCAGTCATATCTCTGGTTCTGTATTTTGGAACAGAAACACGCTGGCAAAAGCCTCGCAACCTAAAGGCACTTTTAAACATCCCGGAGGGGCTGGAGGATTACATCAACGACTGCCATGTCCATGTTTTCGAGATTGCCTGGCTGCCGGACGAACAGATCAACCAGTTTGAAAGTGATTTTGGCATTGTCGCAAGATACTTTTCAGAGTTACGCAAAAATAAAAATTACGTTCCGGATGACACCAGAACGATTCAGCATGTAGACGAGGTTCTCAAGCTGCTCGCCGTCATGAGCGGCGACCATAGCTACGAGAGAATTCTCGCTCCTACAGGCTCAAAAAGGGAGGTGACCACCATGTGTAGTGTCGGTCAGAGATTAGAAGAACAAGGTATTAAAAAGGGGCGGGTACAGGAACGCATTGAACTTTTAGTTTCCCTGTGCAAGGCTGGACATATATCTATTGATATTGCAGCTGCTGAAATGCACGTTTCCAAGGAGAAATTTCAAAAGTATCTTGACGGAGAAATTCCAGAACCGTAGCCCAGTCCGCAAACAAATGTTCTCATTCAGATCAAATTATTTGGGGCGAATTAGATAGTCTATTTCTGCACACATCATACAAAAGGGCTGACATATTATAAATTAACAATAATATATCAGCCCCTTTATTCATATTATTGAAACCCGGTTCTCTTAATATAACTCCTGTTCTCCATCCTTTTCCTCTTTCACAAAGTGAACACATCTTTGTTCTGAGCCAAAATTATGGATATCTTTCATCATTTTTGCAATTCCAGCAATTTTCTTGCAGTTTTCAACCGCTACTGCACCCGCTAAAACACCGGCAACTCCCAATAAAATTTTCTTCTTCATAGGCATTTCTCCATTATTATCATATTTTATTTGCTCTCAATATAAATGGGATCATTTTCCAACATCCGCTGAATTTTATCCTGATATTGACTCAGCATAAACTCTAGATGGTATCTTTTCTCCATCCCCGTGTCCCTTTTGTTAAGTTAAACATACTATCTGCTAAAATTATTGCTCATTATTTGATTGTTTTCTACGTTGCTTTTCTTCCATTACAATATTAACTCCCTTTTCTAAAAAATTTAACTCCCTTTTCTAAAAAATTAACTCCCTTTTCGATCAAGGGATGATCATCTGTCTTTTTATCATCATTACCACCATTACGATTATGGCTATCAGAAAAAGAAGCCCGATTATTGCTATATTCTTGTCCTTGTTGATGGATTTCTTTTTTTTTAGTTCATAGTCATAGTCTGAATTTTTAAGCTTAAAAAAGGCGAAACTTCCTTCATACAATCCATTATTTGATTGTTTTCTAC
>NZ_JACRSX010000018.1 GCF_014384985.1 Jutongia huaianensis
CATAAGACCCCTTAGAGACGATGAGGTAGATAGGGCAGAGGTGGAAGTACGGTAACGTATGCAGCTGACTGTCACTAATAGGTCGAAGGCTTATCCAAAAGAAACGGGAAGCTGGTTGCGGAAGCAGCGGGAAGATGTTATAATCGGTATACAGTTTTGAAGGTACTACCTTCTTTGATCAATATTTATTGATTGATGGCCTAGTGGCTCAGTTGGTTAGAGCGCCGCCCTGTCACGGCGGAGGTCACGGGTTCGAGTCCCGTCTGGGTCGTTTTATATGGGATCTTAGCTCAGCTGGGAGAGCATCTGCCTTACAAGCAGAGGGTCACAGGTTCGAGCCCTGTAGGTCCCATTTAAATTCTAAATAGCATTTTTAGAAATGCCGATGTGGCTCAATTGGCAGAGCAGCTGATTTGTAATCAGCAGGTTATCGGTTCGAGTCCGATCATCGGCTTTTATGGATGGATTCCCGAGTGGCCAAAGGGGGCAGACTGTAAATCTGTTGGCTTCGCCTTCGAAGGTTCGAATCCTTCTCCATCCATTTAACTTCGGTTAATTAAATAACGCGGGGTGGAGCAGTCTGGAAGCTCGTCGGGCTCATAACCCGAAGGTCATAGGTTCAAATCCTGTCCCCGCTACTAAGATAGTAAATATCTTTTGCCCAGATAGCTCAGTTGGTAGAGCAGCGGACTGAAAATCCGCGTGTCACTGGTTCGATTCCGGTTCTGGGCATTTTCGTCTATTTGACGAAGATGGGATACTAGCTCAGTTGGTAGAGCACTTGACTTTTAATCAAGTTGTCGGGGGTTCGAATCCCCCGTGTCTCATTAAAATCGAGTTCATAGTTATATGCTATGGGCTTTTTTTTATAAAACAAATACGGCACAGTATATTTTTATTGAACAAAGGTAGAAATATACTGTGTTTTTATTTTGAATATTGAATTCTGTAAAAATTGATATCAATCTAAGAAATGGTATATAGAATATTTGACAAATAGCTGATAGCATAATATCAGCGGAGAATGAAACGAGGCCGCTGCAAATGGAAAAGATGGAGGAAACGTGTGATGAGCATGGAGCAGAAGTCAAAACGGCTGGAGCGGGGCGCAGGAATTTTGTTGCCAATCAGCAGCCTGCCGTCGCCATATGGTATCGGATCATTGGGAAAAGAAGCCTATCATTTTGTAGATCAATTGGAAGAAGCCGGACAGAAATACTGGCAGGTACTTCCGGTTGGACCAACAAGCTTTGGAGATAGTCCTTATCAGTCATTTTCTACCTTCGCAGGAAATCCATATTTTATAGATTTGGATCTGCTGCAGAAGGAAGGATTATTGGAAAAGGAAGAAATTCAGAAAATAGACTGGGGCGAACTGGTTTATGATGTGGATTATCAGAAAATGTATGTGAACCGGTTTGGAATTTTGAAAAAGGCATTTCTGCGGTGGCAGGAAAAGTCTTCGTCTGATTATCAGGATTTTGTTCATAAAAATCAGGAATGGCTGGAGGATTATAGTCTCTTTATGTCCTGTAAAGACTATTTCGGAGGTGTTGAATGGCTGTCGTGGAGTGAGGACATACGTTGCCGTAAAGAGACGGCTTTGAAATATTATCGTCAGTTATTGAAAGAAAAAATGGAATTCTGGTGTTTCGTACAATATAAGTTTTTTGAGCAGTGGAATACATTAAAGAAATATGCAAATCAAAAGGGAATACAGATTATTGGAGATATCCCGATTTATGTGGCATTGGATAGTGCCGATGTGTGGGCAAATCCGGGACAGTATCAACTGGATGAGACACTTCATCCGATTGACGTGGCTGGGTGTCCGCCGGATGCATTTTCGGATTACGGACAGAAATGGGGAAATCCCATTTATGATTGGGATATTATGGAAAAGGATCATTTTACCTGGTGGAAAAAGCGTATTAAAGCAGCAGGCAGTATGTATGATGTTGTGCGAATTGATCATTTTATTGGGATTGTAAGATATTATGCTATTCCGGCAGAAGGGGTACCGGTAGATGGAGCATTTCGAAAGGGACCCGGAGAAAAGCTGATCAAAGCCATTGATGAAGCAATTGGGGATGCAAAGGTGATTGCAGAAGATCTGGGCGTGGTTGTGCCGGGTGTCAGACAGCTTTTGAAGCAAAGCGGATATCCGGGGATGAAAATTCTGGAATTTGCATTTGATGGGAAAAGAAATAATGAATATCTGCCACATAATTATGAGAGAAATTGTGTGGTGTACAGCGGAACTCATGATAATGAAACACTACTTGGATATTTTGATTCGCTGCCGGAAGAGGGGTATGAGTATCTGCTGGATTATACAGGACTTTGTATAAGTGACAAAATTTGCTCAGAATTCAAAGAAAAACTGGCAAATGCAGTGATACGGCTGGCTTATCAGAGTGTGGCGGATACAGTCATTCTTCAAATGCAGGATATTTTGAAAAAAGATAATGATGCGAGAATGAATCTGCCTTCAACGATTGGTCAAAACTGGCGCTGGAGACTGAAGAGGGGCGAGTTTGGCGAGAAGGAAATTAAGTTTCTGGGAAAGATGGCAGATATTTATGATCGTTAATATAACAAAATTTAAAAATATAAAATTGAAATCGTCAGGAGGAGAAAAATGCTTGAGAAATTTGTAAAGGATCACTATCAGAAAAGTTTAAAGGATTGCAGCAATGAGGAAATTTATATTGCTTTGCTGGAGCTGGTAAAGGAGCAGGCAAAACAGAAGGAAAGCCATGCCGGAAAAAAGAAGGTTTATTATATTTCCGCAGAGTTTCTTATTGGAAAACTATTGTCCAATAATCTGATCAATCTGGGTCTTTTTGATACGGTGAAAAAGGAATTGGAGAAGAATGGAAAAAGTATTTATGAGATTGAGGAGATTGAGCCGGAGCCATCGCTGGGAAATGGTGGATTGGGACGTCTGGCAGCGTGTTTCCTGGATTCTATTGCGACTCTTGGGATTCCGGGAGACGGCATTGGTATCAACTATCACCTGGGACTTTTTAAGCAGGTATTTGAGCAGAATCTGCAGAAGGAATATCCTAATCCATGGATTGAGAAAAATAGCTGGCTGACAAAGAGGGACAAAAGCTATACCGTGGAGTTCCGTGATCATATTGTAAAAGCTTCTCTGTACGATATTGCGGTCACCGGTTATGAGAACAGGACAAATCAGCTTCATTTGTTTGATATTGACAGTGTGGAGGAGAAGATTACAAAAGATGGCATTTCCTTTGATAAGGAGGATATAGAACATAATCTGACTCTTTTCCTGTATCCGGATGACAGTGATGAGAAGGGACAGCTTCTGCGAATTTATCAGCAGTATTTTATGGTGTCAGCCGGGGCACAGCTCATTCTGGAGGAATGTGAGGCAAGGGGATGTAATCTTCATGATCTGCCGGATTATGCGGCAATCCAGATCAACGATACCCATCCGACAATGGTGATCCCGGAGCTAATCCGTCTGCTTCTCATCCGTGGCATCTGTATTGAAGAAGCTATGGAAATTGTGGCTAAAACATGTGCTTATACAAATCACACAATTCTTGCGGAAGCACTGGAAAAATGGCCGATTGCGTATCTTCAGAAGGTTGTGCCACAGCTTCTTCCGATCATTCATATTTTGGATAATGAGGCAAAGAAAAAATATCCGGATGAGGCAGTTGCAATTATTGATAAAGAGGACAGAGTACATATGGCGCATATTGATATGCACTATGGATATAGTATAAATGGTGTGGCATATCTTCATACGGAGATTTTGAAAAACAGTGAGCTGAAACCATTTTATGAAATTTATCCGGAGAAGTTTAATAATAAAACAAACGGTATTACCTTCCGCCGCTGGCTGCTTCATTGCAATGAGGAGCTGACTTCCTGGATCGAGGAGCTGATTGGCAATGGATTTAAAAAGGATGCCACAGAACTGGAAAAATTACTGCAATATCAGGGAGATCAGAAGGTGCTGGAGAGTCTGTTGCGGGTAAAGGCTGAGAAGAAAAAACAGTTGAAGGAATATCTCTTGCGGACACAGGGAGTTGAGATTGATGAAAATTCGATTTACGATATTCAGGTAAAACGTCTTCACGAGTACAAGAGACAGCAGCTCAATGCACTTTATATCATTCACAAGTATCTGGAAATTAAGAGTGGCATTATTCCGGAAAAGCCGGTTACAGTTATCTTTGGCGCAAAGGCAGCACCGGCGTATGTGATCGCAAAGGATATTATTCATCTGATCCTTTGTCTGCAGGAGCTGATCAATAAGGATGAGCAGGTAAATCCATATCTTCGTGTGGTAATGGTAGAGAATTATAATGTCAGCAAGGCAGCACAGCTTATTCCGGCGTGTGATATTTCAGAGCAGATTTCTCTGGCTTCCAAGGAGGCAAGCGGTACCGGTAATATGAAGTTTATGCTTAACGGTGCGCTGACACTGGGAACTATGGATGGAGCAAACGTGGAAATTGCAGATCTGGTAGGAAAAGATAATATTTATATCTTTGGTGAGGATAGCAAGACAGTTATTGACCGGTATGCGCAGGGCAGCTATGTGTCCCGAGATTATTATGAAAAGGATACAGCTTTGAAGGAAGCGGTGGACTTTATTGTTGGCAGGGAAATGATGGCGGTAGGAGATGAAGAACACCTGACACGCCTGTATAATGAGCTCTTGAATAAGGACTGGTTTATGACGTTTCCTGATTTTAAGGACTATATTGCAACAAGAGAAAAGGCATATCATGATTATAATGATCGTATGGAGTGGGCAGAAAAGATGTTGGTAAATATTGCGAAAGCAGGATTTTTCTCATCAGACCGGACTATTGAGCAGTACGATCAGGAAATCTGGAGGACAGGAACGAGTAAATAAAAAGCTAATTTTTTGTCTAAAAAATATTGTAAAATAAAGAAACAATTACACTCTCTTTCGGTAGGAATACCGGAAGGGAGTTATTTGGCATATTGAAAAAGATGAGTTTTTTGAAGAATTTACAGGATTTTCGGAAGCAGTATTTAGAAGGTGAAATTGTCATGAAAATTTAGAGAAAAATTTGGGTTTCCAAGGCAGATGTGGTAAACTAAATCTAAAAAAGAATGCTAAAAATCAGTAATTATGATTTTGTGTGGATTTGCGGAAATAAAAGATGTCAAATAATGCAAAAAGATATCTTATAGAAATGAGGTCGGATATGATTCAGATATTAATCGTGGATGATGAGAAAATAGAGAGAAACGGTATTAAATTTTTGTTGAAGCAGCTTCATATGGAGGCGGAAATCCGGGAGGCGGTCAATGGCGTAAAGGCATTGGAGGCTCTGGAGGAAAAGCCGGTGGATATTTTGCTGACGGATATTAAAATGCCTTTTATGGATGGACTTGAGCTGGCAGAAAATGTCATGAAAAAATATCCTCAGACAAAAATGGTGATCTTTAGTGGATATGGAGAGTTTGAATATGCCAGAAAGGCAATGAAATCGGGGGTGGACAGCTATATTTTAAAGCCTGTGGATCCGGAGGAATTCCGCAATACTATGGAGAAGGTGCTGCAGGAGATTGAGGGAGAACGTCTGGAGGACGAGCGCAAGGAAAAGAACCGTAATTTTGTCCGGGAGCATGTATTATTGTCCCTGTTGAATGGTGCCGCACCACAGGATCTGGCGGCAAGCTTAGGGGGGGCAGACAGTCTGGAGTATGTACAGGACTTTCATAATATGATGCTGCTGGAATTTGACAGGGAATTTTTTGGAAGAACCGGTCTGGATTTTCTGGAAAATCTCCGGGAAGAAATGAAGGAGCCGTTTTTGTACTTGAATATGAACCCACAGCAGGGAATCATTCTGTTGGAACGGGAGATTGATGTGGAATCCAGAAAGGAAATGGCGCAAAAGCTTCTGGATGCCATAGAGGAGAAATATGCGGAGAAGTGCTATATTGCGGTCAGCCGTGAGTTTGTGAGGCCGGTGAAGCTGGCAGAGGAAATGGAACGGCTGGAGCTTCTGATGGAAAATAAATTTTATGTACCGGAGGATCGTGTGTTTAGTGAAGAGCAGCAGACAGAGGCAAATCTTTCCCAGATTGATGACGATACTCTGATGAAGCAGATTCGGCAGGATATCAAAATGAAGGATATGGCAGGGCTGCGTCGTCATTTTGAAGGGCTGTGCGAGAAGTATCAGAGCAAAAAGAATTTTTCACAAATGTATGTAAAATTTATTTTTTCAAATTTATTGAAGGATGTATACGAAATACTGCCCAAGGAAAAGTCCGGTGGTCTGAATCAGGATATTGACCGGTTATACCGGACTAATGATTTCCAGGAGGTGACGGAAATCATTAATGAAGGTATTAAACTTTTAGAACAGAGTTTTGCAATCAATCCACAGATGGAGCATCGGGAGATTGAGACAGTGAAGCAGTATATTTATGCTCATTATGGTGAGGAACTGAGTGTGGATATGCTGGCAGATCAGGTTTTTCTGGCTCCAAGTTATCTCAGTCATATTTTTAAGAAGGAGACAGGACAGAATCTCAGCAAATTTATTAAGGCACTTCGCATGGAGAAGGCAAAGGAAATGCTGGAGGAGACTCATAATAAAATTGTAAATATCAGTTATGCTGTGGGCTATCCGAATGTATCATATTTTTGTCAGAGCTTTCGGGAATATTACGGTGTGAGTCCACAGAAGTATCGGAATCAGTAAATAGGAGAATGCAGGAAATGGTGGAACAGTAAATAATGAAAAATAAGATTAAAAACTGGTTTGGAAATGCAAAAATACAAAAGAAAATAATGATCATATACATCTGCATTGGCACGGTGCCGATCCTGCTTTTGGGACTCTTTGCGCTGTCACAGGAGAGGAAAACCCTGATGGAGAGGGAGCGTAGAAATATTGAGGATTCTCTGTCACAGGGAGCATCTCAGTTGAAGTCTAAAATATTGGTCTACAATAATCTGTCGGATTATATTGCATTTAACCATCCAATCTCGGATGTACTGATCGGTGATTATGATGATATTTTTTCTATGTATGAGCAGTATACGGCGACGGTAGATCCGGTACTTTCGTCTTTAAAATACTTCAATCCAAATATCAACCAGATCACCATATATCTGGATAAGGATATTGTAAAGCATGATACAACGGTGGATGCACTTCATACCATAGAGGGTGAAAAATGGTACAGGGAATATAAGGATTCCTTAAGTCAGAAGGTAAAATGGATCATTGACGGAAAAGAAAAAACATCTTTTTCAGCAAGGACCATGCCCATTATGGAGCAGAATAAACAAAAGGGAATTTTATATCTGGATGTGAATTATGATACGTTATTTTCCGGGTTTGATGACATTTCCAGAGACGGTTATGGACTATATGTCATAGACAAAGCAGGAAATGTATTGTTTGAGAAGGACACCTTTGATCAAAAAGCCGGCAATAAGACCGGCGCAAAGAAGGATGGAAAAGATCAAAGTACCCAGAATGGGACAGAAGGAAAAAGCAGATTATCCTTAAAAAAATTAAAAGAGAAAATGGCGGATCAGGAAAAGGGAAAAAGGAGCAATTATCTGATCGTGTCTGCAGATGCAGGGGTAGATGACTGGCAGGTGATCGCATATCAGCCGCAGAAAATGATGGCGAGAGAGGTGCAGACGCTTGTTGTGCTGATTCTTGGAATTATTGCCATTTGCATTGTGACGTCGGTTGTTGCTTCAAAAGCATTTTCAAGGTTTGTGGTGCGGGATATTAAACGGCTCCGGGATAATATGCAGGCGGTAGAGGAAGGTAATATGGAGCTTATGGTTACCAGTGATGCGAAGGATGAGGTGGGAAGTCTGATCCGTGGATTTGGAAGCATGCTGGGGGAGATCAACCGATTGATCCATGAAGTATATGAAAGCAAGCTGACCCAGAGAAAGTCAGAAATGACGGCACTTCAGGCACAGATCAACCCACACTTTCTTTATAATTCCCTTTCATTGATCAACTGGAAGGCGCTGGAGGCAGGGCAGCAGGACATTAGCAAGATCACACTGGCATTATCCTCTTTTTACCGGACTTCTTTGAATCGGGGCAAAAATGTGCTGACCATTGAGAAGGAAATTGAAAATATGAAGTCCTATCTGGAGATTCAGTTATGTATGCACGATAATGACTTTGATGTGATCATGGATATTGATGAGGAAATCCTGCAATATCAGACATTAAATCTGCTGTTGCAGCCTTTGGTGGAAAATGCCATTGATCATGGAATTGACCTGAAGGAGGATGGCAGAGGATATATTAAAATAATAGGACGTAAAGATGACAGCAATATTTATCTGACGGTGGAGGATAATGGTGTGGGAATCGAACCGGAGCTTTTGTCATCTATATTGGAATTTAAGACAAAGGGGTATGGTGTCCGGAATGTAAATCAGAGAATCCAGCTTTATTATGGGGAGGAATATTGTCTGAAAATTGAGAGTGAGGCAGGAAAGGGAACAAGGTGCACCATAAATATTCCACAGGTGCTCAAGAAGTAGAAGAGATCGAAAAATAGTAGTTGCGGATTTTACCATTTCATCCTATAATTTCATAGGGTTCATTAAGTAAAAAGTGGTGAAATAGTTAGAGTACAAATTTTAAGTGCATTATTGAAGTGGGAAGTTGTGCGAAAATAATACAGAATAAACAGAAATGTGAGGTTACAAGATGCCAGTTTTTGATTTTAATCAGGAGAAGAAGGATGCAGTCAAAGCAGAGAAGACATACGAATTAGTTTATTCGAATGAAAGAGTGCCGGATGTGTCACATCCGGTCATACTGTTGAAGGATGAGGAAAAGAAGCTTATGCATCATTCCTCCGGTATGTTTACAGCACCCACAAAGGGGACGGCATTTACATGTGATGAGGAAAAGACGTCTCATGATATTTTACAGATCGATGCACGTTTTGAGAAGCTGGTAAAGTGGCTTGGAGAAAACCATATTATGGTTAAGCTGTCCGGTGCCAGTACAGATCAGGGATACGCAGTTTATAAGATCTTTGAGACCGGTGTGGCTATGAGAGGTACGAAGCTTTCCGGAGAAAATGGATTTTTGCAGTTTATGATCGAGCGGTTGCTGCAGAGTGATGCACCTTCGAAGGAAGTCGTTGATTTTGATGAGATTGAAGACTCCGATGATATGAAGCTTACCAGTATTCAGAGTATTACGGATTATCTGATGTGTGCGGGAAGTACACTTCCGGACAATATCCGTCTCTGGGCGAGACGTAATCTTGCGGTAGCGAAATCTACAGAGGTGACGCCGGAGGAGCGCCGTCATGCACAGCGTGCGCTCTCTATTATGTTAAATATTCAGTGGAAAAATACAGATTTCCAGCCGATCGATCCGGTGGAGGCCAGAAAAATTCTGGACGAGGAGTTATATGGACTGGACAATGTAAAGCAGCGTATTATTGAGACGATCATTCAGATCAATCGTACCCATACCCTGCCGGCATATGGTATTCTTTTGATCGGACCGGCAGGTACCGGAAAGTCACAGATTGCCTATGCTGTTGCAAAGATTTTGAAAATGTCGTGGACAACGCTGGAAATGAGTTCTATCAATGATCCGGAGCAGCTTACCGGAAGCTCCCGGATTTATGCTAATGCAAAACCCGGTCTGATCATGGAGGCGTTTGCCAATGCAGAGAGCTCTAATCTGCTGTTCATTATCAACGAGCTGGACAAGGCTTCTGCCGGAAAGGGAAATGGAAATCCGGCGGATGTATTGCTGACACTTTTGGATAATCTTGGATTTACCGATAATTATGTAGAATGTAATATTCCGACTACCGGGGTTTATCCGATTGCTACGGCGAATGACAAGGCGGCCATCAGTGCACCACTTATGTCTCGTTTTGCTGTGATCGAGCTGCCGGACTACAGCCTGGAAGAAAAGAGAGTGATCTTTACCAAATTTGCGATGCCAAAGGTATTAAAGAGAATTGGTCTGCGAAGCGAGGAGATTGTGATTACAGAGGAAGCACTGGATGCGATCATGGATATTTTTAAGGATACATCAGGAATTCGTGATATCGAGCAGGCAGCAGAACATATTGCCGCAAATGCGCTGTACCGCATCGAGGCGGAGAAGATGGTATGCGTTACTTATACAGCGGAGATGATCCGGGAGTTGTTAAAATAAATAAGCTGCTTTGAACTAAAAAACAGCCTGAATTTGATTTCACCCCAAAGGGAGTTGTTTGAAATCAAATCCGGGCTGTTTTATTTTAGTGTATAGGAAAATGCTCGTAGCGTAGAGTGAGCAAGGGCAAAACGCTGGTTTTGCCCTTTTTTATGAATGGCTGTATCAGATTATTTTGTCTTATCTTTCTTGAGCTCGTTCATTCTCATGGCACGAACCTTCAGTGGGAGACCCCATAATGTAATGAAGCCCTCTGCATCATGATGGTCGTACATATCACCTGTGGTAAAGGATGCCAATGACTCACTGTACAGAGAATATGGAGAAGTTGTTCCATTTTTAATGATATTGCCCTTGTAGAGACGAAGTTTTACTTCACCGGTTACATACTGCTGTGTTACATCAACGAATGCGGAGATTGCTTCACGAACAGGTGTGAACCATTTACCTTCGTATACAATGCTTGCAAGCTTGCTGCCGAGCTCTAACTTCAATGCGATGGTGTCACGGTCAAGAACAAGCTCCTCTAACTGCTGATGTGCTTCCATCAGGATTGTTCCACCCGGAGTCTCATATACACCACGGCTCTTCATACCAACGACACGGTTCTCAACGATATCAACAATACCGATACCGTGCTTTCCACCGATGGTATTCAGCTCACGGATAATATCAGCAACTTTCATTTTCTTGCCGTTCAGAGCAGTAGGAACACCCTTTTCAAAAGAAATAGAAAGCTCTACATCCTCATCCGGTGCCTTCTCCGGTGTAACACCGAGAACAAGCATATGATCGTAATTTGGTGCCTGAGCAGGATCCTCAAGCTCCAGTCCCTCATGGCTGATATGCCAGATATTTCTATCACGGCTGTAAGACTGATCGGTTCCGAACGGAAGATCAATGCCGTGTGCCTTACAATACTCAATTTCTGCCTCACGGGAATCCATACCCCATCTGTCGTCACGCCATGGAGCGATAACCTTGATATCCGGAGCTAATGCCTTGATACCAAGCTCAAAACGAATCTGGTCGTTACCCTTACCGGTTGCACCGTGGCAGATTGCAACGGCATTTTCCTTACGGGCAATCTCTACCAGCTTTGCAGCAATCGTAGGTCTTGCCATAGCAGTTCCCATGAGATATTTATGTTCGTAAACGGCACCAGCCTGTACACAAGGCATAATGTAGTTTTCGCAAAGATCATCAACAACGTCCTCAATGTAAAGCTTAGAAGCACCGGAGAGTTTTGCACGCTCCTCTAATCCATCGAGCTCCTCGCCCTGTCCACAGTCGATACAGCAGCATACAACCTCATAGCCGTATGTTTCCTTTAACCATGGAATAACTGCAGTTGTGTCAAGTCCGCCTGAGTAGGCTAAAATAACCTTATCCATCTTTTTGTCCTCTTTTCTTTTTGTTGTGATTACTTGGTTTTGAAAATCATACTGTGTCAATGCGGCGTAGGTATAGCCTGCCACACTCTTCTATCATAGCGTAAATGGCATAAAATGACAAGATTTGATTTGCTGTCTTCTTGACATTCCAGGTTTATTATTATAAAGTTAAAATGGGTTGATAACAATAGACTTATGATGCTTTTACTATTATTTATTGAGCACCGGGAAGGGGAATAACCATGGAATATATGAAGTTATGCGACAGTGACTATCGTTTTATGCAGGTCGTATGGAAATATGCACCGATTCCATCCGGAGAGCTGGTAAAGCGGTGCGATGAGGAGCTGGGCTGGAAGAAATCCACAACTTATACGGTGATTCGCAAGCTGTCAGAAAAAGGATATATTCGGAACGAGGATGCGGTTGTTTCGGTGCTGATCCCACAGGAACGGGTGCAGCGGGATGAGTCCAATTATTTTGTGGAGAGAACGTTCGGGGGATCATTGCCCGGATTTCTGACTGCATTTCTGGGGGGAAAACATATTTCGAAAAAGGAAGCGGAGGCGATCAAAAAGATCATAGATCAGTATAGCAAGGGGTAATGTATATGAAAAAATTTAATGGTAGAAAAAAGTTGTATGCGAAAAGGGCTTTGATGGAATCTGTAATAATGGTTCTAATGCTTTGCGGGTGTTCGGATCACACAGTGGATAATCCGTTTTCTAAAGACACGGGGTATCAGGTCGAAATGGTAAAAGATCAGTCTGATGATAAAGGGCATATGGTCTGCGATTATAAGATTTTCCATAAAAAAGACGGACTGTTGATGCAAGATGTTTATGGAGATGCAATTTATGGTGATATTGACGGAGATGGAAAATGTGAGGCGGCTTTTGTAACCATGGAGGGGTCCGGAATTCAGAGAATGTGTATTTATATTGCAGATGCGGAGAAAGAAGTGGCTGTTTCTGAAAAACTTGATGTTATGTATGATATTTTTGATATTAAAGGGGTCGAAAATGTAGGAGATATCAGAGTCGCAAATGGTCAGATGAAGAAAAATGAAATACAGATGGAGGTGAGTGGAGCAAAGTATAAAGTCGAAATGGAAGCGGATGGAACGGCAGCAGGTACAGTGGATGGAACAGAAACCAAGGTGATTGCTGCCAGTGATATTAAGGTGCAAAATATTACAGAGGATTGGAAGAGAAGATTTGAGGAGGAATCGCGTATTGAAAAATAATTGGAGAAAGAATTTATGGTGTGTTGTGGTTACGGTAATGATTCTGGTGCCTTTGTGGGGGCAGGGCAGCAGAGCAAAAGCGGCAGAAGCAGGCAGTCTGGAAATTAATGAGCAAAATTTTCCGGCAGACTGGCTTCGAACCGTTTTGAAAACAAAATATTATGATATCAATGGAGATGGGGTACTTTCCCAAGAGGAAATTAAGCAGATTAATATTGTGGAAAATTTTGTTGAGCAGGGTTCAGAAATTGTAACGCCGAAACAGGCGTTGGTTGCAACATATATAGGAGATGAGACGACAGAGCAGATTATTACCGGAAATGATCTGTGGGAAAAGGATACCATAGATGTCCGTGGAATAGAGCATCTGACCTCCTGCACGAGTCTTTCTCTGGCGAAGGTGAAGGGGAATACATTAAAAATCGAAGGATGTCCGAAATCATTGAAATACATATGGCTGACAGCATCGGAGATCAACCGGGTAGAAGTCGCAGGGAATAACATAACCTGGTTTTCTCTCTGTGAATATGACCGCTGGAGCTTCAAAGAGGCAGAGGCCATGGCATGCCGGATAAATGAGCTGGATGTATCTCGATGTAAAAATCTGGAATGGCTTGTTTGTGATTCTCCGACACTGGCAACAGTGGATGTAAGTCAAAATAAGAATCTGGAAAGATTATCGTGTAATGGAAATCAAATGACAAGTCTTGATGTGAGTCAGAATAAAAATCTCAGTGATCTTGAGTGTGACAAAAATCAGTTGGAAACGCTGGATCTGAGCAACAATAATAAATTATATACTTTAAGTGCACAGGACAATAAATTAAAAAATATTAAGCTTGCCAAAAATATTCTCAGAGTGGTCAATGTTAAGGATAATCAGTTGACATCATTTGCAACAGAACTATGTCCTAATATCAGGACATTGAATGTGAAAAATAATTACATCAAAAAGCTGGATCTGACAAAGTGTAAGGAATTGGAAGTACTGAGTTGTAAGCAAAATCAGTTGAGAAAGCTGGATCTTAGCAATAACACGGAGCTGAGATGGGTTTCCTGTCGTCAGAACAGGATTCGTACCCTGAAGCTGCCAAATGTGAATTTTACAGACAGTAATAATAGTATGGATGAGGATTTTGATGAAATTTATGAATCGGATAGTCTGTTTGGTGAAAATCCAACGGATATTTTGGATCTGAGTAAGATAAAGAATTTTAAGAAGATCTCCAGAAAAACAGTGAAAGAATTTATAAATGGAAAGTTTCACCGGTCCCCGTATTTTGAGGAGAAAAAGGTCGGTTCCAGAAAAATAAAAAAACTGATCATCAGCACTAAGTTGTCAGAAAGTGATCGTATATGGCTTATGAAGAAGGCGCAGAAATATAAAGTTAAGGTTTCGGTGAAATAAAAACGGTGTAAAGGAAAATGTTTGTAATATAGTCGGTAGAAAGGGCAAAATACAGGTTTTGCCTTTTCTATTAGAATTAAACTTCTATATTAAAAACTTTACATAGAAGTTGTTGACAATAACTAAACTTCTATGTAAAATATTATGCATAAAAGTTGGATGGTGATATTTATGGATTTCTTAATTGGGCAGGATATAGAAAGTGTATTGGAAATTACGGGATTTTCCGAGGAAGAATTGGCAAATGAGTTAGGTGTCAGCAGAATAACAGTGAGTAATTGGGTCAACAATAGAAATAATATATCGGAAAGACACATGCGCAAATTTTATGAGTATGTGTTTAAAAAAGGAATTCGTTTGAATAAGATCAAGGAGCAGTTTTACAGGGAAGATATGGTGAAGGACGGGGAGGTTCTTTTGTTTCATGGGGCAAAAACAAAGTTAGAAGGAGCACCCGGGCTTGATTATAGCAAAAAGATCAATGACTTTGGCAATGGATTCTATTGTGGGGAAAGCCTGGAACAGTCAGCAATGTTTGTTGCAACACATAAAAATTCATCGTTGTATATGTTGAAATTTGCAGCTTCCAATTTAATAAGCAGAGAATTTAGCGTTGATAGAGAATGGATGCTTACGATCGCCTATTATAGAGGAAAACTTCAGGAATATATTCAAACGGAAACAGTCAAAAAACTGTTGAAAACAAATAAGGGAGTTGATTATATCATTGCACCGATTGCAGATAACAGAATGTTTGAAATTATAGACAGTTTTATTGATGGAGAAATAACTGATGTACAGTGTCAGCATTGTTTATCTGCAACAAATCCGGGAAAACAATATGTGTTCATCAGTGAAAAAGCATTAGACAATATTACCCTTTTGGAAAGATGTTTTTTGACGGATTCTGAAAAGGAGATGTATCTGGATACAAAACAAAAAGGATTTCAAATGAATATGGATAAAGTGAAGCTGGCAAGAAAAAAATACAGAAATCAGGGAAGGTATATCGAGGAGATTTTGCAATGAAAAAAATAGATTCTTTAGGATTGAGAATGTGTGCTTATCAGGCGGCGTTGTTTCAAATGTCAAAGAAAAGCGAAGAGTGCAGTTCAAAAATATTTATACGAAGATTTATGAATTCGGAACTTGCAAAAAGAATGGACAATGTTGGATTTGCATTTGAATCATTAGATGTGTCTGATGCGATTAAAGAGATAGAGGAACAGTATGGAGCCAGTTCTTACGGGGTGAATAAGTTTGATGGAGAGGAGCTTTACTGGATTGGCTATATATATCGCTACTGGTCCTATATCAGTGATAAGTCGAGTAAGCAGATTTATAAACTGATCAAGCCGGAGCAATTAAGAAAATTATATTATCCATATCATTCTATGGATCCGCTTCAGGCGATTGAAAGAATTACTGAAGAATTGGAACCGGGAACAAATGTTGACATAAGCGATATATCTAAGGGAGTAATTGCTTTGAGAAAGGTGCGAAGGAGAGTGGCCGGAAAGCAACCTTAAAAAACTCTTAAGAATTTCATTCATATGTTTTAAGAATTGTCTGGTACTATAACCCCAGTGATGGTTTTATCACTGGGGTTTTTGCTGTTATAAAGGAGGGGGAAGATGAATCTGTCATGAATGTATTGGATGCCTTTGAGGTTGCAGGGTATCAGATTGTCGGTAAAAGCGGAAAGTCAATGGATAGCGTTTCAAGATGTGATGTATTGCAGCGAATCCGAAGGGGAGAACAGGCAATTTTTTCAATATTTTTCAGACCATATCCATGCTCCGAAGGAACAGAAAAATCATCGTCTGTAAACGGCCTTTTTTGTGAAATAGAAGAACTGTAGTGATCGTTGCGCATGATAATAGCGTGGCTGAGCGGGGCAGCCGTTTGGCCGCCTCTTCTCAAAAATCTTGTATGTTTCTAAAATTCCTTATATTTACCCAAAACCTGCCAGCTTTTATAATGAATTTATCAAATCAATACAGCAGAAATGAAGCTGCTGCATGGAAAAAGAATGAGGAGGAATTCGTTATGAGAGCGAAAAAATTATGTGCGTTATTGCTGACAACAGCAATGATTTCATCTGTATTTGCCGGGTGTGGCAAGACAACATCAACAACAGACAAGGCCGGTTCTGATACCGGCAGTGCCAAGACAGAGACAAAGGATGTGAAACTGACGGTGTGGGGACCGCAGGAGGATCAGGCAAAGATAAAGGGATATAATGACGGTATCCTCAAGGCAATGTGTGATTCCTTTAATGAGCAGCATCCGGAGTGGAATATCACTTTTGAGTATGGTGTATGCTCCGAGGGAGATGCAAAGGATGTGGTAACGAAGGATGTGGATGCGGCAGCAGATGTTTATATGTATGCAAACGATCAGATCCCGGTTCTGGTTGAAGCAGGAGCTCTTTCTAAGCTGGGTGGATCTACCGTAGATGAGATCAACGAGAATAACGAAAAAGCAATGATCGATTCTGTTACATATGATGGAAGTGTATACGGAGTTCCGTACACATCAAACACATGGTTTATGTATTATGATAAGAGTAAATTCAGTGAGGATGAGGTAAAATCTCTGGACAAGATGATGTCAAAGAATCTGGGCAATGGCGTTACAAACTTTGCATTCCCGCTGGATAACAGCTGGTATATTGAAGCATTCTACTACGCAGCAGGCGGTTCTCTCTTTGGTGACGGAACAGATGCATCTGCAGGCTGTGACTGGGATAGTGAGGCCGGCGTGGCAGCAACAAAATATATGGTAAATCTTGCAAAGAATAAGAAATTCTCCTGTGAGAAGGACGGAAGCAGTATTGCAAAATTTAAGGACGGAAAGCTGGGCGCATATTGCAGCGGTTCCTGGGATGCAAAGGCGATCAAGGAAGCACTTGGAAAGAATTTTGCAGCAGCACAGCTTCCTACTGCAACCATTAACGGACAGGAAGGTCAGATGAAGTCCTTCGCCGGAAGTAAGGCAGTTGGCGTAAATCCAAAATGTGAGGATCAGGAGGTTGCCGTAGCACTTGCCCGTTATCTTGCAGGGGAGGAGTGCCAGAAGATCCGTTTTGAGTCAAGAGGAATCGCACCGATCAACAAAATACTTGCTGCAGATGAAGCAGTAATGAAGGATACCGTAATTAAGGCACAGGCAGACGAAATTGCAAATGCAGCGGCTGTACAGCCACTTCTTTCAGAGATGGGCAGCTACTGGACACCGGCTGAGACGATGGGAAAAGAGATCGTACAGGGTGATGTTACAGAGGCAAACGCTGAGAAGAAGACAAAGGAAATGGTAAAGGGTATTCTGAGCAACGGACTGTAGAAATTTGAAGGCTGTCCGGAAAGACAGAATAAATCAGTAAGGTAAAAGGAGAAATGTCCTATGGCAAATAAGGTGGAGCATGCAAAGGTCATTTCCGTGAGCAATGCACTGAGGCACGGGGATACGTTCACCCGCCTCAGTGCGGTTATCATGGGAACCGGCAATATTTGCAGAAAACAGGTTGTGAAGGGTCTGTTGTATCTGGCAGTAGAAATTCTGTTTATTGCCTTTATGGTCATCAGTGGTTTTGGACTGCTTGGCGGTCTGACAACATTGGGAACAAATGAGGGCGGAGAAGTATTTAATGAAGCGAAGCAGGTGTATGAGTATACTGCCGGTGACAATTCCATGTTGATCCTGCTTTATGGAATTCTGGCGGTCTTTGCGATCATCGCATTTGTATTTGCCTGGAGATCTTCTCTGAAATCAGCTTATCAGGCACAGGTTTTGAAGGAAGCAGGGAAGCCGCTTCCGGGTTTTTGTGGGGACGTAGCATCACTGTTTGATCAGAACCTGCATAAAACCCTGTTGACAGGGCCAATCATATGTATATTTGCATTTACGATCCTGCCTCTTGTTTTTATGGCAGCGATCGCATTTACCAACTATGACAGAAATCATCAGCCGCCGGGAAAGCTGTTTGACTGGGTAGGACTGGCAAACTTTGGAAAGCTTTTAGACAGCTCCAGCGGACTTGGCACAGCCTTCTGGCATGTGCTTGGATGGACGATCGTCTGGGCGGTTTTAGCTACATTTTTAAATTATATTCTGGGAATGATCCTTGCGATCGTAATTAACCGCAAGGAAACAAAATGGAAGGCAATGTGGAGATTTATCTTCGTTCTTTCCATTGCCATTCCACAGTTTGTATCACTGTTAGTTATCCGGACTATGCTGCAGCCGGAGGGTTCTATCAATGTTCTGTTGAAGCAGCTTGGACTAATCCAGAAGAGCCTTCCGTTCTGGACTGATGTTACCTGGGCAAGAATTACCATCATCGTGGTGAACTTATGGGTTGGTGTTCCGTATACGATGCTTCAGGTTACGGGTATTCTTCAGAATATTCCGGCGGATTTGTATGAGGCAGCCAGAGTGGACGGTGCCAATGCAGTGGTACAGTTTTTCAAGATCACACTTCCATATATGCTGTTTGTGACGACGCCGTATCTGATCACACAGTTTATCGGAAATATCAATAACTTTAATGTTATTTATCTGCTGACAAAGGGCGCTCCGGCAGCGTTAAGCTACAATAATGGTACTGCCGGTAAGACGGATCTGCTGGTAACGTGGCTGTATAAACTGACCATGGACTTTAAGGATTACAACTACGCGGCGGTGATCTCCATTGCAGTATTTGTATTATCAGCTGTATTTTCTCTGGCGGCGTACCGCAAGTCAGGGGCATTGAAGAATGAGGAGGGATTCCAATAATGAATAAGTACCGCATTAGAAAGAAATTAACGAATTTTATCGTACATGCGTGTCTGACCATCCTGGCACTGGTCTGGATATTTCCTCTCTTCTGGGTGATCATGACATCCTTCCGTGCAGGTAAGGGCTCTTATTCCAGTACCTTCCTGCCGGATAAATTAACGATTCATAATTATTTGTCCCTTTTTACGGACACAGATGTATTTAACTTTCCACAGTGGTTTTTAAATACATTGATCGTAGCGATCTTTTCCTGCATTTTGTCTACATTTTTTATTGTATCGATCGCTTATGTGACTTCCAGACTTCGCTTTAAGTCCAGAAAGCTTTTGCTGAATGTGGCACTGGTGCTTGGAATGTTTCCGGGCTTTATGGCAATGATCGCAATCTATTATATCTTAAAGGGAATTGGAATGACCCAGGGCGTTCTCAAGCTGGTATCTCTGGTGCTTGTATATGCCGGGGGCTCCGGTATCCTGCAGTTCTATGTGGCGAAGGGATTTTTTGATACGATCCCCCGCAGCATTGACGAGGCGGCATACATTGACGGAGCAACCAAATGGAACGTATTCCGGCTCATTACGATCCCGCTGTCAAAGTCCATTATTGTGTACACTGTGCTGACATCCTTTATCGCACCGTGGATCGATTTCGTACTGGCAAAGGTTATCATTGGAACCGATGCAAAGTATTACACGGTAGCCATTGGACTTTGGAATATGCTGGAAAAGGAAAATATTTACCAGTGGTATACCCGGTTTGCTGCCGGAGCGGTCTGTGTATCCATCCCGATTGCTGTGTTGTTCCTGTTTATGCAGCGTTGTTACACGGACGGACTGACGGGAGCAGTAAAAGGATAATATAAAAAGTGCTTCTAGCGCAGCTAGAGACGCTGCTCAAGAAGCACTACTGTTTTATATTGAAAAACGCAAATCCTGCGTTTTTCTGAGTGAAGAGAACTGCTAATCCTGCGTAAAACGCAGGCAAGCGGTTCTATGCTTCACATAGCAGCTTTGAGCCAGTGGCTCAAAGGTTGCGAAAGACTTCTAAATGACATAAACAGCCTCTATAAATGAACACGATATTACAGATTTCCTGATGATGGGAGACTGTGATATCGTGTTTTGATGTCTGAGGAAGTGTGTAAATTATACCGGTCAATATGTTGGCTGATGTATAAAAAGCGTGTATAATGTACAGGAAGCAGAAAATTCCCATTTAAATGTGTCTAAGGTTTTACAGGAAGCACTTATGGCAAAGTTAGGAGTTTCAAGATAGTGATAAAAAATATATTAAAAAAGATGATGGCGTTATCTCTGGCGGGATGTCTGATCCTGACCGGCTGCAGTAAACAGCCGGTGGAGAAAACGGATACGACGGATCGCAAGCAGGACTGGAAAACGGCAGAGACGACACCCTTTGGACGGTATCCGGAGGAAGTGACATATACCCTTGGAAAGATGACGGGCCTGAATAATTCAAACCTGCCGAAGGGGGATACTTATGAGAATAACGGATATACAAGATATCTGAAAAAGAAACTTAATATACAAAACAAAGATGTCTTTGAGGCAGGGGTGAATGACAATTATCAGGAGATGGTATCCATGACGATTGCCTCCCGTGAGCTGCCTGATGTGATGGTTGTGAATGATATGGATCTGCTGCAGCTTTTGGTGGATAACGATATGATTGAAGACCTGACACAGGTATATAAAGACTGTACCAGCAGCCGGATCAAGGAAATTTATAACAGCTACGGCAGCGAGATTCTGGACAATGTGACATTTGACGGGAAGCTAATGGCATTGCCGGAGACAAGTATTGAGGATGGTCCAAGTCTGTGCTGGCTCCGAAAGGACTGGATGGATAAGCTGGGATTATCTGCACCGGAAACTGTGGAGGATGTGGAACACATTGTCCATGAATTCGTACAGAAGGATCCCGGAGGCAATGGAAAGGGACAGACCGTTGGACTTGTCTGTGATGATGAGCTGACCGGAGGCTGCGGCTACAGCTATGAATATCAGACAGACATTATCTTTGCAAGCTGTGGCGCATTTCCAAAGCAATGGCTGTACAATGCAAATGGAAAGGTTGTCTACGGATCGGTTCAAAAAGAAGCAAAATCAGCTTTGCAAAAGCTGCGAAAGATGTATCAGCAGGGAACATTAGACAATCATTTTCTTATGCGGGAAAGCAATAATATTATTGAGCTGATCGTTTCTGAAAAATGCGGTTCCTTCTTTGGACCGTGGTGGTCTCCGAATAATCCGTTGATGTCTGCGATGCAGAAGAATCCGGAAGCAGAGTGGCAGCCATATCTGATCCAGACGGATTCTGCCGGGAGCACATCTTATGCTTCCCAGAATCCCAGTGATAAATGTGTTGTTGTCCGTAAGGGGTATAAGCATCCGGAGATTGTTATGAAGATTGTCAGCGCACTTTTTGATGACCTTCGTTATGGTGAGGAGGATGTTAGCGAAATGGAGCATTATTATCAGGATAATGTTGATCCAACAGCACGTCCGCTAGCGATCAACGTAGATTATAAGGATGCCCTGATGCGTTGTTATGATTCTTTGAAGGATGCGATTCAGGGACGGAAAAAGCTGAATGATCTGGGACTTCTGGAGGGGGCTTATTATATTTCCTGCAGCAATTATCTGGAGCAGAAAAAAGAGGAAAAACCACAAAAATCATGGGAGGACTGGGCTGCCTATACATCCCGTATGACAGCATGTTCTGTACTTGGAAAGGGAAAGACGAGACAGGTGAAATCTTTGTTTTTTGGAGAAACAGAAACTATGAAGGGGAACTGGTGGCGTCTGGAAGAATTGGAAAAGAAAGCGTACCTGGAAATCGTAACCGGCCAGAAGCCGTTGTCTTATTTTGATGAGTTTGTTAAGGAATGGAAAAGCCAGGGCGGGGAGAAGATCCGAAGCGAGGTAGAGAAAGAAGTGGAAAAATAAAACTTTTTGGGACAACGGCAGCGACGAAATAAAGACGAAAAGGAATGGTGATCCTATGCAAGGTGGAAATGATTTCAGGACAGATCATAAAGATACGGAAAAAATTCTGCAATTGGAAAAGAAAATATTTCAATATAAGAGGGCTAATGCAGAGCTGCAGACAGGACTTGCAGAGAAATCGATCATAGGGAGGCTGCTTCCTTATATTATTTTATTGATGTGCTTTATCGCATTGAAGTTTGTGGAAAACTGGCTGGGATATTATGTGGATGTTTCAAGACAGGATTATGTACCCCTTCTGATTATTTTTGTGATATTACTGATCTGCAGATATCTCAAAGACAAGAAACGGCAGGAGCTGCGGGAGCAGATGAAAGCGAACCGGCAGAAGTGTGATAAGCTGCAGCAGGAGATTGATGAGATTCGAAGGGGAATGTAACAGCTGCAGCATGAAACAATATGGCATCTGTTGAGGCGGACAAAAATTGTCCTGTGACAGCGGTTATAACATTGAAAAATTGTGTGTATTGCGGTATAGTGTGCTGAGATATGGTTAGGAAAGGCTTAGGTTACGGAGATGATGGATAATACAGAGATCACAATACAGGAATTAAAAAAATGGCGTCCGGATGAGTATCATCTGGTAGATGTCCGGGATGAAATGTCGTATTCTTACGGACATTTACCGGGAGCAGAGCACATTCCGGAGCAGCAGATCCTTGACGGATGGGTTCCGGAGGAGGATGGCAAAAAAACAGTGCTTTATTGCAAAAAGGGAGAGACAAGCCTGGAGGCAGCGGCATTTCTCCGGGAGAAGGGGCATACCGTATACAGCCTGCAGGGTGGTTATCTGGCGTGGCTCATGAGCACGATGGATGAGGAAAATGAGAAGGAGCAGGAAGAGGAAACGCCGTTTTATCTGGAGGTGGAGCAGAGTATCCGCAAGCGGTTCAAGAAAAAGATATGGTGCCGTTTTACCAAGGCGATCAATGATTATGAGCTGGTAAAGGAAGGGGATAAGATTGCAGTCTGTATTTCCGGAGGCAAGGATTCCATGCTGATGGCAAAGCTTTTTCAGGAGCTGAAGCGTCATCATAAGTTCCCGTTTGAAGTGGTTTTTCTGGTAATGGATCCGGGATACAGTCCGGAAAACCGCAAGGTTATTGAGAATAACGCCAAGAGACTAAATATACCGATTACGATTTTTGAGTCAAATATTTTTGAGGCCGTTTTCCATGTGGAGAAATCGCCGTGTTATCTTTGCGCGAGAATGCGCCGGGGGTATCTTTACAGCAAGGCAAAGGAGCTGGGCTGCAATAAGATCGCACTGGGACATCATTACGATGATGTCATTGAGACAATTCTGATGGGCATGCTTTACGGTGCGCAGATGCAGACCATGATGCCGAAGCTGCACAGCTCAAATTTTGAGGGAATGGAATTGATTCGTCCTCTTTATCTGATCCGCGAGGATGATATTAAGGCATGGCGTGATGCCAATGGGCTTCATTTTATCCAGTGTGCCTGCAAATTTACAGATACCTGTTCTTCATGTGATAAGGATGGACAGAGCAATTCCAAACGTCTGGAGATCAAAAAGCTGATCCGGGAGCTGAAAAAAACGAATCCTTTTGTGGAGGGTAATATTTTTAAGAGTGTGGAAAATGTGAATCTCAGCACCGTGATCGCATATAAGAAGGATGGTGTGAAGCATCATTTTCTGGAGAATTATGACAGCATTGGGAAAAATGCCCCGAAAGCGGAGGATGAGGCAAAGGAGTAATCAATTACTGACGGGGAGTTTGATGGGAGATGCGTATGATATATATTTTTACAGCGTTATATCCGGAGGCGAAGCCTTTGATCCGTGCTTTTTCTTTGAAAAAGGCGGTGGCAGGGCTTCCTTTTGATGTGTACGAAAATATGGACGGCGATCTGCGTCTGGTGATCACCGGCGCAGGAATGACTGCGGCGGCATGTGGGGTGTCGGCGGTGTTTGGCAGATACGGAGCGGGCGAAAGAGATCATCTGATCAATATAGGGACATGTGCGGCAGAGAATCCGGCAAGTGAGAAAAAAGATGATACAGAGACGGGATATAGTGGAATATATTTATGTCACAAAATTACTGACCGTAATACGGGACATACTTATTATCCGGACATGTTGTATCATCATTCATTTGCAGAGGCAGAGATTATAACGGAACCGGTCGTCTGGGAAATGAGTGGGGATAATCGGGATAAACTTCATTTATCGGGAAAGCAGCATATAAATGATTGCAGGGTTCTTCTTCATGATATGGAAAGTGCGGCGGTGTATCAGGCGGGTTCCTTCTGGCTGGGACCACATCAGATGAGTTTTATGAAGGCCGTGTCAGATGAGGGAGCAGGGGAGAAAATAACACCACGGATCTTAGAGCATGCTGTGGAGAATAATTTGGAACAGATCAAATCATATGTGTCAGATTTGGGACAGGTACTGGAACCGGATGAGGAGCAGCAAAAAAAAGAACAGCATTGTATGACTGTGGCAGAACAGCTTTGTCAGGAGCTTCATTGTTCTCAGACTATGAGGGCGGCCGTGGTACAGTGTGTCAGATATTGGACACTGGCAGATGTGGATTATCAGAATGTATTAGATAAAATGAGAGCCGACGGTGAATTGCCGTGCCGCGACAGAAGAGAGGGGAAGAAGCGTTTTGAAGAGCTTAAACAGAGATTATTATAATAAAGCGTTTTCCCATATCTATGTAGAGGAAACGGTAAGAGCGCATCCAAGGACAAAGGCGGTTCTGGAGAGGTTTCCGGATGCAGTGCAGATACCCATTCATCATTATAAGGATGTGTTCTGCCGCAAAAAACAGGATGTTGCTTTGCAGGAAAAACGGCCGGCGTTGATCCTTGCGGCAAAGGAGGGAAGGCTGATCTACGAGGGAGCGCCGGTTTGTCAGAGCTTTGGCAATGAGTATTTTTATTATACCTCCTGTGTGATGAACTGCGTTTATAATTGTGAATATTGTTATCTCAAGGGGATGTATCCCTCCGGTAATATTGTTATCTTTGTGAATCTGGAGGATACTTTTGCAGAATTGGAGGGAATTTTACAGAAACATCCGGTCTATCTATGTGTATCCTATGACACGGATCTTATGGCGCTGGAGGATCTGACCGGATTTGTGGAGAGCTGGCTGGGATTTGTCCGCAGCCATGCCGGGATTCGTATTGAGATACGGACGAAATGTGGCCGGACCGATTTATGGGACAGATTGAAGCCGGATGAGAATGCCATCTTTTCCTTTACCCTTTCGCCGGAACGGATCCGGCGGGAGTGTGAGCACGGAACGGCATCTCTTGAAGGACGGCTCCGGTGTGCTGCAAGGGCAATGGAGCATGGATTTCCGGTGCGTTTATGCTTTGATCCGATCATTTACTGTCCGGATTGGCGGACACAGTATGATGCAATGCTGGATCAGGTGAGGAAACAGATTGATATGGAGAAAGTATGGGATGTCAGCGTGGGGTCTTTCCGGATTTCGCAGGATTATATGAAAAAGCTGAGGCGGAGTCAGAAGGATTCTGCGGTGGTACAGTTTCCGTTTGTAAATGAGAAGGGTGTGTACCATTATCCGGACAGACTAATGAACGAAATGGAACAGCATGTGGTGAGCAGGATTTGTGAGTGGATGCCGGAGGAGAAGATCTTCCGGTGGAGGGAATAGTGTGAAAAATACAGCGATTGTGACAGGAGCATCCTCCGGGATTGGCAGAGAGATCAGCCGTGTACTGGTGGAGATGGGATATGAAGTGTATGGCTTTGGACGGGAGTTTCCGGAGGAGGAAGTTTATTTTCATCCGATTGTATGCGATCTTTTGAATACGCCGGAACTGGAGCGGCAGATTAAGGAAATCCGCCGCCGGAATGATGTGTCATTATTGGTGAATAATGCAGGTGTGGGGTATTATGGACTTCACGAGGAACTAAATGTACAGAAAATACAGAAATTGGTCCGGACCAATCTGGAAGTGCCGATGGTTTTAACGAATTTATTGCTGCGGGATCTGAAAAAATACAGTGGGACAGTTATCAATATTTCTTCTGTGACAGCGCAGCTCAGTAATCCTCATGGCTGTGCTTATGGGGCAACGAAAGCGGGACTCAGCAGTTTTTCCCGGAGTCTTTTTGATGAGGTGCGTAAGTATGGTGTCCGTGTTGTGACGATTCAGCCGGATATGACAAAAACAGATCTGTACCGGAATGCGGACTTTGCTCAGGGAGAAGAGGAAGCTTCCTATTTGCTTCCGGAGGAGATAGCAGAAACGGTGCGGAATATTCTTCAGATGAGGGAAGGAACCGTTGTGACAGAGATCACGCTTCGTCCACAGATTCACCGGATCAGGAGAAAATGATCCTTCAATAACTGAAAAATTTCAGATATTGAAGCTGGCAGAGGATATGTGCGAAAATAAAGGAAAAACTTGATATGTTCAGAAAAGAATGGGGGATCAGGATGAAAGCAATTACAGATCGCAGAAGCATACGAAAATATAAGAATATTCCATTGGAGGAGGAGAAGATCAAGGACATTCTACGGGCGGCACTTCTGGCGCCTTCTGCCAAAAACAGACAGCCTTGGAAATTTATTGTATATCAGGGAGACGCAAAGGAGCGGCTGGTGAAAGCCATGGAGAAAGGGATGGAGCGGGAGAAAAAGGGTATCACAGATCTGCCGGGATTTGCCTATGGCTTGCCGGATGCAACTCATACGCTGGAGATCATGAAGGCGGTTCCGGTGCTGGTGGCAGTTTTAAATACTAATGGTGGGACATTCTATGAGGAGATCGGGGCGGAGCAGAGAATTGTGGAAAGCTGTGATTCTCTTTCAATCGGGGTAGCAGTGGAAAATATGCTGTTGCGTGCCACGGAGCTGGGTGTCGGCTCTCTGTGGATCGCCAATACCTGCTTTGCCTATAATGAGCTGGTTCAGGAGATCGGAACGAAGGCTCAGCTCACCGGTGTTGTGGCACTGGGGTACGGGGATGAGGCTCCGGCACCGCGGCCGCGGAAGGCTTGGGATGACGTGGTGGAGTATCGGTCATAATCTCTAAAAAATCTGTCCGGTATGTAGTATTTTCGTTGACGCTGTTTGTGAAATGGAGTAAAATATTTAAGGATATTTAGGCGAAAACGCAACAGAAAGATATAAACCAACACAGGAGGAGTAAAACATCATGATGAGTCAGGAAATCCCTTACAAAATTTACCTGAGTGAGGAGGAAATGCCGAAGCAGTGGTATAATGTTCGTGCGGACATGAAGAATAAACCGGCACCACTTTTAAATCCGGCAACACACGAGCCAATGACACTGGCAGAGCTAGAGCATGTATTCTGTACAGAGCTTGCAAAGCAGGAGCTTGACGATACGACACCGTATTTTGATATTCCGGATGAGATTCTGGGATTCTATCGTATGTATCGTCCGTCACCACTGGTACGTGCGTACTGTCTGGAGAAAAAGCTTGATACACCGGCAAAGATTTATTATAAATTCGAGGGAAATAATACAAGCGGAAGCCATAAGTTAAACTCTGCCATTGCACAGGCATATTATGCGAAGCAGCAGGGCTTAAAGGGTGTTACCACAGAGACCGGTGCAGGTCAGTGGGGTACAGCACTTTCTATGGCATGCTCATATTTTGATCTGGATTGTAAGGTATATATGGTAAAATGCTCCTACGAGCAGAAACCATTCCGTCGTGAGGTAATGCGTACATATGGTGCCAGCGTGACACCGTCTCCTTCTATGGATACAGAGGTAGGACGCAAGATCCTTGCAGAGCATCCGGGAACCACCGGTAGCCTTGGATGTGCCATTTCTGAGGCAGTAGAGGCAGCAACAAGCACCGAGGGTTATCGTTATGTATTGGGAAGTGTACTTTCTCAGGTACTTCTCCATCAGACGGTGATCGGCCTGGAGACGAAGGCTGCTCTTGACAAATATGATATTACTCCGGACATCATCATCGGATGCGCCGGCGGCGGCTCCAACCTTGGTGGTCTGGTATCTCCGTTTATCGGAGAGATGCTCCGCGGCGAGAAGAAATATCAGGTGATCGCGGTTGAGCCTGCGTCCTGTCCAAGTCTCACCAGAGGTAAATACGCATATGACTTCTGTGATACCGGAAAGGTTTGTCCTCTGGCAAAGATGTACACGCTGGGCAGTGGCTTTATTCCTTCACCGAACCATGCCGGCGGTCTTCGTTATCATGGTATGAGCTCTGTACTTTCACAGCTTTATGATGATGGCCTGATGGAAGCACGTTCCGTAGAGCAGACAGCAGTATTTAAGGCAGCAGAGCAGTTTGCAAGAGTAGAGGGAATTCTTCCGGCACCGGAGAGCAGTCATGCGATCAAGGTAGCCATTGATGAGGCGATGAAGTGCAAGGAGACCGGCGAGGAGAAGACGATCGTATTTGGTCTCACCGGTACAGGATACTTTGATATGTATGCATATGAGAGTTTCCATGACGGTACTATGAAGGATTATATTCCTACCGATGAAGATCTGCAGCCTGGTTTTGACAGCCTGCCAAAGATGTAATTTAAAATAGTTATTTTATAACTCCCGCAGAGAAGTAGTGTATCTGCGGGAGTTTTTTCTAACATTTTCTAACATTTGCCAGCATACCATGATGAAAACCCCACACAATAAAAGTGGGGGTGATCAAATGCTGTTGGATGTGGCGAGCGGCGGATTTGCTTTAAGTCTTGCGCTGACCAACCGGACGGATCTGGTATCGGAGGATATGAATCCGGAGGAACGGCGGGAGATGCTGGAAAAGCTTCGAAGTGAACAGCTTGAAAAAGAGGTAGGACTGTTAGTGAACCAGATTGGCAAGATCGATCAGCCGCCGGGTTAATAACCGTAGTAAAGTTTTGTATAATAGGGTGGCTTTGTATATACAAAAGCAGGGGCGTCATGGTAAAATAGATGTAATGGCAAAGTACAGGAGGGAAATGAATGAAAAAAAAGAAAAAGAAAAAGAACAATGGTCAATTATTGAAGTACAGTGATTTATTTACGAAGATCATCAACCGAAATATCTGTATTATTCTGGTGATCGTGCTTGGGATCGCATTTGTCGGCGTTACCCTTATGTCTGTATACAGAGGTAATGCGGCAATCAATTCTGAGGCGCAGGAATACCGGGCAGAGATTGAGAAATGGGTATTAAAGCAGCAGAGCATATTAAATATGTTTGTTAATAATATAGAGGCGCAGGGAGATCTCTATAAGGATTATGACGCTGCTGTGCAGTATCTGGATCACATAACGCAGAAATATGAGGAGATTTCCTGTACATATTTATCAGATCCGTCACTGCCGACGGTTGTAATTATGAATAATGGCTGGAAGCCGGATGCTGATTTTGATGTGACGCAGCGATCCTGGTATTCTGATGCCATTGACAATGATGACATTGCAGTCAGTGCTCCATATCTTGATGAACAGACGGGGAACTACTGTATAACTATGAGCAAGCGTGTTGTGATTGACGGAAAGACGATCGGTGTATTTGGCATTGACTTCTATATGGATCAGTTGACGGCGATTCTTTCGGACAGCTACAATGGGCGCAATTATGCATTTTTGGCATCAAAGGATGGAATGATCGTGACACATCCGTCGGAGCAGCTGCAGCTTGGAGAGGGTGTTTCGGTAAAGGTCAGCGACAGCGTTTATGCAAAGTGCAAAAAGGACGCTTCCGTAAAAATGATCATTGATTATCAGAAAAAGGCCAAAACGGTTACGGCAATGACAACGGAGGATGGCAATTTCCGTGTCTTTATGGTAGAGGATTGGTTGCAGGTATATGCTTTTCTGGCAGAGACTACGATATTTTACATATTTATGTTTATAGCCTGTGTCTGGTGCAGCATCTGGTATAACCGCAGGATTATCGGTAAATGGTTCCAGCCTCTGGAGGAGTTTGCCAGAAAGATCCCGGCAGTGGCGCAGGGACAGCTGGATATTGTTTTTGATGAGGATGAGATCTGCCTGGAGATTAAAGTGTTGCAGGACTCATTAAACCGGATGGTTACGTCATTAAATACATATATCAATGATATTGTTCGTATATTGGAGGATATTGCAGAAGGAAATCTGGCTGTTACTTCTGACATTGAGTATCGGGGAGATTTTGAAAGGTTACAGCAGGCAATTCAGGAGATTACAGGCAATCTGAATGGACTGGTTCGTGATATTGAGCAGAGTGCAAAGCAGTTTCAGGGTATTTCTATGCAGGTTTCCGATATGTCCGGTCAGGTTGAGCAGGGAGCCAGACAGCAGGCGGACAGTATAGATGATCTTGCACAAAATATGACTCATCTGCAGAAAGGCATGGTACAGGCGACCGGCAGTGTACGGGAAGTGATTGTGGCGGTAAATGCCAACAACGAAAATCTTCGTGATATTACTCACAATCAGATCAACCTTCTCAGCGATAAAATGCATGAGATTTCAGAAAGCTCCGCAAAGATCGGGGAATGTCTGGAGCTGATAAACAGTATCAACAGTCAGACTAATCTTCTTGCACTGAATGCTTCTATTGAGGCGGCAAGGGCAGGAGAGGCAGGAAAGGGATTTGCCGTTGTGGCAGATGAGATCCGGAAACTGTCGGAGAATACAGCGGATGCCAGCGGTGAGATCCGTGGAATGATCCAGAAAAATAACGAGTCCGTTCGGGAAGGAATTGACATCACAGAGCATACGGTTCAGATTCTTGAGGATAATCTGAAGAGCTTTGAAGAAGCCCGTGACGAGATTACGAAAGCAGCGCAGATCATAGAAAATCAGGAAGAATACATGAATAATATTTCTCAGTCGATGGGAACCATTGGCAGTATTGTAGACAACAATACCAGTGTTTCCGAAGAGAATACGGCGGCGGCAGAAGAAATGACACAGCAGACAGGCCGGCTCTCCAGTCAGATCGGAAAATTCCATCTGGCAGAGTGACGGAATCCATCCTGTTTTCAGGAGAAAACGACTGGGGCGAAAACTGCCGAAAACTGGCAGAATCATTGACTTTTTGCGCCTGATATGATAAATTTAATCTATGTATTTATGTGTATTGGAGAGTTATGCCTGTGGGTCAGAGATGATTGTCTTTTGGAAGGGCATAGTGGTAAAAGTGCAAATAATATTTGCAGAAATGGAGATGGGGCATGGATTATACAAAATTAACAAATCAGGATCTGGAGCAGCTGATTGAGCAGAAGGATGTAGAGGCTACCTGTGAGATGGCGGACAGATGTCTGAATGGTACATATGGGGTTGAACAGAATTTAAACAGAGCGTATCAGCTTTATCACAGAGCGGAGAGTAAGGGAAGCAGGCGTGCATACGTTGGATTAGCGTATATGTACGAAAATGGTATTCTCTTTGGACAGAATATAGAGCTGGCCAAGAAGTATTATGCGATGGCCGGTGTAGAAAAGACAGAATTTGCAGAGGTACAGGAACGGAAAAAGCATTATGTTGAGATGGAGTCAGGACCACGGGAGCCGGTTCGTGTCGGAGCCGATGGTCAGGTGATCGACCGGATTGTCAACGAAGCAATGGGAATCAGTGATGAACCTGTTGATGAGTCCAGACAGCATTTGATGGAGATGGCTGTGAGCCGCGCCCAGGAGGCGGCCGAAGCAGCACGGATGGCGGCGGTTAAGGCACAGGAGGCAGCCGCAGCAGCAGATAAGGCAGCAGAATATGCAAAAAAAGCCTGTCTGTAGACATGGAGGATTAAATGAAAAAGTATCGGGGAGCATCGGGAAAAATATATAATATTGATCCGGAGCCAATCGCCAAGGGCGGTGAAGGGACGATATGTGCCGTAGAAGGGGCAGATGATATCGTAGCAAAAATATACAAACAGGAAAAAAGAACAAAGCGTCGTTTGGAAAAGCTCTCTCTGATGATTCGCTATCAGTTAACGGATATTCAGCGCCGGCAGGTTACATGGCCATTGGACGTGATCTATGAGGAGTCCGGCTTTGCAGGTTATATTATGCCGAGACTTCATAGTGCTGAGGACTTTACTGTGGTATGTGGTGCCGGGATTGAGGAGATCAATCTGGAGGATCGATTATTTATCGGATATAATATTTGCGCAGCGGTAGATACGGTACATAGTTTTGGCCAGGTTTGTGGCGATCTGAATCCACAGAATATCTGTGTCAACCTGGATATGGACGATCCGGGAGCTTTGATGGTTACTTTGGTAGACACTGATTCGTATCATATTGTAAATGGTCAGATGATGTATCGCTGTGAGGTGGGACAGGCGAATTATATACCACCGGAGCTGCAGAAACGTTTATATGGCGGGCAGAGCTTATCGTCTATGCCACTTCCGACATATAGTAAGGAGACGGATCGTTTTGCGCTGGCAGTTAATTTATTTTCATTATTTATGAATGGCTGTCATCCTTTTGCGTGCGCGATCGACCCGGAGGAGGCAGAGCAAATGGATGAATCCTTGGATATACCACAGCCTTCCGACAATATCCGTAAAGGATTTTCACCATTCTTTTACAAGAAAAAGGGAATCACATATCCGACTTATGCGCCGGACTTTACATTCCTTCCGGAGAGTTTTCAGAGATTGTTTTATCGTACCTTTGTGGATGGCTATAAGGATCCAACGGTGCGTGCCAGTGCCAGTGAGTGGATGCAGGTGATCATGGAAGTCTTACAAAATAAAGACTATATTAAATGTCCGCATGGCCATATTTACTTTATCCACAAAATGGAATGTCCTTATTGCGAGATGATCAAAAAGCATCAGGAGAGACAGCGAAAAGCGGAGGCAGAGGCGGCCGCAGAGAAAAGAAGAATTGCAGCCAGTCAGCCGATTCATCCGAAGGAGCATATGGCAGACAATTATATGGATGTACGCCCGAAGGAGCCGACATTCCTGGAGTCGCATTTTGTATTTATCATCTATGGAGTAATTGCATTTTTTATCATTTTATTTATTGTATGGTATTTTAACAGCTGATAGAGGTAACACCAAGGGGTAGCAATGAAAAGGAAACAGGAGGAAGGAAAATGAGTGAACAGATCACGAAGGAGCAGTTGTTTGGGGGGATTGCAGCACCAAGCGAACCGCATATGGCATGTGTGCTTCTGCTGGATATTTCCAGTTCAATGAAAGGAGCACCGATTCAGAGTCTGAATGAAGCGATCGCAAAATTCAAGCAGCAGGTATGTCAGGATCCGCTTGCGAGGAAACGTGTCGAGGTAGCGATTGTTACATTTGAGACACATGTAGAGATTGTCAGTGATTTTATGCCGATCGATCAGATGCCGGCTATCACATTGGAGCCGGGTGGACAGACACATATGGCAGAGGCGATACAGGTAGCCATTGATCTGGTTAAGAAACGTACCAGAGAATATCAGGGAGTTGGGGTTCCTTGTTTTAAGCCGTGGATCTTTATGATCACGGATGGCGTTTCTATGTCTACACCGGAGGCGATGCAGGAGGCAGCCGCCAGAATTCACGAGGAGGAGTCAAAGGGAAGTAATGGACGTCTCAAATTCTGGGCTTTAGGTGTCGATGATTATGATAAAGAAGAGCTTTTTAAGCTGACAGACCGCGTGATCGAATTGCAGCAGCATGAGTTCACAGGTATTTTTGACTGGCTGGTAGACAGCATGAGTGCAATCTCCAAGAGCCAGGTAGGAGACAGGATTGAGCTGGATAATCTGCCGGAGGGCGCAGGTATGGCAGCGGATATCGAGGAGAGGGATGTCAGCGAGTGGTAGGAGATCATTTCTGACATTTGAGAAGGGGCGTATGACATGTTAAGCTATGGATTTTCTATCAAAGGAAAAGCACATATAAAAGCAGGGGTTGTATGTCAGGATGCCAATATGCATGGGGAGATCGCACCGGGATTATATGTCGGCGTAGCTGCAGATGGGGTTGGCAGTGCGCGTCATTCGGATATTGCATCCGGTCTTGCGACAGAGAAGCTGGTAGAATATTTAGAACGTCATATACGGGCCGATTATGGAATTGATGAGAAAAAGGTCTGTCTCAAGGCAGGATTTCAGTATGCAGAGAAAGCTATTGAAGAATATGTGCAGGACTGCGATGATATGCTCAATGAATATGACACAACTCTTCATGTGGTGCTCTATGATGGCAGGACAGTGGTTTATGGTCATGCCGGTGATGGAGGGATTCTGGTCCGGACCGTGTCCGGAGAGACAAAGGTGGCGACATTTCCGCAGAAGGGATCTGACGGGGTCTCGGTAATGCCTCTCCGGGCAGGGGAGCAATCGTGGGAATTTGGTTATTTTCCGGAAAGAGTAGCAGCAGTTATGCTTGTTACGGATGGAATCCTCGAAAGAGTGATTCAGCCACAGTTATTAAATCTTCCGGCGACCAGAGAGGAAATTCAAAATTCTGACAGACATAAAAAAAATGTGTATCTAAGTGCAACGGAGTTCTTTATGAATCCGTATTGTGTGCTTGGTAATAAAAATCTTCAGGATCCGATTGATCTGTACCATTATTATATTAATGGAGAGTTTTTGGATGCAGCACAGGACTGGCAGTTATATCTGGACTGTATGCGCCGGGGCTATCAGAGTATGTATGATGCCGCGACGGCGGAAAAGATCTGCAGTACCATGACAGCAAGTGTGCCACTGTGGAATATCGAAGACACGACAGATGATAAGACAATCGTATGTCTGATCAATGAGAATGCACAGATCAAGGTGCCAAAGCCGGAGTATTTCTATGAACCGGATTGGGCAAAGCTTCGTCAACATTATGAGCATTTGCTGTATCCTGCGGGTTTTGGTGGAGAGGATCCGCTGGCACAGCCGCAGACGCCGGGCGGTAAGGAAGAAGAAAACAGTAAAAACAGAAAAAAAGGCGGTTTGTTTAAATCAGTATTTCGAAATAAATAAAAAAAGTACGGCGAATAAGTAATGGAATCCCGGATGATCATGGTCATTCGGGATATTTTATTGGAAAATATTAGTTTAAATGAACCGATTTCATTCGTGGTTTGTCTTATATATAGACACATAAATAATGTACATGAAAATTGTGTTTGACCATTTCAAGTGGGGGAGCAGATTTAAAACATGGATAAAAAGGGATGTCCGACTGTTTAAGAAAACAAGACGTTGCAATCTATTTGAAAATACAAGGCTTTTCCGAAGAAAGGAAAAGTGAAAAATGAAAGAATTATCCTTCAAAATTCAGGGCGAATTTGTGTGTCACCTGGCCCGATCCTGGTTCTGGGACGAAAACCGCGAATATGAGAAGTGCGAAGAACTTCTTCTTTCCTGTCTTATGACGGACGAAATATCCGAAGAAGAAAAGAAGAAAATTGTCGTTGAAATTCTGGAAGGCCGGAAGATTCTTGTCGGCGTGAATGAACTTGAACTTGTCGAGGATGGCGAACTGATCCGACCGCTTGCAGATAAATTCAAAGAGTATCAGAAAAAAGAAATGATCCGAAAAATCGAAGAAGACATCCAGCGCCGGCCGCTGGCTTATCTGGATCCGTATTCTTGCGACAAAAATATAAATGAATACAAACCGGTTGACAATCTGGTTTTCGACGATGAACGGGACGTTCAGGAAGCCTTCGGCCGCCACTTGACGCCATATCAGGAAGTCAGATTGTGGGCCTATTCTTCCGAAAATTTATGGTATCATGCCAGCCGCCTTCTTCCTGGATTCTGGGACGAAAAGGAACGAAAGTATCTGGATAATGGCCTTTATTTAATTGAGCGGCCGAAACTTGTCTATGAACTAATTGGCGGCCCGGTAACAGATCAGAACGAAGAAAAGTTGTTCACGCTGTTAAAAAATCACTTGAAATCGCTTGTAAATAATGGGTTCGCCACCGGCGAGAAGGCGAAAGAAATCATACACCGCAATATGAAGTATGACGCGGCCATGAAAGAAATTAACCAGGAGCGCCAGGAACAGACAGAAGAAAAACCGAATTCCGATCAGTTGAATAGAACCACATCCCCGGACGATTTCCTTTCCGAATATGGATTGATAGATCCTTCCGGCAATTATTACAGTTGTTCGTTCGCCGGACATCATACGAAAGCACATTATATTTTAAAGGCCAGGGAAAGAAAGTTTTATGATTTCGACGAAGCCCTGGACAAATTATATTCTGACGGATGGGCGATCATTCGGAACCCAGATCTGGGCGGAAGCGTATTCTTTGATTACAGAGCCGACAGACGACCAACGAAACGCCAGATCGACACCGCTTTCGACCACATGATAAGATTCAACGAACGCACACTTCCAGGAATTAAAGAATATCTTGAACACGAATGAACCGAAGCCGCCAGAAATGGCGGCTTTTCACTTTATAGTGTAAAAAGTAAAGAAAATGTATAATAAATACTTGACATATTACACTTTATAGTGTATTATATAGCCATAACAAAGGAACACACAAGGAAAGGAAATAAGCACATGGCTAGTATAGAATTTATTCAAAAAAGAGTTGACGGCGCAAAAACCAAAATCGAAAAACTGAATAAGAAGCTAGAAAGAATTGAAATTGCTAAGGCTTCCAACTATGAAGAAAACAACCCGTATTGTTATAGTGATTATGACCTTCGATACACGGTTCGCGATCTTGAAGAAGCGAAGGCAAACCTTCAAAAATACGAAAATCAGCTTGCAAAAGAACAAGAAAAGGCCGGAAGTAGAAATGTTAAAGCGATCAACGACTTCCTGGACAAATGGTTGCAAAACTGTATTGAATATTTCGATTTGGAATATCCAAAATACCAGGCCGCCCGGGAAGAATATTTTCGAAAAGATCGGGAGTATTGCCAGCGCTTTAACAACAGAAGCAATCAGACACCAGAAGAAAGAAAAGCAGACAGAAAAGAACACGACAAAATGAAAAGAGATTTCCGCGCGGCATGGGCGCACGTTACACAGTTCGATCACGGTTCCCTTCCGTGGCGCGAAACAATGGTGAAAGATCTTACCCAGGAAAGAATTCGAAAGTATGATGATATTATCGAACGGACAAACGAAATTGTCGGAAAGATAACCGACGCTAGTAAACTTCGAGTTTCTCCGAAAGGAAATCTTGATGGTATAGTTATCGGCGAAAAAGGCACAGCAAAAGTCCAGACAATCGGTGCTGGTGGATATAATATTCAGTGTTTCCATTTTCGGACGCTTATCAATCCGATGTAAAGAAAGAGCCGCCCGAAGGCGGCTTTCTTTCTAGTCTTTCCCGTTTGGCCCGTGTTCGCAAGCGATCAACTGTTCGCCGCAGATCGGACACCGTTCAATTCCACATTTCCAATGGTGCCAGCGGCCGGCCTGGGCGGAACATTCAGGACACACAGCACCGGTGACGCCGTGGAACTTGTCGCCTGGATCCCCGACCTTGATCCGGCGGTACGGCTTGCCGGCGAAATCGAAGGTTCTTGTCCGACATCCGCACGTCGAACCGATACGGCCGCCGCACTTCTGGCAGACCGGAAGATCCGCCGGGGTTGAATATGTGAATTCATGGACAAGACCGTTCACGAACCGGATTGACCGGACACGGCCTTCCAGAATTTCGATCCGGTCGATTACCTGATCGACAAAATCCTTCAGGATTTCATTGTCCAGGTCAAGGGCCATCTGGATATAATCAACGTGTTTCTTCGAAACGATCCTTTGAGCGACCAGGAACGCCGACGCCTTCCTGATGAATTCCAGGTCGGCCAGATCGTCCTTGTCGCCCGTGGCCTGGCTGACCTCGATCTGTTTTTCATATCCGGCGATCTTATTCACAAGATCCCTTTTCTTCTTTGCGAATTCTTCTTTCGTCATGGAATCGGGATCGTAAAGATAAAGATCCGTCAACCGGTCAATCGCGGTCTTACACTTGTCAAGTTCGCGTTTCAGAATGGAAAGTTGTTCGGCCGCCGTGTAATCGTCGTCGCCGTCTGAAAGGTTAATGTCCGGCAGATACGCACCTTTTCCGACTTCCTGGAAGGCCAGGGCATCGAACGTCCGGCGAAGGCTTTCTTTGCTGACCTTCATATTTTCGAATTCTGGCCCTTTCAATAGTTCCTTTTCCAACTGTTCCAGGGTTTTAATGTTCTTAAAATTCTTCTGGATCCGCGCCAGGTTCGCCGCATAGTTAAAGATAAACGGGCCGATATAGCTTTCATTTATGGTCTTCGAGTTGTCACAATCCATCATTCGCGATCGCTGGGCGCAACGGTACATTGACGGCCGCCAGCCGTTCGCCCTGGCTCTATCCTTCGACGCGATCATATTCGCGCCGCACTTGCCGCACACCAGCCGGCCGGAAAAGGTGTGAACGTACTTCCTGGCCCGAAGTTCGGATGTGTCGCGGCTGGTTCCGTTTTCATCCATTATCGCGTTGCAACGGTCGAACTGTTCCTTTGCGATAATGGCCGGGTGGTTATTTTCCCGGACGATCCATTCGCTTTCCGGCTTCAATGGGCCGCGGCCTGACTCACGCAAATTATACCTATATGTCCCGATATAGAATGGGCTTCGGATAATATCACGGATCAGCTTCGAAGTCCACTGGCCGCCACGCTTCGACGCGATCTGATTGTGGTTCAGATACCGGGCGATTTTTGTCGTGGAACGAACCCGTTCGTATTCGTCGAAAATAAACTGAACGATCTTTGTTTCTTCTGGATCTGGTTCCGGGAATTTGATTTCCGGGTTCCAGCGATAGCCAACCGGCATACGCGCGCCATTCCACAAGCCCTGTTCCGCGCGATCCAGCATGATTCCGGTTACACGTTCGGAAGTCATGTTCCGTTCAAGTTCGGCGAAAATCAGAATAATTTTCAACATAGCTTCGCCGATGGCGGTCGAAGTGTCGAATTGTTCGTTCATCGAAATAAAAGTGACCTTATGGTCTTTTAATTCCTGATACATCGCCGCGAAGTCCAGAAGATTTCTGGACACGCGATCTACCTTCCAGACGATCAGGTGGGAGAATTCCCCGTCCCTGACACGCGACATCATTTCTTGAAAATGCGGCCGATCGGTATTCTTCGCCGAATATCCGTCGTCTTCGAAAATCACAAAATCTTCAATTCCTAAAAATTTACAGTATTCCTTTAATTTTTTACGCTGAAAAGGAAGACTGTCTTTATCAACCTGATACCTGGTCGAGACGCGGACATACAGAGCCGCTTTCTTTTTCGACCAGAATTTCAGGATCTTTTTCTTATTCCTGACATAAGCCATGAAAAGCCCCTTTCTCCAGGAACCGAAAAAGGGTATAAAAAAGAAAGCCGATTGCATTTTCTGGCCTTCTTTGCTATAATATAGGGTGCTTATTTCCAATATCAGAAGACCTTTTTCGGTTGCCTGGTATTAAAGCCGGTCAGTGATTGCAGTCGTTGACCGGCTGTTTTTATTTTATTATAAAACTACTGAATCAGCCCTTTAATTAAGGCCAGCTTGTAAATGTGCTTACAAGGTAAATGATCGGCCTTGAACGTGCCACACTGACACATTCCCAGACCGCACCAGACTTCTTCCTGGTCGTCCGGCGCCTTCATCCTGGCGAAACATTTCTTTTCACTTTCAAAGTGAACGGAAATATCTTCTTCTTTTGCCTGGCGAAGTTTTTCTTTCTGGCCCGGTCGCTGGTGGACTTCATCGGCCCACCGGTGAAACGGCGCTTCGTCGCGTTCCTTTCTCTTTTGGCGTTTCAAGTATATGCGGATCTTCCAGGCCCACACGGCAAGGAAGACAACCACACCGCCGACTATTACTTTCAAAATCATAATTCCCTTTCTGCTATTTATTACCAGTATCTTATATAACTCACAAAAATTATAATAAACAAGCCCGGCCTTTCTGGAAAAGGGGTGGTGCTTATGACAATTAAATACATAGATTACAACGACCGGCGTATATATGCGATCTGCTATCCGGCATTTAAGACGGTGTATTATAATTCAAATTTCGCTGGAAGAACGAAAATATATTTGTTGATCTGGTAGTATAGCTTTATAAGCAGAAGGCCGGGCGCTTTTAGCGCCTAGCCCGTTTCCTTATTCCGATCTGGCTCTCTGGCCGGGAATTCCTTTTCCAGTTCTTCGGGCGTTTTTGGAGCGTTCACAAACGCCTGGATCAAAGAATCTTCTGAAAATCCAGCGGCGAAGTTTTCCGGGAGTGCCGCCGCGCTTGGATCGACATCGCTTTCCAGGATGGCCTTCGAAATATCAAGGAAAAATTCAATCAATTCATTTCTTTTTTCTGGTTTCAGATTTACGAACTTTTCGATCGCTATATAAGAAGCGTTCGACAAATTATATTCGCTTGCCAACTGATCCAACACGTCGGACGGAGCCGGTTTAAACATTTCACCCTTGCCGTATCGAAGCCAGTCTTCGCTTACGTTGAATTCTCTTATCATTAGAGAAATGACGGAATCAACAGGATTGCTTCTTCCTAATTCATATTGCGCGATGGTGTTCCCTTTAACACCGATTCTTTCGCCGAATCTTTGTTGTGTCAGATCTAATTCTTTTCTTATTTTTTTTATTCTGTCACCAATATTCAACTTTTTCACCTCGCTTTCTGACCTGATTATATATCCAAAATTTTGTAAAGTCAATCTTAAAATATCATAAATACAAAAAACTTCATAAATACAAAAAATAAAGGTTGACAAACTTGTATTTATGAAGTATCATGTTCATAGATACAAAAAACACAGCACACACAGAAAGGAAGTGATTTCATGGGTAAGACCAAAAAAGAGTCCTTAACTTCCGAACAGATCACAGACGCTAGACGTTTATGTGAAGTAATCAAAGGCGTTCCTGGTGGTAAACGCCCACTGTTCGAAATCGTCATGCTGGCGTATATGAACGGTATGGAAGCCGGCGCCGCTTATGCGAATGACTTAGCCAAAACTGCAATGGCGGTCAGATAAAGACCGCCAGCACTTCGACATATAGCCAGGAAGCCGACTGCAATCGGCGGCAGATGTTGGAAATAAGCGAAAGGGAAAATTGAATATGGATAACTTTAGAATCTATGACACAATGTTCCGGTTCAATAACGAAACCGAACGACCTTCTGGCGTATGGCGACGGAACCAGAAATTCGTCCACGACGCGTACTTTTGGAAAATTCTTAATATGCTGAAAGACGAAGGCTTCGACGTACATCACGACGAAAGCGCTTCTATTGACATGGCCACAAAGAAGAAAACCGGCCTGGAACTGGTAAACATGGTTTATCCGAAATACGGATATGTACCTTCTTTACTTCTGGCCCCTGGCTGGTCGCACGTTCCGGCCGTTGCATTGGCCCTGGACGCGAAAGCGTCTTCTATTTCCAGCCTTTTCACCGGAAAAGTGGTGATGGACGTCGATTCCGCAGAGGGAAAGGCGGATTCCATTGACAAGGTGAAGGAATTCAAGGACAACAACGCCATTTCCAGCCGCGGCGAAATTGTTATGTGGCCGATGGTAAAGGTTGGCGACTATAAACTGTACTATTCAGCCATGATGGCGGCAAATTTACAGTATTTAGCCGCAAATAATAACGGTATTCCGTCCCGTTCCCCATCCAACAAGGACGCGAAGATCACCGGCTTATGCCTGGCGGACGGTTCCGAAGTCCTTCCTGATCTGGACGAAGCAAACGATTATTGTAACGCTTGCGGAGTCGTTACCGCTATCAATATGAACGGCTGGAAGAACTGGGGCAATAATACCGCGGTTTATCCGTCTTCCACGGATCCGATTGACCGATGGATCAACATTGTAACAATTTTCGACTACATTGAAAACAATTTCAAACTTACATTCTTCCAGGATGTGGACGACCTGACGAATTACCGTCTGATCGACGAGGTTGTTTCCGGCTTTAATATGCAGTTGAACGGTTTACAGGGTTCCGACGACATCGCCGGCGGCGAAATCACTTTCGACCATGACGAAAACCCGATTGCAAATATCCTGAATGGCTCTATCAAATTTCACACGAAGATCGGTGGATATACGCCGGCCGAAGACATTCACAATGTCTTTGAATTTGATCCTACCATTACACAGAACGCACTTGAAGGGGGTGGCGAATAATGGGCTATAAGATTCCGACAGTCTTAAACAATTTCAACAGTTACGGAGCCGGCCACAAGTACGTCGGAGTTTCCAACGAAGTAACGCTTCCAAACTTCGAATCTATGACGGAAACCATCGACGGGGCCGGAATCGCCGGCGAAATCGAAGAAGCGATCGAAGGCGCTTTCGGTTCCTTGGAAACTGAAACAACTTTCGGCAATATCAGCCGCGAATATTTCGATTTCATCACCCAGACCGGCCAGATTACTTACCGCGGATCTATGCAGGTATTAAATACCGCAACCCAGACAAACGACTTTGAAAGCCTTGTCGTAACGACAAAGGGAAAAGTCAAGGCGTTTGACCTGGGATCCTTAAAAAAGGGCGGCAAGGGCGAACCGAAAGTCACCCGTGAAGTTACTTACTGCAAGATCGCTATCGCTGGAACTACCGTCCTGGAACTTGATAAATACAATATGATCTGGAAGCTGAACGGCGTTGATCGTTTGCAGAAAGTAAGAAGCCAGATCTAGGAAAGAGAGGAAATAAGCAATGACAGAGAACAAAGAGCAGAAAAGAGAAGACATGATCGGCGGCGATGAAATCGCAGTCGTTCCGGCAAACGAGGAAATCGCCGACACCCTTCTTCCGAAGAAGGAAGAAGAAGACGAGCTGATCGTCAAATTCAGAAAGCCCTACAAATTCGAGGACGACACGTTCACAGAATTAGATCTTCACGGGCTGGAAGATCTGACCGGACGTACATTGACGGCCATCGAAAAGGCTTTCAACAAGACCGGTGTATCTAGCTTCGTACCTGAAAGCACAACCACATACGCGAAGATCGTCGCTACCAAAGTGACCGGACTTCCGGCGGAGTTTTTCGAAGATCTTCCGGCCGCAGAGATCCAGAAGATTAAAAACGCCGTTGTGGGTTTTTTATACAAAGACGAGTAAGGCACGATTCCGGGGCCGACATTCAAAAAACGGCCGTCCATCTTGCGATGGCAACAAACACCGGAATAGATTTTTTCACAGATCTTCCGCTTGACGAGTATATCGACATAGCAAAGGAAGTGAGCGAAATTGGCAAAGAAAACAAGCTACGAACTGGCGCTTGAAATCGGTGGAAAAATCCAAAGTTCACTCACGAAATCGGTTAGTGGAGTTAATAACAAATTAGATTCAATCGGAAAAGCCGCAAAAACGGCCGCGAAGATAGCAACAGCCGCCTTCGCGGCCGTAAAAATTGGCGATTTTGTCAAAGACGCGGTGGACACATATTCGGAATTTAACCAGGCAATGGCCGAAACGGCCGGTATTGCCGGAGCGACCGAAGATGAATATAAACAGCTTCAAGCGGCGGCCCAGGAGATGGGAAAACGCACGACTAAGACAGCCACGGAAGCCGCCCAGGCATTAGGTTATATGAGTTTGGCCGGCTGGAACGTGAATGATTCTATTTCGGCGCTGGAACCGGTTCTTCGCTTGTCGGAAGCTACTTCGATGGATCTAGCCACCTGTTCGGACTTGGTAACTGACTCAATGAGTGCGTTGGGCCTGGGCGTTGACGATCTGACAAATTACTTGAACGTCGCTGTCCAGGCGAATAACAAATCGAACACAACCGCGCAAGCCTTAATGGAAGCGATGATCGGTTGTGGTGGCGCCGCAAAATCGGCCGGCATGGACTACAAGCAGACCGCCGCGGCCCTGGGTATCCTTGCGAACAATGGTATCAAGGGAGCGGAAGCCGGAACGGCTTTGAACTCTATGCTGGTTCGAATGACAACGAAAGACGTCGCGCAGAAAGCATTTAAGGAACTGGGCGTTTCTATTTACGATAGTTCCGGCGCAATGCGGAATATGCAAGATATTCTTGTGGAATTAAACGGCGCGATGTCTGGATTGTCCCAGGAACAGAAAAACAACTACATGGCGGCAATCGCCGGCACGAACTATTATACCCAGTTCGGCTATTTGTTGGAAGGCGTCGCAGAAGGCGCAGACGGGGCCGCGTCCACCTGGACACAGCTAACAGAAGCCTTCGAGAATTCCGACGGCGCCCTGGACGCAATGGCCGATACCATGACGGACACGTTACCGGGCGCAATGGCGATTTTTGGTTCGGCGGTCGATGACGCTAAAATTCGATTGTGCGAGGTATTCGCGCCACTTGCAAAGGACGCAATCAAAGGGGTTGCTGATGTGATCCCGTCGATTACTGACCGCGCGGTCGGCGTTGCACAGTCATTTTATAACACAGTCGTTCCGGCGGCGGAGAATTTCGCGAAGAAAGCGATCGCGGCCTTTAACCAGGCGAAGCCAGCTTTTGACGAAATTCGCACGAAAGCCACGGACGCATTTATTTTTTTACGTGATACGGGAATCACGGCCTTCGAGAATATCAAGGCGAAAATTGAAGAAAACAAGCCAGCGATCGACAAAGTGATCGCGGTCGCCCTGGATCTGAAAGACAAATTGTTCCAGGCATGGGAGATAGTGAAACCGGCCATTTCCCAAATTGCAACGGTCGCAATCCCGGCCGTTATCGGGGCCATGATGAAAGTTATCGGGGCCGCGGCGACAGTTTATCAGAAGTTAGATGAATGGGGACTTCTTATCCCGATTATTACCGGAATCGCCGGAGCAGTTGCGGCGGTGAAGATGGTTGAATTCGCAAAGGACACTATGAACACGGTAAAAGCCGTCAAGGCCCTTGTGGTAGTGTTTGGCGCGGAAAAGAAAGCTATGATCGTGAACCTTGCGTTGAAAGCAAAGGACAGGCTGGAAACGGCCTATCTCTACGCATTATACGCAAAGGACGCAGTTGTTAAGGGAATCAGCACAGCGGCCACATGGGCGCAGACGGCGGCCTTGACAGCCTGGAACGCGATTTGTGCGGTCGGAACGGCCGTTACTTCGGCGCTGGGCGTGGCTTTCGCATTTCTAACAAGTCCGATTGGACTTGTATGTGTGGCAATCGCGGCGGTTATTGCGATCGGCGTGTTGCTATATAAAAACTGGGACACCGTGAAAGAAAAGGCGTCACAGTTGGGCGACTGGATCGTCGGCGTATTTAACAACCTGAAAGAAAAGGCTTCGGCCGCAATTCAGGAATTCGCAGACAAATTCCCGGTTGCTTTTGCGTTCCTTTCGTCTGTATTCGAAAGCTGGAAACAGACGATCACAAATATCTTTTCGGGCGTGAAACAGGTCTTCCAGGGTGTCGTTCAGTTTATTAGCGGCGTCTTCACGGGCGACTGGTCGAAAGCCCTTGATGGATTGAAAAATATCTTTTCGGGTGCATTTCGCGCCCTGTCTTCGCTGACACTTGCGCCCCTGAACGCGCTGAAAGGCGTTGTCGTGGGTGCTTTTAATGCGATTGACACAGCGACAGGCGGAAAGCTATCTGTAATCAAAAATAAGGTTTCAGACGCGTTTTCGTCCATCAAAAAAACAGCCGGATCCATCATGCAAGCGGCGAAAGATACGATTTCTGAAAAGTTATCGAATATCAAGTCCGCGTATGAGGAACACGGCGGCGGAATTAAGGGAATCGCCGCGGCGGCAATCGAGGGCGTAAAAGGCTACTATACGGCCGGATATACCTTCATAGATAAATTAACAGGCGGAAAATTGACCGCGATCAAGGAGAAATTCTCCAAAATCTGGTCGCAGATTTCCGAAAAGGTAAGTGAAGCCTGGACAACGATAAAAAACATCGTGAAAGTCGGGGTTATGCTGATCGGCGAAATCATTTCGGCCGCTTTTCAGATTATCACGCTTCCGTTCCAGTTTATCTGGCAGAACTGCAAGGACACGATCCTTTCAGCCTGGGAGTTTATCAAAACAACCGTTTCGGACGGAATTCAGAAGGTCAAAGACACGATTTCGTCTTTCCTTTCTCCGATCGTAAACGCGGTTTCGGGCGCCTGGTCGTCCGTAAAATCAGCCACGGGTTCGGCTTGGTCGGCGGTGAAATCAGCCACAAGTTCAGCCTGGACGGCGGCAACCGGTTATATTTCCGAAAAAATTAACGGCGCGAAACAGGTTGTTTCGTCCGTGACTTCGACGATCAAATCAACCGCTTCGGCGGCCTGGTCGTCCGTAAAATCAGCCACAAGTTCGGCCTGGTCGGCGGTATCGTCGGCAACAAACACGGCCTGGACGGCGGCAAGCGGCTATATTTCGAACAAGATCAACGCCGCGAAAGCGACCGTTTCTTCGGTCGCTTCATCCATTCGATCAACCGCTTCGGCGGCCTGGTCGGCGGTATCATCCGCGACAAATTCAGCCTGGACAACGACGACGGGTTATATCTCAAACAAGATTAACGCCGCGAAAGCGACCGTTTCTTCGGTTACTTCGTCCATCCGGTCAACCGCTTCGGCGGCCTGGTCGGCGGTGTCGTCTGCTACAAGTTCGGCGTTTGAAAATGTCCGGGCAACTATGAGCAACAAAATAAACACAGCGAAGGCAAATGTGTCGTCGGCATTATCTGGAATCCGTTCGGCCTTTTCTTCCGGCTTATCAGCCGCGAAGAACACGGTCACAAGCATTTTTGGGAATATCGTGTCGGCGATCAGTGGAAAGATGGAATCAGCGAAAAACGCCGTATCAAACGCGATCGGCGCATTAAAAAGCAAATTCAACTTTTCCTGGAGCCTTCCAAAGCTGAAACTTCCGCACGTTTCTATTTCGGGCGGTTTTTCAATCAATCCGCCTTCTGTTCCCCATTTCGGGATCAGTTGGTATAAAAACGGTGGTATTTTAAACAAACCGACCATCTTCGGGGCAAGTGGAAACAACCTTTTGGGCGGCGGAGAAGCCGGCAAAGAAGCGGTTCTTCCGCTGGCTGAATTGTGGTCGAATATGAAATCCATCGTCGCCGGAGTCGTCCAGGGCAACCAGAATGACGGCGCGGCTTCTGTTTTCGACAGAATGAAACAGCTTGTCGGAATTCAGAGCAACGGCCAGCCGGCGGAATCAGTCACGAAACAGCTTTACAACAACGTGACAACCAGTAACACAACCAACAGAACGAAGGAAGATAATTCTTCAACGGATAGTTCGAAATTTGTCTATTCGCCTTCGGTTGTGATCCAGGGCAACGCAAGCAAGGAAGATGTGAACGAAGCCCTTGAAATGTCACAGCAGAAGTTTAATGAAATGATGGACAGATGGAAGAAGGGGAAGGAAAGGACTTCATTCGCATAAAGAAGGGGCCATGATATGGACGAAAAAAGATACTACACAACCGTTTCTGGCGATATGTGGGACTCTATCGCCTACGCTTTTTATGGCGACGTGAAATACATCGGCTTACTGATGGACAGCAATCCCCACCTTCTGGACATTTCCGTGTTTTCCGATGGCACTCCGGTTTATATCCCGGAGTTGCCGGAAGAAAGCGACGAAGACCTTCCAGAATGGAGAGTGTAAGCCATGCAAGCGCGACAGTCTTACGTTTCCGTGAAATACAACGGAAAGGACATCACAAAGAAAATAACCGATTATACAGAAGGCTTCGAGTATGTGGACAACGCGAGCGGTACGGCCGACACTGTTTCCTTGAAATTAAACAACCGAAGCGGCGTCTGGTGGGGCGGCTGGATCCCTATTCAGGGCGACTATGTGGAAGCTACCATCAAGACAACGAACTGGAACAAAGAAGGCGACAATCGAAGCCTGAATTGTGGTTATTTCCTGATTGACGACCTGGGATATTCCGGGCCGCCGCAAATTGCCACGATCGGGGGCATAGCGACACCGATCAACACGGATTTCAACGTCACGAAGAAATCGAAGACCTGGAAGAAAACATCGGTCAAAGGAATTCTTTCGAGCATTGCCGCAACGGCAAAGATCGGCTTGTATTTCTCCGGCCAGGACTATTCGATCGACGAAATGGAGCAATCCGACCAGACGGACGTTGAATTCGCTTTCAGCCTTTGCGCGTCTTATAACCTGGCTATGAAATTATATAACCGGAAAATGGTTGTATTCGATCAGACGGACTATGAAAAGAAGGCGGCCAGTCTTTCACTTGACCGGTCAAAATGTTCTTCCTGGTCGGCCACTAAGAGCATGACGCGACTATATGACGGCGTTCAGATCTGCTATACAGATTCTAAGAAAAACAAGACGCTGAAATATAAATTTATGATGAGGAACGGATCAAGGATCCTGAAACTGAACGAAACCGCGGAAAGCCTTCAAGACGCGGAAATCAAGGCGAAGGCGAAACTGTTAGAGCATAACAGGAAATGCCAGTCTATTAACGTGAAAACAAGGGGCGATGTGAAGTATATCGCTTGTAAAAATATAAAAATGTCCGGCTTCGGCAAGCTGGACGGGAAATATTACATTGACACCGTGACACACACAAAGGACGCCAGCGGCGGTTATACCGTAAGCCTTGATATGCACCTATGCGTGATTGTAAACGGCGTCACAGTTGCGACCGTGGAGTCCGGGAACACCACAAAGAAAGCCGCCAGCAGTTCCACGAAGGCGAAGACCTATACCATTGTAAGCGGCGATACCTTGTGGAGAATTTCAACAAAATTCCTGGGATCCGGTGCTAAGTATATGCAGATTTATAACACAAATAAATCGACCATCGAATCGGCCGCAAAATCACACGGAAAATCATCGTCAAGCAACGGTCACTGGATCTGGCCGGGAACAGTCCTGACGATTCCAGGATAAAAAGGGGGACACATGAGCGATATTATAAGAGTTGGCTATATTTCGGCGATTAACTACACGGACGGGACGGCCCAGGTCGTCTATAAAGACCGTGACAATGCCGTTTCGCCTTATATGCCGTTTTTCTCAAATGAATTTGATCCGCCACCGGTTGAAACCCTTGTATATGTGGTACACCTGGAAAACGGCGGAACGCGCGGCGTGATTCTTCCGCCGCCGTATGCAGAAGGAAACCGGCCGCCGGAAGGCGTCGCCGGGATCTGGCGAAAAGATTTCGGGGACGGAAGTTATATCCGGTACGACAAGAAGGCGAAACGCCTTGATGTGGTATCGGATAGCGTGAACGTCGAAGGATTGAATGTTTCCGGGAATCTGGCAGTCGGCGGCAATGCAACCGTAACTGGCAGGATCAGCGCCGGGAGCATTTCAGCAAAATCAATCAGCACGACCGGAAACGTCCATGTGGGCGGCAACCTGACCGTTTCCGGCAGTTATCCGACATAGGAAGGACGGTGGTGTAAATGATCGGATATTTCGGGGACATTATCTTCGAAACCAGCGACAAGAAAATCTGTAATTTCAATGATTTCAAACAGGCCGCTTCCGCGAACTATTCCGAACACAGCCGTTACCGGAAGAAATCGGAACGGGAATTCATCGGCCCGAACAACGAAGGCGTGTCGTTCACAATGAAGATCCGCGCCGGTCACGGTGTACGGCCCCGTATTATGAAGGACAAACTGATAAAGTATTGTGAAAGTGGAAAAGTTTGTCCGCTAGTAATTGGCGGCCACAAGATCGGCGGCGGAAAGTGGACGGTTGATTCCATCGACGCAAACTTTAAGGAAGTGTGGAACCGCGGCGAACTTGTTTCTGTCGAAATCGCCGTAACGGCCACGGAATACTATTAGGGGGGGGGCGCGAACGATGATTGAAATTGACGGCGTACAAATTGTAATGAATAGCGAAGTGGAACTTTCCCTTCGTCAAGAAATCATGGAAAAGGTGTCTTTTATTTTATCCGTTTTAAAAGGCACTATTCCGATGAACCGGGAAGTCGGGATTGATCCTGATGTTATATCGGCGCCGGCCTACCAGGCCCAGAACCTTTATACCATTTCAGCGATCGAAGTTGTCGAAGAATTCGAAGACCGCGTTTCGGTCGATGAAGTCCGGTTCGAAGCAAATGGAAACGGAAATTTAATTCCGAAGGTGGTGCTTGTATATAATGGCTGATGAAATCCAGAAACTATATGATCTTCCCGACGTATCGTTCATAGACGACATTACATTCGATCAGATCTTGAATGAAAATATTACAAACTGGCAAAATGAATATGAACAGGAAACCGGGAAGAAAAAGATCCTTCGCCCAGGCGATAAAGAATACATTCAGTTAAAGATTGAAGCCGGCCAGTGGTTCCAGATGTATAAACAGCTTGACTTTGCGGCAAAACAGAACCTTTTGAAGTATTCAACCGGCGATTTTCTGAAACATTTAGGATCCATGAAAAAGACCTTTATCAACGAACCGAAGGCGGCAGTCACAACGGTTCGTTTTATTTTGTCCGAAATCCGCCGTGAAGTGGTTTATATCCCGGCCGGAACCAGAGTCACCGCCGGGGACGGAATTTATTTCGCAACCGACGACTTCGCAGAGGTCACGGCCGGCGCGGATCATATCGACGTCGATTGTACGTGTGAAACGGTCGGAACGGTCGGAAATGATTATATTGTCGGCCAGATTGAAACCCTGGTCGATCCGGTTCCTTATGTTGCCGAAGTTACAAACATAACGAAGTCGGAAGGTGGGGCCGGAGAAGAAACAGAAGAAAACTTCCGTGAACGAATTTTCCTGGCGCCGTCGTCCTATTCCACAGCCGGCCCGTCTGACGCTTACGAATACTGGGTGAAACAGTACAATTCGGCGGCGATCGAGGATGTGAAGATCTACGAGCCGGAAGACGCGGTTGTTGACATTCGAATTCTTCTGAACGGCGGAGAATTGCCAACACAGACATTTTGCAACGGCTGTCTGGCATATTTGAAAAACAACCCGATTATTCCGCTTACAGACAAAGACCAGATCGCACCGCCTGACGTCGTTAAATATGATATTAAGGCGACCTATTATATTGGCCGAAGTGACATTAACAATCTGGCGGCCATTAAGAGCGCGATCGAAGCCGCAAAAGATACATATATCGAGTGGCAAAAAACAAAGATCGGCCGGGACATTAACCCGGACACCCTGACAGAATTTGTCAGAGCCGCCGGCGGAAAGCGCGTCGTTATCGAATCCCCGGCGTTCCAGGTCGTCCCGGAAACATCCGTCGCCCAGGAAAGAACGATCGAATTCGTTTACGGGGGCGTTGAAAATGATTAGCCTTCACGATTACCGGACAGAAGACGCGCTTCCGGCAGAAATGAAGACACCTGAACGCCTGGCTTCGTGCCGGGTGTTTGATATTCAGAAAAAGAAATTCATGGAACGGTTGCGCCGGGTGCATATCTGGGCGGATCTGGATAAGGTCGAAGACGACAAGCTGGACTTCCTGGCAGTTGAAAGCCGTGTTCTGTTTTATAACACGTCGCTTTCGCCGGAAATCAAAAGAAGTCTGATCCGAAATTCGATTTACTGGTACATTAAGCTAGGAACCAGCCAGGCCATGACAGAAATGATTGACACCGTATTTGGCGACAATAACACGTCAGTTGAAGAATGGTACACATACGCCGGAGCGCCTTTCCATTTCCGAATTGCAGTCGGAACGGAAGTGACGCAGACTTCCATAAAAGAATTTCTGAATTATTTGAATAAAGTTAAAAATGCGCGTTCCCGTTTCGACTACATGGCTTTTCAGAACGGGATCACGCTTAAATTTTTCGATAAATCAGAGTACCAGACGTTTTTCTATACCTTTTGTGGTGATTTCGAGTGTGGCACATATCCGGCGGCCGCGGTTGGATTTATCCCGACCGAAGTTCAGCTTTCACTTGAAGCAGAGGGAGAAGAAGCGTTCGCAGAGTACACGCCAGCCGGAACCACGCCGGACATTTCAACCGGCTTGCATTTATCCGAAGTTACAGTCGATCTTGAAGGCGCCACCGACGGACAGACAATCGTTTATCCGACGGACAGCGACCAGGAAACCGGTTCTTATCCAGATCCGGCGACTGGTCTTGCGCTGGCGGAAAGCGGCGTTTCCGTCGCGCCTGAAAGTGAAGGACTTAACTTATATTATGACAGCACCGCGGAGAAATACGCCGCGGACGAAGAATGAAAGGAGATCGAAACAGCATGACAGAAGGAAATTATATTCCTTTAACGGACGAAGCAATCGACGACGTGAAGGAATATTTGAAAAAGGTTGTCGCTTACGCGGAATACCGTTCCGGGAATACCTGGACAAAAATTCCGATCGACCATGTGGAAACTTTATCCGATGGCCGGATCGCGATCTATGTTATGTTCGATCATAACGCCCCGGATTCTATTACAGGAATTCGCTTCTATCATCGCGGCGGCTTCTTATGGGCCGGCGGTAACGAAAGCCTGAACAAAGAGGAATTCGACGAAGGCGTCATGTATCGTTATGCGATCAAAATTGTACAGTCTTCGGGGAATGAGTAGAAAGGAGCGATAAAAGATGTATATTCCGGTTTTTTGGAAAGACCGAATTGTCCAGTACCCTAGACGGGTTTCCGTCGTGGATCTGGGAAACGGTGTGAAAGAATGGACGCCGGCCCCTGGTGAGATCCACCAGAAAGGCACACAGCAGAGCGCGACCAACTTCGGAAACGAAGACATGGGGATCCTGGAAGGAAACCTGATCGCGGCCACGAACGCCATTCACCTTCGACTTATCCAGGAATCAGTTGACGATCTTCGCGGCCAGATATTAACGGCGACACTCACAAATTCGCTGAAATATCCGGCGACCAATTCCGCGAAGACGATCACCCTTCCGAAGATTGTCAATAAGACCGATTACAAGGTCGATATTGAGGTCACGGAAGCGGACGGCCCGGTCGAGTATGCAGAAGTATTCGACAAGGCCCTGAACGCCTTTAAGGTGCGTTACTATGGTAGCGCCAAAAATGTAACATTAAAACTTCATGTGATCGGGGGACTGTACTAATGCCAGCAAATGTAATTATTAAATCAGACGAAAGACGCGCCCAGGAATCCGCGATGTTACGCGCCTTCGGTGGCGGCCACGAAGGCAATTCAGCCGCCCAGAATCGCGAATACGCGGAAGAAATCAACGCGCGAATGAATGATGTAAAAAGAGAGGTGGGAATGAGACGATGAAAATTATCGAAGCAAACGAAGGCCAGAAGATTTCCTATTCCACAACGAAAACCTGGCTGAACGTCGGCGATCAGATCATGCTGAATCTGAAAAAATACGAAGCCGACAACGACGTCCATATCGACATTACTTCGGATATGGCCGGCAACCTGGAAACCGGTGTCGGTCTTCTTTATGTGGCACAGGTGGACATTCCGGCCAGAGCCTACACAGAAGAAGAAATCCCGAACCCGGACTATTCCGAAGAAACAGAAAACAGCCAGAAAACAATTATCAAGCGCGATCCGGTTCCGTTCTCTATGGACAACGTGACCTTGACACTGTTCGCGCTGAAAGAAGGTGTAATCTATGAATAATTACCAGTTTGACAGCCTGAAATTCGCCACGGAAGGATTGACTGGCGGCGGTTGCACTATTATTTCGGACGTCAAGGGCCTTCCGTCCTTTATGATCCCGTTTAATAAGCGCACAAACGCCCAGTTATTCGACGGTGGAAGCGAAAAGACACATTCGGCCTTTGTGGTTGACGATGTGGAATACAAGCGCTTCTTTTTCAGCAAATTTATTAACTGTATTGTGGACGGTCTGGCCTATTCCTGGCCGCTGGTGGATCCGAAAGCGTCCATCAATTACGACGCGTCACACGCGGCTTGTAATGCGAAGGGAACGGGCTGGCATTTAGCGTCAATCCCGGAACGTGCGGTCATTAACCATTTGATCTATAAATCCGGTTTTATTCCGCGCGGCAACACCCAGTACGGAAAACACCACACATACACCTATGAGGTTGGCGAGACAACCGCAACCGAAAGCGACGGATCGGGCGGAACAAGAACAACCAGAACCGCGACCGGATCCGGCCCGGCGACCTGGTTCCATGACGGAACGCGAAACGGTATCGCCGACTACGTGGGTGACGTCTGGAAATGGATGTCCGGCCTTAGAATTTACAAAGGCGAAATCCAGATCTTCGTCTGCAACCTGGCCGCAAAACAGGTTTCACACCTTGCCGCGTCCACATATTGGAAGGCCATTCTTCCGAATGGTAGCCTGGTAGAGCCTGGAACACCTGGCACCTTGAAATATACAAAAGATTTCAAGATCGCAACCGATACCGGCGCGGCCGGCAGTACCTACACGGCAAACTTCGGAAATCTTGTGGCCGGAACCGGCGTGACAACGATCCCGGAGATCTTGAAGGAATTATTCCTTGCACCGGTAAGCGGCGTCACACATACCGGCGCTTTTTGGATCAACAACGAAGACGAACGCTTGCCGATTGTCTCTGGCAGTTACAGCCACACTTCGAACGCTGGCCCTTCCGCGTTGAGCTTGTACGACCCACGTTCGAACGTCTGGTCGTTCATCGGCTTCTTCTCCGCTTTTATGGAGTTGGAATCTGCAATCTGATAGCCGTGTTCTGTTTGGGGCTACGATAGTAGCCCCTATATTTTTGAGACACAAGAAAGGATTGCAACAATGGGAAATATGCGAAGATACGGGGCGCCCGGAAATCCCGAAACCGACGAAGGACGGGAACAACGAAGCGGCCTGATAATTCTTCAAAGGTCAAAAGACCTTATGAAATATCTGTACACTTCTTTTGTGAAATATCCCAGAAGTGAAAAGCTGGGGTTTGTGGCGGACTATAAAAAGTGTCTGTTTCAATTCCTGATTCTTATAATCACGGCACAAAAGAAGTATTTCAAGAAAACGACACTTCAAGACGCGGACGTTCAGCTTGAATTATTGCGAATGTTCAATGATTTGTCGTATGACATGAAATTTGTAGACGAAAAGCGTTACATACTGGTTTCAGAAAAGTTATGTGAAATCGGGCGGCTACTCGGCGGCTGGATCCGATCACAAAAGGAAACCAGCACAACCGCCGGAAAATAATTTCCGGCAGAGGGAACAGGTCAAAAACGCTTGCCGATTGTCTCTGGCAGTTACAACAACACTTCGAACGCTGGCCCTTCCGCGTTGAACTTGAACAACCCACGTTCGAACGTCAGGACGAACATCGGCTTCTTCTCCGCTTATCCTTTTAGCCAGACGGGAAAGTTTACGGACTTTTCACAGTGCAAGAAAGGGAAAAGGGATCTGTTTCAGTTCCGGCCATAGCGCCGGAGAAATTAAATTTGCTGATAATGCGGTTAGTACCTGGCGAAAGCCAGTGAAGGGCGTAACGATCAGCGCCGCGCCCACGCCGAAAGCAAGGGCGCACAATTCCAACGAAAGGAATTAACCACAATGAAGACTTTCGACATTACGCACGAAGAAATCATCGACCCGTCGAACCTACTTGAAGCGGATCGCAACGCTTCCCAGGGCAAGCACAACCGCGACGAAAACTTGAAATTCTCCGCGCATAGGGAAGAAGAAATCATTGATCTCACGAATCGACTAACATACTACCCGAAAGACGGGATCCCAGGGAATCCGCTTGAATCGTCCTATCGTGTCGGTAAGTACCGCATGAAACAGATTTATGAGCCGAAACCCCGAATTATCATGGCTTTACAGTACCGGGATCGTGTCGTTCAATGGGCGTATTACCAGAAACTAAACCCTTTATTCGACCGGCAGTATATAACGCATAGTTACGGTTGCCGGAAGGGTAAGGGAACCGTCAAGGCAAGAAAACAGTTACAGATCTGGCTTCGGAAGGTCAACCGGAGTCCGAAACACTGGTACGTCTTAAAACTTGACATTGCAAAATACTTTTACCGCGTCGATCACGAAATCCTTATGAAGATCTTGAAAAAGCATATCAAGGACGAACTGATTCTTCGCGACCTGGATAAACTGATAAATTGCGAACATACCGCCTTCGGCCTTCCTTCCGGCGTCCAGCCGGAGTTGTGCAAACAAGAAGACTGGTTATACAATCGCGGTATGCCGATCGGAAACCTGACAAGTCAAATGTTCGCGAACATTTACTTGAACGAATTGGATCAGTTTTGTAAACACGTTCTTCATATCGAAAAATATATTCGGTTTGTAGACGACGTGATCGCACTTTTTGACAGTAAGGAAAAGGCGTTCGCGGCAAGGGATGAAATCGAAAGATTTCTGAATGAGGAATTGCACCTTGAATTAAATAACAAGACATCAATCCGACCGGCTTATCTTCCGGTAACATTTGTCGGCGCCCTTATTACGCCGCTGACAATCCGTGTTCGAAAATCGACACGACAAAGAATGTATCGCCGGATCCGGTTCATTCAGAAAATGTTTGAAATGGGCCGGCTTACATGGGAGAAAGTCAACAACACCATGCAAAGTTATTTCGGTCTGATAAGCCACTTCACGGCCGGAAACCTTCTCCGAAAGATTATCGACGAATTTTCTTTCCGGGTTCCAGATAACAATTCATAGCCTGGCATTTTACCAGGTTGTTTTTTGTCTAATAATCAGGAAAGGGGGTTCACGGTATGGAAGCAGAATTTGAAAGAGAAGTTCTTGATCGACTTATCAAGATCGAAGGAAAACTTGACGGTTACAACAACGCCAAAATCAAGACCTATGAAAACGAAAAAGAAATTCTTCGAATCAAAAGCGATCTTGAAGACGTCCAGAAGACCGTCGCAGATCTCACCGAATCGAATAAATGGCTTTTCCGAACTGTTGTGGCGGCTATTATCGTCGCGGCCATCGGGCTTTTAACAACCATTGTTCGAACCGGCTTCGGATTATAACTGAAAACTATTTTTACACCAGAAGGGAGAAAACAACATGAACATTGAATTTATCATTGAAAACGCTTCAAAAATCATCCTGATTGTGGCCGCAATCTGTACATTGATTTCGGTTATCACAGAGTTTACAAAGGGGATCGGCTTCCTGGACAAGATCCCGACAAAGTTCCAGGTTCTTATTCTGTCCCTTGCAATTTGCGTGATCGGCTTCTTTGCTTACCTGTCTTACGCGTCAATCGCGTTCGTGTGGTATTACCTTGTAGCCGTCATTTTCGCGGCGTTCATCGTGGCGATCGTGTGTTGTAAGGGCTGGGACTATTTGTTCGAGATCTGGGCCAGATTTTACAGAAAGAAGGACTAATCAATGTCGGAAAAAGATTTTGTTATCAAAATCGCGCCGTATGCCATGAAAGACGCGGAAGCAAGCGGAATACTTGCTTCCGTAACAATGGCACAGGCAATTTTAGAAAGCGGTTACGGCTCTACTGACCTGGCCGTGAACGCAAACAACATTTTCGGAATGAAGTGTTCTTTAAGTGGGAACACCTGGAAAAGCGTCTGGGACGGCGCTTCAAAATATACGAAGACCACAAAAGAACAGAAGAAGAACGGCGAAGAATATTCCGTCGTTGCCGATTTCCGCGCATACCCGGACATTCAGGCCAGTATAAACGATCATTCGCTTTACTTACTGGGCGCCATGAAAGGAGCCGCAAAGCGGTATGAAGGACTTTCGGGCGAAACAGATTACAGAAAGGCGATCCAGATCATCAAAAACGGCGGCTACGCCACCGACGTAACATACGTCGAAAAGATCTGTTCCATCATTGAACGATGGGAACTTCACAAGTACGATGTAAAGGAGAGTGAAGACAAAATGAGTATTGAAATCAAAGAATATCTTCTGACAAACAGCCCTTGTTATAAGAGTGGCCGCAGAATCACACCGGCCGGCGGTATGCTTCACAGTATCGGTTGTCCACAGCCGGATCCGAAGGTTATCGCGAACAACTTTTCCGTTTCAACGGGCGCGTGCGTTCATGCGGTCGTTGGAAAAGCCGCGGTCGTTTTACAGCTTTTACCGTGGAACTTCCGCGCCTGGCATTGCGGATCCGGTTCGAACGGAAGCGGAAACAGTTCACTTATCAGCATTGAAATGACAGAACCGGCGACTATTAAGTACACGGGTGGTTCTTCCTGGATTGAAACAGGCGACGGAAGCAACACGAAGGCCCATGTCCTGGCAACTTACGCGAACGCCGTCCAGTTCTTCGCGTATATCTGCAAGAAGTACGGCTTCAACCCGGAAAACAGCAATGTTTTAATGAGCCACCGCGAGGGCCACGCGAAGGGAATCGCGTCGAACCATGGCGATCCCGAACATATCTGGAATAAGTACGGCCTGACAATGGATCAGTTCCGAAAGGACGTCAAAAAGGCAATGTCCGGCCAGACCGTCACAACCGTTCCTTCCGCGCCAGTAGACAATACCAGCGACGACAAGAGCAACCAGAAGATTAACGCCATGAACGGAACCGTTACGGTTATTTATAAGGGCGAAGACGGCCTGAATATCCGAAAGGCGCCTAGCTACACGGCCGCCGTCGATCAGATTGTACACGAAGGCGTGTTTACCGTCGTCGGAATCTCCGCCGATGAAAAATGGTATAAGCTGAAAAGCGGCCTGTTCATTACCACGATCCCGGATTATGTTTCCTTCAAGGCTACCCAGGAGCAGAAGGAAAGCACCGCCGGAACCGGATATTTCCGCGTTCGTAAGTCCTGGGACAAGGCCGACACTCAGATCGGCGCCTTCAAGCAGAAGGAAAACGCGATCGAACTTTGCAAGCAGAACAGCGGCTATAAAGTATTCGACAATTCAGGAAAAGAAATTTATCCTTGCGTTGCCGCCGCGAATGAATCTTTCGTGTTCCGCGTGAAGATTCCTGATTTGCGGATCAGAAAAGGCCCTGGCACAACTTACGACTACCACAAGAAGAACGGCCAGGCGGTACACACTGGCGTCGGATCCTTTACCATCGTAAAGACGAAGGAAGGCCCAGGCGCGAAGTTGTGGGGCCTGTTGAAGTCCTACGCGACGAACGAAGACGGCTGGATCGCTCTTGACGATGAATTCGGTTCACGGGTGTAATACACTTTAGAATTTTGAATTTATAACAAATATTTACAACTTACACTTTACAGTTTATAAAATGTATGATACAATGGGCGCAAGGGAAGGGGGTATAAGGGGGAAACAAAATCCCCGACCAATTTCCAGGCAGAACAGGCGGCGCGGAAATGCCCGTCCGAACGCGCCAGCCGCCCAGATTTGCGTTTTAATGCCGTAAGTGGACAAATACACAATAAGCCCCGGAAAATCCATTTCCGGGGCTTTTATGCGTTCGTGGGATATATTCTGATATTCTCTGACAAACTCTGATTTATTCTGATTTATTCTGTTCTTTCTTTTTCAGGACGGCGTCGTTCACAATTTCAATGAATTGCGATTCTGGGATTCCGGTCGCTTCTGTAAATACGTCGATATACCGACAGTATTCAGAGTGCCAGTGTTCGAAGCCTTCCTTGCTACCAGACAGGAACGCTTCTTCCATCTTCTCATACGCGCCCACCGTCTTTTCGACGGCGGCGTCAAATGCTTCTTTCCATTCCGTGATTCTTCCTTTCCGGGCGGCCACACCGGCCGCCCTGTTCCTATTATGCCAATATTTCCGAAGCTACTTGTCTATAATGTTTCTGAATTGCAGTTGATGTCTTCACAGTCTGACTTTCTTCGCCATAGTCCCAGGCTTCGCGCTGGATCCGATCGGTGAGGTCTTCGGCCATTTGGTTAAAGTAGGCGGCAACTTCTGAACGGTCGATTTCGGTTCTGATTTCGATTGTCGCGTGTTCTTTATTCCAGGTTCGCGCTTCGGCGGCCTTGAATCGGTCACTGATGAAAATTCCGATCGGCCAGAAACAAAGGTTGTGCTTCGCCTGGCTGATTTTGCCGCGCTTTGAAATCTTGCGAAGGCTATGATCGGAGCCGCACCAGTCAGGATCCCCGGCGGAGTGTTCCACGAAGTAAAGCCCGTTGTCGTTCTTGAAGAAGGCGTCCTTGATTTCCACAACCATTCCTGTTTTGATTTCCATTCCGTTTTTATCTAACATTTTGATTACCTCTTTTCTTTATCTTATGTTTACATTATACACTATAAAGTGTAATATGTCAAGAATAAATGTAAAGAAAATGATTAAAAACAGAAAGAAATATTTTCTATAATACACGAAAAAGTGTAAAATAAAAGGGCCTTCCGGCCCTCTATAATTCGGCGACATACTCCATACCGTCGAAACTGACGAAGCCGCCGGCGTCCAGGATGGATTGAAGCGCCTTCTTTCCGCCACACGGAATATAAGGAACCAGGATCCCGAACTGGTCGCGGTCGTGACTGAAAGCGATCCAACCCTTACCGGCTTCATAGAGCGCCCAACCGGTAACGACTCTAGCAATCTTGTTTGTTCCGAATTTTGTATTTTTAAGTCTTCTGATTTCCATATCTACCACCATTTTAACCCTTCTGCTGGATGTTTATTTCCTTTGCTTTATGATATTATAATACACTATATAGTGTAAAATGTCAAGTATAAATGTAAAGAAAAAGATTAAAAGATAAAGAAATATTTTCAACTTGACATTCTAAAGTGTATAAAGTAAAATAACATACACAACAGAAAGGGGTTGATCGAATGGATATGAACACGGCGGAAAAGATCCGCTTCCTGGCCGGCCGGCGAAATATGACAATGGGCGACCTGGCAGAAGGAACAAACCAGACGCGACAGAATTTTTCCAACAAAATGACGCGGTGCAATTTTAAAGAATCCGAACTTGCGGAGATCGCCGGCGTCCTGGGTTGTGAATTGAAAATTGTATTTGTAGACAAACAAACAGGCGATGAAATTTAACGAAAAAGTAAGACATGAAAGGAAAAGTTTATGTATAATAAAATAGATTTGCGCGAAGTTCCGGCTGAAAGGCTGAAAGAAATTAGTCTGGATCTGGTAAACATCGACGCCCAGGCGCCAGAATTCGAACCGAACAGACAGTTCTATTTCATGGCAAAAGCCAGGGACTACGTGAAGCGGAAGTCCGCCGAATTAGGACGTCCCATGACCTTTTTTACTCAAACATTCGGGTGTGCAGTGAATGCACAATATTTTACACAAGTTGTAGAAGAAGAAAAGGATCTGTTGTATCGGCTGGCGTATAATATTATGCAAAATACGACGGATTCCGAGGATGCTGTTGCGGAAGCTATATGTAAGGCCTGGGAAAGCCGGAAAAAATTAAGAAAACCGGAAAACTTTAGAAGCTGGTTGATTCGGATTACCATAAATACCGCCAAAAATATGACGGTAAAAAGAAATCATATGAGACCGGTAGATGATATAGAACCATACTGTCAAAATCAGCAGGAAGTGTCGGGTGATATTTGGTATTGTCTGGAACAGTTAAAGCAAAAGGAGCGAATTGTTGTTATCTTGTATTACTACAAGGGATTTTCAGTAAAAGAGATTGCCGGGATTTTGCAGATTCCAGAGGGGACGGTAAAGTCGCGGCTTTCCAAAGCAAGAGAAAATTTAAGAAAATTGATATGAGGAGGATGAACATGATGGATCAATTTGATCGGGAAATTTCGGATCGTTTACAGCAGGAGGCAAAACCATTGCCGTTAGAATATACAGAAAAGATAGATCGTGTATTAGAGGGGCTTTCTGAGAAAACAGAAATCCGCCGTAAACCGGTTTCGTATTGGAAATATGCTGCGGCGTTGTTGCTGTTTGCGGTGTTGACGACAACGGGAACACAGGCGGCGGTAAATTTATATAGTAAACATATGACCGAAATGAACGAGGGGGAGAAGAAGGATATAAACAGAAAAACACAATCAGCAAAAACCGACGAAGACAGTTTTTCGAGAGAATTAACAGGAGAAGAGCAGGAACGGTTAGAGAAGCTGCGGAATAAATACGAAACAGAAGGTGTATTTCCGCAGGAAAAGCTTTTGGAAGTAGAAAAAATCAAAGATGTATCGGATCAAAGGCCGGTATATTGTTATGAAAACAGCACATTTTATTTGCCGGAAGAGATGTTGACCAGACAGCAGATGCTGCAGATAGTTGATTTCTGGGAAAGAAGAGATTATGCGGTGTCAATGGAAAATAAGCAGGCAGAGGAAAAAAGCAAAGATCAGAATATTTCACAGGAAAAAGCAATTGAAATTGCAAAAGAATATGCGGAGAAGTTGTATGGCGTGGATTGTGCAGATGCCGTGTCAACCATAGAGTATGATAAGACACAATTATCGGTTGATGCGGATGCATCCAGTTATTATGTTACTCTGGAAAAGGAGACTTGGAAATATAGTATAACAGTGGAAGTTGATTCAGAGAACGGATCGGTAAATCAGATTGACTTAGAAAATAAGAAGGAAGAGGAATGCGCTGCCGGAGTGGTGCCGGACGAGAAGTTTTACCGTAAGAATGTGAAAAAGGTATTGCAGTATTTTGATAAGCTTAATCTGAAAAAGGATATTTCAAGCATTCGGATGATATACAAATTAAAAGAAGATGGTACTTTAAACAGGGGAAATGTAAAGTATATGGTACGGCTGCGGAATGGAAGCGCAGGTGTTGTAATGTACAGTGTATCCACAAAAGATTTGTACAGATTTTATAGAATATCAGATTATAAAGTGGCGATGCAGATGGAAGACCAGGCATGTGAAAAACAAAGGGATAGGGGATTGGTTATTTATAACAAGTTGATTATGAAGTGAAATATAAAATTATGAAGTGTATGAGGAGGCAATTATGAAATAGAAGAAAAAAAGAGGTCTCAGTGTGTTATTTGCTATGGTTATGTGTTTGTCAATTTTTCTACAAAACAATATCACAGAAGTACGAGCAACGCAGGTTTCTGAAGACAGGTTATTGGAAAGTTCTTTGGATGTTGCAGAAAATGAATATCAAGGAGATGAAATAGGAGTAGGTGTTATTTTAGCAAATCAACAGGAAAGAAAAATTGATGAGAATGCTAGTATTGTGGGAAATGGAGTTAGATTAAGAAAACGTCCCAATGTTGATGCGACTATACTGGAACTTATGTATAATAATGAATCGGTATGTATTAACTATACAAAAAGCGGAGAAACAGGAGGAAGATGGTTCTATGTGAAAAGAGTAAAAACGGGAACATGGGGATGGGTAAAGCACAACTATGTTTATGAATGGGATTAGATGTAGATAATATTATGTTATATTTTGCTTCATAAAAGCCAAAGAGATCTTGCAGAGATGTTGAAACCTTTGCAGGATCTTTTTGGTTTTTAAGGTTGATTTAAGGTACATCACTTATCATAGCCATATCATCAAAACAGATCAAAGTATTCAGGCGTTTTGAAAGATGCTTTGGAAAAGGGGGATAAGCCTATGAGAAAGAGATGGAACAAACGATTTGCAGTGGTTGTGCTGGCAGCGGCAGTATCGGTATACACAGTACCAAAAACAGGACTTCTGGCGGCATTAGGGTTAAATCAGACGACGGAGGCGGAGGAGACTTCTTCGGATCAGAAGGGGCCCGGTGGAAACGGAACACCGCCGGAGCCACCGAGTGGAGCCGCATCGGGTGGGGCAATCGGCGGAGACCAGCCGGGAGATGCACCGGGGACACCGCCAAGCGGAGTACCGGATGGAGGTCCGGGAGGACAGGGACAGCCGGGAGGTGGTTCGGGAGGACAGGGACAGCCGGGAGGTGGTTCGGGAGGAGCACCGGGTGGAACATCCTCCGGTGTTTCTGATTATTCGGCTGTGAATAAGCTGACTTCGGATGCAGTTCTGGATGGACAGACCATTACTTCAACGGGAACAGATGAAAATGCCGTGAATGTATCGGAAGGAGCCAAGAGACCGTTTCAAGTTTTGTGTAAACTCAAAAAACTGACACAAGATTTTATTGATAGTTATTAAGAGCAGAGACCAGATTTTGGTTCTCTGCTCTTATTTGCATTATACTGGTATAAATGCACATGTCAAATAGATTTTCCTAGAATTCTGCTTTTTCCAGCCGTTCTTCAAAATAGATCTCCAGCTGGGCTCGTATCTGGGACCAGTCCCTGCGGCGTCCGGTCCATTTTTTAGTGATGTCCATGGTAGCCAGATAGA
>NZ_JACRSX010000019.1 GCF_014384985.1 Jutongia huaianensis
ATCCGGTATTTCCTTAAATACCAAAACTGACGGAAATGCCATTACAGTATTATGTTTAAGATAGTCTATATGAAATATCAAAATATCAACATCTTCTTTTTCATAATACTCATAACAGAAAATCCTGTTTAGATTTTTTATATACTCCTCTTTATTTCTATTATATTCTTCTTGTGCTGATGGTCTATTAAATAGATTATCAGTAATTAAAGGCATATTGGGCGTTTGTAAAGGATACCCCGTATATTCAACGACAACATCATTACTTTCAATTTGATAGGCATATTCCAAAAATCTCATTTTCAATATTTCTTCAATAATATTACTTTCCGGAATGGCTATATCCTTTATTTTGCAGACATGATTTTTCTTAATAATAATTTTCACATCAATGTCTTCATCAAACGTATTCCCTATATTAGCCACGGTTAAATCAACCAATCCTTGTTTATCTACCCTTTCAAAAAAGGTAATATATTCATAATAATCAACAATAGCCCAGTACAATTCCTCTATAGAATCATATCGTTTTTTCTCTTCCTCACTACCTTCAAAAGTTGTACCACTACCTCCATAAAATGGAACCAGCGTGGATACCCTTTTTTTAAGATTTCCAACATTCCAAAAAGAATCTTCGATTTCAATGTCATTCTCTTTGGCGAATTTACAAATGGTACTCTTCCATCTATCCGCAATATCTGCATCCATTATTTTACCTTTCATAAAATCTGATTTTCCTAATAATTTATTCAAATCAGGGGTATTGATCAATAAAGGATTTTCCCTTTTTTCAATGTCCTCTGTATTTTTCTTTTCTCTGGCATTCAGATATCCCTGCTGTAATAAAGCAATTTTTGAAATAATACTCTCTCTTTTATCCTTTACCAGTTTACACTCAGAAAATCCAGAGTACTCCACAACTGCACATTTATCTTCTTCCAACGATGCTGCCTTAATTTTAAGAACGGGGCTTTCCTTTTTTTCAAATATCTTTTTCCTACCTACCGCTAACGGTAAAAAATGCATTCCTAAATGATTCGTAAATAGCTGTCTCAGTTCATGTTCATCTTTTACTATAAAATAGATTCCTCTATCTCTGTACTTTTCTTTAAAGGCCTGCACCTTTTTATATTGTTCCATATCTACATTAGACGGGTTTACAGGTGCATCAAGAAAATACATAAATACTTGTTTATTTGAAGATAACATTTCTTCAATTTCTTCTTCTGTTCCAGAGCCATATTTATCTGTCGGTGTACCAAATTTTGTCCAAAATATAGCTACTGCAGCATCGCATTCCCGAACAAATTGTTTATTCAACAATTCCTGCGGTTTGTCCCCTGATTGCGGATAACTATCTGTTGACCAATGCTTTGTTGCAATTTCCATATTATTAATATTTCCATATACTCTATTAAAATTATCCACACACTCCCTAATAATATCGATAAATCCATTCACATCACCCGGACATGAAATTAGCAAATCGTATGCAGTAATTCCTACTCTTGGCATAAAACATTCCTCCTCTGTTACTCGCTAATATCAGTATTGTGATACCTACTTAATTACTTGAGTTTCTTTTGCGAAAAACTATCCTTTCGCCAAAATGTATATCTCCTGTTCTCCAAAGCCTATCCTCTGGGGTAAATCTCCACTTATATTATCACTCTACGGAAACAGAAACACACACCTATTTTTACTCCAAATTGGCAGAAACCTTTGATTTATTGGGCTTTTCTCGACAGAAGGCAGACCGTCTCCACATGGCTGCTATGTCCAAACATATCGCACGCTCTGACACGCTTTAATTCATACCCTTCCCCACACAAATATTTCAAATCCCTCGCCAGCGTCGCCGGATCACAGCTCACATACACGATCCGTTTCGGCTCCATCCGGACAACTGTACGAAGCAGCTTCTCATCACATCCCTTCCGGGGCGGATCCAGTGTAACCACATCCGCCCTGAGAGAGCCTCCGCTCTGCTCATACTGTTCCGGCACCACATCTTCTGCAGCTCCCACGAAAAACTCTGTGTTGGTAAATCCGTTACGGCTTGCATTTTCTCTGGCATCCTCAATCGCCTGTGGTACGATTTCCACTCCGCAGACCTTTGCTGCCTTTTGAGCCAGAAACAGGGAAATCGTACCAATGCCGCAATAGAGATCCCAGACAACTTCATTTCCCTTAAGATCTGCATATTCCAAAGCAGTTCCGTAGAGCTTCTGTGTCTGCTCCGGATTCACCTGATAAAAGGAAAGCGGAGAGATCCGATAGGTGATATTTCCTATTCTGTCCTCAATATAGGTCTGTCCATATATTGGGACAACCTTTTCTCCAAGAATACGGTTCGTTTTATCTTTATTGATATTGAGACAGATGCTTTTTATTTTATATGTCGTTTCCACATCAGTTGCTTTTTTCAGCATCTCTACCAGCTTGTCCTGATGTGGCAGCTTATTTCCATTGATGATCAGACATACCATAACCTCGCCGGTATATTTTCCCACTCTGGTGAGAATATGACGGACCAGCCCTGTATGCTTCTTTTCTTCATAAACCGGGATATCATACTGCTTCATAAATGCAAGGATTGTCTCCAGGATCATATGATTACAAGGATGCTGAATGGCGCAGTCTGTATTTGGAATGATCGAGTGGGTTCTCCCCGCATAAAATCCGGCTACAGGATTTCCCTCTTTGTCATATCCCACAGGATATTGTGCCTTGTTGCGATAATGATATGGCTCGTCCATTCCCATGATCGGCTCCATGGGGATCTCCTCAAAGCCACCAATTCTCTGAAGGCAGTCTCGAACCTTCTTTTCCTTCCATGCAAGCTGCTTTTCATAGCTGCAATGCTGGATCTGGCAGCCACCGCACTGACGGGCACAGTCACACGCCGGCTCAACACGCCATGGTGAAGGTTTCATCACCTCCAGCAGACGTCCATAGCCAAATTTCTTTTTCGCCTTGATCACTTTTACACGGACAATATCTCCCACAAGAGCATCTTTAACAAAGAGGGTATAACCCTCCTTATGGCCTATACCCTCTCCGTCCGTTCCCATATCATCTATTTCCAGAGAAAACTCCTGTCCCTTTCTAATCTCCATCTCAGACTCCTTTATCCATTTTCTTTTTTTGCACATACCCGGAACTCTGGCGCACATTGGAATCTACATAACGGCTGAATCCAAGCCACTCTGTAGTCGGCTCTGCCTTATCATAGATTTCCGTGATGGTCTCCAGCTTGGCATCCGTATTGTCCGCAAAACTCAAAGCGATTGCCTCTGCCAGTGCCGGTTTTTTCGGAGATCCAAACTCCAGCTCTCCGTGATGAGACAAAATACAGTGGCGCAGTTCAGAAGCCAGAACCGTTGGAAACCCCGGGACCTCCTGAATCTTCTGTCCAATCTTCTCTGCCCCCATAAAGATGTGTCCCAAAAGCTGTCCATCGTCCGTATAATCGTTGGTTGGAAAGCTTGATATCTCATATACCTTTGCAAAATCATGGAAAATGGCTGCTGTCAGCAAAAGATCACGATCCAGTACCGGATAATTTGCCGCCATAAAGTCACACAATCTGGTGACTGCCAGTGTGTGCTGCAACAGGCCTCCGACAAATCCATGATGCACTGACTTAGCTGCCGAATGTACTTTAAACTCCTTGATAAATGCAGCATCCTTTAGAAATGTATTCTCCGTGAGCTGCTTTAAATGCGGCTCCTTGATCGTTGCAATCATTTCACAAAGCTCACGGTACATCTCCTCAATATCATATTTTGAAGAAGGTATGTACTCTGCCGGATCATATTCTCCCTCCTCTGCCTTACGCAGACGGCGGATATTGACCTGACGTGCCCCCTGAAAGGAGGTCACCATACCATCTGTCATTACAAAATCCATGGCATCGAAATCAGCAATGCCGTTATTAAGCTCCCAGATCTTTGCATCGATCACACCTGTCTTATCCTGCAGGAGCAGAGAATAATAGGTTTTCCCTGCCTTTGTCTTTAAGATCTGCTTGCTCTTGCACAGATAAATACCTGTAAATTTGTCTCCTTCTTTATATTCATTAATGTAATACATGTGTCTATAATCCCTTTCTGTCTCAATTCACAACTGCCCTGTCTTAGCAATACATAATTGCAATAGATTATTGCAATGCGTAATTGATTTAAGTGTATCACAATCATTCTTCACTCACAAGAGTACAGCGAAAAAAAACACAAATTCACAAAATGCTCTGATAACATTTATTCAGCTTCATCAAAGCTTTTTTTTCAATGCGGGATACATAAGATCTGGAAATGCCGTATAGCCGTGCCACTTCCTTCTGTGTTCTCTCCCCCTGACCATCCAGTCCATAACGCAGAGTCAAAATCTCCTTTTCCCGTTCCGTCAGGACCTCATTCATAAAACCCTTCAGCTTTTGCATATACTGTTCCCTTGTGATCCGCTCTGAAATATCCTCATCTTCATATTCAATAATATCGATCAGACTGATCTCATTGCCCTCTTTGTCCGAACCAATGGAATCATACAGGTAAACATCTCTGGCTGTTTTTTTCCGGGCACGGAAATTCATCAGGAGTTCATTTTCAATACACCTGCTGGCATAACTTGCAAGCCGGATCTTTTTGGATTCATCAAAGGAATCCACGGCCTTGATCAGACCGATCGTACCGATTGAGATCAGATCCTCCATATCTTTATCCAGAGCAGCATATTTTTTGGCAATATACGCCACCAGACGCAGATTCCTTTCAATCAGGGCATTCCTCGCTTCCTTATCTCCTGCCCGGCATCTTCGCAAATACTCTTTTTCCTCTTTGGCGCTGGGAGGCTGTGGAAAAGACTGCATAATGACATACCTCTTTCACGCTTTCCCTTTATCCTATGCGCGAGGGAAGATGTCTGTGCTTTTCCTACCGGATCAAAACTTTTTCCCTTAAAGACATCCTCAATAATAGTCCTTGGGATAAAGTCTTTTATTCATCCGCTCCCAGAACTTCCGTTTCTTCTCCGGCTCCGGCACCTCCACAATATATCTCTCGTATGCATTGATAATCGTCGTATCAAGATACTTGCTTATCCTCGGCTGATTCCGGTTATAATTCATATGTACATGACCATGGAAAAAATACTCCGGCTTATAATGCTTCATGACCCACCGGAAACACCGAAAACCCTGATGGGGCAGATCCTCCCCATCCCCAAGATCCTTCGCCGGGGCATGAGCCACCAGAATATCAAGACCGCCACGGATGCGGACCTTCCATTTTAACCGTGACCACCGCTGATACATCTGGTGCTCTGTGTATTGATACTTCCGCATGGAATAACACATAGAGCCTCCCAGTCCGGCGATCCGGAGTCCCTTATAGACAAACACCTCATCGTCAATACATACACAGCCATCCGGTGCTTTCCGGTCATAATGCACATCATGGTTTCCATGAACATAAAGAACCGGAACCGTAGTAAACGTCGCCAGAAACGACAGATACTCCGCCTTCAGATCTCCACAGGATATGATCAGATCAATGCCATCCAGCTTTTCTTTTTCAAAAAAATCCCATAAATATTTTGACTCTTCATCAGCCAATAATAATATCTTCATGATTCTCTCCCCACCCCGCTATACCAATGATCTCTCCTGATCACTCAGCGTCTGTTTCAAGCCCCTGAGACGCACCAGATCCTTTGCATGGTCGCTGAGCTGGTCAATGGTAGGAATCTCTCCCACTATGCCTTCGATCAGCCAATCCATCATCATAACATCCTCCGGTGCCAGTGTTTCGTTTTCCCCACACCGCAGATTATGCTCCGTATCATATAATATACCGGAAAATACCGGAAAGCTTCCATTGGCAATAGAGCCCTTCAGGAAATTGATCAGCCTCTTTGTATTGTCCGGAACACTGCTGCCCAGAATCACATCCAGTACATTTGCCGATAATCCCCACCAATAATTTAATGCCTTGGGTTCTTTGGTTGTGTCGGTTTTCCAGGACCCCCGCATAATACTGTTGATCAGCTCCTCATAGAAAGCACCCCATTGATATACGGTGGTCGCAATGTTTTTTGTGCCCTTGTCCGATAAATGGTACAGTCCCAGTGCGCGATCCTCCTTGGTTGGAGAAATCATATTCTGGGAAGAGATCATCGAGATCCCGTGCTGTAAAAAATACTCATCGGAACGACAATTCTCCATAGTAGACCACTGCAGATGGACCCTTGCTCTCGGATTAATGATCCTTGCCCCCAAAGCAAAAGCATTGATTCCCGGTATCACGCCATAGATTGGATAATCCGCCAGATAACCTATGTCGTCCTTCTCACTGAGACTGGCCGCCAGCATTCCCAGCAGAAGCTTCCCTTCATATATACGGATTCCGTATGTCCGGATGGACGCGTGCGGGGAATTCAGCGAACAGTTCAGTATCTTTGTATTCGGGTATAATGGAGCAACCTTAATACAGGCCCGCACAAACATTGGCGCGATCGCAAAGATAATGTCATACCCCTCCTCACAGAGCTTCCGCAGTATCTCTTCGTCATCCTCATAAGGCGTTGCAATAAATGCTTTCGCATCGATATCCCCGTGAAAAGCGTCAATAATATGCTTTCTTCCCATTTCCTGGCCATAGATCCAGTCCGATTCTGACGGCTTGACATCATATACAAAGGCTACCTTGTGTACCTTCGGCGACTGCATTTTTTTGATCATAGAAGTCTCTGTATTTGGAACCGTCAGCAGCTCTACCGGCTCCTCCTCACCAAGCGTTTTAATTTCCGTCCAGATTTTGGACAGATCCTTTTTGATCTCACTTGTCAGCTTGTCTCCGGACTCACTGTACGGATAAAGGGACAGATAGAATAAAAGAGCATCATCATCTGTGATTCCTTTGATCTCGTTGCCCCCCATAGCTTTATAAGCTCCGTAGAACGCCACATGAAAGGAAGAGAAGTTCATGCGGTCATCCTCCGTCCACTGTTCATCCGCACCTTTTCCAACATATTGGCACAGCTTCTGATAACTTCCCTTCTCACTGAATACCACATAATTGATCTTTGTATTTTTGTAAAAGTCCATAAATTCGTAATATATCTGTATATTTTTGTCCTCCGTCAGACGGGGAACCTTACGGATCACTTCTGCCGGAATCGTAGGGGATCCCACGTATTTTAATACGCTGGTACGCTTATTGCCCTCGATCACATAATATTTATTTAAAAACTCATATACCTTGATCGGCGTATGAATTCCTTCCTGAATCTGTGCATCATACAGCAGTGACCATTTCACCGAAAATTCACTTCCATAATTCAGAAGAGGCATAAAATTGTAAGCAAATGCCTGCGTTCTTCCAGCAGAAGAAGTACCGATCACCTGCTTGGCAGGAATATTGATGGTTCCCAGATTTTCTTCCCGTTCAATATGCACATGGGATAATATCTCATCCAATACAGGAAGATATGGATAACTGCCCTGTAATGTCTTGCTTTTATAAGCCTTCAACGCCAGCTTCTGTGCTTTCAAATAATCATCATATGCCATAGGATATACCCCTTTCCAATATATTTGACAAAATATCAATCTTCATTTCTAACATTGCTTATATTTTACAATAATTATACCCATAAAAACAAGAACTCCTGCAAAAAAAGCAGAAGTTCCTGTTTTAAATTCATCTATTACCGGCACTGTACCACCGATCTGTTTATATTTTCAGAAGGTCACTGGCGTGAGCTGCGCCTTGCAGATACAATTACCAGCGTTACAGCAAACAGGACAAGTGCATAACCCACAGATACTATCGATTGAATCAATACATCCCATACAAAGCTCTGTGTTGCATTTTTCATGGCTCCGATCATCTCGTTATTCACAACATACCAGTATGTCGGAAAAAGCTTTGCCACCCTCATAACACCGTCTCCAAAAAATTGTCTCGGAACAAATACACCACCCAGAAAACAAAGCACCAGACTGGTTACATTTACCACGCCATTTACCGCATCGCCGTTTTTCACGGTCATGCCGGTAAAAAAGCCAAGGCTGATACCAAACAAAAGCATCGTAAAAATGTTGACCGCAAACCATGGAAGTCTTGCATCTGTCAGTATGTTTCCTCCTGATATAATCACCGCCGCCACCATCACAAACAGATACAGGCAAAGACCATATACCAGTATTGCTGCCGTCAGTCCCATTACCCGCTTTTTCATTGGCAGGGCACCACACTCCGTTCTCTCCCGGACCTCCTTCCCATTGATCCGCAGAAGTACCAGACCAATTCCTGATACGCCTGCCGCAATAAACAGATATGGCACATACAAAAAGAAACGGGTACTCATATCTCCCTGATTTTTATTGACAAAAGACGCCATATGCACCTTCGTTTCCTTCTGCTGCAGCTTCATCAGCTGCTGTTGTGCCGCATCTGTATCAACTCCGTTTTTTACCAGAGCTGCCATTTTCTGCAGATACATCTGCAGTGCCGCCTCAAAATACGCCGAATCGAAATATCCGGGCACCTTCATACAGGAAAGCTCCGGTATCTCTCCCTTGGCAAGCGTCCTTCCTGCTCCCTCCGGGATCACCAGCACATAATCAAATCTTCTCCAATACAACGCATCTGTAATTTTATCCTGATCCATTTTCATTTTGGTCACCTGATCATGGGTTCCAAAATACTCCCTTATCTGATCTGCCATCGCACCATCATCTTCGTCCACAATAGCAATGTCAAGACTGTCCTGTTGAAAGGAGGACTCTCTTCCCCCTCCATTCACCTTCGCCATGATCAGTGACATAGACATAAAAACCGCAAAGAAGATAAAGACAGTTCCTTTGTATTTATTTAATATCAGAAAAAATGACTTAAATACTCTCATATCGTACCCTCCTCAGCTTCCATACACTGATGATCACACAAATGATCCCGATCAGTGCCAGCGTCACCATATTGACCATATAACGATGACTATCCCCATATACGGACAGACTCTTGAAACCATTGACGATCAGGGTACCCGGATTGATCCTGTTGACCACCGGACATTTTTTCTCAATGATAAATGTAATGTCCCCCCACTGAAGACCTGCCAGAAAGGAACTGATCATAAATACTGCCACACAGATTCCTTCCTTTTTCTGAACCGGCCCTTTAATAAAGACAGCGATCACCTCTCCGATCGCCAGTGCCGTAAAGCTGCCGATCCATCCTCCCAGAAGGACAAGTCCTGCATTCTGTCCGAAATCCTGGTCATAAACAAATACACAAGCACCGATCACAACAGCTACGATAATGCAATATAATATATATGTGGCCGTAAAATCGTACAGTACCTGACGCAGCTTCGGTGTCGGTGCAACATTTCTCCTTGCCCCCACTGCTGTGAGGTCCGCCTGAATGTCATTTCCGTTGTACATACCCACCATGGTTCCGATCAGACAGGTCATCGCGATCAGCGCATAAAAATACTGGGCATAGGGATCCTTATCGGTCCCCTTTAACGGGATTTCCGCAATTTTTGCCTGTGTTCCCGCCGCCATATCCATCACAAAAGCCGACACCTGATCCGGATGCTTCTCCGCCATATCTGTGATCAATGCTGTATTTTCACGATACTGATCCAGAAATGTTTTGATCAGACTGCTGTAATGATCCGATGATTTCACTGTCAATGACAGATCGTCCTTTGCCTGAATGATTCCATATATCTTCTCAGACTGCAGTGCTTTTTCTGCCCCGGTCTGATCATCATATATCTTCACCTGAAATAACGGAATCTCATCCTCCGTTTTTACCGCTTTCAGCATGGTGACAAACTCCTCCGGCAGCGCATCTCCTTTCACTACTCCCACCGGCACTTTCTGAAACTGCTCCAGATCATTGATCCCGCTAAACATAAAATAAAACAGCATTCCAAGGATCAAAGGAAATGCTAACGACCAGAAGATCAATGTTTTCTGCCGCAGCATAGTTTTCATTCGATATTTGATATGTATCATAAAAGTCTCCTTTTCGCATCAGTCCCTGAGCTCCTTGCCGGTAATCTCCAAAAATACATCATTCAGCGTCGGAAGCTCTGAATGAACATTTCCAAACGCCGTCTCCTTTTCCTTCAACAGATCCAGAAGACGGAGTAAGTTGTGCTTTCCTTTCGAAAAACGAACCTTGAGAAATCCCTTATCATAGCTGACACCGATCACATGGGGAAGGGTTCGGATTGCATCGGAAACCTCCTCCGACAGCTCCATCACCTCCATCTGGATCGTCTCTCCCAGATCGATCATTGCCTTGAGCTCATCCTTCGTGCCAAGTGCCAGATTTCTTCCCTTATCCATAATGGCGATCCGGGTACAGATCTGCTCTACCTCCTCCATGTAATGCGTCGTGTAAATGATCGTGGCTCCCTGCCGGTTCAGCTCCCGGATCCCCTCCAGAATCTTATTACGGCTCTGGGGATCTACCGCAACCGTGGGCTCATCCAGAATGATCAGCTTCGGTTTATGGGCAATTCCACATGCAATATTTAAGCGGCGGAGCAGTCCTCCGGATAGCTTCTTCGGATAAAATTTCCGAAACTCAGACAGACCGGCAAATTCAATCGCTTCCTCCACCAGCCTTTTCCTCTGTCCCTTTTCCGGTACATATAATCCGCAAAAATAGTCAATATTTTCATAAACAGTCAGCTCCTGAAATACTGCCACATTCTGCATAATAATACCGATATCCTTTTTGATATCATAGCTGGCAGGCGTCATTTCCTGTCCGAAGATTTCAATATGACCTTTATCATAGGAAAGCAGCGACAAAAGGCAATGGATCGTTGTAGATTTTCCACTGCCGTTTGGCCCCAGAAGGCCAAAAATCTCTCCCTCCTCAATCTCCAGATTAAAATGATCCACGGCTACCAGATCTCCGTATCTTTTTACTAAATTTTCAATTTTTACAACCTTCATAATATGATATCCCTTTCTCAGACATAAAATTTCACACCTGCTGTAAAACATACTTCTATAATACCGAAATAAACAGTACCATGGTAGTGAAAATTGTAAAAATGCCATATGACATTTGTCACATTCTCAAAATGCTTATGGATATCCCCTTTCAAATCCCTTATAATAAAAGCAGTATATTTACGGATTTGATATTTTAATTCACAGAAAGACGAGGGCTAATGACAATGTCTACCTACATAGATTCTATTTTCGTGTTTATCCTGTGTGTTCTGGCCTGTCCGTCCTTCCGGCCGGATCCCATACACATTACCGGTATTCTGTTTCTGATCACGATATATTGCTTTGAACTGCTATGTTCATCCGATAAACAGCGGGCATATCTTGGAATTACCGTTCTGATCCTCTGCTTGTTTTTTCCGCAAATGTCGGTATTCTTACCATGGCATTGCTATGTGCTGTTTCTGCACCGGCAATATATCTCCTCCGGACTTTATCTTCTGCCGGTGATCAGCTACAGTTATCGGATATCCGGTGAACCGATCCTGTTTCTCATGCTGATCACAGCAATCAGCTTTTATCTTGCCCACACCAACCGGATGCGTGCCGGTTTAACGGAGCAGATCCATACTCTCCGGGATGACAGCGTCGAGCGGGAGCTTACTCTGCAGGAAGCAAACCGCCAAATATTAGAAAATCAAAATGATCAGATTTATATTGCAACGCTCCGGGAAAGGAACCGTATTGCCAGAGAGATTCATGATAATGTCGGTCATATGCTGTCCCGCTCTATTCTGCAGACAGGAGCACTGCTTGCCATCTGCAGGGATGAAGCCCTTACTCCTCATCTGTCCGCTTTAAAGGACACCCTTAACCTCGCCATGGATAACATCCGCAATAGTGTTCATGATCTGCGAGACGAATCCATTGACTTAAAATCGGCACTTCAGGACATCACCGATTCCTTCACCTTTTGTCCCGTGCTGTTACAGTGTAATATTTCCCGTCATATTTCCAAAAATGTCAAATACTGTTTCCTGGCGGTTACCAAAGAAGCACTCAATAACATCATGAAACACAGCAACGCCACAAAAGTGCTAATCACCGTCAGGGAACATCCGGCATTTTACCAGTTGTTGATCGAAGATAACGGAAATTCGGCGAAACCTTTCCCGGATTTCCACGGAATCTCATCTGACGGAATGGGCATTCCAAATATGCGGGATCGTGTCGAGGCTCTTCACGGAATTCTGCATATCAGCCGGGAACACGGATTTCGAATATTTATCTCCATTCCGAAATCTTAACACTACTTTGCCGTGCGGCTTCTGCTGCTTCAATATTATCCTATAAAATACAAACAGGAAAGGAATTATATTATGAATATCGTTTTGATCGATGATGACCAGCTCGTCTGCATGTCCTTAAAAATGATCCTGGAAGCCGATGATAACATTCAGGTTACCGCCATCGGCCACGATGGCAATGATGCACTTCCTTTATACCGGCAGTATCGCCCGGATGTTGTGCTAATGGATATCCGGATGCAGCACCGCAGCGGAACCGATGCATTATCTGATATCCTTGCAGAATTTCCCGATGCCAGAGTTCTTTTTCTCACTACCTTTGTAGACGACGAATACATCACCAAAGCCCTGCAGCTTGGTGCCAAAGGTTATATCGTCAAGCAGGACTATGAAACCATCATTCCGGCACTGAACGCCGTTTACTCCGGGCAGAATGTTTATGGAAGCGAGATCATAGAAAAACTTCCGGAGCTTATGAGGCCGGAGCCCTCCTTCGACTACAACTCCCACGGCATCACAGAAAAGGAATATGAAATCATCACTTTGGTGGCGCAGGGTCTCAGCAATAAAGAGATTTCCGCCCGGCTCTTTCTCAGCGAGGGAACCGTCCGTAATTATCTCAGCGGCATTCTGGAAAAGCTGGAGCTTAGAGACAGGACACAGCTTGCCGTATTTTATTATCAGCATGCCTGATGCCAAATATCCTACAGGCATTTTCCGATAATCGAGTAGGAGGTTTTACCCTGATGGCAAAACCTCCTTTTTCTGTTTCTGCCTGCGATTTAAATATTTTAATGCAGACATTTTCTTCATATATTTTGTTAATTATTTTTCCCGTTTTGTAAGCTCTACAATCTCACCGGAATCTCCGATGGACAGATAAATCTTTTCCGGCAAGCCGATACTTTCATAACAGCCCTCGGAAACATACTCATTCTTTCCTGCTTCATAACATCTTCCGCCATCCATGCCGCTAAAGGAAACCGGCTTTCCGTCCTCATCGCAAAGCTCCATCCAGCTTGCGGATGCGTCCCCGGACACGCCCTTTTCTTCATAATGTGCAGTCAGATAAGAACCCACCTCTGTCGTCGTCAGTTTTACTTCCTTTAAAGTCACCTGGGTACCCGGTATCGGATTGTTCTTCTGATCCTGCATCACATAATAAGCACTTTTTTCTGTACTGTGATCCTTCACATCAATTTCAATCGCCGGATCATAATGGGTTTCACTGCTGTTATTCAGCATCAGAAGCGGCTGGATCGTCAGCTGGAATTTCTGTTTTCCGGAACGACGTTTTGCATTGACCTCAATAACTCCCTTCGTGCCGGATAACTGTTTCACATCCCTTGAAACGATTTCCGCATCCTTCGCATCCTTTTCCTGTAAATGCAGCCGAACCGGGATCAACCCCTTTTTCTCACAATAGTCTGAAATGGAAATATCTGCGTTTTCATCAATCCCCAGATCAGAAACAGAAGAGGTCATTTCATCCGGATCCATAACCAGCAGATATTTATCCGGATTTTTAATATTTACATTTACAATGGCTGTTACATATTTGCTGTCACAAAGAACAGAATCCACTTCATAATCCAGAATATCTGCATTTTTCCGGGAAGCATCCATAGTTACCTCCGGATGACTTTCAATCAGCTTTCTGGCATCTTCAGTAAGATGACTTCCTGATTTTCCCCAGAAATCCTGTATTCCAAAATAATGCGTTGCCGCATAAGCTCCCCCTGCTCCTGCTGTCAGTACCACGGCCACCAGTGCCGCAGCCACCGCTGCCTTCTGCCAGGTAAATCCTATCATTCTCCGATTATTTCTGTTCCCACCGTCAAAAGCACCGGAATTTTCCTTTTGCTTCTCGTTCGCCATTTTCAAAACCTTCCGGTTCAGATCTCCCGACAACTGTTTCCCCTGATGATATGTTTCTCTGATAATCTCGTCTACTCTATCTTTCATATCCATTCGCCTCCAATTCCTGTTTGATCTTTTTTCTTGCCCGAAGCAGCCGGCTTGTCACAGTTCCCCTGCTAATCTTCAGTTGATCTGCAATTTCCTGTGTTGTCAGATCCATACTGTAATGAAGTAATACCACAACACGATACTTTTCGGGCAGCCCATTGACCACCCGCTGTACCAGCTTTCCTGTCTCCTGTTTCACATAATCCTGCAACAGATCTGTTTCCCCCGGTATTTCTTCACCAAGTGTCCCATTTTCCGGACCAATATTCTGCATTACATATTTCTGTCTGCGTTTTTCCTTGCGCCACTGATTTTTCCAAAGATTGGCTGCTACGCCTGCCAGAAACTTTCCTGCCATATCCGGCTCCACAGGCCGCGTAATTTCCATCGCCTTCAGAAATGTATCCTGATACAGATCCTCTGCACTGCTTCGATTTCCTGTCAGATAACAGCAAAACCGAAATACATCCTCCCCATAAGATGCTATGCTTTGTTCTATTTCTTCTATTGTCACGCTGCTCTCCTCACTGAAAGGATTGGATTCCATCGATGTATTTATTACCCTTTCACTTATATTATGTCGTCAGTTTCGCCGCTGATTGCATACAAAAAACCGGAAATGAAACGTAATTTCAAAATGCAGTTGTTATACATCTGCCGCAAACTGTGCTTTATATATTTCGGTAAAAATAGTAACGGTAAATTATTTCGAAGGAAATTTACTGATCAACTTTTCAGAAATCGATCAGACATTAAACGGTAATTGATTGATGACCTGCATCACACCACATTCATTATTAGACGGAGCAATATGACGGGCAATCTCCTTCAACCGGGGATGCCCGTTTTCCATACAATAGCTTTCCCCACAGCTTTTCAAAAGCTCCACATCATTGAGATAATCCCCAAACGCCATACACTCCTCCGGCTTGATCTGATATTTTCTCTGAATCGCAGCAATTCCTGCTCCTTTATTGGCACTGGCATTGGCGATATCGATCCAGCTGTCCCCGGATACCACAACTGCCAGTCTCTCCGGCAGATCTGCAAATGCAGCCGCAGCCTTGTCTACCTGATAATTCTCTACAAATATCGCAATCTTAACAATCCGGTCCTTTAGTGCCTCTTCCATCACATTCTCACATTTCGTCAGACGGTGATAATACATGGATGCTTCTTTAAAAACAGCTGCCTTCGTATCCTGTCGGATATATGCTCCTTTCACGCCACAGAGCATGGGGGTGACTCCTTCCATCCGGTTCAGCCTGTCCACACAATAACGCAGATCCTCTGACGGGATCTTATCACAATATAACGCCTCCTCCTTTTCATAGACAACACCACCGTTTTCTGCCACATAAAGAAACTCGTCCTTCAACTCTCCCATATTATCCCGAAGAGTATAATACTGGCGTCCGCTGGCGATCACTTTACGGATCTGCGGATGATTCTTCACCCACGCCGGAAAATCCGGCGGCAGCTCCTTCCGGTCATTCAAAAGTGTTCCATCCATATCAAATGCAGTAAGCTTTATATTCTTCATCATTCATTCCTCGTCTCTTTTCTCTATATTCTCTGATTCACATTTTCTGTTTGTAATTCACTTTCCTTATTATGAACAGAATTTCAAGAAAAAACAAGCCTCCTTTCAAAACGACATTTTGTAAAATATACTTGACATTTTGTCATGAGCTCATTATACTCTTATACAAGTAACACACATAATAACTCAGAAGAAAAGACGGTTTTACATATCAATCCGACCGCTTTTCCCATATGAACGGAGGTTCCTATGAAACTGGAAGTGAAAAATATTACAAAGTCTTTCGGCGAAACAAATGTCCTGAAGGGCATTTCCTTTTCTGTTGAAAGCGGTAAGGCCCTTGGACTGCTGGGCCGGAACGGTGCCGGCAAGACTACCACGATCCGCATCCTGATGGATGTATTTCATGCAAACAGCGGTGAGATCACCTTAGACGGTAAGCCCTTCGAGCCCCGCAAGGTACAGATTGGATATCTCCCGGAGGAGAGAGGGTTATATCCCAAACGAAAGGTTCTGGAGCAGATGATATACCTTGCTATGCTCCGGGGTGTCAGCCGGAAAACGGCTTCTGCCAATGCAAAACGCTGGCTGGAGCGTCTGGAGGTGTCCCAATATCAGGATAGACTTCTGGAGACCCTTTCCAAAGGAAATCAGCAGAAGGTCCAGCTTGCCTCCACTCTGGTCTGCGATCCGGAGATCGTGATCCTGGATGAACCCTTCAGCGGTCTTGATCCGGTCAATTCCCAGATTCTGCAGGAGGTAGTTCAGGAGATGATCCGGGATGGCAAAATTGTCATCTTCTCCAGCCACCAGATGAGCTATGTGGAAGAATTCTGTGAGGATATCGTGATCATCAATCACGGAGAAGTGGTTCTGTCCGGTCATCTGGACACCATTAAACGTGACTTTGGAAAGGATCAGCTTGTCTTAAGTGCCCTTGATCTGAGCCCGGAGGAGTTTACGGATCAGTTGCAGAGCCGTCTTTCTGACATTGTCCAGATTACAGGACAGACGAAAGAGGATGTGATCGTTCGTCTCAATGAAGGCGTAAGCCGCCGCGAGCTGCTGGCAAAGCTGTCCCAGATGGAGGACATTTCCATTGAGCATTTCGAAACCTATAAACCATCCCTGAACGATATCTTTGTTGCCCGTGCCGGTGAATAGCACAAAAAGGAGAGCTTATGAAACGATTTTTTACCATATATGAATTTGAATTAAAAAGTTATTTAAAAAATAAATCTTTTACCATTACAACCATCCTTCTGGTGGTTCTGCTCTTTGCAGCCACCTTTCTGCCTCGTTTCTTTGATATGTCAGATATGCTTGGCATCGAAAAGACTTCCACAGAGTCCGGAGATAACAAGGATACCTCCGATAAAACGAAAACAGACGAAAAGGATAAAACAAAGATCGGCGTTGTTGATGAAACCGGCATACTCGGAGACATGTCTGTTTTGAAACAGACCTTTGAGGATACCGACATCGTTGCTATGAAGACAGAAAAAGAGCTGAAAAAAGCCGTGAAAGCAGAAGACGTGTCGGCCGGCTTTGATGTCAAGGATGATCTGAATTACGAGTATTATGTGATAAACCGTGATATGTACGACGAGAATCAGATGATCTTCGAGGGACTTCTTTCCCAGGTACATCAGCAGCTTTACTGTCAGAAAAAGGGTCTGGATTATGCAACCTTTGCCGCCGAATACGATGCTCCTGTCAACTGCACCGAAAAGATCCTTGGAAAGGATGCCGGCGATAATTACTGGTACTGCTATGTCCTTGTTATGGTGATCTTTATGATGATCATCCTGTACGGTGTTATGGTTGCCACCTCGGTCACAGTTGAAAAAAGCAACCGATCCATCGAGGTTCTTGTCACCAGTGTGGATGCAAAATATCTGCTGTTCGGCAAAGTATTTGCCGGAGCCACTGCTGCAATCGTACAGATCAGTCTGATCCTTGCATCGGCCCTGATCGGTTACAACATCAATCACACATACTGGGGCGATAAGCTGGATATGATCCTGAAGATTCCCGGCAGTGTCCTTGCGGGATTTGCCGTATTTGGCATCGGCGGTTTTCTGTTCTACGCCTTTCTTTATGGCGCAATGGGTGCTCTTGTCTCCAAGACAGAGGATATCAACAAATCTGCCGGAACTCTGCAAATGCTTATTATGATCGTCTATTTTGTGGTAATGTTCCAGCTTCCGACACCGGACAGCGTCGTGATGAAGGTCTGCTCCTTCCTGCCATTTTCTTCCTATTCCGCTATGTTTGTGCGGATCGGTATGGGAAGCGTTACCATGGCAGAAATCATGACATCCGCAGTGATCCTGTTTGTATCGACCTTTGCAGCCGGATGGCTTGCCGCCAAGATCTACCGTATGGGTACTCTGCTCTATGGTAATCCGATCAAGCTGACGACCGCATTGAAAAATCTGAAAAATAATTAGTGATCTGCTATCCGATACAAAGATTGAGATTTTATGTGATTACATTTTGAGAATTGAGGTGTTCGTATGAATCATTCCATTAGTTATATTGTCGGTATGTTGAGTGGGTTTACCGCTGTTATTCTGGTCATTTTGGTCGTTCGCATCCTTTGTCGCAAACATCGGCGCGTCCCCAAAATGTTAAACCCGGAAATCACATACGATGAGCGTCAGATCCTCGCCAGAGGAAAAGCCTACCAGACTGCATTTCTTGTTCTGATAGGCTATGTCCTGGCCGCATCCTGTCTCGATGAGTTTTTGGGCTGTCCCCAGCTTATGTCCTTTGGTGGATTATGGCTTGGCGTGTGTCTTTCTATTTTGGTATTTGTAAGCATATGCATCCGGAGAGACGCCTATCTGTCCCTGCAGGAGAATGCAAAGGAATTTAATATTATGGGAATTGTGATCAGCATTTTAAATCTTGTGCCCGGATTTCTTTCCCTTTACAGAAAACAGCCATTTCTTGTCAATAATTCCATCTCGTACCGCTACATTAATTTAATGGTTGGTATGCTGTTCCTGTTGAGCACTCTTCTATTTGATCTGAAGCTTATCTATGACAAAGGATCAGAGGAATAAGAAAGTAGGGTTGCTATGAAGAACTTAAAACTAAAATCTGCCCGTGCCGCCAAGGATATGTCCCAACAGGATCTTGCTACGGCCGTCGGCGTATCGAGACAGACCATCAATGCCATCGAGAAGGGCAATTATAATCCTACGATCCATCTGTGTATTGCCATCTGCAAGGTTTTAGATAAAACACTGGATGAGTTATTCTGGGTAGACTAGCGGTTCTTTTTCTTATTGCGGTACATCAATGTATCCGCCTCGCCGATCATCTGCTCAATATTCAGATCCCGCGACCGTTCCTGTATAACCACTCCGATACTTGCTGTAATCCTGTATGGCTTTCCGTCTACTCCCGCTGTCCGGTCAATATGCTCCTGCAGCCGCTGTCCCAGAATCTCCTCTGTCAGCTCCGTGACATCATCCGCAAAAACAATACTGTCAAACTCATCCCCGCCAAACCGGGCACATACCGCTTCCGTTCCGCAAATCGCCTTTACACCATGAGCCAGGGTACAAATTGCAAAATCTCCCTCTGCATGACCATAGGTATCATTGATATGCTTTAACCGGTTCATATCCACAGAGACAAGCACCGCATACCTGCGTGTTGTCTCCGACAGCATTCTCGTAAAATACTTGTAAAAGCCCCGCCGGTTATACAGCTCCGTCATCGCATCCAGCTCCGACAGATTGGCCAGCTCCTTATTGGCTCTGAGAAGATTTTGTTTCAAACAATTCAATTGCTGATTCTGCAGTACCAGATTGATGGAATTGGAAAGAAACATACTAAACTCATCGCATCTTTGTGCATCTCTCTGATGAATATCGTGAAAACCATCTACCGAATAACCATACACCGTTTTTCCGGCATTGAGTACACGAACCAGAATGATCTCCCAGCTGTCATCCTGCGCATTGAGCACATCAATCCATTTTTCAATCGGAAAATGCTCTCCGGCCTTCTGAAATCTTCCATCACCGCCACACATCAGAGTAACCATTGAATGATATTTTCCATTGACCTCCGTTCCCTGTATCAGTTCCTCCTTCACAGCCGCATACCGGAAATCATTACGCCAGATATATTCTGTCTTTGGCAGAATCTGTGCCAGATCATGCATGGAGCGTAACGGCAGAGCTGAGGTCAGCATCTGATTCATTGCGTGAGTATGCCATGCACAATCTCCCAGAGAATCTGCTAAGCCGCGAATGATCTTATTTCTGTTGACTTTTCCGGCAGCAGGACATCCACAGGACTCATTTTTTTTCACAATATATCGAATGGAAAAGGACTCCGGTCGGATCTGTCCGGTCGCACGCCACTCCTGCACTTTATCAAAGATAAACCATACCGCCCCCTCATAATCCGGAGCGCAGGTTGCCAGAACCGGACGATAATATTTGCCGTCATTCACACCGTCAAAACCGGTCACGATCACATCCTCCGGCACACGATATCCAGCCTCCTCCAATACATTACACGCGACTAAAGCCATGACATCATTGGCACAGACAATCGCCTCCGGCATCGGCAGATCCGACTTGAGAAACCGTTCCATTTCCTTCCTTGCCGGGACCTCCCAGAACTGTCCATATCCGACCCGCTCCTCCTCAAAGGCAATGCCATTTTCCTCCAGTACTTTTCGATAGACCATCACTCTGTCCTCAGAAAGTGCATGACCTTCAAATCCCGCCAGCATATTGACACGACGTGCCCCATGCTCCTCCACCACATGACGCACCATTTTCTCAAATCCGGAAGTATAATCATGACGGATCGGATAACTACCTCCCGCTTCCCTGTCCAGACAAAAGCATGGGATATGCCGTCTCCGTGCGATTCCTGCAATTCCATCGATCAACTCCATGTTCTTGATGGTCTCACCCAGAATAATAAACGCCTCCAGAGGCAGATATTCCGCCAGACCACAGAGTTCTGCCTCGGCCGGCGTACTGTCAGCTCTCGACGGAGTTGTTGTATCCATAGAAAAGATAACAAACTTATAGCCCTCCTTCTTGCCGAGATTTTGCATTGCATGTATAAAATTAAGATTGTTCTCCTCAAAGGTTCTTGCAACAAACAAACCGATCAATTTTACATTTTCTCCCATGTCTCTTCCCTCACACATTTTTGCTAATAAAATAGAAAACATTCCGCACTTACAGCATTTGTACAGTTATACATAGCGTACCATAAATTACCCGGAGTTTCAAGAAAATCCCTTACAGCCTGAGATATATGGAAAAAATATTCCCCTGCTCCGTTGCCTTCACAGAAACATATCCCCCCTGCCGCAATGCGATCTCCCTTGTGAGGTAAAGTCCCAGCCCGATCCCCTCTTTTCCTTCGCTGTTCTCTCCTCTGTAAAATCTCTGAAAAATGCGGTTTTTCTCTTCCTCCGGAATGGAACCGTTCTGATCTTCTACGGAAATCTCTGCAAAAAGTCCCAATTTCCGGACAGATAAAATAATGCTCTTATTCTGCGCATTTTCAGAATATTTCACAGCATTATCCAGCATATTAAAAATAGCTTCTGCCGTCCAATCTGCGTCAAACTGTGCCCACAGCTCCTTTTCCCTGTCCTCCCGGTAAATGATTTCACATCCCATGTGACGTGCTTTGGGATAAATATCTTTCACCGCCTTTAATACCGTTTCGCTGATCTTATTTTTCTGACATTTCAGATGAATCAATCCCGTCTCAAGACGGGATATCTTGATCATATTCTCCGACAGAAAGTTCAGCCGTTCCACCGACAGGCATATGATATCCACATATTCTCTGTACTGTTTTTCGGATAGTTCTTCCTTTTGAAGAAAACGACTGTACATTTTCAGATTGGCCAGAGGCGTTTTTAACTGATGAGACAGATCCGATATGATCCCCTTCATGCGTTCCTGATCCTGTCTCGTCATTTCATTTTGATGACGCATTCTCCGGATCAGCTTGACCACATTCCCCTGCAGCTTGGAAAGCATGGTATCCTCCGTCTCCGGAAACACCTCTCTCTCCGTGAGCTCCATCAATGTATCCAGCAAATCGGACAGTTCCTGCACAACTCCCGTAATATATGATCTGTCCATACGATGCAGCCAATATACCATTCCATCCAGAAACAGGCAGGCCGCACCTACTATGCAGCCTGCCATGCTTTTCCCTGTATCCCACACAATGTAAACCGGAATCATCACTGTGACCAACGTACACAGGACGATCAAAAAGTTCTTTTTATTCTGATAGGATTCTCTGACCTTCAATCACTGATTCCCCCTGTCATTTCACATATCGCCAAATGTATAGCCAATTCCAAATACCGTAATGATATATTCCGGATTCTTCGGATCCTTCTCCAGCTTCCGGCGGAGTCTCCGGATATATACATTGAGTGTATTTTCATCCACATAATTTTCATCAATATCCCATATTTTTTGAAGCAGCATCTCCCGTGTCATAACCTGACTCCGATTGTCAATTAAGAGCTCCAGAATCCGATACTCCGTTCCGGACAACTTTACCGGTTCCTGCTCCCGAAAGACCTGCTTTTTGCCAAGATCTACCGCAAGTCCCCGATAACAAAACATCTGACGATCCTCTTCTCCCGCACTGCGTCGGAGCACCGCTGCGATCCGTTCCGACAGAAGTTCCACAGAAAACGGTTTTGCCATATAATCATCTGCTCCTGCCCGGAATCCCCGGATCATATCCTCCTCCGTATCTCTGGCAGTCAGAAAGATCACCGGTACAGCCTGTCTCCGCCGCCAGTTTCTGCAAAACTCCATGCCATCCCCATCCGGCAGGTTGCAGTCCAGAAGCATCAGTGCAATCGTCTCCGCTCCTTTGTCCGTTATCCGTCGTGCTTCATGAAGAGAATGGGCACACAATACCTGATATCCCTTTTTTTCCAGATACAACTTCACTCCTCCGCACAGGTTTACATCATCTTCTACGATTAAAATTGTCTTCACTTTTTATCCTTCCCGTCTCATGCGTTGTACCACGCTCTCCTTTGATATCATATAATATACCACAGCCGGAACGATCATACAAATAACCAGTGACACCACGGCAATCCCGGCCATAACGCCGGCAGGATAATGAAATATCGCATAATCCGCCATTGTCTTTGCCGCTCTCGCAAACAAAAAAATTATCACATTGCCAAAAGTTAGCAGCAGTCCCATACTGATCAGTCCATAATAGCCTCCCTCCCACAAAAGCATACGGCAGACCTGCTTCTTCGTCATTCCCACACTCTCCATCACTGCAAGCTCTGTTCGTCTGGTAAAGACACCGGTAAGCATAACATTGATATAATTCAGCACTCCGATCATGATCAAAATTCCGGAGATCCCACCTCCCAGAATCTTCATTGTCATTATAGAGGTGGAAAATTCCTTTGCGGCTTCTGACTTTATCGTGGTATTGACAACAGCCGTATTTGATTTTACCAGCTCCTTCACCCTTTTTGTCACACTGGCTTCTGCTTCTTTCCTGCAGTTTAAGATCATATTATCACTACCCGGATCATCCGTGATCCGGCTAATCGCCTTATCACTCACCAGAATTGCCTCCGGTGCTCCTATGGACATCCAGTAATAACCAATCTCAAAACCTTCCATGGACGTAAGACACGCACCTACCTTTATGGTGGATTCTTTATCCGTTTTCCGTTCCACCAATGTAAGTGTTTTCCCTTTCATTTGCTGGGCCTGCTCTTTGGTATCTACCGTTCCGATCAGACATATTTCCCCTTCTTCAAATGCCTTCTCATCGATCCTCTGATCCTTTTCGGCACGCTCATTATATTTTCGGATATCATCCTTGCCTATGGAAATGACCGGACAGGAGTACATACTTTTTTTGTTCTTTTTTTCCTGTGCCCTGCGATAAAATTTAATGCTCTCTTCTCTCTCCTGCGCTATCATCTGATCAGTATCCAGAAATGGCTTATACAGCTTTTCATCGAAGGGAAGCACAATATCTGCTGTACGGTTCCATCGAAAAGAAGTGATCCCCGGAATCTTCTGAAGCTCCCCTGCCATCGTTTCCAATGACCGTTTCTGCTCCTTCATCTGCTCATTATTTTCATCGGTGCCGGTGTAGATCACATAATCATTTGGCACATATGTTTCCAGATAATTTTCCAGTTTAATACTTCCCAAAATCGTATCTACAGCCAAAAAAGCGATCATTCCCATAAATAATGACGCAAATACAAAAATCGCGCGTTTTTTGTCACGAAACACATTGCGAAACGCCATCCGCCGGATTTTCCCACCCCTTTTGGTATGATGGGAACGCAGCTTTTCCTGATATTGTCCGTTATATTTCATAGCCTCTACCGCAGAAATATTGCCGGCAAATTTTGCGGGTTTACGGCAGCTGATCCATATGGTGACCAGGGAAAACAGAACGGTCGCCACAAAGATCTCCGGCCGGAACTGTATCCGGCTAGGCATGGCATCATTTCCTCCGATCGCAAGAGCATGAAGTGCCGCCGGAACAATTCCAAATGCACAGACGACTCCCAGGAATATTCCGGCCGGAATTCCAATCCCTGCCAGATGCCAGACCTGTTTCTTTACAAGCTTCTGAATCTGTAATGGTGTGGTCCCGATTGTTTTTAACATTCCGTAAAACCGGATATCTTTCGTCACAGAAATATACATCACATTATAGATCAGCAGATAACCGCTCAGGATTATGATCACTCCTACTGCAAGTAACACAGCGACAACGACCAGTCTCTCGCCGGCATTATTCTGATCCTCGCTAAATGACGACTCCCATGCCTGCGTTCGTTTCACACCGTTTGCTGCCATAATCTGATCCATGCTGACCTGATTCTGCAATTTTTTATATAAAATATATTTCATCCCTCTTTGGGCTGAAATGGACAGCGTTTTATTTTCTCTTTTATCGAGTCCCATTTTTTGGACATATTTCTTTGAAACAAGACTCACCGCTTTTCCATAAATATAGTCCCGGTACCACCCGCTCAAGGTAAAGGTTTCCTCCCGGTCTCCATCATAAAGCGTTACTTTCTCTCCGATTTCCGGCTTTTTCACTCCGGCCACTGCAAGAGACGTCTCCGACATCATAATCTCGTCCTGCTTCTCCGGATATGTTCCATGGATACGGCTGATCGCCGGAATAAAATTCTTCTGATATTCTACCGTATCATAATACCACAACGCCACCGTTTTTTCTCCGGAAGCTTCCTTTCTGCTGCCGGCACTGACCTGCACTCCCATAGCCCGCAAATCCTGCATCTTCCTGATCTGATCCATCTGCTGTTTTGATGGCTGCTCCAGCCAGATCGTACTCTGCGATCCCAGATTTCGTATCTGCATAATCCCCAGATTCTGTATCAGGCTGACGCCAATGCTAAATACAGACGTAAACATAAATGTGGTCAAAATGATCGCCAGCACTGCAAAAAAATTTCTCGTACGTTCTGCTTTCATGGATCGTCTGCTGAGGCGGCGAAGCACCTCCTGATTATTATTTTTTAACACGATACCTCACCTGCCTCTGCTTTTCCATCCTCAATCCGGATCACCTGATCTGCCATCTGTGCAATTTCCTCATTATGTGTGATCATTACAATGGTCTGATGAAATTCCCGGCTGGTCACCTTCAACAGAGAGACCACATCCATTCCGGTCCGGCTGTCCAGATTGCCCGTAGGCTCATCTGCCAGAATGATCGCCGGCTTCGCTGCCAGAGCTCTGGCGATGGCAACACGCTGCTGCTGTCCTCCGGAAAGCTGATTTGGCATTGCGGTAATCTTGTGCTCCAGCCCCAGTGTCCGTATGATCGTATTCACATACTCCTCATCAATCCTGCTGCCATCCAGCTCAATGGGCAGCACAATATTCTCATATACATTTAAGATAGGAACCAGATTATAGTTCTGAAATACAAAGCCGATGTTACGGCGGCGAAAAATGGTCAACTCCTCGTCATTCATTTTAAAAATTTCTTTTCCCCGCACCAGGACTTCTCCGGAGGTAGGTCTGTCGAGACCTCCCAGCATATTTAACAGCGTGGATTTTCCACTACCGGAGGAACCGGCCACTGCAATAAATTTTCCCTCCTCCACCGAGATTGAAACATGATCCAGTGCGTGTACTTCGTTTTCCCCTTCCCCATACTGTTTACATAAATCTATGGTTTTTAATATTTCCATCTTTATTCCTCTCTTTCCTTTTGATTTTCTCTGAGGCTCATTATAGCATCCGCATCTTACAATCTCATTACAGTTTCAACAAAAAAAAGAGGGAATTAAAACTCCCTCTTTTTCATATTCCTGCGAATCAGAATACTATTTCACAATATATTTTTTCTTGATTCCCATGCCCTTTTTATTTCTTGCTTTTACGATTACCTTATCTTTTGATATCAAAGGCTTCTTGAGCTTCACCGTATAATTGCCCCCAAAATCAATGGAAGCGATATACTTCTTTCCATTGACAAGGATAAATACCTTGGTATTGGTATTCTCCACGGTCACACCATCGGCTTCTGTTCCATCTCCGACCACATCAACATGACCGGTAACCTTTTTCAGACCGGCTTTCAGCTTATCCACCTTCGGAGTATCCGGCACAACCTCTATTTTCTTTGTCTTTAATACCGGACTGTTTCCCTTTGTATTGGTAAGATATGCATTTACCTTCACTCCGGAATTGGTCTTCGTAATCTTCCTCTGGTAACGGTACATTTTCTTGGAAGCCACATATTTTTTCTTGGTGATCTTATACTTCTTTTTGCCCACTGTGATCGTAGCGCTTTTACACTTCTCTTCAGAGAATACCTTTACCTTGGTAGACAGATTTGTCACTGTCTGCATGGTCGGCTTTGCCGGAACCGTCTGCTTCACGACTCTTTTGGTACCCATGCTGACACGGTTTGCAACGTCCACGGTACGCATTTTCACCTCGGTTTTTGCTGTCAGAAGATACGGCAGTGAAAATGTATAGCTGCCATCACTTGCAATATTCATTGCTATCTTCTCTACCGTATAATCCTTGTTATAAAGCTCACACTGCTTATACAGTTCTTCTGTTCCGTCATCCTGCATAAATACTGTTTTTTTGCTGTCCAAAATAAAGAACGGATATACATTTTTATCATTGATCTCTCCGGTCACCGTTCTGACCGCCGTGGTCAATTTCTCCATCACCGGCTTGTTCGGTCCGGTTCTCTTTACCGTGACAACGGTTCTGGCACTGCAGCGCCCCTCGTCATCCTTTACATAGACAAATATTTTCTTGCCCGCATTCTGTGGTGGCAAAGCGTACTTGAAAGAACCGTTATCATTTACAGTAGTCTTATAAACCGTCGAATCCTCCAACTCGAAATAAATCGTTGTTACAGGCTCTGCCTTACCGGAAATATATGACTTACGATTGGTATAGGTATCTACCTTCGGTGCCTCCAGAATGCCTTCATTGATATTATTGATCCTGATATAACGGATCGTTACATTTCCCTGTCCATCCACTGCTCTAACCGAATATATGGTATTCTTGTCAGCCGCAAAAACACCGTCCTGAACTGCCTTGGCATTATTCCAGGCAATGGAATCTGCCAGATACTTTCCACTCAGATAGGACAGCGAAACAATTCCTGAGCGGTCTGTTGCCTGAACGGCTACCTTAACCGGATGGTTTGTCTCGATCTCTGTCAATGCTGCCAGATTCAAGTCCGGTCCACTGTGATCCGCCAGATCCATCGCATCCAGTCTGGCTCTGTAATAATCAAAATTCTCAGAGGAATCTAGCTTTTCTTTAATCCAGGATCTCGCATTTACAATGTCCTGGGCTGCAGATCCTGTTTTCAGTATGTAATAATACTTATCGGAATATTTTACATTCCAGTTATTATCCTCCAGATTTCCCAGCGTACCACATTCTGCCTGCTTCATCAGATATTTTTTGAAATAATCTCTGGTATCAGCCATACTCAGCTTGGTCATCGCCTCCACCTTGAACATTTCCGGTACTGCTGTAGTATCCAGTCTGTTGACGATCAGCAGGAACTGATCCGTGTCTTTAATCTCCTGCCCGTTTCTGGTCATGCTGGTAACACGCCAGGTATCATTAATCTTTTTGCCATCATAATCATAACGTGGTGCTACGCTGGTATCAATCGTATACTCCACACCATCGAGAATATAGAAACGGCTCAGATCTGTCAGATACATTTCCCGCAGAGAATACTGCAGCGGTCTTGAGCCTTTATAATTAAGAATGCCTGCCAACAGATCACTTGTCTGTGATATTCCTTTATTTCCTGCTGATAATTCCTGCGTCTCAAAAGGATTTTCCGTTACTGCCGCTGTTTCCACAGCCTCAGGTGTCGTTTCCGGCCCGGTTGTCACATCCGGAACATCTGATACCCCCGGCATCTGCTCCGGTTTTCCGGATGTCTCCGGTGTCACAGATGGTTTCCCGGAAGCTGCGACCTCCGGTGCCGGACTACTGCTGATCGCCGATCCGGATACCACATTGTTACCGGCTGTTTCATAAGCACTGGCCGACCATTCCAGCCATTCCCGCAACTGTGCTCCGGTCACTTTATAACGCCAGAGCTGTATTCTATAGTTCATTAACTGATAGAGATCTGCACTGGTAAAATAATCCTTAATATCATAATAGTCCAGACCACTTCCCGCACCATACCGGGAATATCTCGAAGCAGCCACTACCGGAAGCCCCTTACAATCCGTATTATCATTATTTTGATATTCCATGCCATAGGAAATCGCCATATCATTTAACAGCTGAATCGGGCTGCTGTCCTCCAGCGTACCCAGATAATTCTGCCATCTGGCATCGGACTTGAGCTCCGCAAGCACCTCTGTACTGTCCGCTGCAAATGTAGTGCCCCATTTATCCATATATGCGGCTATCTTCTGGTCAATTGCCGTATTTGTTTTTGTTTTGCGAATCTGCGACTTTCTGCTTACAATTCTTTTATCCGGAGAAATCCCCAGATCGATCACGCCGATTCCCTGTCCGCTGTTGGCTACCATCACAAGATTTTTGCCATTCACAAGATGGTTCTTGGTATCAACACCTTCATATTTATCATAATATGTCGACCCGTCTGCACAGAAGTTAGAATGCTTATGACCACATAAAACAGCATCCACTCCGTCAATCTTTGTCAGGGCATATCCCACATTTTCATCCATCAAAGCCGGCTGCTCTGTTCCCACACCGGAATGTGCCAGCACAACAACTACATCTGCGCCTGCATCCTTAAGCTTTTTGGTCTCCTTCTGTACATTAGCAACCATATCCTCTCCGGCAAGTACACCGGTATAATCACATCTCTTTTTGGATAATGTCGGAATCGACTCTCCGATCACCCCCACCTTAACCGTTACATGCGATCCATCTGCTGTTGTCAGTGTTTTTTCAATGATCTTGTTCTCATTAAAAACATGTTTTCCTGTCACCGCATCCGTAATGTTTGATGCAATTACCTTATCCTTCAGTCCGGTTGCTTCATACTGCTTCTGGATATAAGGAAGTGTATACTCATAATCGTGGTTTCCCAAAATGATCGCATCATAATTTAACGATGCCATCGCCTGATAAATCGGCTGGATCTCATTCTGGTCATGCTCATAAATATAATCCGTGGTGTAATCATACATTACATCACCCAGATCAAATAAAAGTGTATTGCCATCCGGCACTTCACTTTTCGCCTGTGTCAGCAAAGTAGAAGCCTTTGTCAATCCCCCATTGGCAAATAAGGTTCCCTTTGAATAATCCACATCCACAACCTGTCCATGCAGATCGGTGGTAAACATAATCCGGAGATCTGCCGTGTCACTTGCAGCTGAAGCAGTTCTTACCGGTATTGCTCCCAGCAGCTGCACTGCCAGCATGATAACTGCCAGCATCATTGACATTCTTTTGTTTTTTTGTTTTCTTTTTTCCCCTTGAAACATATCGCTTTCTCTCCCCCTTTTTTTGCGATTTATGATAAATTTAATGGTTACCATAATTAGTTTATTCCCTGTTTATGTCAAATCTCTGTCAATTTTCTTACAATTTCCAGTCAGATCTACGCAATATCCCCTCTGTACTGACTTTGTGAAAAATATCTTTTACACAATTTACTTTGATTATTGCTGGATTGCCTGCATCAGTGCCGGAATCAGCTGTTTCTTTCGTGACACCGTGTTTTCCAGAATAATCTGATCGGTATCGTCCTTTAGATGAAAAGCCTCCAGTGCAAGCTCCTTCGCTCCGTTACCTGCACAAAGCAGCTCTGTGGTTCCCTGCAGGATATCCGTCAACATAAAGAACAGCATCGGAATGGAATGCGCCGTCAGCGCCTTTGCCATATATGGTATCATCCGCTCCCGGACATCCTCCAGATCCTTCTGGGTCATGGAATTGATCTGTCCAACACCAAAGGATACGTCATTTACTACAAATTTCTTGAAATCCTGATAAAATATTTCCTCCGGAGTCTTAGCAGACAGATTGCTCCCTGCGGCAAACATTTCCGCCGCATAGCTTTCCGGCTCGATCCCGGCGATCTGCGCCAGTGCGTATGCCGCCTTTTTATCCGTCTCCGTGCATGTCGGGGAACGAAAGATCAACGTATCAGAAAGAATTGCAGAACAAAGCAGTCCAGCAATTTCCCTGCTGATTTCCAGCTCCTGCTCACGGTACATCTGATAAATGATCGTTGCCGTACAGCCCAATGGCTGATTGCGGAAATATACCGGATTCATGGTTTCCAGGCTGCCGATTCTGTGATGGTCGATCACCTCCAGAACCTCTGCCTCATCCAGACCGTCTACCGCCTGTGTCACTTCATTATGATCCACCAGCACCAGACGCTTTTTGCGGGCCCCCAACAGACTTCGTCTGGAGATCATACCATAATAACTGCCGTTGAGATCCATAATCGGGAAATCACGATATCGTTTTTTGGCCATGGTCTCCCGGATATCATCCACATAATCATTGCGCTGAAATGTGATCAACGCCTTTTGTTTCATGAAATAACGGATTGGCATACTCTGATTGACCAGTCGTGTTGCCGTGTAGGTGTCATATGGCGTCTTGATGATAAAACAGCCCTTGCTCTCCGCCAGCTTTTTGATCGTAAAGGATACCAGCGAACCATCACACACAATAATACATTTTGCCCCCATCTCAATGGCACAAAGCTGGGATTCATAACGATTTCCCAGAATCACAATGTCATCCTTCTCAATATAATTCTCCATGAGATCCGGATTCGCGGCCGCGATCAGACATTTTCCCGATTGAATGATCTCATCCGGGTCTCCGACAATCATCTCTCCCTCCAGTGTCTCGATCAAATTGCGGAATGGGGTCTCTGCCTTGGCAATAATGCAACTGTCATAAACATCCATGTAAGATTTCGCAATATCTTCTATGGTGATCAGACCTTCCAGCTGGCCATTTTTGCAAACCACCGGCAGCGTTGCCAGACCACCCTCCTTCATAATCTCCCATGCACGTTTCAGGGAAATATCACTCCCCACGCCCGGCACCTGGACCACATCAATATCAAATACCTGCGTCCGTACATCGCTGAGATATTCCGGCTCCGGCACCCCAAACTTCTGAAGCACAAAGCGTGTCTCCGAGTTGATCTGGCCGGCTCTCTTTGCTGTATAGTTTTTGCCTGTCATCTGCCGCTTGAACGCCGCATAGGCAATTGCAGAGCATACCGAATCCGTATCCGGATTAATATGACCGATTACATGTATTTCCTCTCCTGCCATTTACTGATAATCCTCCTCACTGTACTGCCCAATATCAATTACATATTCAAAACGTCTTGCCAGTGCCGGAGCCACGCGGAACAGCTCATCCAATGTGTTTCCATCGTCTGCAAGAACCACAATAAAGTCCCCACGGAAGGCATCCATCACGGCAAAAATCTTTGTGATCGTGGAAAATGCCAGCTCAGATGCATTGTCGATCAGAAGGCAATTTCCCTTGATCTGGTTACATACTCTTAACAGATCCATCTGATTTAACTGGGAAGAACTGATCTTTGCAATCTGGTTGGTAGAAAGAAAGCCCTTCTCATAATTGACACGAACTATTTTTTTCGTGATACCGATAATCTTGTCCTCTCCTTCACCCATCAGTACAAAATGCTTTGGCTCCAGCTCTCCAGCGATCAATGTCAAAATATCATTAAAGGAATGATGAAGCGCTCTGGTCGTCGGCAGCTCATCCTCCTCCAGCTCCGGCAGATTGCCAAGCTCCGGGCTGTCCTCCGGAATCACCTGACGAAGCTCCGGTATATCAGGCTCCGGCATGATCTGATCCAGTTCGATCATGGTAACGTCATCCTCCTTCACCGGAAGAACTCCGGAGGATACGATCTCCTCCATTCCGACAGGACGCTGAACTTCCTCTACGCCCTCCGGCTCTACGGCAATTGTGTCTGCTTCTTCCACAGCCTCAGCCGGAGCCATCTCCGCATCTGCTGTCTCCTCTGCCGGTTCCGATACATCCATTGGAATATATGTCTTTCCAACCTTGCTCTGAACCGCCTGTGTCATACGGCCAAGTACGTCCGAAGCAAGATTTGGTACATCGCTGATCCTTCCGGCGGCATCATCCACAACAGATACTGCCTTCTCCTTCAGCTGTTCTCTCTTTTCTGCCTCAAAGATCGCTGTGATCTCTTTTGCCAGATCCTGGGTAATACCAAAACCTGACTGGGATGGCTTCTCCGGCTTTTCCGTCTCCTCCTGCGCTGCTGCCTGCTCCGCCAGCACATTTTCCACGGCTGCCGCCAGAGTATTTTTCATTTCCTGGCTCATCGGAGCAACGGTACTCTGCGCTGTCTCCGTCCGCTCGGAAGTCTCCGGTCTCCACTGATCCAGATCATCCTCCCCGGCAGATACCGGCTCCACGGCTGCCGCCGCCTCGTCCGTCTCCTCATTACTGTTTTGCGCCGGTTCAGTGGTCTGAGGCACCATATCGGCTGCTTCCTCATCCTCCGGATAAGTCTCCTGCAGATGTTCTTCCTCGGTAGTCTCTTCCTCCGTCCTGTCTTTGCCTCCGTGCTTCCAAAGACCTCTCAGCAGATGAAATCCACCCTTCGCCTTCTGTGTGATCTCCTCCGGTGCGACTAAAAGCTCTCCATCCTCCGTCTCGTCATCGTAATCGTCTACAAAATCCTCGTCCTCATCATCAGCGTCTTCTATATATTCCCGGCGTTTCTCTTCACGTTTTTTCTTTTTCATTTTTTCGATTTCCTGCCTCATCAGCTCCGGTCCCAGATCCGGCAGAGAACCAGTATCCTCCGGATTTGGTTCCTCCGGAGGATCTACTGTATAATCTCTATCTTCATAGTATATCGTTTCATCCTCATCCAGATAATCAAGCAGCGCCTGTGCCCGCTCCACAATCTCTCCGTCACCAAACCAGAGCTTGATATCTTCACATTCTCTCCGGCATTCTTCCTCCCGGCCGGCTCTCTGATACAGCTTTGCAAGCTCGTATGCCCATTCCTCTACATAATCCTCTTCCTTGAGTCTCTCCAGCGTCTCGATCAGGCGGTTAAAAGGCACTCCCTTTGCCTTATCGATACGATAACGCAGGATCAGGCTCTCCTGCTCACTGTGATTGAGGTCCTGAAACTCCTCATAAAACTCCTCCGCCTCGTCGAGATGATTGGTCCGAATGGCGAGATAGATCAGACGGTACAGCACCTTTTTATTTCTGTTTCTTTTGTAGATCCGCAGATAGATTGCCTTTGCTGCTTCAAACTGCTCCGTCTTTACATAAACCTCTGCAAATGTCTGCAGCTCCGACTGGGACTTCACCTGACGCACATCTATCGTCGAAAGCACTGCTGCCGCCTTCCGATATTTTCTTTCCTCTACCAGATTCTGCACCTGGGAAATCCTCACTGCCATCTCATATTTACTCATAAACTCTGTACCTTCCTTATTTTTTCGTATTGCTGTATATAAAAATCATTTCTGCGGTCACACTTCATCTGAAACTTCTGCCGGAGTCTCTCTGCATCCTCTCCAATATCACAGACAACGATCCCTTCCTGCCCGTGTAATGTACCGATCATCTGTCCCAGAGGATCAAATATACTGCTGTCACCACTGTAGCTTAGCCCGTCAATATCTCCCACGCAATTTACCCCTGCCATATAAGACTGGTTTTCAATGGCTCGTGCCTTCAGCAGAGCCAGCCAGTGGTCTGCACGGGAAGCCGGCCAGTCCGCAATAACTACCATCAGATCAGACTGATCCGATACCGCCTGGAATATCTCAGGAAACCGCAGATCATAACATACAAACAAGCTGATCCGGTGTCCACAAAACGGTACCGTTACCAATTGATCTCCTCCCTGATAAACATCCGCTTCCCCTCCATACCGGAACGGATGCAGCTTGACATACTCCGTCAGCTCCTGTCCATCCTTGTCCAGTAAGGTAAAACGATTTGTTCCCTTCTCCTGCCCCAGCTCCGGCAATGCTGCCCATCCAAAGCCCACAGCCATTTTGTACCGGACTGCCAGCTCTTTCATCTGACGAACCGTATCCGAAGCCTCTCCGGATTCTCCGATCTTTGCCAGATTCATCGAAAAGCCCGTGAAAGACATCTCAGGAAAAAAAAGGATATCTGCCTTCTGTGCCGATGCCTGTTCCATCAGTTTTTCTGCTTTTTGCAAGGACAACTCTTTGTCCTCCCACACCATATTTAATTGTCCCAATGCAATTCTCATATGAAGTTTCACACTCCTTTGAGTTTTCTACCGCTGTAGTATCTCTATCTTTACATATTCTTTTATATTATATCTTTATCCCCTCCATATGGCAATAGCAAACTTCTCCCAGAAGCATTCCCTCTTCACAAAAAATATGGTACAATTATAAATATAACAAACGGCCTTTCAGGCACAGAAATGGAGGAATATTATATGAAGATCCAATCAGTATTTGATGATGCATTCCGTACATACGGACGAGTTGTAGATGGCTATGATTACAAACTGCTCCTGGAGCGTCTGGAGGCAGGTACACCGAAGCCTGCAGACAGCGTAGTTTATGTTCCGTCTGTTGCAGAACTTGAGGATACTCCTGCTTACGCACAGCTTCGCGATAACTGCTATGGCGGTATGCCAATCGAGATCGGTTACTGTAACGGTACCAATACCAAGCTCAACTGCTTTGAGTATCACAGAGACAGTGAGATCGACATTGCGGCAGATGATGCAATCCTTCTGGTGGCAAGACAGCAGGATATCGTTGATGGCAAGATTGACTCATCCAGGACAGAAGCTTTCCTTTGTCCAAAGGGAACCGGTGTTGAGCTTTACGCCACTACCCTTCACTACGCACCATGCAGTGCCAAAAAGGGCGAGGGCTTCCGTGTTGTGATCGTTCTTCCAAAGGGAACCAACGAGGATGCCCCTGAGATCACAGTGGCAAATGACAATGATAAATATCTCTGGGCAAGAAACAAATGGCTCATTGCCCATCCGGATTCTGCTGAGGCAGCTGACGGCGCACAGGTTGGTATTACAGGAGATAATATTGATATCATTGATCTGATCTAATAGGAGACTGACTATGCCAAAAATATTACCACCTGATTTTCTCCGGGAGAGACAACCACTTCTCGGATCAGAGTGGGAAGCTTTTCTACAGTCGTATGATACGCCGCGGGCCTACGGGCTCCGGCGTAATCCATTTCAGGACTGCAAGACACTTCCCTTTCCACTGGAACCTGTTCCATGGGCAGCGGACGGTTACTATTTCCGGCCGGGGGATCGTCCCGGCAGACATCCTCTTCATGAGGCCGGAGCTTATTATATCCAGGAGCCCAGTGCCATGTCCGTGGTAAGCCTGTTGGACCCACAGCCCGGAGAGCTGGTCTGTGATCTGTGTGCGGCTCCCGGCGGCAAAAGCACCCATATTGCCGCGCTTTTGCATGGGGACGGTCTGCTGGTCTCCAATGAGATTTTTCCAAACCGCGCCCGGATCCTCTCTCAAAATATCGAACGCATGGGAATTCCAAATGCTTTGGTGTGTAACGAATCCACCGAAAATATGGCATCTCATTTCCCTATGTTTTTTCACCGCATCGTTGTAGATGCTCCATGCTCCGGAGAAGGCATGTTCCGTAAGGATGATACTGCCATTCATGAATGGAGTCTTGATAATGTTGCCCTCTGCGCAGACCGTCAGAAAATGATCCTGGAGCATGCCGATCAGATGCTGCAGCCGGGCGGAGTCCTTGTCTACTCCACCTGTACCTTCGCACCGGAGGAGGACGAAGCAATGATCCAGTGGTTTCTGGAAACACATCCCGATTACACACTGACTGACTGGCATAAAACTTCTCTGGGCCGACAGGTAGCCGGTATTCCGGAATGTGCCGGATTGTCTGATGGGCTTGCAGGCATTTTTTCGGACGAGATTTCTTCTAAGGTGCTCCGCCTCTGGCCTCATAAGCTTCGTGGAGAAGGTCATTTTGCGGCACGTCTCCAAAAATCCGGTACACCGCTCCCGGTCTCTTTGCTTTGCGACGCTGCCGCAGGAACCAAAAATTCTTCCAAAGGCAAAAAGAAAAAAGGGAAACAAAACAAAAAAAAGCCTGAACTGACAGACTTTACCGAATTTAAAGATACTTATTTAAACACGTCATTCTCTCCATATCCTGCCCTTGCCGGCGGCAGAATGGAATTATTCGGGGACGAGCTTTATCTGATCCCGGCTCCAGTTCCGTCCCTCGCCGGTTTGAAGGTTCTGCGAACCGGGCTTCATCTTGGAACCCGCAAGAAAAACCGCTTTGAACCGGCTCATGCTCTGGCAAAGACTTTGGTTCCAACGGACGCACAGCAAAGTCTCGATTGCAGCTATGAGGATGCCTGCCGCTATCTCCAGGGGGAAACCATCTCATGTCCTGACACCTGGAAGGGGTGGACCCTGGTCTGCTATGAAGGCTGCACTCTCGGCTGGGGCAAGGCCCGGAATGGACTTCTTAAAAACCATTATCCAAAGGGACTCAGAATCCAGGGATGGAATGATCCTGAAAAGAAGTAATGACCGGGCATCCGCACGACTGCAGACTTTGCAGATCCTGATGGCCGCCACTCATTAAAATACAATCAATACCAAGGGCTTGAGACACATCAAAGTCGTGAACCGAATCACCGATCATGACTGTCTCTGCCTTTGGTATTTTATTTTGCTCAAAATACCCCACAGCCCGCTCTATCTTTCCTGCTGCCAGCAGATCGTCTGCTCCAAGCACTGCCTCAAAATAATCTGCCACTCCAAACAACTTCGCATAAAATTGAATGATCCTTGTGGCGGAAGAGGACAAAATAATCTGATGACATCCCTTCTGGCGGCAGTATTCCAATAATCCCTCTACCCCCTCATGCAGCCTGAGCTGATCCTTATGGTTCTCATAATAACTCTGAAAACGCTCGGTGATCCAGTTAAAATCCGTTGCCTTCATATCAAAAAACTGCTCATAAAAACGAAGAATAGGAGTATCCATTGCATTGCGATACTCCTCTAAGGTAATCTCCGGTCTGTGCTGCTCCCGGAGCATATCATTGACTGCGTCCAATGCAATACCTGCATCATCGACAATCGTTCCATTCCAGTCCCAGATTATATATTTTTTCATTGTCAATTCCCCTTAATACATTGTGTCAGCATATCCTCCGGCATATGTGTCTGTCCGCCGCCCTGCTCTCACACGGCTCCGGCTGTCTCATATGCCTTTTTGTAGCTCTGTACCTTATTAACATATGATTTGCAGTAAGAAGGTATGCCACCATATCGTTTTACCGCTCCACTGCCGGCATTGTAAGCAGCCAGTGCCATTCTCTCATCCCCGTTAAATTCTTTGAGCTTCTGGGAAATACACTTTGCTCCTCCCATAATGTTCTGGCCGGCATCATAGGGATCTGTCACACCAAGACTTTTCGCTGTGGCAGGCATCAGCTGCATCACTCCCATTGCCCCGGCACTGGAAACACTTTTGGCATTAAAATTGGATTCCGCTTTTGCAATCCCCTTGAGAAGGCTTTCGGAAACATTATACTTCTGCGCCGCCTTCCGGAACCACGAATCATACTTTGTCTTTTTCATGGAATCCGCTGTTGTCGTCCGGGATGCTGCTGATGCGCTCCCCGTCCGGGTCGTGTGCTCCGACGTGTCAGCTGCTGCCACATCCTCATAAGTAACAGCCTGTCCTGTCACCGGATCAGAAAAAACCACCTTATGGGTATCGGAACTGCTTTGACCGGTCTTCTCTGTCTCTGATGCCCCAGTATCCTTCTGCGTCTCTGTTTTCTGTGCAGATGTTCCTGTGCTGTCCTGAATCCCACTCTCTTTATTTTTCAGAACCTTTTCAAAGGAGGTCAGCGTTGTTTTGCGCTGCCTTCCATCGTTATACGTTCTGACCGGCTTTATATCCAGCCGTAATATATGATCTACCATTGCCGTTCTTCTCCTCTATTCCTTCTCCTGTTGAAACAACTCCTGCAACGTCATTTCCTTTTGTATGGATGCCAGATGTCTCTCCTCGATCACCGGCTTCATCGCCCCCGCATCACTGACGCTTGCCGTAACCGGCACACCCATGTCCGGTTGTTCCACCGGCTCTCCATTAAAAACTACCGGAACGGTCTCCCGTCCTGCCGCAGGCTGCACACTATGGTAATGAAGCTTTTGGTATACCGGATCTGAAACTCCCCGACAGACAGCCTCTGCCGGCTTCCTCTGCTCTGCTGTCCTCGTCCTGATCTGTGTCACGACTGCCTGTTTTCCCTGTATGATCTTCATGCCTGTAACCACGCCCTTCCAAAAGACAGATACCCGAAGCTATCCCTACAGCGCACTGTAAATAATATTGCGAAGCACCTGTACATCCCGGTAACCATTGCCACCGCATTTCTGGATCACATAGATGATCGCCAGATCCTCTGCCGGATCCATCGCTACATAAGAGCCAAGCCATCCATCCCAGCCAAACTCTCCCACAGAGCCCAGACCATAAGAAGCTGGTACATCCATCATCTGACGCATCAGATCACCATAACCATATCCCCGTAACGACTCCCAGTCATACATCTGAAGCTGCTGCGGTGTCAGATGATTTGTCGTCATATGCTCAATAGACTTGCGTCCCAGAATGCGGACACCGCGGTAACTGCCCCCATGCATCATCATCTGCACAAAACGGGAATAATCTTCAACTGTCGATACAAGACCTGCCCCACCGGACTCAAATGCCGGTTTCTTTTTGTGCATATAGGATAAGCCCAGATGCTGCCAGGTACATGGCTCTAATGTGCCGCTCTCCGGCTTATATTCATAATTCTCCATAAAGCGGTTCTGCTTGTCCTCCGGCACATAAAAGTCCGTGTCCACCATACCCAGCGGTTCAAATATCGTTTTCTTTAAGTATTCCCCATATGTCTTTCCGGTAACCACCTCAAGCACTGCTCCCAGCACATCAGCACAGAAGGAATATCTCCAGCCCTCTCCCGGCTCAAACTCCAGTGGCTGCTGACCGATCAGATTGGCCAGATCATATGTCGTGGTTGGCTTCCCTGCCTCCAGATCCGCATAATACTGGTCGATCATATTCTGCATATATGTACCGGCCGGAAAACTGGTATCCGGATAGGTCACTCCTGCTGTCATGTCTAACAGATTCTGGAGTGTTACCTTATGCTCAACCGGAACAAGCTTTCCGTCCTTGAGAACCTTCTGATCACGAAATCCCGGCAGATACATATCCACCGTATCACTCAGCGAGATCAGCCCTTTCTCTACTGCCGACATCACCGCTGCTGCCGTAACAGGCTTTGTCATAGAATAACAGCGAAAAATCGAATCCTTTGTCATCGGAATATCCCGTGCCACATCCGCCATACCAAACTGACGGAAATATACGGTATCCCCTTTATGGATCACACAGAGACTGGCCCCCTTGATCTCATCCCCATTAATTTTTGCCTGGATCACTTTATCTGCTTTATTTAATATATTGTAGTTCATTGTAATACCTCTGCTTCTTTTTATAAGCTGCTTTTATCCAAAAAGCATACCTTTATACAGTGTAACATATTCCAATCCCATTCTTCAATAGACAGGTATAAACAAAAACAAAAAATATCATACTAATTCTGTCAATCATTTACATTAGAAAGGTATGGTATTTATATGGCTCTTTCTTCTCTTCAGGCATATTCCATTATATTTTTTACCGGAGGATTTCTTTACTGCGGTATCGAAATCCTCTATCGCGGATATTCCCACATCTCGATGTTTTTTACAGCGGGGATCTGTTTTCTGCTGATCGGTTTCATTGAATCCCTCTTTCAGGGGCGTCTCTCCCTGTTGCTGCAAATGCTTCTGTGTGGAATCATGATCACCGGTATTGAATATCTGGTAGGAGTCCTGGTCAACCGCCAGCTCCATTTAAATGTATGGGATTATACCGGACATCCTTTTAATCTTCAAGGACAGATCTGCCTGTTGAACAGCTGCCTGTGGTTCCTTCTTTCCGGCCCTGCCATCCTGTTGTTTGATCTGATGCGTTACCTGCTGCTTGGGATTCCTCTGCCCCATTACCGTATCTTCTGATTTGCTGCCGTGCCCGTCTGTTACCGGATCAGCTTTTCACCTTCAGATACGAAGGGCGGTTCCATGTACCGTTAGCCTTCTTGTGATGCCAATGATCCTTTTGTTTATCATAGCCACTGACCACCAGATACTGCCAATTACTTGCTGTCTTTAAAGACCGGTATACCTTTTTCAAATGGATCCACCTCCGGTTATGATCCGGATCTCCGGAATCCGCCAGAAACACCTTGTCTGTTTTCTCCTGAAACTCAAAGATCGTCACATAGTGCCCCGGTGTGTTCTTCCAGTGTACGGTAGAATTTGCACTGGAAACCAGCACAATGGCACATTTCGACTTACGGATATTATCCCGGAACTCCTGATATGTTTCCTGCTTCCGCTCCACATGGCAATGCAGCCCCAGCGAAGTCAATCCCCTGCAGATATATCCCCAGTCAATCGCCATGCCGCCTCCATACCCCGTCTGCTTCTTAACATATCGGTACATGTCCACCGGAGAACACTGGTATGGTGTCAGGGAAGAATAAATATTGGCCATACAGCACAAGCCACAGCCAAACCCGCCAAAAGATCCCCCGTCCATATAGCTCTCTCCCCACTCTCCTGACCAGTCAATCCCCTGATTCCACGACTTCGGTCCCTGCAGATAAGTATAGATCTGCAATGTTTTGTCCACCGGCTTTCGTGTCGGCTCTGTCGTAGGTTCTGCCGTTTTCTCTGTCTCCGGCCGCTTTTTTTCTGCCGGGTCAAAGGTTCTCTCGGATACCTGTGCCTTCCGCTCCTTTTCTTTGGAAAACCTTCTTGTATCGCTCCATATAGAAGAAACCACGAAAGAAATACATACAAATACCATGCAGGCTCCCATAACCGTCCAGCGTACTTTTCTCCGCCCCCAGCGTTTCTTTCTCCTTGGCTTTTCCATTTCATTTTCCTCCGTATGATATTATAAATATTTTCCTATACGCTAAGAAAAAAAGGTGCCACACTGTCACCAGTGCGACACCCTTAAGCTTCATCACAAAAGAATGTAATTATTTAACTCTTACATTAACGGCTGCTTTCTTCTTACCAACCTTAACAGTCAGTTTTGCTCTTCCAGCCTTCTTAGCCTTTACCGTGATAACAACTTTCCCCTTCTTAGCTACTGCGGACTTAACCTTAACAACTTTCTTGTTAGAAGATGTAACCTTAACAGCATCTGTTGTAGCCTTCTTGTTGTTCTTAGCCTTAACAGTCACTTTAATCTTCTTTGTCTTATTCTTCTTGATCACAACAGTAGATTTCTTTGCAGTAACCTTCTTTGCAGGATTCTTAACAACTACCTTAAGAACTGCCTTCTTAGAACCAGACTTAAGAGTTACCTTTGTAGATGTGCCGGCCTTAGCGGTCCGAGGTACAGAAACCTTAACTTTCTTTTTACCCTTTATAAGAGTAGCCTTGGCAATCTTCTTATTGGCAGATGACACAGTAACCTTCTTTGCAGCGTCTGCTGTAGCTACCTTCTTAACGGTGTAAGCAACCTTTGTGCTCTTACCCGCAGCTACTACAACTTTATTCTTCTTGAACTTAAGAGACTTTGTAGCCTTTGTCTTAGCTGCGCCCTTAATTGTTACAAGAACTTTAGCAACCTCTTTATTAGCAGATAATACGCTAACTGCTGCATCTGTACATGCTACAGCGGCCTTAGTAGCTGTAACTGTAACCTTGATCGCATCTCCTGAAACTACAACTGCGGAAGCAGAAGCAATACTTGTAGCAAGCTTTGCATCATACTTGCAGGCAAGTGCACCCTTTGTAGAAACAGCAACACCTGTTACTGTTGTGGAAGCATTAACTGCCTTATCCTTTGCTGCAGCGATTGAAAGCTTTGCTGTAGGAACAGCGGCTGCCTTCTTGGCATTAGAAGCATCTGCTACATTTGCAGAAAATACACTTGTAAGTGCAAGTGCTCCAGCCAGAGCCAATGAAAGTACTTTCTTCATAGAAGTCTTCATGATTATTCCCCCTTATAATAATGGATTTCTTGTTACAGACGGAATTCTAGCATGGCATCTGACACAATTCAACCGTCACAATATACAAAAGATTATTAAGTTTTTATTACATATCCGTCACTTTCTCCAAAACTAAAAAAAAGATGGTGATTTTGTCGAACAAACAAAATCACCATCTCTTTTCCTTGTCATATGTGCTCATTTTCATAACACGTTTTTGCCACATTTCATATTAAAAAGTAAATTTTCCCTCAAAATATTTTGGCAGATCCTCGATCTTAATGCGCTCCTGCTCCATGGTATCACGGTCACGGACTGTCACTGCACCGTCCTCCTCCGAGTCAAAATCGTATGTGATACAATATGGAGTACCGATCTCATCCTGACGACGATAACGCTTTCCAATATTTCCTCTGTCATCATACTCACAATTGTATGTTTTGGACAATGTCTCATAAATCTTTTCAGCCTGCTCACCCAGCTTCTTGGATAATGGAAGCACACCGATCTTTACCGGAGCAATTGCCGGATGGAAATGCATTACGGTACGGACATCTCCACCTTCCAGCTCCTCTTCATCGTATGCGCTGCAAAGGAATGCGAGCGTCACACGATCAGCTCCAAGAGATGGCTCGATTACATAAGGAATATATTTTTCATTCTTCGTATCATCAAAGTAACTCATATCCTCACCGGAGGTCTCTGCGTGACGGCTCAGATCGTAATTGGTACGATCAGCGATACCCCAGAGTTCACCCCAGCCAAACGGGAACAGGAACTCAATATCAGAAGTTGCTTTACTATAGAAAGAAAGCTCCTCCTTATCATGATCACGAACACGCATCTCATCTGGCTTAATTCCCAGAGTCTGCAGCCAGTTAATACAGAAATCTTTCCAGTATGCAAACCACTCCAGATCTGTATCCGGCTCACAGAAGAACTCCAGCTCCATCTGCTCAAACTCGCGTGTACGGAATGTAAAGTTACCCGGTGTGATCTCATTACGGAATGACTTACCAACCTGGCCAATACCAAATGGAATTTTCTTTCTGGATGTTCTCTGTACATTTTTGAAATTGACAAAAATACCCTGTGCTGTCTCCGGACGGAGATAAACGGTATTTTTGGCATCCTCGGTAACACCCTGGAATGTCTTGAACATCAGGTTGAACTGACGGATATCGGTAAAGTTATGCTTGCCACAGGTTGGACATGGCACGCTGTGCTCTGAAATGAAGGCCTGCATTTTCTCATTGCTCCATCCATCTACACTGCCATCCAACGCAATACTGTTCTCCTCAGCAAACTTCTCGATCAGCTGGTCTGCGCGGAAACGCTCGTGACACTCCTTACAATCCATCAACGGATCAGAAAAGCTTCCAAGATGACCGGATGCAACCCATGTCTGTGGATTCATCAGAATCGCACAATCAATACCAACGTTATATTTATTCTCACGAATAAACTTCTGCCACCATGCCTGCTTTACGTTATTCTTAAGCTCTACACCGAGATTACCATAATCCCATGTATTGGCGAGTCCACCATAAATTTCTGATCCAGGGTAGATAAAACCTCTCGCCTTTGCCAATGCCTGAATCTTCTCCATTGTTTTTTCCATGATTGTCCTCCATTCCATAGGTAAATTCTACTAAACTGTTTCTAAATATACCATTATCTTCCCGATAATGCAAGTACAGCCCCGGAATAACCCCCATTGTTTTTGGGACATTCCGACAAAAAACGTGTCCGCATTATCTCCCGGTAATCGTAAGATAACACAGACACGTTTTATTCGTTTTTACTATATATGCTTTAATAAATCCGATCACCGATCAGAACGTATCACCTGCCATATTAGATCAGGCTCTCATACAATGCAGTGATATCCTCAACAGATGTCTCCTTCGGATTACCCGGACGGCATGCATCATCATATGCAGACTGTGCAAGGAATGGAATATCCTCCTTCTTGACAATCTCCTTGAGATCTGCCGGAATACCAACATCCTGAGACAGCTTACGAACAGCATCTACAGCGGCCTTACGGTACTCCTCCTGAGACATACTCTCTGTTCCCTCAACGCCCATTGCCTGTGCAATGTACTTATACTTGTCCCCTGTTGCCTCTGCGTTATATTCCATAACTGTTGGCAGAATGATCGCATTTGCCACACCATGGGGAGTATCATAAAGTGCTCCCAGTGGGTGAGCCATAGAATGAACGATACCAAGACCTACATTAGAGAAGCCCATACCGGCAACATACTGTCCCAGTGCCATACCCTCTCTGCCTTCCGGTGTGTTATCAACAGCACCTCTTAATGAGCGGGAAATGATCTCGATTGCCTTCAGATGGAACATATCAGAAAGCTCCCATGCGCCTGCTGTAATGTAACCCTCGATCGCATGTGTCAGAGCGTCCATACCTGTCGCTGCGGTCAGTCCCTTTGGCATACTGGACATCATCTCCGGATCAATAAATGCAACAACCGGAATATCATGCGGATCCACACATACCATCTTGCGGTTCTTCTCTACATCTGTAATAACGTAATTGATCGTAACCTCTGCAGCGGTACCTGCTGTCGTCGGTACAGCAAAAATCGGCATACTCTTGTGTTTGGTATCGGCAACGCCCTCCAGACTACGCACATCTGCAAAGTCCGGATTCTCCATAATAATACCAACGCCCTTAGCGGTATCCATAGAAGAACCTCCACCGATCGCAATAATGTAATCAGCGCCTGCTGCCTTACATGCTGCTACACCTGTCTGAACATTTTCAATCGTTGGGTTTGGCTTAATATTCGAATATAACTCATAATCAAGACCGGCTCCCTCCAATACATCCAGAACCTTCTGTGTGACACCAAACTTCACCAGATCCGGATCAGAACATACAAAGGCCTTTTTAAATGCACGTCCCTTTGCCTCATCTGCAATGCTCTTGATCGCTCCTGCTCCGTGATAAGATGTCTCATTCAATACAAATCTGTTTACCATAATACTACTCTCCCTTTCTTTATAAAAATATAACGGTGATTTTCATAGCTATATTATAGTAAATTTTCACAAAAAATGAAAGTGTTTTCTGAAATTTTCACAAAATTTGCACATATTTTATAAAATCATCCTCGTCATTCCGTTATGGAAAATATCAATCGGATGATCCATTGTGGCGCCCCCTCCTTCGGCGGTGCCATGTATGGCTGTTCTAACTGCGGACATCTTAAATTTGCTCCTTTTCGATGCAAAAGCCGTTTTTGTCCAACCTGCGGCAACAAATACTCCATCGACCGCACCACTTCTATGTCCTTTAAGATCATTCATGTCAAGCACAGACACTGTGTTTTCACGATCGCCGAAAAACTGCGTCCTTTCTTTCTGAAAGACCGTTCTCTTCTAAACTGCTTGTTCTCTGCCGTCAAAAGTGTTATCTTACGCATGTTTCACAAGCAAAACAAATCAGAGCTCTTTACCCCGGGCTTTATTTTAGTTCTTCACACTTTTGGTCGTGATCTCAAATGGAATCCCCACATCCACTGCCTTCTCTCCGAAGGCGGTTTAGACAAAAGCGGACTTTGGCGTAACGTAAACCATTGTAACTATGTTTTCATGCGCAATTCCTTCCAAACTACTCTCTTAAAGGAACTTAAGAAAAAACTCCTGTTTCTTTTAATAAAACGGTTTCTCAGATCTACAAACATCACAATAACGGTTTTTATGTTTATGCAAAACCTAACCGCTGCAATCCTTCCAAAGTCATCAAATACATCGGACGCTATCTTGACCGCCCTGTCATCGCCACTTCCCGTATCGATGATTACGATCCTGCCAATGATACTGTAACCTTCCACTACAACCGGCACGAGGACGATAAATATGTTCAGGAAACGATCCCTTCCCTGGATTTTATCAACCGGCTCGTTCAGCATATTCCCGAGAAGCACTTTAAGCAGATCCGATATTACGGCCTGTATGCCAGAAAAAACATTGCTCATTACAAATTCAACTTTGCCATCCATCCTTCCAAACGGAAGTTTTATCTTTCCATGAACCGATGGCGTAACTTTTTATCTCTTCTAAGCAATCTCATCTATTTTTATGCCCATCTTTTGGTGGGCATTTTTTTCTTATCTGTAATCATCCTTTTTTTCGCTTTATAGGAAACGACAAGTTTCCTATAAAGCAAAAAAGTGCATCCTGTTTCTCCAGAATACACTTGCTTGTCTTGTTCGTATAATTTAACTCTTAAAAAACCCCTGATGGAGGTATTGAAGGTGGATTTCTCCGATAATATTCTCTTAGAAAAGAGCTAAATACCGGAATCTTTGACAGCAAATCAAAGCCTCTAAGCGCTTCAAAGGTCCAGCAAAAAACAAGTAAAAAAATAATAATATATATTATATTCCATGTGTTCCATTTTTTATCGAAACATCCTACTTTTTTTTGCCAAATTTTTATTCTAAAAAATTGTATGCAATATAGAACAAAAAACATAAAAGCTGGTGCTAAAATAATTGCTAAATTCTGACAATATATATAACCTCTATTACGCCACTGTCTTTCAGACAACTTTTCATAAAACAACATAGATACGTAAGACCTCGGTGTATCTATAGGTAACAATAAATCATCAGTAAATCCAAGCCATAAAACAGCGTAAACAGCCAGTCCAGCGATTTGACATATCTGGGCACAATATCTCCATTTATTTTTCAGCCTACCTTCTGTTATACTATTACAATAGTGTTTTTCCTCAAATACCATATACCCGGCAATAAAACAATTCATAAAAAAGAAACAGTCTGCTAAATGATCTGCTATTTTCTGCGGGTAATGCATATATCTATGTGCATCCCACCAAGTATAAGGTATTCTCGTTCTTATTACAAATTGATAAATAATTCGTAATATAACATTTAAGATCAAAAAGCTAAATATCACTATTTTACCTGTTTTTCTTTGCATCTTCCTCCCCCTTTAATTAACTCCGCTTTTGAAAAGAACAATATCATATATAATGTTTTTCTCATCCAAACATTTTTCAACTATTTCTTTAATGTGTTCTCTGTAGTATTTTTCATCATCACAAATTGCTATTTTCAGTTCTATACTGGTTCACCTCACATTTTGCTTATTTCCGCTCATGCCCTTTCTATTATACTATTTTTAATGAATTTATGCGAGTTTTTTTATTATATATTCTGTCCCAGTATTATATCATGAATTCGCAACGCGAGGGAGCTTGCTCAGTCCGCTTATCATCAAAATTTCATTTTAGAATAAAAATTTTTTTTACCCTGCTATTTTATATTGACACTTTCTGTCATTTTCAAGTCCTATGATACATCTATCAAACAAACAACGAACCATAGCGAAAGGAGAGAACGTATATGATGAATCAATTATTAAGTTCTGTTTCAAAAGCAAATATCAAAAATCCTGAAAATGTAACACTGACACTTCAAGGGACAACAATCCATTCCATGAAAGAGCTCCGGGAACATTTCAACCGCGACGAGATCCTGGCAACTTTTACTGATGACCACCTGCTTCTGTGGCTTCAGCAGCACTATTATGAAACAGAGGCGGAACAGCTTTGCATGATCGGCTCCGGTGACAATAACTGTTTCCGTAAAATCTGCCGTGTTTTCGGGGTTAATCATATGGATTACATCTCTTTATCAGAGGAAGAGAAAAAGCAGCAGAAGCAAAAAGAAGAAACCGTAAAAAAAGTAATTTCCGACACCAAAGCGGATGAAAATCTCTTAAAAGAACTAGCCCTCATTGCCACCGATCAGGAAGAGCTTGCCCATCTGATCGACGCCGATGAACCAAAGATCTATCTTTGCAATGAAAGCTTCTCCATTCCTATTTCCAAGCCCGGTATTGAATATATTGGTATCGGCGATGTTTCCATTGAGAATCCTTTCACACCGGAGCAGTACCGCAAAGCAGGGATTACCATGACAAATATCTCCCTTCCGGTCACAGAGAATCCGGAAACAGCCGATGCCGCCCGTGTAGCTGCCGCCGCAAACGGGTATGACAGTTTCCACGAATCCCATTCTGCTCTGGCAACCCTGTTTCATAACCGGTTGAAAACATACCGGATATATGAGCATTATCATCTTTCCTTTGACTCGTCTGTTATGGGAACCTTTTTTGACAGCCGTTCCGAATGTACTGCTGCCAAAAAAGCTGCTCTGGAAAAAGCCTACAACGAAGCCCGCCGTTATATCTCTCCCGGAGATTCAAAATGTATCGCAAAAGCTGCAACCGAACATTACAGCAAGCAGATCCATGATGTATTTACTCCGGAGGTATTGGAAAAACTCCAGAACCTCTGTGAAATCCGCAAGAAAACTTCGCTCTTTCAAAAGCTGCAGGAGAAGATCAAACAAAGTAAAAAAGCACTCTCCTCTTTATTTGAAGCAGAGCTGCACGAAAATGCCGATTTCTATGCAATGTATCAATTTGATTACTTTATGGATCAGGTTGAAATGGAAGAACACGATAACCGGATTTCTGACGGAGGACTCCTGCGTGCCCTCGAAGCTCTGGCAGGTGGCAGTATCCAATACACGATCACCGATATTCACTCTGCCATCTCAGAAATGGAGGATGATATCAATGATCACGCAAATACCTTCTTTAATACCGCACAGTCAGAATATCAATACTACTGTCAGGAAATCGAAGAGCTTATTCAGGAAATCGGCAACGATTTCAGCAAGCGGAAAGAAGACGAATCCGTATCTGGTTATCTGCAGCGCCTGTGCAGGGAAGCGATCCGATAGAATGGACCCAAAGGATACGATCACCTGGTTTCTATCATCCGCCATCATATGATGTTGGGGGCAAAAAGTATTTTGCCCCCAACTGATGCCACAGATTGCTAGATCAGTTTTTTCCTGATTTCATCTCACGCTCAAATGCCTCACAGGATAATCCTGCCTCAGATGCAGCATCTGCTACGCTGAGAAGTCCCTTCCTGACTAACTGTACCAACATGTCCCTCTGTCCCAGTTCCCTGCCTTTCTGTTCCCTCGTCTTCATCATATCCTCTACTGCCTGACACACATTGACCACCTCCGTTTTCTCATCGATTGCAAAATCTGTATGGGTTATTGTCTCTATTACCCGGGCGGCTTCTACCTCCAGCTTCTTGAGGCGTTCATCCTCCTCCAGAAGCCTTGCCAGCCCCTTCTCATCCTTCGAATACTTTATATAGTTTAACACTTCCCGCAGGCTTGATGCAAACTTTTTGAAGTCATTCTGGGATATTCTGCCGGGATCCAGCATATGCACCCGATAATCCTGTGCATATCTCCGTATTGTGTCATCCTGCACTGCCAACATTTCATGCAACGATGTAGGTCCATCCCATGGATCTGCTCCAAAATGTACCACCAGCGTAATCACCGGCTGCAGTCTGTCCTCTCTCGTAAAACCGGACAGAAACTCGGCACTGCTCATAGTTCCCTTATTTGAATTATTTCTATGATCAGAAGCTATTCGTGATACCTGCTCGGCATACTGCATCGCATCATAAACCATATTTTTTACCGGCATAGCATAATGAATATCTGTTTGGTTCTCTACTCCCAAAAGAATGTAAGCAGCCTTCGCTCCACTCATAACCGTAACATATTTCAAAATATCCCGATACTTCTGCACGCCCGTCCCCCTCTTTGGGGCTCCGCCACCAAAAATATACATCATTTCTGCCGTATCCAGTTCCTTAAGCTCTGACGGTTTGATCACCTGTCTGCCATCATACAACAAAAAATTAAATGCATCTGCAAATACATGTGGCTCTCTCATATATTCTTTCGTAACAATATCTGCCTGTCCCATACCAATTTTCTCCTGTTATTCTGTGATTTTCGACAGTATAACAGGAGGGTAACGGGTTCGCAATATGAATTAGGTAAATGCCGCTTTGTACTAGGCAGATTACCGAAATTGCAGTGTAGAAAACGGCAATAGATCATTTTTTCCTAGTATCCCTCTGATCCGGTTCCCTGCCTTTTTCCCTCGCCTTCATCATATCCTCTACCGTCTATCCAATTCCTTTTATTGCACTTATTCCACCTGATGCTCCTCCCAAAAATCTTTCGTCCCAACAATATATAACAGCGTCCGGGCCCTCGTCCCGGCAAGATATATATACTGCGAAAACGTCTCACGCCGCAAAGCCTCTACATCACAAAGGATCACAACCTTCGCATCCAGCCCTTTAAAGCCCTGTATCGTTGCAAAGACAGGCACGGACGGGTCCGGTTTAAAATCATCCCGCAATTCATTTACTGTAAGCTTTAATGTTGCCAGTTTCGAATTTTGGTACTTTTTGGGCGACAAAAATGTAATGTCTCCGGGAGATACTTTTCCTTCTCTTAAAGTTTTCATTATCTCCTTAATCTTCCCACCAAAATCCTTTTCATCCTCATAGGAAATCTTTCCTACCTCTTCCCCATTTTCCCGCATAAATTCCGCAAACGTCACACCACTTGCCTTTGCACTGTATGTGCCGATCTGCACCGTATTTCTGCAATTTACAAATAAACGGAACTTTGTATGGGAATAGGACCGGAGAATATCCATTCCGTCCTGATATTCCGGATTGTAAATATTCTGCTTCTCATCATAAAACACGGCCCATTTCCCGTGATCCAGCCCGCCTTTCAGCAGACAGTCCAGAGAATACAAATATAACGGCTTTAAAATATCCTGTCCTTCATCCATGATCAACAGATCATACTGCATATCAGCCGCATCTGGATCTGTAGACTGTTTCTCACTGATATAATCATAAAATCTCTCCGGTAAAATCTGGGCAAAATACTTTTGGGGATCCTTTTGCAGCTCCTCCACATCCACCGGGACATATTCACCAAAAAGAGCATGAATGTTTACTACCTTTAACTGATCTGTCTCCGGCAGCGAACGCATTACATGATGTGCAAGATTTTTATTGTAAGTAAGGTAGAGAACTCTGGCCCCCTGCTCCAGCTGACGTCTCGCAAACTCTGCAGCCAGAAGAGTTTTGCCGGTGCCCGCTCCGCCTTCTACAATCAGATGATCATTCATCCCCAATGCCTCCATCAGCTGTGCCTGCTCTGCCGTCAAGCGAACCAGCTTCTGCTCTACCTGCTCCAAACGATCATTCAGGGAAGGAATAAAACAAAAGTCTGCCCGCAAAAACCGGACAACCTCACGGATATCCGACGGGGATAATTTGCTCGGCTCCCGGTGCTGTCTCTGCTGCCAGTAGTCAAACACCCGATTCATATACTCAGAAATATCCTCCGTCGTGCGGTCATAAATAATCTCCGGGATGATCTCCTGGGAATCAGAATGAAATGTAATGTCCGGAAATACCACACCGCTGGCCATCAGAATGTTTTTCATATGAGGATTTCCTTCAAAACGCTTTTTCAGGATATCACGCAGACTGAACATATTGCCTGTCACCTGCGCAAAAGGTCCCTCCGGCTTCACCCGTTCCGTCCCATACCGATCAATAAAGGTCCATTGTCCGTCACGACATTCCACGCGTCCCCCCTTAATCTCCAGACAGGCAACGCCCCGCTCACAAACTACCGCAAAATCAATCTCTCCGTAAATCTTAGACCGATGTCTGGGAAGCCCCAAAGAATGAAGCACACAGGCATTCTTTAAATTCAACTCCTGCAATACATCATACATTTTCCGTTCTGCATTGCTCTTGATCTCCTCACCCATATACGGGGGAATAAATGTAACCATTGACCAGTTCCTCCTGATGTAAAATACTAAAAATAATACAAAGCCCTTAAGACTTTTGCGACTTCATTTGCTGCTCAAATACCTCACTGGACAGTCCTGCCTCAGATGCAGCGTCTGCTACGCTGAGAAGTCCCTTCCGGACTAACTGTACCAACATATCCCCCTGTCCCAGTTCCCTGCCTTTCTGTTCCCTCGTCTTCATCATATCCTCTACTGCCTGGCAAACATTGACCACCTCTGTTTTCTCATCGATTGCAAAATCTGTATGGGTTATTGTCTCTATTACACGGACTGCTCCCGTCTCCAGTGTCTTGAGGCGTTCATCCTCCTACAGAAGCCTTGCCAGCCCTTTCTCATCCTTCGAATACTTTATATATTTTAACACTTCCCACAAGCTTGATGCAAACTTTTTGAAGTCATTCTGGGATATTCTGCTGGAATCCAGCAAATGTACCCGGTAATCCTGTGCATATCTCAGTATTGTATCATTCCGCACAGAAAACATTTCATGCAAAGACAGAGGGCCGTCCTATGGGGTTGCTCCAAAATGTACCACCAGAGTAATCACTGGCTACAGCTTATCTCCTCTCGTGAATCCGGACTAAAACTCAGCACTGCTCATTGTTTCATATCCCGATTCTTCCAAATGAACAGCAGATATTTTTGATACCTGTCCAACATACTGCAATGCATCATAGATCATATTTTTACCAACATAGCATAATGAATATCTGTTTGATTCTCCATTCCAAATATGATATAGGATGCTTCCATTTCTCTCATAGCCGTCATGTATTTCAAAACATCCCTATATTTCTGTACACCTTTTACCTTCTTGGAAATATTGCTGCCAAAAACATACATCAATTATGCCGTATCCAACTCCTTCAGCTCCGACGGTTTGATCACATGTCTGCCATCATACGGTAAAAAATTAAATGCATCTGCAAATACATGAGGTTCTCTCGTATATTCCTTTGTAACAATGTCTGCTTTCCTGTTATGCTGTAATTTTCGACAGTATAACAGGAAGATAACGGGTTCGCAATATGAATTAGATAAATGCCGTTTTGTACTAGGCAAATTACGGAAATTGTCATGTAGAAAACAGCATTTTTCGCATATTATCAATATATAATACATATCATATATATCGAATTCTCAGCACTCCTACAATGTTTCAACTTATTTCTTTTTAAACACATATTAATATAACTTTCTATGGTCAATTACTCTTTGAGACTTTCCTTCACTTCGTTTAATTACTCCAATATCAACAAATACCACTGTCCCTCTAATTCCTAACGTCGATCTCAGTTCATTCTCTAACTTAATAATCTCTCTTTTTTTTATTTCTTCATCTCGTATCTTTTTATCATTTTCCACCTTTATAACCAAAGAATCCTGACAATTTGTACGATCAACTTCCAATAAATAATTTGACGAGTATCCATTTTCTAACAAAACAGCTTCCACTTGAGTAGGCCAAACATTTACTCCTTTAATTATAATCATATCATCGCTTCTCCCTATGGGTTTGCTCATTTTTATATGTGTTCTGCCACACAAACACTTTTTTCTCGATATCTTGCATAAATCCCTCGTTCTATATCTTATCAAAGGAAATGCTTGTTTTGTTAAACTCGTCAACACTAACTCCCCTAATGCCCCCTCTGGCAACACATGTCCATCTATCGGATCAACAACCTCTGCATAAAAATGGTCCTCTTGAATATGCATTCCATCTTTCTGAATACACTCAAAAGCTACACCCGGTCCCATTATTTCAGTTAATCCATATATATCATACGCATTTATCCTTAATTTTTTTTCAAGTTCTCTTCTCATCTCATTAGTCCATGGTTCTGCACCAAATATTCCAGTTTTTAGAGAAAGTTTATCCAATAAATCATTTTTTTCTATATATTCACCTAAATTTGCTGCATAAGATGGCGTACAGCATAATATTGTCGTATTTAAATCTGTCATAAATTGAATTTGCCTTTTAGTATTTCCTATTGACATTGGTAATGTCAAACATCCTACCTTTTGCGCCCCTCCATTCATTCCTGCACCACCAGTAAATAAGCCATATCCAAAGCTCACTTGACAAACATCTTGACTATCTCCCCCAGCTGCAACTATCGCTCTCGCACAGCATTCTTCCCATATTTCTATATCATTTTTAGTGTAATATGCAATGACACGTTTTCCTGTCGTACCACTTGTAGATTGAATTCTCACACACTCAGATTTAGGCACTGCCAATAATTTATCTGGATATGCTTTTTTCAAGTCATCCTTTGTCATAAATGGTAATTTATATATATCTCCTATCCCCTTAATTTCTTCTAAATCTATACCTAAATTTCGTAACTTTTTTTGGTAATATGGCACATTTATATACATTCGTTTAACCAATCGAACCAATAATTTACTCTGAAGTTTTTTTATATCTTCAACATTC
>NZ_JACRSX010000020.1 GCF_014384985.1 Jutongia huaianensis
GTTTGTCAAAATGTTTTGCCATGATAAATTCCTCCTTCAGTACGATACTTTTATTGTATCACTAATCGACGGAATGAAAAGCTCTCACTTTGACTTGTACTATTTATATTCTAACACCATACCTGATATTTTACTCCCGCAATCGTAACACTTTTCGGAATAACAATGCTTTTCTTTTTGGATTTCTTAGAAAGCTTATACGCCACCGTCAACTTATCCTTTTTGCTGCTGGTGACTCTATACTGTACTCCATTTTTCCCTTTCAGCTTGCTTCCTACCTTCTGCGGTTTTTATTTCATAAGGACTCTCTTTTGTACCTTCTCCTTTTGGTGTGGTTGGGGTTAAATAATCACTTTTCGCTGCATCACACTGCGTACATTTTCCATCTGTCCCAAAGTCATGTCCCGTTGCCGGATCATCCGGATCATCCTTCTCGTCGACAGCATGACACCTGGTACAGGTCCTTATAATTTTTCCATTTTCGGTACAGGTATGTGCTTCTGTGCCTGTCTCCTCCCAATCATGCCCCAGAGCCGGTGCTCCACCGGACTTAGACACCCATCGTGTTTCCTCACAAGCAAGACACTTCTCTTCCTGAAGCTCCCCTTCCGTACATGTTGCCTCTTTCGTCTGTCCGATTGCTCCCCACCGATGAGCAGCCGGTATGATTGTGGTGATTTCTCGCTTACAATTTTTGCAGGATTTCTTCTGAAAGCCATCCTTTGTGCAGGTAGCTGCCTGCGTTTCACCATTCACCCATTCATGGTCACATACGTTATAATCAAACAGGATCTCACTCAGCTGCATAACATCTGCACCCTGGTTTGCAGTAAATTCAAACTTATAATATTGATATTTCGTTTCATTACCATCTACTGAAAACGGATACGAAGTATAGTTTTTATCCTGCATCGTAGTATCCCCGGTCACAGAAGCAATCTCTGTCCATGAATTATCCTCATCTTCGAATCTATATGCCTCACATCCATACAGCTTCCAGGTCTTTGGATTTCTTCCACTTTCGCGTGCGTTATCATTTCCTGTGACAAAGGTATAACCGCCGATCCACACCGGTACAGATGCTTCAATGATCACATACGCAGAATCAGAAAAGTCACAGCACCATTTTGTGCCATCTGATTCTGTATATTTTCCATCGAAAAGACTTTCATATCCTTCCCCGTAACCACATCCACTTGTTCCATCAATTCCTTCAAATGTTACCGTTTGCGTCGACTCTGCCGCATTTTCCTCTGCCGCAGCTTTAACCGCTGTCAATGTCAGATCCGGCATCATTCCTAACAACATCGCCAGGCTGACCAACAGAGCCAGCGTTTTCTTCCATTTTCCTCTCACTTTCATACAATACCTCCATTTGTGCATTCATTCATCAGTCCTACTTTGATTATACTATGCAGCGTCTGATAAATACAACACAAAAAGAGATTTTTCGCCTGTAAAACGGTATAAATTTCACTTCAAACCGGTACAAATCCTTCCAATCATAGCGCAAAGCGGTACGAAACTGTTTTTCAGATATTTTCTACCGGTCGAATATAAAGTTAAGCCGGCACTTTCCTATACACTAAAAAAGCCGCCAGACTACGGATATACTCCACAGCCTGACGGCGGTTTCTATTATGATCTTCCAAAAAGCATTTTTACGACTCCATCCGGTTCACATTCACTCCGGATATGCAAAACATCATCCTGATTCAGCAGGATGCAGCCACAATGTCCCTCAAAAGTCGGAAAACATACGATCAGCAGATCCGCATCGATCTCCGGACTGTACTCATTCATGGACAGCGTTTCTCCATACAAAATCGTCCGCTCGTATCCCCGAAGCCACTTTTCATCCATATCCGGAAAGATACTTCGAAAGCTGTGACCGATTATCTTTTCCAAGGGCATTCCTTCCAGTCTCGCTAATGCAGGGTTTCCATACCGGAATACCCAGTCGATCGCCCGGAAATCGTCCTCAAATATCATCTCAATATCCGCAAAAGCAAAGGGCATATGCTCAAACCCTTTATAGTATTCACAATATTCGGCGGTGGAAACAGGCGTCCCTATCGTTGAAAATCCCCGTATGACCCTTTTTCTCTGACGATACAGCTTTTCATCAATCTCCTTTTTGCGGCTTTGGGTATAATCCAGTATTTCCCCGTTATTCAGATTGATGGTATCGGTAATACTGTATACCGCGATCGCAGATACAAGACACCCCCGGCGCACCTCGATAAAAGCTGTCCCTAGCAGTTCCGAAAGCTCCCTATAGGTCATTCTCGTTTCCAGAACCTCACCTCTGTTCATATGTATATCTGCATACTTCCGGCGCATATGAACGTATAGGATATCCCGTACCGAAATTGTCACCCTCCGACGATGGGAAATGATCGTAATTTTTTGTTCCTTCTGCATTTTATTGATTCTCTGTATTGTATCCGTCCGGATTCATGGTCTGCCATCTCCAGGAATCTGCACACATTTCCTCAATCCCATACTGTGCCTCCCAGCCCAGCTCCTTTTTGGCTAAGGATGCATCGGAGTAGCATGTCGCAATATCACCGGGACGTCTCGCCTTGATCTGATATGGAATCTCCTTGCCGCAGGCTTTTCCAAATGCCTTGATCACATCAAGAACACTGTATCCCTTTCCGGTTCCCAGGTTGTAGATCTTAACTCCCGGATGCTCCATCAGCTTGTTGATCGCCTTAACGTGTCCCTTTGCCAGATCTACTACATGAATATAATCACGTACTCCGGTTCCGTCCGGTGTATCATAGTCATTCCCGAAGACACCGACACACTCCAGCTTACCGATCGCCACCTGTGCCACATAAGGGAGCAGGTTGTTTGGGATCCCCTTCGGATCCTCGCCGATCAGACCGCTTTTGTGGGCTCCAATCGGATTGAAATAACGAAGAAGGATCACGTTCCACTCCTGGTCTGCTGTATGGAAATCCGTCAGGATCTGCTCCAGCATATGCTTTGTCCAACCGTAAGGATTGGTACATACGCCCTTTGGACATTCCTCTGTGATCGGGATAAATGCAGGGTCTCCATAAACCGTTGCAGAGGATGAAAAGATAATGTTTTTGCAGCCGTTCTCCCGCATCGCCTTGCACAGATTCAGGGTGCCGCCGATATTATTTTCATAGTACTCCAATGGCTTGGAGACAGACTCTCCCACCGCCTTAAGCCCCGCAAAATGGATCACGGCATCGGGCTTTTCCTTTGAAAAAATGCTGCTCATTGCATTATAGTCTCTGATATCGCTGTTATAGAAGGTCAGCTCCTTCCCGGTAATCTCCTGCACTCTCTGTACTGCCTTCTCGCTAGCATTGTACAGGTTATCCACGATAACTACCTCATAACCTTCATTTAAAAGCTCCACGCAGGTATGACTTCCTATGTACCCTGCTCCACCTGTAACTAAAATCTTCATAGCGAACCTCCCTTTCGTCCTTGCTTTTATGTCTATCTGAAGGGTTCATCATAAAACTCGTATGCCACCCTGCAAACGCACCTTTAATACGTGACAGCTGTCGTCCCCGTAGATTGCTTCGATCTGCTCCTTGTAAGCAGCCACTGCCTCATTTTTTACAAATGCCTGGATCGTGCCGGCAAAACCGCCGCCATGGACACGGCACACACCGTTCTCCCCCAGAATACTCTCACTGACTGCCAGAGCAACGGTTACATTCTGGGAATCCACATCCTTTGGACTGTAAATGTTCTGCAGGTATTTTGCAGAGGAATCTCCGCTTGCCTTGATCACACTTAAAAATCCCGGATAATCAGACTCCTCCAGTGATTTCACGCCCCGTAGAACCCTCTCCTCTTCCTCATAGAAATGAATGGCACGAAGTACCGCTCTGCCGGAAGTCTCTTTCCAAAGCTTGGGAAGCTCTTTAAAAAATGTCTCCCTCGGCACTTCTCTTAAATGCTCCCTGCCCAGAGCCTGTGCCACCTGATTCATCTCTGCCGGTACTGCGGCATAGTCCGGTGTCAGATCGGCATGAGATCCTTTGGTATCCACAATACAAAGGCTTAAGCCTGCCTTTTCAAAATCGGTGTGTACCTGCCTGACCTCCGGATGCTCCTTCTCCTTAAAGTCAATAAAGATCATACCGCCAACACTACAAGCCATCTGGTCCATCAGACCACATGGCTTGCCAAAATATATATTCTCTGCATACTGGCCGATCTGGGCAATCTCGATGCTGGAAACTTTCATATCATTGTAGAGCCCGGAAAGGATCGTGCCGATCAGGCTCTCAAATGCTGCGGAAGAAGACATCCCAGCTCCCATCAGCACATCACTGGTAATATATGCCGTAAAGCCGCCGACCTTGTGACCACGCTCCTTCATCCCCGCTGCAACTCCACGGATCAATGCTGTGGTGGTGCTTTGCTCCTCTTCCTTCATAGAAAGATCCGCTACATCAACCTCCTCCATCGGGAAATCTCCGGATACCAAACGGATCACCGGCTCCTCTGCCTTTGCCACGATCGCAATGGCATCCAGATTAATCGAAGTCGCAAGCACCATACCATTCTGATGGTCCGTATGATTGCCACATACCTCACTGCGCCCCGGCGCACTATATATCTCAATTTCCTTTTCGGAAGGGAATAACTCGGTAAACCGGTCAATCGCCCGGATATACCGCTCTCTATTATAAGGAACTCTCTGCTCATCCACATAGATTTCCTTGATCCTCTGATCCAGTGATCCCTGCTCCAGAGATCCCCGTACACTCATGATTTTCTGCATGTCTTTTCCTCCATGTCATATTTGTTACCTCATAAAGTGTACCATATCAGGTTTCGTAATGCAACAAATGCCGGTCACTCTTAATATGAACGAAAACATTCCTTCATTTTTTCCAGACGACACAAAGCTTCGTCCAGAGTTTTCTTTTCCCGTGCAAAATGCAGCCGGATCAGATGATTGACATCCTCTTTGAAAAAGCTGGAGCCCGGAACTGCTGCCACGCCAATATTTTTGATCATCCATTCACAAAATTCCAGATCTGAGAATCCAGGAAACTGCGGAAGCTCCAAAAAGTCTGATATATCGATCAGCACAAAATACGTTCCCTGTGGTACATTATGCTTCAGACCAATTTTATCCAGTCCCTTTAGAAAATAATTTCTTTTTTCTGTGTAAGTCTGTAGCAGCTTCTCATAATACTCATCCGAGAATTTCAACCCCACCGTTGCTGCCTCCTGGAGAGGCGCTGCCGCTCCAACCGTCAGGAAATCATGAACCTTCTTGGCCGCTTCAAAGACCTTCTCAGGTCCGATCAGATAGCCAAGCCGCCATCCTGTAATAGAGTATGTTTTTGACAATGAATTGCAGGTAATGGTATGCTCATACATTCCCGGAAGGGAAGCCATACAAATATGCTTATTCGGTGCATATACCATATGTTCATACACTTCATCCGTCACAACAAATGCATCATATCTGACTGCCAGTTCACCGATTGCCATCAGCTCATCCCTGCGAAAAACTTTTCCGCACGGGTTCGATGGATTACAGACGATGATCGCTTTTGCGCCATCCCGAAATCCCTGTTCTACCAGCGTAATATCGAACTCATACTCCGGCGGAATCAACGGAATATAAATGGGATCGGCTCCGGAAAGAATCGCATCTGCACCATAATTTTCATAAAACGGAGAAAATACCATCACCTTGTCACCGGGATTACAGATTGTCATCATGGCACACATCATAGCTTCCGTTCCACCACAGGTAACAACGATTTCTTTATTGGGATCGATCGCCCTGTGAATTGCTTTTCCCTGCTTCTGCGCCAATGCCTCCCGGAAATTCGGAGCACCAAAGGTTACAGAATACTGATGCGGTCCCTTATACGCCGCCTCCGCAAGCGCATCCATTATTTCTTTCGGTGGATCAAAGTCAGGAAATCCCTGGGATAAATTGATGGCTCCATATTCATCACTGATACGCGTCATTCTCCGGATCACAGAATCCGTAAAGGTTTGTACTCTTTTACTTAATTCAGGCATTTTTATTTTCTTCCTGATGCAACAGCCTCAATCACTTGAAGCTTTTTTACGACCTTGTTTGTCCTGCCCGTTTTCTCCATTGTTCCATTCTATCTCATTTTCTACAATATTGAATCGTTTAAATTCCGGAATGGAAGCATTGTAATATTGTTCAAGAATAGATGGGTCTTTCGAAAGGGAGTACAGCATAGTGACACTGGAAGGATAAAGCACCTTATCCAGTTTGCAGGATCGAAGCTTATTGAAGCCTTCTACCTCTTTGGAGCAAAGAATCTGTTTGATAAATTCTAATTCTCCCTGATCCTTTACCAGATGGCATATGTTACTTTTGAATACATCAAATGAGCTTCGTTCCATAAAATGTGTGCCTTCCGTTATGCACCGTACTTTTTCTTGTGCACTTTTTCTCTCTAATAAATATCCTTCGTCTCAACAGAAGCTTTTAATTCATTGGCAAGCTCATATATATTGTTGAGTATTATTTTACAATCCTTCATGCCCTCTACCGTGGAATCTGATACCTTGATGCCCTCCGCAGATGCAGCCGCAACCTCTTCTCCTGTTGCCGACAGATGTGATATATTATCCGATATCACTGACGTTGAATCAAGTATTTTATTGATGCTCTGCTCTGCAACATGTATGCTTGACATCAGCACATCCATTGTATTGCCTACTTCAACAAATGTTTTTTCTGTTTCATCAATAAGTGCGTTCTGTTTATCAACGGATAACACAGATTCATTGATACTCTCGTTCGCTTTTTGGGTATCTTCATTCAGCTTATGTATGATATTTGTAATACTTTCAGAAGCCTTCTTGGTCTGTTCCGAAAGCTGACGGATTTCCTCCGCAACGACCGCAAACCCCTTTCCCGCTTCTCCTGCGCGGGCTGCCTCAATCGACGCATTCAGTGCAAGAAGATTTGTCCTTGCGGATATATTAACGATATCCCCAACAAAATTCTGTACATCATTAACCTTCTCTGTAAGACCACTTATTACATCAACAATGATATTACTTGCGTCCTGTACATTCTGTGCCTGTTCTTTTAATTGACCAACAACCACCTTGCTGTTATTTACCGATTCATCTGTCTTATCAGATGCACTTATCATCTGATTAATTTCTTTTTCCGCCATATCCGTGTTTTCCTGAATCTCAGAACACATAACCGCCTGTCTCTGGATTGCCTCTGCCGTACTTTCCGTGCTGTCTGCGATATCCCCCATAGAGCTGTGGCTGATATCTATACTTTTCTCAAGTTCATTCAGCATAGTCATCGCTTTTTCAAACTCGTCAGAAATATTATCCGCAATAACAACCATTTTCGTATTGCTTTCATTCTGTTTTGCAGCCGCCTCCTCAATCCGGGATACCTTCTCGCCAAAATACTGAATCAATATATTCGCTATATTGATCGATATGATCGTCACAAGAATGATTACAAGGATAGCTAATATCCTGCTTGATAACAGTTCCGAATTGCTACTGTCAAAATCCCTTATTAATCGCACAATATTTGCTAATATAGCTAAACCATTGGCACAATACATCAATCTTTTATTAAGATAAACCATAACGGAAATAATCATCGGAATTCCATATGTCCACACGGTATCCGTAGAATTCAGTAATACAACAACAACATATCCAATCGCTATATTTACTGATAATAGAACCTCACATGTATGTGTTTTCTTTTTCATTATGTATGCTGCGATTGATGCAATCATAACAACCAACGCTGTGATAAACTGTATTATAATCCTGCCTGCCCGTTCTCCCTTTGAAACTCCTAATGCCGCTAAGACTGTTACTGCAATAAACCCAAATACTATCAGAATCGTGATCAGTACCATCCTGTTTGCTCTCTGATATTGATTTTCTGTCATATTTTTCCTCCTCGTTCTCCTTATAAATTTTCCTATACCTTCATAACCTTGCGTACAACAAATAATTATTTCTGTTTACTGTACCATACCAGTTTTATTATATCGCAAATTATGTTGATTTCAAGATTTTTTTATCGGCACCGGTCACTTTTTCTATGTGAAGACAAGAGAATACCCCATTTATATGCAATCCATTTGACGCACTTTTCATTTTGTAAATCCATTTTTAGTCCTATTTCTTTCCGGCTTATACTCCGACAGAAATAATCCTATCAAAGTAAGTACCGTTCCTATTCCGGCTAATAAGGTCAGTTTCTCATGTAAAATTAGTACAGAAGTAATGACCGTTATCACCGGAACCATATAGATATAAACGCTTGTCTTTACTGCGCCCAACTCTTTTACTGCAAAATTCCATGTCACAAAGCAAAGCGCAGAAGCTCCCAATCCCAAATACAAAATATCTAGCTGCTTAGCTCGTTTTCTACACAAAAAATAGGCAGGCCTCTTTCGGACTGCCTACCCGCCAATGGGATATTCGGATTAAGGCATTACCCACACCTCCCTACGGACATTACTATTATATTCAAACATTACTATTAAAATTCACTGATTTCATCGTATAGTATCTCCCATTGTTCCTGCATAGCTGCAGTAACAGCATCGTCATAACCATAGGTAAATCCAAATCTTCTACTATCATTCGTCATTGTCTGTTTCCTCCTGATTCTATCTGCCGTCATGTAATATGGTTCCTGTATCACACGACTAAATCTTCTTGTCTGATTTTTATTGCACAAAAAAAGAAAGTGTATTTCAACTTTCTTTTCTTAATCTTACCTACACTATATAATCATCTCTGATAGATTCTATATCTTTTCTCTAACTCCACGGAATTATTTGTTCTCTTTGCAAGAGGAGTAGAATTTCCATTACGCAATTCATATCTGCAAAACCGAAATATTACACCCAGCCCCGCACATACTCTTGATATCTCTTGACACTGCACCGGAACTGCTTCCCTCACCAGAGCGGCGAACCGGTGTTTGCGATAATGACGCAGAATATGTCGGTGGATGTATTGCCGAACGTTACCCCTTAGCTGTAAGTCTCATGTTCAGTTTTCTCGATTCTAAGCATACGATATCCAATACCAATATGCGTCTGGATATATTTTTCCCCAGTTTTCTCAGATTCTAGCTTTTTCCTCAGTGTTGCCATAAAAACCCTAAGAGAAGCAACATCATTTTCTGAACATCGTCCCCAAATCTGCTGGGTTATATAGGTATGTGTCAGTACCCTTCCCACATTGCGGGATAAAAGGCAGAGCAGCTTATACTCAATGGGCGTCAAATGTAGTTCTTCTCCCTTCAGATATGTACAGCCAGCCGTATAATCTATCTTTAATTCCCCATTTTCAAAAATAGAGGTTTCCAGCTGATCCCCAGCCTGTGTTATGGCAAGCCTCCTTTGAGTGACGCGGATACGTGCAAGTAATTCCTCTACCGAAAATGGTTTTGTAATATAGTCATCAGCCCCTGCATCCAGTGCTTCTATTTTGTCCGTATCCTCACTTCTGGCACTGATCACAATAATCGGCATATTCGACCATGTCCGAATTTTCTTTATTACCTCTACTCCTTCTATATCCGGGAGACCCAGATCCAGAAGAACAATATCCGGATTATGAGACGAAGCCTCCAGAATAGCTGAAGATCCGTTTTCTGCTGCCAGATATTTATAGTCATGTGTTTTTAATGTAGTAATGATCAGGTTTCGTATAGGCCTGTCATCCTCAACCACAAGTATTAATGTTTTATTCATTTAATGTCACCTCACTTAAGGGTAAAGTAAAAATAAAATTGCAACCATGAGGAGCATGATCCGCAAGAATCAGGGTTCCGTTATGTGCTTCTATGATAGAATGGCAAAGTGCCAAACCAAGTCCCAGACTCCGGTGACTATCTGCAACTGTTGTTTTCCCTGTATAAAACATCTCAAAAATATGCGGCTTCATTTCTTCCGGAATTCCAGGACCGTTATCCTCTACACTTATCTGTGCTTTTCCCTCTGTTTTGATTCCCCGAATGCAGATTACAGAACCTGGCAGCGTATATTTTATTGCGTTATCAATTAAATTTACCAGAACCTGTATAATGAGCCGTACATCCATACGTACAAGAACAAGTTCTTCACAGTCTGCCATAATTTTATAATCATCATGTTTCCGGCTAATATGCCGAAGTGACTCTGCAATCACTTCATCCAAAAGCTGATCCGTAAATTTAAATTTCAACCTTCCATCATTCAGCCTGGTAATGGAAAGAAGATTCTCCACAACTCCGATCAGCCATTCGGAATCATCATAGATGTCGGTGTAAATCTGATGCCTAGTAGCTTTATCCAAGCGGTCGCTGTTGCTAAGAAGCATATCTGCATTGCCGGAAATGGAACAGAGCGGGGTCCGAAGATCATGAGAGATTGCACGAAGAAGATCTGCACGGAGCTGCTCATTTTTGGCTAAAACTGCATTTTTCTCTTTTTCCATAGCATTTTGTGCGTTCTCCATGGCAAGCGCACATTCATTTATTACAGAAAGCAGAATACTGTATTCAAAAGAATCCAGTGTTTCTTTTTTCATCGGTATCCCAATTACGCCATAAACATTATTCCCGCTTCGGATTGCCAGATATAAACATTTGACCTGTGAAAAATAGTGTGCGGTTACACCGGCACGCTGGCTGTTTTCATAGATCCATCTGGCTGCATTCTGCTCTTCTTGTGTTAAAAAATCTTCAGTATTTTCTTTTTCCCCGGAGAAAAGTTTTCCCTCTGATAAAGTTCCATTTTTCACAATATATGCTGTAATATTGCAGTTTAATAAGCGAATCAGCTGTGTACAGGTAACCTCAAGGATCTCCGTTTCTCCTTTTTCCCTTTGCAGCAGGCGATCTGTGTCAAACAGAACCTGTGTACGGAAGGCAAGCTGTGCGGACAGTTTAGCATGTGTTTTCAGCTTTGCCGCAAGTGTTCCTGTAAGCACGGACGAAATAAGCATGATAAGAAATGTTACCGGATATCCCACCGCATACGTCTGAAAAGACATTCTCGGCTCTGTGAGAAAAAAACAAAACAAGAATACGCTTAAAATAGATCCGGCTATGCTGCAAAAATATCCATCTGTCACAATTGAAGTAAGCAAAACCCCCAGAATGTATATAGTTACAATATTTGTATCCGTAAAATTCAACTTTTGAAATAACAGACCGATTAAAGTACATATTGCAAATATAAAAGCTGTCAGGACATAGTCTTTTGCAGACGGCTTTCCCGCAGGTCCTGTAAATGACCATTTCGAATAAGTTCTATTTTTTACCGCATCCTGAACAATATGGATATCAATATCCGGTACAATTTCAATTAGCTTTTCCGTCAGAGTTGATTTGCTGAAAAAGTGATTTCGTCTGGCATTGCTTTGTCCGATAACAATTATTGTAACGCTAGAAAGTCTGGCATATTCTGCGATCTGCACGGGCACATTTTCCCCATGGGTCATTACTATTTCTGCCCCGAGTTTTTCCGCATACCGGATATGTTCTTCCAGCTTTTCTTTATCCCTAGCTTCTGCTTTTGTACCTGTCTGCACATACAGAGCTGTAAAACGAGCCTGCAGCGTATTTGCCATCTTTGCTGCAGTATTTACTATTTTTAGGTTCGAGGGTGCTGCGGACAGACAAACAAGAATATGGTCATCTGCCTTTTGAATATCATCTTCAATTTTCTGATTCATCCTGCCTATCCCCTTTTTCTGCTGTTTTAGAAATTATATCATGCGACTGTGTTATGGTCAAAATCTTTTCTGCCTCTTCGGCCTGTCTATCAAAAATCATAATTTCTGTTTCCTGATGATATCCAAAAACTGATCTATTTTATTTGCAATATAAAAGCCAACACCAAACATACAAAATACAGCAACCACTAGCATTCCCTGTCCCATTACCATCACCTCTTTATCAGTCTATCTGGCAACTTAATTATATATGGAAGCATTTCTGAAGAGCCCTGTATTCTCCTAACACCAGTAATTTATTATTCGCTGCAAAATATGTATCCGGGGAAATCGCAATACTGAATTCCCCTTCATCCTTTACCGCCAGGATATTAATGTTATAACGTTTCCTGACATCCATCTCACCTACTGTCTTTCCAACCCATCCTTCTGGCACTTCTACCTCAAAGATTGCATGGGACGCATCCACCTCCATATAGTCAAGGATATGATCATCTGTGTAACGGATAGAGGCCCATTTGGCAACCTGTTTTTCGGGATAAACCACTTTGTCGGCACCATTGCGTAAAAGAAATTTTTCCTGAACATCACGTTCAGCCCTGGAGATTACCAGTTTTGCTCCCAACTCTTTTAGAAGTGACGTTGTTTCAAGGGAATTTTGAAAACTTCCCCCAATGGCCACAAAACAGATATCATAGTTTCCAATTCCAAGGGAGCGTAAAAATTCCGCATTAGTGCTGTCACCGATTTGCGCATTGGTCACAAACGGCAGTACTTTGTCCACTCTTTCTTCATTCCAGTCAACCGCCATAATTTCATGGCCCAGCTGGCTTAACTGCATAGCAATATGCCTTCCAAATCTTCCAAGTCCAATAAGCAATACATTTTTCATAATTTTATCTTTCTCCTTCTCATCCAACTGTAATCTTCTCCAAGGGCAGTTTTGCATTCCCCTTATCTCTTCCGGAAAACACCGCATAAATTAAGGTCAGACCGCCCACACGTCCCAGATACATTAGTATAATCAGCACAGTTTGTGAAAAAACGTGAAGCCCCGGTGTAATCCCCAGTGTCAGTCCCACCGTACCTACAGCTGAAGCAGCTTCATACAGGCAATCTAAAAGTGGAAGACCTTCATATACGCTGATTGCGATTCCACCTAAAAAAAACAGGTTAAAATAAAGCATAGCTATCGTTGCTGCATTTTTTATCACAGGATATTCCAATCTTCGTCCAAAAGCCCCTACATTTTCCTTACTTCGGAATGTCGCAATTGCATTTAAGATAAGCACTGTGAAGGTTGTCGTTTTCATTCCACCTGCTGTAGAACCCGGCGAACCACCGATCAGCATCAACATGATCATAACTGCTTTTGAAGCCTCACTCATCTTTGAAATATTTATCGTGTTAAATCCTGCTGTCCTTGTCGTTACCGATTGGAACACCGCAGCTAATAGGCGTTTTCCTGCAGATAGATTTTTCAGATCACAGACGAAGAAAAAAACTGTAGGAAACAATATCAGACCTGCAGTAGTCATCAGAATAATCTTGCTTTGCATACGGTAACATTTAAAGTTTAGTTTATTCGTATAAATATCATCCCAGGTGAGAAAACCAATCCCTCCTACAATGATCAGCAGCATAATTTCCACATTTACAAAGGCATTTCCAGAATATCTAGTCAAGGAAGGGAAGGGATTGTCAGCCGTTCCCAGGATATCAAACCCGGCATTACAAAAAGCTGAGATTGAATGAAAGACCGACATCCAGATTCCCTTTCCACCATAATCAGGTAAAAAAGCTGGCAGTAACAACAGCGCCCCTGCAGCTTCCAGCAGAAATGTCCCCTTTAAAATAAATCTTGTTAGTCTGACAATTCCACCAACTTTAGGTGCTGATATTGCATCCTGCATAGTACTTCTTTGCATAAGAGATATTTTTTTCCCGGAAAGAATGGAGACAGATGCTGCCACCGTTACCACGCCAAGCCCGCCAATTTGTATGAGTACAAGAATAATCGTCTGTCCTGCCATGGACCAGTAGCTTCCAGTATCCTTCACCACCAGACCTGTCACACACACTGCGGAAGTGGCTGTAAAAAGGGCCTCATGAAATGGAGTTGATACTTTATCCAAAGTGGAAAATGGAAGCATCAGCAGAACGGTTCCTAAAAAAATCACTCCTGCAAACCCCAGAATAATTAACTGAAAGGATGTCAGATGTTTTTTCTTATATGTTTTTTCTGGCATAAATAATCAGCACTCCTTATTATTGATTCTAAATACTGCTATCTTTGTGCTGTTTTTATTATATATAATTGCTTTCAAAGATGGTATAAGAGTCTCTAATTCTGTATTAAGATTGTATAAAGATTTAATGCAGCTGCAATAGCATATCTGAAAGTTTTTGATTAACCGGAACGGATTCTCCTGCATAAAAGCCTTCCATTGTCTGTCCCGGCGGAATGGTACCACGTGATAAAATTTCAATTCTGTCACTAAAAACAGTAATCATCGGTGCAACAGTAAGAATTGGTGAACTCTCATTGTATTCTGTCCCGCTTAACACAATTGCCAGTCTGGACTTTCTAAGCAGGCAGTCACCGCTGATCTCACCAAAGTCCACAAATACAATATCCATCCATTGATATGTTCTTTCCTGCATAGCTGCTGTAACAGCATCGTCATAACCATAGGTAAATCCAAATCTTCTACTATCATTTGTCATTGTCTGTTTCCTCCTGATTATATCTGCCGTCAGGTAATATGGTTCCTGTATCACACGACTAAATCTTCTTGTCCATTTCTCCCATAAATCCTTTTCCAAATAAAGTATACCATTCATGACTTAAGAACTGAGTGACAAACCACCCTGCCAACCATATCAAATGTATATTCCTTCCAACATTTTTTGTAACTAACATTAAAACGAATGTAATTGTCGGAATAAGCATAAATAGCCATTCTTCCTCAAATGCATCTGTTACCAAGTATTTGTCTCCAATCTTCAATCCTATCATTGAAAGAAAATACCACAGTAAAAGAATTATATTTACAATTATTAAATGTGTTTTTTTCATAAATCATATCTCCTAGACAATTCTTAAAATTCCGATTTTTCAGTTTCAAAAACTTGAATTTGACTTGCCTATTTTCTTAAAATCTCATGTGGAGCTTCTATTTCATTTGCCAAGGTATGCTCTGTTAATTCTGACATCAATTTCAATTTTTTATTAATCAATGGTCGCATACAATTAGGAACATGTTCCTGATGCGCTCTGTGGATTGCTACACATTCCTTACAGTTTCCGTGATAACGACAGGCTTTCAGGCAAGGACAGTGATCTTTGTCTTTATACTCCTTACGAAATTCCGCTGCAAATTCTTCTTGCAGTCTCAGTCCCTCGACACGGTTTCCCTTATGAAATTCTACCATTGCATCCAGTTCTTTCTGGTTCCCTTCAATCTTCATGTTATTATAGCGCCTCCATTTCAACTATTCCTCATTTTCTGATAAATTCCGATTTCTCAGTTTCAAAAACTGGAAGTTATAAACATCTTTGCAAATATACCATATCTATTAACCGTACACCACACTCATAAATTGGGTGGTCATAATTGTCCGTAAAGAAATTCGGAATATTGTGAGATCGGACAAATCCGCATTTTTCATAAAACGGTACGGTCAACGGGCTGTCACCTGTTCCAACCTGCAAAATAGAATATTCATCTGCATATTTACTTGAAAGGAAGTCAATCAATGCTTTCCCATAGCCCTGTCCTTGATTCTGAGGATCAACTGCAATATTTTTAATTTCAAGTATTCCATTATCTTCATCAGTAACGACACATTCAGCTTTTACATTACCATCTTCAAGTACATACATAGTACCTTTTTCAAGATAGTGATCAATCATATTTTCCTGCTCATCAGCTAATAACAATAATGCTATAAATTGCTTTTTATTCTCATTCACTTCTCGGATTTTCATATTTATTACTCCGTCAAACTGGAATTTAGCGATTTCTTTTTCCGGTATTCTCTGTCCCACGGATTTCCTCATGATAGAAATAATCTACGATCACCGGATGCCCCTGCGGGACTCTGCCATAAGGCATTTCATTATCCACAAAGGCACAATCATACTTCTTAGCCATTTTCTCAGCTTTTACTTCAAGTGCTTCAAAGTAGCTGCGGTTATGCTTGTTATAGATCTCGTCGTAAAGTGGTACAAGATCAGGATATTTTCCGGCGATATAATCCATAATTGTCTTTTTGAAACCGCCTCGAAGATTGAGATTTTCGAGCCAGAACAGATCGCACTGATTCTTTACCCGCTCAAAGATTGCTTCAAAATCCGTGATACCGGGGAATACCGGGGATACGAAACAGACTGTACGGATACCTGCCTCATATACCTGCTTCATAGCAGCAATACGGTGCTCAATGCTCGAAGCAGAATCCATATCGTTCTTGAAATTTTCATCTAGTGTGTTGATCGACCATGAAACGGTTACACGTCCAAGCTTCTTCAACAGATCAATATCCCGTACCACAAGATCCGACTTTGTGCAGATCAGAATATCTGCGTCACTGCCGATCAGCTGCTCCAGAAGTTTTCTGGTATTCCCGAATTGCTCCTCCTGTGGATTGTAGCCATCTGTCACAGAACCGATGACCACCCGCTGTCCGGCATATTTCTTCGGATTTTTAATTTCCGGCCAATGCTTCACATCAAGGAAAGTGCCCCATTCCTCCTTGTGCCCGGTAAAGCGCTTCATAAAAGAAGCATAGCAATACTTGCAGGCATGTGTACAGCCCACATAGGGATTGACCGAGTAACCGCCTACCGGCAGACTTGACTTAGTCATGATGTTCTTTGTTTCCACCTCACGAATGAGGATTCCATTCATTACTTCTTCCATGATTTCTGTACCTCTAACACTTTATTAAATTCTTCCGGCATTTCCTGAATCATATTTTCATCCCCTATGACAGGGACAAGGTCTTCCTTCATAAACACCGGAATGCCGAGCTTATGTGCCTGGTCCGTCAGAGACCATGCCCATTCCGGCTCCGTATGAATCTTCCTGCTCTGAGCTCCGGTCATGGTGCCGACAACGATCCAATTGATTCCGGAAAGGTCAATTGTGCCGGGATCATCGAATAACGGCTCAAAGGTAACATGGTAATGTTTTGCTCTGACGTTTTTCCGAAGGGCGTCGATACGCCACAGTTCTGCTTTCCTCGTCACCGTAACGCCAAACCATGCGTTTTCCAGATCGGTATCAAAATCCAGCAAATCAGGTCGCTTGGTAAGGAACAGGAACTGATGCTGCGGATTTTCACGGATCTTTGCAAATACCTCGTCTCTCCATTCCGGCTTCCATCCGGAGAGATCGCTCATGCCGGTAAGAAGAAAGTTCTGCGGACGTTTCTTTTCCATCATCTTAAGCTTACCCGGAAAGAATTCAGGGTCAGCGAAGTCATCAATCATATGCCAGCGTTTCACGTTATTGTGGGCATAGCAATATGTACACCCCACTGTGCAGCCAATGACGATATTCATGTTCTGAATCAGATCTTTGATACAAATACTCATGACTTCTGCCACTCCTCAAGATTCTTTCTGATGCGGTCGAGGCATTCCTCAAACCGGGTAATTTCTTCCTCTGAAAAACCTTTGTAGTAAATACTGCCCATCTCATCAGATACAGAATCGTACTCGCCCTTTAAGGCATGTGCTTTCTCAGTCAGAAACAGGAGTGTTTTCCTTTTGTCCGTTTCAGACTGAACACGGCTTATCAGCCCTTGATTTTCCATTCTTTCCAGCATCGTAGTAAGAGATGTTATCGCTAATCCGCATTTAGTCGAGAGTGACCTGATTGAGATACCATCCTCCTGCCACAGCACATAAAGAATACGTCCCTGAGCTCCATTAAACGCATCAATATTCTTTTCACTGAGAATCTTCTCGAAAATCCGGTCTCCAAGCTGTTTTATTTTGGTGACAAGAAATCCTCCATTCATTTCCATACAAAAGCTCCTATATAGTAGTTTATTAAAAACATACTATATAGGAGCTTTATTGTCAAGAGTTTATATGTCTTAATAGGTAAATTCCGATTTGTAACTGACCACATCTCCGTCACACATCATATTATATCAGACATCATAACCTTTGCAATCACCAACTTGCATGACGAAATGAAAAAATCAAATTTTCTCCCGCCTACAAACTCTTATATTTCTGTACCAATGCCCCCAATTCTTCCAATAATGCGTCAGATGGTGCCACAGACTTATCCCCCTTCAGTATGTAATCCGTACTCACTCCATAAATTTCACTAAACATCAACAGCGAATCAATCGACATTCCCTTCACTCCACGCTCTATCCGGCTGATCATTCCCGGCTCAAGTCCAACTGCCTCCGCTACCTGCTCCTGTGTCTTTTCTGCCTGTTTTCTTAATGCCTTTAATCTCTTTCCGCTTGCTTCCATGTCATAAATCATCATAATTCTTCATCCTTTCCAGCCATCTCGATAGCCAGAAGTAAGATGATGAAAAATTAACTTTGAATTTTCTGCTCCCTGATCCACGCAAAAAGGCACAAAGGAAAGCCAGTTATCTACTGGTTATCTTTCCCCTGCGTCTCTGGTACTTCCATAATTGCTGATGTGCCCTTATCAGGTGGGCTGTTCATTTAATTGTAATTTTGTTTCTATGTAACAGATCCCAGATCTGTCAGATACAGAACACACCTTTGCCGGCACGCTTCCGTATCATGCCTTCTGTATATTTCTTCAACATCATTACCCGTTTGCAGCGATTGCATTTGATCATAATGCCCTGTAGGACGATCCGGTCATCGTCCTGACACAAGGTATAATCCATCATCCTCGCATTACATTCTCTGCAATGCAACTGCACTGTACTCCAATTCTTCTCCAATTCAGTTCAACTCCTCTACCATACAAAATTGCTATTACCAACACGCAACATTTGTACTTGCACCAGCTGTCTTAGGACCTCTCTCTACTGTATAGATGTTGCTGCCTTTAATCTTAGCTTCCTTCAGTTCGTGGGCATAAATCTTGGCTTTCTCCTTGGTGTGAATGACCATCGGTTTGTCATCAACCTTTCTAATTTTCAATTTTCTCACCTCCTACTTTAAAAAATAAAATAAGCCGCTAGGGAGCAAAAATTACTCCTTAACGGCTATGTAAAATCATTCAATATTCAATTATTAAAAGCAACATGAAACTGAAATTTTCGTGTTCTCAAGAGAATAATCTCATTACAGCAGTCATTATAAGTGCAATGATAACAGCCAATGCCGCTGAACCAGCTACCAAGAGAGCTTTTTGATATGGCCTTTTGCCTTCTTCTCTTGCTTTTTCAATTTCATCCAAACTCTTCCCGTCAGTAAATGCAACAATTTCTTTAAAAGTCTGAATATCATATTTCTTCTTGTACTTTTCAATTCTGACAGCAAAATACATTCCTATTCCAAACAAACATAAATACAATGCCATTCCAAACCACTTCCATAACATTACAAGCGGTATAGGTACTATCAGCAAAGCAATAAATAATACGGTAAAAATAGTGCTATCCTTTTGAAATTTTGCATATTCCTGTGTGTCAATTTCTTTTTTCATTCTTTCTAAATCTCCTTTGACTAAATTATCAAGAGATACCTGAAAGACTTCACTCATAAGCACTAAACTTTTAATATCAGGATAATTTTTTTCATTTTCCCAATTTGATATAGTTTGTCTTGAAACATAAATTTTATCTGCCAACTCCTCTTGCGATAAATTTGTCTCTGTTCGATATTTTTTTATCTGCTTGCTAAGTTCCATCTTTGTCACCTCCTTCATAACCCACTTTAATCAAAAAAGAAATTTTGGTCTATCAAAATGCTTTTACATTGTCCATTTTAGCCATGTCAAAAGTATTTTACAGTGCGTAAAATTCAAATAAACGCGTGCTTTTATAGCTCGCCTCTCAAACGTGCTTCTATACCAGATGCCGTATATAACACATCCGTTACAATTACCCTTTCGTCACGGATTGTGTAAAACACTGAATAATTATCGACGAGCATTCTACGCAACTCCATTCTCTTTTCCGGCTCAGAATCCATAATCCTAAATCGTTCTGGGAAAGTGTCTAATGTAAGTATTTCATCAGCAATGCGATTATATTGCCCCATTGCATTATCCGGAGCAAGCAAATCTATAGCAATATAATTGTATATATCTTCCATATCCTGCAAAGCTTCTTTTGTAATCTCTACCTTATATTGCTTCATTAATGCCTCTCTCTAAATGCCACAAACGCACTAGCTGCATCCTCAACATTTCCTTTCTCTATATCGGCATATCCTTTTTCTAACTTTTGATGAATCTGTGTAACAGACATCATATCTGCATTCACTGAATTAGCTGCTTTTGGTAATACAATAGAAAAGGGAATTCCTCCTACTAATGATATTTGTTTTAAATACATATCTATAGCAGTAGCCATTGGTATCCCTAATTGTGCCAATACACTTTCTGCATTTTCTTTTACATCTGGATTTACTCTTATATTTAATGTTGCTGTTTTTCCCATAGAATACACCTCCATCTTTCTTTTATTGTAACGTCTTTTGCGTTACAAGTCAATCTATGAAATATATTTTCGATGCGATAGCTTCACATTGTTTTGATTAACCATTGCATATCTGAGCGTTGTATCTATTTGCTCATGTCCCAGAATTTTCTGTACCTGTTCAATCGGCATACCTTTCTCAATTGCTCTGGTGGCCATAGTCCTTCTGAACTTATGTGGGTGTACCTTTTCTACCCCTAACTTCTTCCCCATTTCTCGTAATCGTAACTCCACACCGCTTTCAGTAAGTCTACTGTGTGGTTTGTTTAACGACACAAATAACGCTATATTATTATCTGTCCTTGATTCAATATAATTCAACAAATGAATTTTGGTCTTGCGGTCTATTTAGCTTGTTTCTTGACTACTCAGGAAAAATATTTCTACCCTCGCCCCACCTGTATTTTCAGAATTTGAAAGTTTAATACCTCCACCATATTTTTCAGCCACAGTTTTTGCAAAAAATAGTCCCATCCCATCTGTTGTTTCTTTTCCTGCTCTGTTTTCCACTGCTTTTCTAAAGATTCTCGCAATGCATCTCGCATATCATCGATTGCCGATAAACAGTCATCAAACTCTTTGATACCGGAACAGGATGTCTCATATTCCAGATTTTGATCCTTTATTTGTCTGATTGCGTCTAATACAGGCTGCATCTGCTTTTTGATTCTTTTTCCAAAACGTATGGACGGAATGATGATAATCGCTACCGCTCCAATCACTGACATAATACTCATCACATTCTGTGGTCCTATAAAATGCTCCCTCAAAAAAGCTGAATGATATTGAGGTGTCAGGCGATATTGCAATACAACATATTCATTTTCCCTTACAATTACTTTATAAAAATATTTTCCGGATGCGTTTCCGTACTTTGCAACATTCCATGCTATCTGTTCGTATTGTTCTGACAGATCTCCACCTATTTTCTCTCCATTCTCTGAAAAGATTACATAATCACAAAGTGCAGGAATCATCTCAGCAGTTACTTTATCCACACGTAAAATCGTATCATATGCTTCATTAATCTTTTGCTCTGCATAATTCGCCGGATAGATACAGCCCACACTAATCAAAAGGTACAGCAGCAGCCAAGCAACAATCACCAAACCTACTAAGCACAGTATCGTCCATCAAATCTCCGATCCATTCTGTCACTTCTTCAAGTATAGCATCGCAATCCGTTTCTTCTTCCCATGTAAATGGATTGTCTCTCGTTACAAAAACCTCATCACATGCCCAATCTGCATCATTCTCATCAAATGAAGATGTTCCAACTATCTCTACTGCCCAAAAGGAATCTTGATCCTCATACAGATTAAAATTGAGTGCCACAACATTTGATAATTCAGCACCCTGCAATGCATTTTCTGCCCATTCTATAAATTTTTCAACCATACTACATCCTCCCGGAAATTCATTTCTATTTTATCAATCAGAAAATAGCCTTGATTATCCCATATAACAATAAAAGACCTATCATTACCAATCCCAATCCTTTTATAGAACTTATGAAATCAGAATGTTCTCTCTCTTCATGCTCCTCATTCATCATTTCTTCAATGACAAAATCATTTTTATCAATTTTCCCATCATGATCATAATCTATCATAAGCACAATACCTCTGATACTCACTTGTGATTTTTGTATTCCGGCTTCATTTTCTCTATGTAATGCTGTTTTTCAATTCTGTCGCTATCTGGCACATCTTCATCCAATTCCAATAATTTATTCACTCTCATGTGCCTGTTATTGTGGCTATGAGATTCAGTTCCTGCTCGTTCAGGCAGATTTCCTTGCGGATGGGTCGCGTGTGATCCGGCATATTGAAACACTCCTCACAATACAACGGACATTTTTCCTCAAAAACTTGGCACCCTCTTTCAAAAAACTTCTTCTGCCCCTGATCCCCCCTCTACTTAGCTAAGTGAATCAGAGGCCGGTTTTGTCCCAGATTTCTTGAAAAAGTTTCGGAGACGGCGAAACAATCTCTGTGCGCTGCTCCAAATTGCCCTTTCTACTTTCCAACGGACAAAATGATGCGGTCTGTCACGGTTCTGCCTCGCGAGTGGTTTCCTCTCACTTTACAACGGACATTTTTCTGCCGTTTTTTAAGTATCGGAGAAGAAAAAATGTCCCCGCTTTCGAAAAAGCGGGGACATCACGATCTGCGGATATTGAGATTTGAGAGAACAGCAAGCACAGCCGCTGTCCATACACGCGGCGATTTTTGGAACATCCCAAGCCCTTTGCATTTGGCATACAGCCCAATGCTCAGAAGTTATCCGATTATGAATCATTCAGTGCCGAGCACTTGCTTTCTTCATGAACTCCAGATAAAGACTGTACAGCACGGCGCAGACGGGAACGCTGAACAGCATCCCTAAGATGCCGAATGCTTCGCCGCCGATTGTGACAGCCATCAACACCAACAGTCCGGGAAGCCCAACGGACTTACCGACCACCTTGGGATAAATCAGGTTGCCCTCCACCTGCTGTAAAACGAGCAAAAAGAGAATGAACCACAGCGCCTTGCCGGGTTCTGCCAGCAGCATCAAAAACGCACCAAGACCGCCGCCGATCCATGCGCCGAAAATCGGCACCAGCGCAGTAACAGCCACAAACGCCGAGACCGCACCGGCATACGGGATCCCAAGAATCAGCATTCCAAAGAAGCACAGAACGCCGATGATAACCGCTTCGGTAAGCTGACCGCTGACAAAATTTGTAAATGTCTGGTTGGTCAGAGAGGCGATACTCAGCAGCCGCTGCGCCTTCTTTTGCGGCAGGACTGTCACAACGAGCTTTTTCAAATGTGCCGCGACGACTTCCTTCTTTGCAAGCAGATACAGCGCAAAGACAAGTCCCAAGAGAACGTCCACCAAAACCGACAGGACAGAGATTGCCGCGCCCCACGTCACGGTGAGGATGCCGCTTCCCTCATCGCTGATCAAGGCGGTGAGCTTCTCGATCAACAGGTCAGAGTCTATGGTGTATTCGGGCAGGACAATATTATATTTTGCGGCAAATTGGACAACGCCTGTCCACCACCGCCCGATTTCCTCCACATAGAGCGGAATGTTTTGGACAAACTCTTCGCCGGATTCCCGCAGGCTGGGGATCATCATAAACACCACGGCAAACAGAATTCCAAGGACAAGTACGGTGCTTGCTGTCAGGCACACAGGGCGGACCAGCTTTGCAGGAGCTTTGCGGCACACCTTGTTCCAGCAGCATTCCAACGGTCGAAGTACTACGTTGATCAAAAAAGCAATCGCGCCGCCGATCAAAAACGGAGTGAACAGCGCAAGCACCTTGCCGAGAAACCGCAAAACAACGTCAAGGTTTACCAGTGCCCATGCGAATATGATCAGCAGCACCAGTGCGCGGGTAATATAGCGAATGATCGTCTTGTCCGGCCACTTGCTTCCCTGCGGCGCGGGATTCTTGTTTCTGTCACCGGCTGTGTTTTGTGGTTTTTTCTCCATGTATTTCCTTTCTGTCAGTATGGGAGAGCCTTTCAAATCCGAAAGCACTTTTGCAGGGCTTTATACTCACCCAACGCCAAAATCGTAGTGTCATCGGACAATATGGTGTCCGGCGTAACGGAAACATCCGTTTTTCCTGCGCGTTTGATGCCAAGAATGGTGATGCCAAACTTTCTGCGGACGTTCAGCTCACCAACGCTTTTCCCGATCCACGCCTCCGGCACCTGCACTTCAAAGATGGCGTGCTGCTCGTCGATCTCTATGTAGTCGAAAATATGGTCGGCAGTGAATCGGATCGCCGCCCATTTTGCCATCTGCTTTTCAGGGTAGACCACGTTATCTGCGCCGTTGCGGAGCAGAAACTTCTCCTGCACATCGCGTTCGGCGCGGGATACCACGCATTTGGCACCCAGCTCTTTCAGCAGCGAGGTGGTCTCCAGCGAGTTCTGGAAGCTGCCGCTGATGGTCACAAAACAAACATCAAAATTTCCGATACCGAGCGAACGCAGAAACTCCGCATTGGTGCTGTCGCCGATCTGTGCGTTGGTGACAAACGGAAGCACATCGTTGATCCGTTCCTCATTGGTATCGACTGCCATGACCTGATGCCCCAGTTGAGAGAGCTGCATGGCGATATGCCGCCCGAAGCGGCCTGCTCCGATCAATAAAACATTTTTCATGGGATAGATGCTCCTTTACTTATCCAATCGTGATGCTTTCCTGCGGCAGCTTTGCGCTGCCGGTTTTCTTGCTGGACACCGCCGCATAAATGAGTGTAAGCCCGCCGACTCTACCCAGATACATCAGCGCGATCAATACCATTTGCGAGGGAATATGCAGCTGCGGCGTAATACCCAATTTCAGTCCAACCGTGCCTACCGCCGACGCTGCTTCATACAGACAGGAGGACAGCGGGAGATCCTCGTATACGCTGATAAAAACGCCTCCGCCAAAGAACAGCGCAAGGTACATCGTCAGGATGGTCGCGGCGGTTTTGACGGCGCTGCAATCGACTCTGCGCCCAAAGAACTGGGCGCTGTCTCGCTGGCGGAAGGTCGCGGCAGCATCAGCAGCAACGCACCCAACAGAATGACCCCGGCAAAACCCAATATGATAATTTGAAAAGACGAAAGGCGGTGCTTTCTGCAAACCATTTCTTCCGACATCATCCTCACCCATTATGAATCGCGTGATTGCTTTATTGTTCACAGGTCAAACACACGTCGCATTGCCTGACTGTGATGAAGGATACCCTGTACGCGCTCAGATCGGAGACCGTGATCTCCAAATTCTGAGCGGTAAAGGAATCGCCCTTGACGGGGACTCTATTCAGCTGCTCCATGACCCAGCCGCCGACAGAAACACTGTCCGATTCCAGCTTGATGTCAAAGAATTCCGTAAAATCCTCCAGGCTGACGGAGCAGTCCACGCGATAGGTATTCTCGTCCAGCTTTTCAAAATCTTCCTCCACCTCGTCGTGTTCGTCCCAAATTTCACCAACCAGTTCTTCCAGAATATCCTCCATCGTAACAATACCAAGCGTTCCGCCGAAATCATCTACGACCACGGCGATATGGGACTTCTGATGCTGGAACATTTTCAAAATATCCCGGATTTTTGTGTACTGATAGACAAACAACGGTTTCGTCATGATCTCCGCAATGGGCTGATCCGTCATCTTGCCGTTGATATAGAAATCCTTCTGATGAAGAACGCCGACGATCTGATCAATGGTATCCCGGTAGACCAGCAGACGGGAAAAGCGGGACTGGGTAAAGGCTCTGGAAATTTCCTCATGACTCTTGTCGATGTCCACGGCTTCCAGGTCAATTCGATGGGTCAAAATTTCTGCCGCCGTCAGGTCACGGAATTCAAGGGCATTGCGCAGCAGCTCGCCTTCGTTTTCGTCAATTCCGCCGTCCTGCTCCACGTCCTCCATAAAAAGGAGCAGTTCCTCGTGGGACATTTTTGCATCGTCATCCGTCTTGAAGAAGCGGGAAACCAGCTTCTTCCACTGGGAAAAGAGGAAATTCAGCGGCGTCAGAATCAAAATCCAAAGGCGGATAAACGGAGCACTGAACAAAGCGAAACGTTCCGGGGTATCCTTTGCAACACTTTTAGGGGTGATCTCACCAAAAATCAAAACAACGATCGTTACGACGACCGTAGAAATTGTCGCGCCAATATCGCCATAAAGCCCTACGAACAAAAGTGTGCCGATGGATGCCACCATGATATTCACGATATTGTTGCCGATCAGGATGGTGGAGATCAGCTTATCATAGTCTTCAGATAGCTTGAGCGCCAGCGCTGCCCGCTTGTTTCCATTGTCCGCCAACACCTTGAGGCGGGTCTTATTCAGAGACGAGAACGCCGTTTCTGTGGCGCTGAAATAGGCGGACATGGCAATGCAGGCCACCATTACGAAAATACTTCCAAAATAATTCATTTCAAACTCCTTTATGTTCTGTTCCTACGATTATTTCATACAAAAAAGACACGTCTATACCCGATATCGCAGCAAAGGGCGTAGATATGTCACATACGAACAGACCATATAAGAGCGGCTGCCGTTATCGTCGCTACTGTCGTTTTCCACGGATTTCTTCCTCCTTTTTATTTAGTGTTTCCATCATAGCATTTTCGTGGTGTAGATTCAGTAAAGAAACAGATGCGGTACAACATCCTCCTGCGAGAAATCTTGAAACGCTTCCGCTTATGCGATATAATAACTGTTGGCAGTTATTTATACCACTGGATTTAAGCCGTTTTTCTCCCGGGCTTCGCCCGAAACCGAAAAACATGGCGTATTATACCGCAATAAATTTCAGGAGAAGCATGATGAAGAATCGACAGCGACAAAAAGATACTCTATTTTCGATCCTTATTTTTTGCAGTGCCTTTGCCATCAATTTGCTGATTCAGAAGCTCTTTACCACACAGACACTGGTACCCATGATCTTTGTGTTCGGCGTATTTTTGATCTCGCTGAAAACCCACGGGTATTGCTATGGTATCATTTCGGCCATCATCAGCGTGTTTGCGGTGAATTTCGCCTTTACATATCCCTATTATGCCTTTGACTTTTTCGTAGAAGAAAGCATCCTATCCGCTGTCATTATGCTGGTCGTCGCCGTTTCCACCAGCACGCTGAACATTCGCATCCGCGATCAGGAGAAGCTGCGCTCAGAAAACGAAAAAGAGAGAATGAGGGGCAATCTGCTGCGGGCGATCTCCCATGACTTGCGCACGCCCCTTACCTCCATATACGGGTCATCCTCCACGCTGATCTCCAAGTATGACGCGCTGCCAAAGGAGCAGCAGCTCAAGCTGTTGGGAGAAATTCAGGAGGACAGCGAATGGCTCATCCGCATGGTTGAAAATCTTCTGTCGGTTACAAGAATCGACGGTGCGAAAGTGGAAGTCGTGAAGACACCCACGGTTCTGGATGAGCTGATTGACTCGGTTCTCATGAAGTTTTCCAAAAAGCATCCGAATCAGAAGGTCATCACACAGATACCGGAGGAATTTGTGGACATTCCCATGGATTCGCTCCTTATTGAACAGGTACTGCTGAATCTTCTGGAAAATGCCGTATTCCACGCAAAAGGCATGACGGAGCTGACTCTTTCCGTTTCTCTTGTGGGGGATAAGGCGGTATTTGAGGTTGCCGACAACGGCTGCGGCATCCCGGATGATGCACTTCAAAAGATTTTCACCGGAAGTTATGAAAAGTCCGCCGCGCCGGTGGACGGAACCCGCAGCAATATGGGAATCGGACTATCCGTGTGCGCCGCCATCGTCAAGGCACACAACAGCGAGATTACTGCGGAAAATAGGAAGGGCGGCGGCGCAGTATTCCGCTTTGCTCTGGAAAGAGGGGGTGAGGACGATGGGCAATAACAAATTCAAGATCCTGATCGTAGAGGACGAGACCAACATCAAAAGTTTTATCAAAGCCAATCTGGAAACCAGCGACTATCAGGTGCTCTGCGCGGAAACCTGCGAGCTTGGCATGATGATGTATGCCTCCCATCATCCGGACCTCATCCTTTTGGATCTTGGTCTGCCGGATCGAGACGGTATGAGCTTGATTCAAGAAGTTCGGGAGACAGACACCGTGCCCATCATTGTGCTTTCCGCCCGTTCCAACGAGAGGGACAAGGTGGAGGCGTTGGATCTGGGCGCGAATGACTATATCACCAAGCCTTTTGGCACGGAGGAACTACTGGCTCGCATCCGCGCCGTTCTCCGCAGCCATCGGCACAGTGAAGAGGATGAAAGCAGTCCCGACGGGAAATTCCGCCTGCAGGATTTGCTGATTGATTACGATACACGGCAGGTTTTTGTAGGGAAAGAGGAGATCGACCTGACCCAGACGGAATACAACATCATGGCGTTTCTCTCCGTTCACGCCGGAAAGGTGCTGACGTATGCCGCCATCATTCAGGCGGTCTGGGGGTATTCGGACTATGGCAGCGTCAAAAAGCTGCAAGTCAATATGAAGAACATCCGCAAGAAAATGGGCGTGACGCCCGGTGAAAAGCGCTACATCATCAACGAGCTTGGCGTCGGATACCGTATGCTGGCGGAGGATGAGGCATAGCGCTGCCAAAGTTCTACGCCGCTTGACAGGCGTGTACAATGCAAATGAGCTTTTTCCGTTTCTATATCAAACGGAGAAGGCTCATTTTTGTTTGGAGGATCAAAGGAGTGAAACGCCTTGTATCTCTCTGCGCCGGTGCGCAGATAAAAAAGCTACCCTGCTTTTGCGCAGGGCAGCTTAAATATTGTTGGTAATGTTGCAGCAGGCGATTTTCGCAACTGCATACCGCCGGTTCCTCTACGCCATTTTTACGCCATTTCTGCGTGGGGATGCGTAGGGAAATAGGAACTTTTATGTTTTGACTTCATCCGAAAATGCCTGTCCTATCAAGCTTTATCGACATTTGTGCGTTTGCGGAGACTTACAGAAACAGGCTCGCTTTCGACGATTAGATGCAACACTTTTTACGGACAAGAGAAATCGTCATAACACAATTAGCGAGGCCGGCCATGTGCGAACACTGGCCGTCCTCTTAGCGTTATTCTATTTTCATCATGCGGTAGCCCACACCAATATGTGTTTGAATATATTGTGGAGACTCCTCTGTTGGCTCCAGTTTTTTTCGCAATGTTGCCATAAATACCCGCAGCGAAGCCACATCGTTATCCCAACTGCGGCCCCAGATATTTTGTGTGATAAAGGTATGGGTCAGTACCTTGCCGACATTCTTGGACAGCAGACACAACAGCTTATACTCAATGGGTGTCAGGTGAAGTTCGTTTTCATCCAGATAAGCGCATCCCCCGGCATAATCCACTTTCAACTTACCATTCACAAATACAGAACTGGCAGTAAACATCTCTGCCGTCATCAGAGAGAGTCTTCGCTGCGTCACCCGAAGTCGTGCCAGCAGTTCTACTACCGAAAAAGGCTTTGTCAAATAATCGTCCGCTCCGGCATCCAGCGCCTTGATTTTATCGTTATCCTCGCTTCGGGCGCTGATTACAATAATCGGAACATTGGACCAAGAGCGAACCGTTTGAATAACTTGAACGCCATCCATATCCGGCAAGCCCAAATCCAGTAAGATGATTTCAGGATTGTGCGATGTGGCCTCCATAATGGCTGCCGAGCCATTAGGTGCTACCACATAACGATAAGCATTTGTTTTTAAAGTGGTCGTAATGAGATTTCGTACAGACGGGTCATCCTCAACCACTAATATCAAAGGTTTATTCATGAAGTTCTACCTCCTCTGCTGGTAATGTAAATTTAAAAACAGTGCCATTTGGCTGATTGTCTGATACGGAAATCGTGCCGCCGTGGGCGGTCACAATGGACTTACAGAGGGACAGCCCCAATCCAAGGCTTCTGCGGCTGTCGACCACTTTATTGGCACCACTATAAAACATATCAAAAATACGGGGTTTCTGCTCATCGGGAATCCCAGGGCCGTTGTCGGAAACGGAAACCGTGACCCATTGCTCTTTTTGATCGGTGTGTATTTCAATTACTGAACCGACAGGGGTATATTTGATGGCGTTGTCAACCAAATTGATAATCACCTGAACGATCAGCTTCGCGTCAATGTGGGCAAGGATAAAGTCTTTACCGCTGATCACACGAATGGTGTGTTCTTTACTTTTTCTGTTGATGTGCTTCAGCGCTTCAGAAACGACCTCATCCATGAGTTCGATACTCCGAGTTAGATTGACCTGTCCGCCCTCAATTCGTGTGACTGCTAACAAATTTTCAACCAGATTGATTAGCCACATGGAATCGTCATAAATATCAGTAAAGGTCTGCTCCCGTAGTGCATCGTCCATTTTTTTATAATTTGCAAGCAAATTGTCTGCGCTGCCGGAAATCGCTGTCAAAGGCGTCCGAAGATCATGGGAGATTGCCCGCAGCAGGTTGGCACGAAGTTGTTCATTTTGTGCCAGGACAGCCGCTTCCTCCTTTTCTTTGGCGTTTTTGATGTTTTCAAGTGCCAAAGCGCACTCGCCAAGCATAGAGAGGAGTACGCTGTTTTCGAAAGAGTCCAGCGGAATACCGTTCACCGCAATACCAGCCACTCCATATACATGCTGGTTGACCCGAATCGCAAGGTATAAACACTTTGCACTGGATAATGTATCTGTTGTGGCACCGGCGTGTTTATTGTTTCGGAAGACCCAATCGGCGACTGCTTTCTCGTTCTCAGAAATTAAATCTTCCTGAATGCTATTAACAGCACGAAAAACGTTAGGGGTGGCAAGTTCTTTACCATCAGACAGGTAGACGACAATATCTTTTTTCAGCAGCTTCATGAGCTGCCCTGCCGTAGCGGTGATTACCGCATTCTCATCCTGTTCTTTTTGCAGAAGCTGGTTGGTTTCAAAAAGAATCTTTGTACGGTAAGCTGTATGGGCAGATTGTTTCGCATTTTCTTTCAGCCGGGTAGCGAGAGATCCGGAAAGCAGTGTTACTATAAACATAATGGTAAAGGTAACAATATAGTTCGGATCGTCAAAATGGAATGTCAGTCTCGGAGTGGTAAAAAAGAAATTGAAAACCAGCACACTGACAACCGAGGTCAGAATCCCGCACAGTCGGTTGATTGTGATTACAGCGGTCACAAGTACGCCTAATATGTAAACTGCGATAATATTACTCTCCGTGAACCCAAGAGCGTCAAAGCCACAGCCAATCAGTGTAGCTACCAGCAATACGGCTATACTCTTCAGAACATCACGCAGGGGCATCGCATCTACCTGCGCCTTACTCTTTTTTTCCTGATAGCTGGTTCCTGTGCTGGCATCCGGTATCACATGAATATCCAGATTAGGTACGCTGGAAATCAGGCGTTCCGTCAAGGTGGGCTTGCTGAAAATATTCTTTCGTGCAATGGTACTTCGTCCAATTACGATTTTTGAGATGCCGGAAAGACGGGCAAATTCCGCAATCTGATAAGGCACGTCATCGCCATAACTTGTCTCAATCGCAGCGCCAAGTTGCTGGGCCAGACGCTTATTATCCTGCAAACGCTTTTTATCATCGTCACTCATCGCCGCTGTATTTGGCGTTTCCACATAAAGAGCGGTAAATGTTCCCCTAAAGGCTCTTGCCATCCTTGCAGCTGTCCGAATGATTTTTGCGTTGGATGGCGACGAGGAAAGACATGCCAGAATGCGCTCGTCTGTATGGTAATCGCCTCGGCTCTGTACTCTGGCGCTTTCCGTCAGCAAGTTCACCCGGTCGGCGCACCGACGGAGGGCGATTTCCCGCAATGCGGTGAGATTTTCCAGCGTGAAGAAATTAACTGTTGCCCGCTGCGCCTGATCTTCCCGGTACACATTTCCACTTGCCAGTCGTTCCAGCAACTCCGCAGGCTCAATATCCACCAGTTCTACCTGATCTGCTTGATCAAAGGTGGAATCTGGAATGCGCTCCCGTACAAGAATTCCGGTGATAGAGGCTACTGTATCGTTGAGACTCTCGATATGTTGGACATTTACAGTCGTATAGACATCAATTCCAGTATTTAGCAGTTCCTGAACATCCTGATACCGCTTCGTGTGCCGACTGCTTTCGGCGTTGGTATGGGCAAACTCATCCACCAGTATGAGCTGGGGATTTCGCTTGAGCGCAGCATCAATATCAAATTCACGAAGGGTCATTCCTTCGTAAGCAACTTGTTTCACAGGAAGCTGCTCCAAGCCGTCCATAAGTGCCATCGTCTGGGGTCGGGCATGGGGTTCTATGTATCCAGCAACCACATCGATGCCACGCTCCTTAGCCTGATGAGCCGCCTGAAGCATGGCATAGGTCTTTCCGACACCTGCGGCATAACCGAAAAAGATTTTGAGTTTTCCTCTTTTCTTAGTAGATGCATCGTTACGGATCGCACGAAGAAGCTGATCCGGATCTTGTCTTGGCAGTTCCATTTTAACCCTCCTATCTGTCACTCAAGTAAAAGCGATTCCCTTTTTCAATATTATAATACACAACGTTAAAACCTACATCTGCGACTGATCCACGGCAAATTTGTTCAGGCATCCAATGAAAAAATCGACGACAGGTGATTTTTTGGAATCCCTCCATAGTGCTATTTGTGTGATTTGATTCTGGGTAATCGGCTCAATGGGCAAGTCAGCATATTCCATCACAACTGGGGCGCAACGAAGAAGCACCATCCGTGCATTATAATGAGTTTTTTTTGATATGTCTGTATTCTCTGGTAAAAAAATTATGTCCAATTTGTGTGTTTCCAGTTCTCTGCACAATTCACTTTCTTCTCCGCTGAAAATATGGATAGAGACATCTGGATGCTGCTTTCCGTAAGTCTCGAAAGCATCTGCGAGACCGCCTGCCATTAATGGGTTGGAAAAACCAATTCGCAAGCTGTTTTCGCCGTAAGTCAGAGCAGTTTCTTGTCTATTCCAATTGTTTTCCAGAAAAACATCCAGTTTTTTCATCAGAAAATACCCAAAAATAAATATGGCTGATGTACTTACAAGTAAAATAACATCCTGCATGGATTCACCCCCAATTCCTTTGATTTTTCTTAAAATCAAGTATGAAAGCACTTTTGCAAATTTCTGTTACTTCCCAACGCCAACATGGTATCTCCTGCTTTCAGCACTGTGTCTGAAGAAATAGATAACTCCAGCTTGCCGCTTTTCTTGATTCCCATAATGTTAATATTGAATTTTTTACGAATATCAAGCTCTCCAATCGAATGGTCCGCCCAATCTTTGGGAATGGGAATCTCAAACATGGCATGATTTTCATCCAGTTCTATGTAATCGAGAATGTGATCCGCACTGTAACGGATTGCTGTCCACTTTGCGAGCTGTTTTTCCGGGTAGACTACTTCATTTGCACCGTTACGCAGCAAAAATTTTTTCTGAACATCAGTTGCAGCTCCGGAAACTACAAACCTCATTCCTAATTCACTGAGCAAAGAAGTTGTTTCCAATGAACTTTGAAAGTTGTTGCCGATGGCCACAATGCATACATCATAGTTGCGAACACCGAGAGATTCCAAGAAATCGGCACTCGTACTGTCTCCAATCTGTGCATTGGTAACAAGGGGCAGAACAGCCTCTACACGTTCCTCCGAAGTATCTACCGCCATCACTTGATGACCCAAATGATTTAAGTGCAGGGCAATATGCTTTCCAAATCGCCCCAGACCAATTAGAAGAATTGATTTCATAATGTCTCCTTTATCCTACTGTTATTTTTTCCTTTGGTAGTTTTGAAACTTTCTTTTGTGCACTGGACAAGGCCGCAAAAATTAATGTAAGGCCACCGACTCGTCCAAAAAACATCAGCAGAATCAAAACACTCCGTGAGAGCAGATTCAGTTCCGGCGTAATTCCCAGGGACAGGCCGACTGTGCCAACAGCTGAGGCAGTTTCAAAAAGGCTGGTAAGCATGGGAAGTCCTTCGGAAACGCTGATGATAAGGCCACCGGTACAACATAGCGTGATATACATAAGCGAAATTGTCGCTGCATTTTTTACGACATCATCATCAATGCGACGTCCAAAGAGGTTGGCATTTTCTCTGCGCCGAAAGGTAGAAATCGCAGTAGTAAGCAAAACAGCAATGGTTGTTGTTTTCAAACCGCCTGCGGTAGACCCGGGACTACCGCCGATCAGCATCAGCGCAATGGTGATAAATTGTCCCGCCTCACTCAAATCAGTTAATTCCACCGTATTAAAGCCAGCTGTTCGTGGTGTTACAGCTTGAAAAAGAGAAGATAAAAGCCGTTCCTTTCGGGTAAGATCAGCAAACTCAAAAAAATAAAAGTACATTGCCGGAACGATCAATAAAACCGCTGTGGTACAAAGAATCACCTTACTCTGCATCCGATATTTGTGCAAATGCAATCGATTTGTCCGAATATCATCCCAAGTCAGAAAGCCAATGCCTCCAAACACAATCAAGAACATAATCGTAAAGTTTATGACTGGATTCGCTGCATAGCTGGTCAGGGAGGAAAAGGGAGTGCGCACACCCAACAGATCAAAGCCTGCATTGCAAAAAGCGGACACGGAATGAAACAGTGCCATCCAAAGGCCAATTTTCCCGAAGTCACGGCAAAACACCGGTGCCATCACGGCTGCACAAAGCAGTTCCATCACCAATGTCACCCTGACGATAAAGCCAGTCAGGCGAACGATTCCTCCTACCTTTGGCGCTGAAATCGCCTCCTGCATGGTACTACGCTGCATCAAAGAAATCTTCCGCCCGGAAATCATTGCAAAGGATGCGGCTACGGTAATAACCCCCATGCCTCCAATCTGAATCAGCAGTAAAATGACAAGCTGGCCGAAGGCCGACCAGTATGTTGCCGTATCATGTATAATGAGTCCGGTTACACAAACTGCTGAGGTAGAAGTAAACAATGCATCCGAGAAAGGCGTTGCCAGTCCGCTTCGGCTGGAAAACGGCAACATTAAAAGGAAGGTGCCGAAAAGGATCACACTGGAAAACCCGAGGATGATAATTTGAAACGAAGTCAACTTCCTTTTTAACAACACTACTCCCATAACTGCAATCCTCCTTTATGTGCCCTTAATTATAAATCAAAGGGAGTAAAGAAGGTAAAAGAGAATGCGTATCTGTATTAAGGCCGTCTAAAGATGCAGGACTTATTCTTTTTTATCACGAGCTTGTGCCAGAAATTCAATCAGCCGTTTCCTTGTCAGAATCCCGCATAGAGCATTCCGGCCATCAACGATGGGGACAAAATTCTGATTCAGCATTGAAGTTACAACCTGCTCGGAATCTGCATCTATTTGTAACGCAGGGCAAAAATCTCTGCGAACAATGCTGCCAAGTCGGTATCCCTCCTGTACTTTCAAGTCTGTTGTCTGGCAAACAAGAAGGTGGCGGAGGAAATCTCCCTCCGTCACGCTTCCAATATACTGTTCCTGATCATTCAGTACCGGGACAGCGGTATAGCCATGTACCATAAACCGTTCCAATCCCTGACGAATCGTATCCTTTTCATGAAGAAATACAGTGGAGATTTTGGGAATCATGATTTTAGCTATGTTCATTTCACCCCTCCAGAATACCGTCCAGCATCAGATTGACTTCCAGCACATTGACGGTCTCTTCACCAAAGATGCCAAGGAATCGTCCGTCGGTGCAGTTTTGGATGATCTCACGCACTTCATCTTCGGTCATATCATTCGCTTTTGCAATACGTGCTACCTGATACTCCGCTGCCGCCGGGGAAATATGGGGATCAAGCCCACTTCCGGAACAAGTAACAAGATCCACCGGAACAGCTGTTTCATCCATATCCGGATCGGCAGCCCGGAGCTTTTCCACCCGCTCTGCCACGAGCTGTTCATACTCCTCGCTTGCCGGAGAGATGTTAGATGGGGCGGCATACATCAGCGCCTTTCCGTTTTCATCTGTATAGGTAGAAACATCAATATTCATAATGCGCCCCCACATATGGGACTCATCCGTATATTGCTGCCCCAGCAACTCACAGCCGTATTTTTTCCCATCTACTTCAATGATACTTCCATTGGCATTATCCGAGAAAATAAGCTGAGCAATTCCTGTGACAACACCCGTATAGATCACGCCACACAGCAGAGTAAAGATTAAAAAGATCATACCTGCCTTTGGTAATACACTTTTTATTGTTTTCATGATATATCTCCTCCTTATACCAGGCCGGTGAACACCAGCAGAACATCAATCAGTTTCACAAAGATAAAGGGAGCCGCCAGACCGCCCAGACCATAAACCAGCAGGTTCCGTGACAGCAGCTTTCCAGCAGCAACTTCACGATATTTCACACCTTTTAGCGCCAACGGAATGAGCGCAATAATGATGAGTGCATTATAAATAATCGCAGAGAGGACAGCGCTTTGCGGAGAATGTAGCCCCATAATATTCAGAGCGGACAGTCCCGGATAAAGTCCCATAAACAGCGCCGGAATAATGGCAAAGTATTTTGCCACATCGTTGGCAATGGAGAATGTAGTCAGGCTGCCTCGTGTCATCAAAAGCTGTTTGCCGATGCGAACAATGTCGATCAGTTTTGTGGGTGAAGAGTCCAAATCCACCATGTTACCTGCTTCTTTTGCTGCTTGTGTGCCGCTGTTCATGGCAACTGCAACATCTGCTTGTGCCAAAGCCGGAGCGTCGTTGGTGCCGTCGCCTGTCATGGCGACCAAATGACCCTTGGCCTGAAAATCACGAATCATTGCCAGCTTTCCTTCCGGCGTTGCTTCCGCAAGGAAGTCATCCACACCAGCCTCGGCAGCAATGGCCGCAGCAGTAATCGGATTGTCGCCGGTGATCATAATGGTCTTGATGCCCATTTTCCGCAGATCTGAGAATTTCTCCTTCACACCCTGCTTGATAATATCCTTCAAATAGATAACACCGAGAATCTTGTGGTTCTTAGCCACAACTAAAGGTGTGCCGCCCTTGGACGCAATAGACTTGACAACTCGATCACAGTCTGGAGAATACATTCCGCCTGCATGGGTCACATAACTTTGCATGGCATCTGCTGCGCCTTTTCGGATTTCGTTGCCGTCAAAGTCGACGCCGCTCATACGAGTCACGGCAGTAAATGGGACAAAGTGCATATTCTTGTCCTGAAGGCTTCTGCCACGAATTCCAAACTGCTCCTTTGCCAGCACAACAACGCTTCTGCCCTCGGGGGTTTCATCGGCCAGAGAAGAAAGCTGAGCGGCGTCCGCCAGTTCCTGAACATCAACACCATCTACCGGAATGAACTCCGATGCCTGTCGATTGCCCAGGGTGATTGTTCCGGTTTTGTCAAGCATCAGAATGTCTACATCACCGGCGGCTTCAATGGCACGTCCACTCATGGCCAGAACATTTGCCTGGTTCAGTCGGGACATACCGGCAATACCGATGGCAGAAAGCAAGGCACCAATGGTAGTAGGAGCAAGGCATACCAACAGCGCTACCAAAGTTGTTACAGAGGTTGGATTCTCAATTCCCGCCAGCTTTGCAGAAAAAATGGAATAAGTGTAGAGGGAGACTGTCACCAAGATAAAGATAATGGACAAGGCTACCAGAAAAATCTGCAAAGCAATTTCGTTGGGCGTCTTCTTTCGGGCAGCACCTTCTACCATCGCAATCATCTTGTCGAGAAAGCTTTCTCCGGCTTCGTTGGTCACTCTGACAACGATCCAGTCCGACAGTACAGTGGTGCCGCCGGTTACAGCGCTGCGGTCGCCGCCTGCCTCACGAATTACGGGAGCGGATTCGCCGGTGATGGCGCTTTCATCCACAGATGCCGCACCTTCTATGACTTCACCGTCTGCCGGAATCTGCTCTCCGGCTTTGACAATCACCAGTTCCCCCTTTTTCAGCAGGGCGGATGGAACCACAGTCACGCTGTCCTTCTGCGATACAGATGGAATTTTATGTGCGTCCACATCTTTTCGGGATGCTCGGAGAGAATCTGCCTGTGCTTTACCACGGCCTTCTGCAATGGCCTCGGCAAAGTTGGCAAATAGCACGGTAAACCAAAGTATAATGGCAATCGCCAGTGTATATCCGCTTGGAGCGTCTTTTAACCCGAACAGGGATACCACCCAAAGGATACTGGTCAAGATCGCAGACACAAAAACCAGAAACATGACCGGGTTTTTTGCCTGTGTTTTCGGACTTAATTTCACAAAAGAATCTTTAATTGCCCTGCCGAGCATTTTCCGGTCGGCAAAAGCACTTTTCTGTTTTGTACGCATATCTGTAAACCTCCTTTACACAATGTTGCCAAAGAACTCAGCAAGCGGACCAAGGGCAAGCGCCGGGAAGAAGCTCAGCGCACCGATCAGCAAAACCACAACAATCAGCAGGAAAACAAACATTCCATTTGTGGTAGACAAGGTGCCCGCAGTCGTGGCAATTTTCTTTTTCCCAGCCAGGCTGCCTGCGATTGCAAGTGTGCCGATGATGGGCAGGAACCGGGCAAACAGCATCACCAGTCCCAGGCTTACATTCAGAAATACGGTATTCGCATTGAAACCGGCAAAGGCAGAGCCGTTATTGCCGCCACAGGATGAGTAGGCATACAGCATTTCAGAGAAACCGTGGGCACCGCCGTTATGCAGGCTATCCATGACAGAGGGTACTACAGCGGCAAGGCCGCTGCCGACCAGAATTGCAATGGGTGTTGCAAGGCAAACCAGTACCGACCATTTCATCTCATAAGGCTCAATTTTCTTTCCAAGGAATTCCGGAGTACGGCCTACCATCAGACCGGCAATAAACACCGCCAGAATGGCAAAAGCAAGCATACCGTAAAGACCGCAGCCCACGCCGCCGAAAATAACCTCGCCAAGCTGCATCAGCAGCATAGTCACCATACCGGCAAGCGGCGTGTAGCTGTCATGCATGGAATTTACAGAGCCGTTAGATGCTGCTGTGGTGAAGGCTGCCCAGGTAGAGGACGCTGCAATGCCGAAGCGAGTCTCCTTACCCTCCATATTGCCGCCCGCCTGTTCTGCCATTGACATATTGACTGCGCCGTTTTGTGCAAGCTGGGATGTGCCAGCCTGTTCAGTGACGGCAATGCAGCCCAAGGCAACAACCAGGCAGAGAAACATTGCCATAAAGATTGCAATACCCTGCTTCTTGTTCTTTACCGCAGAACCGAATGTGAAACACAGTGCCGCCGGAATCAGTAGAATGGAAATCATTTCGATCAGATTGGTAAAGGCATTGGGATTTTCCAAAGGATGTGCGGAGTTGACGCCCATATAACCGCCGCCGTTGGTGCCGGTCTGTTTGATTGCGACCTGGCTGGCCGCAGGACCCATCGGTACGAACTGCTCGGTGACGATCTGTGCATTCGAAACGATTTCGCCATCTACAGTGACGGTTTCGGTGTCTAAGTCAATTACCGCATCCTCAAGGATTTCGCCTTCTGCACTGACGGCAATCGGTTCTACAAGGGATACTGTTTCTGCACTTTTCAGGTTCTGAATCACGCCGCCGCCTACCAACAACAGAGAAATGACCAGATTCAGCGGGAGTAGGATGTGAACCACAATGCGGGTCAAGTCCACCCAAAAGCTTCCCAACCCGGAGGATTTCACCTTGATAAAGCCACGGATCAATGCAAATAGAACGGCGATACCTGTAGCTGCGGAAACAAAGTTCTGAACAGTCAGACCTAAAGCCTGAGTGAGATAACTCAATGTGGATTCACCGGAATATGCCTGCCAGTTTGTATTGGTAATGAAACTTGCAGAAGTGTTAAATGCCAAATCCCATTTCACACCGGAAAGATTCTGCGGGTTTCCGGGAAGAACTCCCTGCAGAAGTTGAAGCAGGAACAGAAAAACAAGCCCGATACCAGAAAAAATCATTACACTTACCGCATATTTTTTCCATGTCATCTGTTCTTCTCTGTCTACACGCATAACCTTGTAAATCAGGTTTTCGCACGGTGTCAGAACTTTGGACAAAAAAGTTTTCTCGCCGCTCATGACGTTTTTTATGTATACGCCAAGCGGAATTGCCAAAGCAACCAGAATGGCAAGGTATAAAACATACTGAATCATGGTACTCATGCCTGATCATCTCCCTTCATTAAAATATAGACATACCACAGCAGCATTGCTGCCGCACATACACCTATGAGTGCAATTAGCATTTGCATAAGATTCATCCTCCTTTTTTGTTGTCCCCAATATCATAAAACCTTTCCTCTAAAAATGGCATTAGTCATCTTTTGTGCGTTTAAAGATGAAATAAAGATTACAACCAACCCAAAAGCCATGCCATAGGAAAGACGACAACGATCGTACTGATACAGACACACGCCAAAACCAGTAATGGCATTCCAACAAAGATGGAGATAAAGCCAAGTAGCGGATGATGCCAAATAAAGCGCTCCGCTTTTGCGTCAAATCTCTGTTCAAATCTTCTCGCCGCATTTGTAATGCTCATAATTGTTCACCTCATTTCTTTCTTGCAAGGCCATAATACCGCTTAAAGTATTAAGTAGGGAAAAGGGTCCTGCAATCGAAACTAAGATTGTATAAGTTTTTATAAAAAAAGAGACAGCCCTGGAGGTGAGGACTGACTCAGCCATATTATGATTCTATACAGCAAACTCTTGTTTTTGATGTAGGAATGAATATTATCCAGCTGCTTCCTGGTATTCTTTCAGCCATTGCAGAAATTCTTTGCGGTTTATTCTCAGAACTTTCCCGGCTCCAACACATGAAAAGCGTTCCATCTTCATCCATTTTGTGATTGTTCCGCTTGTAACTCCTGCAAGAGCCGCTGCCTCTGATCGGGAAATATATTCTTTTGTCTCCATACTCTCCTGATTATTCTGCTTTACAGGCCCCGGTTCCTTCACAACCTGATATACACTCTGCGCATTCAGAAAATGCTGAAAACTCTTTTTGATAACACCATTAAAAAAACTATCTCTCCTCCATAAACCACATATTGTTGTCCTCATAGAAAAGATGGCTCTCTTTTCCGTCAACAATACAGGTATAACGTATTCCGGCTCCGCCTGCTTTCAGGCTTGCCGCTCTTCTTACATCTGTTACTTTCTGAATCTCATATACATGGCCATCCTTCCAGATAAAGCTCCTTGGTAGAAGCCTTCCGTCATTTGTAAATTCAGCCATGACATTTACATATACCTTGCTGCTTTCCATAATAGTTCAATCCCTCCTGTCTATCCAAAGTACCCATGCGGATGTACCGTATGATCAGACTTTGCATCACATGCTGACAGTATTCTGTCACGGTACATAAGCCCTCTCTGGACACTGTAAAATCCAAATCTTTTGCGGATAATATCAACCGTCTCATCCATTTTCATCTGTTTTTCTCTTGCCTGAGGATCCATGAACATGTCCAGCTGCTCCCAGAAATAATCTGTCACAAGATCCGTTCCACGTATTCCTATGCTCCGTAGTGGCTTTTGAAAGAACTCTGGCCGGCTGCTTTTCAGTTCCTTATCATCTGCCGGCAGTCTGTAGTTGTCTTTGTATAGCCTGTATCCAGCCTCTGCAATCTCTTTGGTGATATTGCTCGCATTCTGTAACTTTACCTGTTTTGAAAAATGGAACAGTTCTTTGTCACGGACACTGATCTCAACAGTCCGGCACCGGAAACCATTCTCCCGGAGTCTTGCCGCTACACTTTCTGCCAGAATGTATAACACAATCTTGACATCTTCATCTGTTTCCATATCCCTGGGCGTTGTTGTACTGTTGCCTACGGACTTGACCGGAGCTGATGTGTTTTCCAGCTTTACCGGAGATTCATCATATCCATTAGCAAAAGCCCACAGAATACTTCCCATCTTGCCAAGTTTTCTGACTAGCAGGGTTTCATCAGATTTTGCCAGATCTCCGATAGTCCGGATTCCCATGCTATATAACTTTTTATTCGTTGCATTTCCCACATATAGCAGATCAGAAACTGGAAGACACCAGGCTTTTCTCTGAAATTCATCCTCATACATAGTAGTAATGGCATCCGGTTTCTTGTAATCCGAACCAAGTTTTGCAAAAATCTTGTTAAACGACACACCCACGCTCACCGTAATGCCAAGCTCTTTTTTCATTCTGCTGCTTATTTCCTGTGCAATGTGAAATCCGTCTCCCTTGAGAGTTGCGCTGTCTGTCACGTCCAGCCATGACTCATCAATTCCGTATGGTTCCCTCTTATCTGTATAGTCAGCATAAATTTCCTGTGCCATTCTGGAAAATCTGAGATAAAGGTCCATCCTGGGGGGAAGAAATGTTATGTCCGGGCATACCTGTTTTGCCTGCCATAATGCCATTCCGGTTTTTACACCATATCTCTTGGCCGTATAATCAGCGGTCAACACAATTCCATGTCTCGCCTCAGGATCACCTCCTACTGCTACAGGCTTTCCCCGAAGTTCCGGATGATGCAGAAGCTCTACGGATGCATAAAAACAGTTACAATCACTATGCAGTATTGTCCGGTTCACTGAATCACCTTCTTTCCTGCTGCCGGATGATATGCCATCCGTCTACATGGCATAATATAATACTTTTTATATTGCTATTCAATGGTAATTCTTTGCATATTATCAATGTTATTGATATTTCTATTGCTTTTTAGGGATTCCTGTGCTAAAGTTGATATATCCCGCATAGGGAGATCATACCTGATATGATTACTTAGAAAGGCATAATACTATGAAAGATTTAGGAAAGACCATTGCTAAATACAGAAAAGAACACAAGCTGAATCAGAGCCAGCTTGCAAAAGAACTGGAAAACTATGATATCTATGTAAAGCAGAATTCAATCAGTGCCTGGGAACTTGGCACAGCAACACCAAATGCCAGACAGTTTCTTGCCTTATGTGAAATACTCGAAATTTATGATATCTATACGGATTTTATTGGTCAAAGTCCCCTTAACCCATTCCGAAACCTGAATGAAACGGGAATGAACAAGGTGCTTGAATATATCAGAGATCTGGAAAGCACCGGCAACTATAAGCCAGCAGATATCATTCCTATTCACGTGATCCGGGAAAGAAAAGTATTTTACAATACAGTTTCTGCCGGTACCGGCTCTTTCCTCGACAGCGATGAATATGAGATGATTTTCTCTCCTGATATTCCGGAAGCCGCAACCTTCGGTGTATATGTAGATGGTGACAGTATGGAGCCTAGATATCATAATAAGGATCTCATCTGGATTGAACAGACAGCCTGCCTTGATGATGGCGAAATAGGCATCTTCTATCTTGATGGAAATGCATATGTGAAGAAATTTCAGAATAACAGACTCGGAACCTACCTCATATCACTCAACAAAAAATATGATCCGATTCCGGTTACAGAAAACAGTTCTTTCAAGATATTCGGTCGTGTCCTTTCGTAAGTCCTTTTTTGGGGACACTTAAAACTGTAGGATTATTATAGCGGAACAGACCTGAATAATTCTGAATTTGGAGGTGCATATATATGAATACTGATATGGATATAGACATAAACACTGTGACAGACACAATTACTTGCAGACTTGTTGAAGCCAGGGCAGATCTTGGCATTACCCAGAAAGAACTTGCATCAGCAACCGGCATCAGCCTGAAAACTATTGCCAATATCGAGTCAAAACAGCATATTCCTTCTCTACTATACGCCATGAGAATTGCAGATTTTTTTCACAAACCGGTAACAAGCCTGTTCTGCTATCATCCTGGTGTTCAGCAGACTCCCTCTAAAGGAGATAATCTTAATGAATAATAAAAAAATGTTAGATTCCAGACAATCGCTGTTGATTTTGATGGCACTCTCTGCTACAGCAAATGGCCGGAGCTCGGTCAGCCCAACCAGCACTGATCGAATATCTTCAGGAATGGAAACTCAATGGCAACAACATCATTCTCTGGACCTGCCGCGTCGGCGAAGCTCTGTCGAATAATGCCGGGAACAAGACCTCGAATTTGATGCCGTCAATGACAACCTTCCGGAAATCATCGAATTCTACGGACACAACAGCCGCAAGATATCCTGCGACTACTATATTGATGACCGGATGCTGCTTCCGGAAAATGCGAAGGCATAGGACCTGTGATGGGTGCTATGCCTTTTATATTTGATTTTCAAAGAGTTACAATAATCCCTGGATGATCTGTATACTTTTCATCAAATGAGCTAATATCTATTTATAATATCTTTCTAAACTCTTCCATGTTTCTATTATTGATAGTATTAAAATCTCCTATGAGAATATACTCTTCGTTAGAATGTTTCTGTAAAAATGAATACAATTCATTCCAAAATTGTTCATCATATTTGGGTGGAATTGGTTATCTAATTAACTACATTATTTTTTGTCTAAAATATCCATAAATTCGTCACCTGTAATTGTTTCCTTCTCATACAGGTACATAGCCAGTTCGTCCAGTTTTTCCCTGTTTTCAGCAAGGATTTTTCTTGCTTTTTCATGCTCTGCTTTTACGAGCTGCACGACTTTTTCATCAATTTCCTTCTGTGTATCTGCAGAACAGGAAAGAGACGTATCGCCGCCAAGATACTGGTTGGTCACGTTTTCCATTGCCACCATGTCGAATTCATCTGTCATGCCGTAGCGGGTGATCATCGCTCTTGCAATTTTTGTTGCCTGTTCGATATCATTGGAGGCTCCGGTCGTGATCTCACCAAATACGATCTCCTCTGCCGCACGTCCGCCTGTAAATGTAGCAATCTTATTCTCAAGTTCTTTTTTCGTCATCAGATATTTATCACCCTGCTCAACCTGCATAGTGTAGCCGAGTGCACCTGAGGTACGCGGGATGATCGTAATCTTCTGGACCGGAGCTGAATGACTCTGTAATGCAGCTACCAGAGCGTGTCCTATCTCATGATATGCAACAACCTTCTTCTCTTGATCTGAAAGAACCGCATTCTTCTTCTGATATCCTGCAATAACCACTTCTATACTTTCTTCGAGATCAGATTCATTTACAACGGTCCTTCCACTACGGACAGCACGTAATGCTGCTTCATTTATAATATTGGCAAGCTCCGCACCGGATGCACCGGATGCCATACGTGCAATCGTATGCAGGTCAACATCATCAGATGCTTTTATCTTCTTTGCATGAACCTTTAAAATTGCTTCACGGCCTGCAAGATCCGGCAGTTCAACCGGCACACGTCTGTCAAAACGTCCCGGACGTGTAAGTGCCGGATCTAACGACTCCGGACGGTTCGTTGCAGCAAGAATGATGACACCATTATTTCCTTCAAATCCGTCCATCTCTGTAAGAAGCTGGTTTAAGGTCTGCTCCCGCTCATCATTTCCGCCCATTTGTCCGTCACGCTTTTTACCAATGGCATCAATTTCATCAATAAACACGATACATGGTGCCTTTTCCTTTGCCTGTCCGAAAAGATCTCGAACTTTGGAAGCTCCCATACCGACAAACATCTCAACAAATTCTGATCCGGACATTGAGAAAAATGGTACATTTGATTCACCCGCCACTGCTTTTGCAAGCATTGTTTTGCCGGTTCCCGGAGGTCCTACAAGAAGGACACCTTTTGGCATAGACGCACCTACATCGGTATACTTCTTCGGATTGTGAAGATAATCAACGATCTCTGAAAGGTTTTCTTTCGCCTCATCTTCTCCTGCAACGTCTGAAAAACGGATTCCCTCACTGGATTGCACATAAATCTTCGCATTGCTTTTTCCCATTCCAAAAGCCATCGAATTTTTTCCTCCGGCATGCTCCATCAGTTTCTTCGCCATATAATTTCCCAGTGCGATAAAAAGGATCAATGGCAAAACCCCGGTCAGCAAGAAGCTGATGATCGGTGACATCTGCTTATCGATATCTTTTGCGAATACTGCTCCACATTCATATAGCCTGTCCGTCAGGTTCGGATCGTTCATCAGACCTGTTTTATAAATATTTTTTTGATCTTTATCTGTAAAGATGATCTGATTGTCATTAACTTCTACTTCACCAATATTCTTCTTCTCGATCATGCTCATAAAAGTTCCATAATCCGTTTCCTTTACCTGATGCTCCATAAGGATTGGTGTGACAACCAGATTAAATACGATCAGCACTATTAACACAATCCCATAATAATATGCCAGTGGTTTTTTCGGTGTTTTAACTTCTTTCATGGTCTTTCCTCCTGTTGTTCTGCGTTATGCTTTCTCCGTGCATTTTCGTATTATTTATTCTGCCATCTGACTTCGCCCTTGGACAGAAGCGGATAACAGATCAGCTGATCTGAATCCAGATTTTCCGCATGCATGTCAACCGCTGTGATCTGATGATTATCATAAGTCGTATAATAATAAATACCTTTTGCTGTATTACAACAGGACGTGTATATCGTGATCTCATATTTGCCTTCTGTCACCTCACAGCATCCACGCTGCTGATCTACGGATCCTAAGATATGGAAGAACTGGCTTACACTCTCATCCTCTTCTTCACCGGAGATCGAATTTAATTTTGTAAAGGCAACTTTCACAAATCTTGACTGGCTGGAAAGATCTCCAGGTATTCCCATTCCACCCATTCCTCTACTATATGCATCAAGCTGTAATACTCCTGCAAAAGTACTCTCCGGCTGTTTTCTGGATACTCCGGCATAATTATTCAGTGCAAACATCTGACTCGGGAATGGTGGATTATTGGTAAGCACTCCTACCGGATTATCATATACATGCAGCCCATCTTTCATAGACTCAACAACGATACAGGAGTCTTTGTCTGCAATGATCCAGTGAAGCTGTGCTGTCGGCAGCTGTTCACTGAATGCTGTACCTGTCAGTCTCATTGCTGCCAGCTTCTCTCTCGCCTCTGCTACAGTAGCACACTGTGTAAGGATCCATGGGATGAACTCGAACTGTGCCACCTGGCTGACTTCTGTTTCATCTTCCGGCAAAGCCTCTTCATATGCCGCATTGCCGACAAAATTAAGACCTGCCATTCCAAGGCCTTTTTCATTAACAGCATCATAATAAAGCGGATAACCTTCTGCAACAAATGCCATTCCGATCAAAGCATAATGGCTTTTTATCTTCCCAGCAAACCGGAAATCAAATTCGTAATTTCTTGGCGTTATCGTGATCTGTTCCCCATAGGAAAATTCATAATCAAGCGTTCTGCCCATATAAAAATCTTTTGTTTTGTAAGTTGCTGCTGTACACATATCGAACACCTCTTCTTTCTGCTATAATAGTCCTGCAAACAATCTCATAAACAACTGTACGAGCCGTAAATATGCACTCCGTCCTGTGCGGTACTTTTCGGTCACTTCCCTGCATTCATTCATGGTTGCTCCCAGATCATCTCTTATATCCAAAACTGTCTGACTATCCGCCATAAAACAACCATTTTCAAAGTGGTGATAAAGCAATGCCATTCAGTTAAGCATCATTTTAGTGGTTTTCTGTCATAGAAAGCCACTGTTTTTATACCTAAAAACTTTAAAAATATTACAAAAAACAGTTGACAAGTAAGCCAATATATGTTGCGTAAGCCTTGATTATAAACATATTTCAAGGAGGCTCATTATGGCTGATTTTTTCTTATCTAATTTAAAATCCACACTCGACAACTGCATCACAGAACTCGATGAAATTCACTCCATGTTCTGCCGTAATCCGGAAAGTGATTTTACCAGGAACCGCAAACTTTCTTTCCGCGAGTATATTCAGTTTATGCTCCAGATGCAGAGTAAATCCGTTTCAAATGCAGTAAACATATGCAGGGCATATCTCAAACACGATGGTAACGAAACAGAGTCCATGCTTCTCATGCAAAAGTATCTGACACCTGTCAAGTACAATCGAAAATATCCTATCCACCTCCGTCCAAAGAGAAATAGGGATTTCATGTATCGGGTTGCATAAATCTCGTTACCATTATACTGCATTATAAGGCAGATAAGCAATCTGTCTTTTTGTCATAAAAAACCTTATCTAAATGACATTGAATGATTTATTTTCTATCTAAAATTTTATTAAACCGACTAAAGACTCCATAGTTTGTGTGTTTGACATACTGTTTATATCTATCTTCTCCTAAATATTTTTCTAGTCATTGCAATATAAAATTGCTTATACAGTCTCTCCCTTAAGAGTCCTGGTATTCTGGATAATATACAGAGCGACCGATATGACCATCATTATAGCGCACAAACCAATCAACAGATCTGATACCATCGGTGTAATTTGGAACCATATAATATGCACCGCTGCAGTTCCATATAATAAAAATGTTACTATCTTTCCATGCCAGTCTGCACCATGTACTTTTCCTGTCTTTCGTATCACAAGACATCCACTGACTACCATATACAGCTCCTTACCTGCCATTATTACGATTAAAAGAAGCATATGCGGAAAACGAGTAAACAGACAGATTAACATCGCTGCCTGTGTCAGCTTATCAGCCACCGGATCAAGTATTTTTCCTAAATTACTAATCCTATGGAATCTTCTTGCGATATATCCATCAGCAAGATCCGTAAGACCAGACAGCAATAAGATTTCACCAGCTAACAGAGGATTTTTCTTTACACAATAACTCCATATAATTACCGGAATCAGACAAAGCCGAAAAAAAGAAAGAAGATTAGGAACCGTAATAATTCTATTCAAATTTTCTTCCTGATTCACTTCACTCTGCATGTACGGTCACATCACTTTCCTTTTTTTTAGACATAAACCAATAAAATATAACACAAAATGCTAAAGCAAACACAACACCAAAAACATTTTGAATCACTCTAAGACTAACCGCTCCTTGTAGTCCATAAGTCTCTGCAGCAATGGCTAAAGCACCAAATGTGTTAAATACTGCCTGCCAGCCATATTGTGCTGAAAATCCTACACCGATTCCACCAAGAATTCCTATATATGCATAGATTGACGAAGGAAGCAGAAAATATAATACTGTAAAACATATAACACCTGCAATATTTCCGACAATCCTTTTACGGACTCTGTAGTGCATATCTTCCATAAATGGCAAAATCGCTGACATGGCCGCAATACCAGCCCACATTGCACGTGGCATATTACAAAGTTCTGCAATGCAAAGGACAATCGGTACGCATAAAATCTGACATATCTGCCATTTTGTTCTGGAAGAAGTGATATCAAATTCTTGTATCAGATCTTTCAGATTTCTTTTATAAGTTCTGTTTTTATGATTTCGATAAAATACAAAGCAGGTAAGTGCTGCACCTAAAGCCATTCCGACTAATCGCATCTGATAGCTTTTTCCCGTAACATCATAACCATATAGCAGCAGATACCCAAGAACCAATGTAGATTGATTAAACATGAATGGATTATGGCATCCGAACAGAATCAACACAGCCAGTGCCGCAATATTTAACAGCATTCCCAATACCGGTGAAAACTGATTTGCTAAATGCGGACATACAGTCATAATTACAAAGAACAAAGCCAAAAGCATCGTAGATTGTCCGGTGTGGATCCCCAGATCCGCATTCCGAAATACCATAAGGCATAATAAAACTACTACACCCACAATACTATTCTCATTTCCAAATAAGATACTGAAAATAGTAACAAATAAAAAACAAAATGCCATTGTAACAGCTATCTTCACCAGATATACCCACATATGATATGATTTTTCTTTCACTGTTTCACTCTTTTTCAACAGATTTTTAGAACCTGCCTGATTTAACTGCAATTCCTGATAAAATGTCATGTAATTCCTCCTCTATCTGTTTTTCTTAAACTTATATGGCCTCATCTTTCTGTATTGGAAGCTCTACAACAAATCTGCATCCACCATATTCACGGTTTTCTGCTTTGATTGTTCCTCCGGCACTATCTACAATCCGTTTTACAAGTGCAAGACCTAGGCCATTTCCTTCTGCTTTATGAGATCCATCTACCTGATAGAACTTGTCAAATATTCTGGATTTTACATCATCCTCTATTCCCGGTCCTTCATCTTCCAGAATGAACTTAACAGAATCCTGTTCTTTTTTCAGAAACATCGTAATTGTCCCCTTTGAAGGGCTGAACTTAATCGCATTATCCAAAAGATTTATCCAGATATGCATAAAAAGTCCTTCATTCCCAGTATATTTAACTTCCTCCAATTCTACCTGAAAACCAATTTCTTTTTCTGTCCATTTTGTTTCCAATGAAAGAAATGCCTGGCGGATCTGTTCATCCAGACGATATTCTGTTTTTTTCATTGGTATATTCTGATTCTCTAACTTGGATAACAGCAAAATATTACCAACCAATCCGGAAAGTCTTTGGGTGTTAAATAAGATTTTTTCTACATATTCCTCTTGATCCGGAGACAGTTCTTCTCCCTGAAGCAGCATTGTATATCCTTCAATGGCATTAATCGGGGTCTTAAACTCATGAGAAACATCAGATACAAAATCCATCTGCAGCACCTCTGTTGCACGAAGTTCTTTTGTCATAACGTTAAAACTTTGATAAGATTCTCCAACTTCTGCTATACGGCTGTTCGTTTCCAAATGCTGTTCAAAATCTCCCCGAGAAACTTCCTTCATTGCTTTACTAAGCCTAGTAATTGGTTCCAGTAACTTTGCATTAATAAAGGAAGTGATCAGCCCTGCAATCAATGTATTGAAAATCAAAAGCCAGCCAAGCACAGGTATGCTGCCCGGCAGATTAAAAAAATGATTCAAAAAAGCAAATAATAAAGCAGATATGACTGTTGAAAATACAAGTGCCAGCCAGATTGCACCAGTCAGACAGGATCGGATCCGCAATCCTTTTTCTTTCTTTTGTTCCATTATTTTTTCACCACCTTGTATCCAATTCCACGCATTGTTACGATTTCAAAATCAGGGTTATCTTTAAAACGCTCTCTGATTCTTCCTATATGTACCTCTATCGTATGTGGGTCTGCCTCCGTCTCGTATCCCCATACTTCATCCATCAACTGTTGTTTTGTAAATGTTCTGCCTGGCGAAGCTGCAAGCTTATATAAAAGCAGGAATTCTTTTTTAGGCAAAACAAGACTTTCCTTATCAGTTGTAACCGTCATTACATCATAATCAAACTCTGTTGAACCGATCACAATTTTGTGTTCATTCAGTATCTGTGCACGGCGAAGCAGTGCTCCGACTCTTAAAACCATTTCATTCACATTTACCGGTTTTACCATATAATCATCACTTCCCGAAAGAAATCCCTGGCGCATATCATCAAAGGAACCTTTCGCAGTGATCATAAGCACTGGTATCTGATATCCTGCTGAACGAAGTTCTGACACCAGTTCATAGCCATCCATAACCGGCATCATAATATCAGAAATGATCAGATCAATATATTCCTTATCCAATACTTCTAATGCCTGTGCTCCATCCGATGCACTTTTGACCTGATATCCATTCTTCTCAAGCACTTTTTGGAATAGCTGGCTTAATTCTTTATCATCTTCTACAATCAATATTTGAAACACGTTTTCCTTCCTCCTTAATTAAAACAGATACCTTGCCCATCCAAGCAGATGCTGTACCAAAAATATTTTTCTCTGACGTTTCTTTGTTAATTCGATTGGCTCTACATGATATGGATCACGATAGGTTCCATCTTCCAATACCTGGCGGGACACTCTTTCATATTCCATCATGCCCTCTTCCAACTGTTTATTAATATCTTTACTGCGAATTACAAGCATCAGTTCCGTATCCAGATATGCACTTCTCATGTCCATATTAAAGGAACCGATTACAGACAGATCATCGTCAATCAGAATACTTTTTCCGTGGTATGAATAACCGCCTTCATATTCCCAGATATTAATTCCTGTACTTAAGATTCTATTTCTGTTTTTCGCATAATCGGCAGCCCCAAATGGATTCCCATTATTCGCAACTGAATTTGTCATGATAGAAAAATCTGAAACGTTCTCTGCAATCTCCTCCCATGTATTATACATCATATCATTACAGATAATATATGGCGTGTGGATCTTCACACGATTTTTTGCATTTTTCATCAATTCTCCCAACTGATACCACACTACTGGTTCTTTGGAACCTGTGTGAATAGGATTTGACACTAATGCAATCTTTTCTGTCTCAAAAGTTTCGTCCGTGTAATCGGTATCGCAGATTCTTTCCTTATTCTCTTCAAAATATTTCTGATAGCCGTTCTGCAGCTCTAAAACTGCGTTCTTTACAGATTTTCTATTTGCCAGTTTTTTATTGTCATGAAAATAACCACTGTCTTCTTGTTCCCATATCGTTTCAAAATACTCTAACAACTGGTTAACTGAATTTTCTTTCTCAGGTTCATCGCAAACCACTAACACGTCTCTGTCATAGTTCTTATGTCCCGGAAAATCACCCAGGAAATAATTGTATGTATTTCTTCCCCCAAGAATATATCTCTTTCCATCTGCAATCAAATATTTATCATGCATTCTACCCATCATCTTCCATGGTTTCAACGGATTGGCCTTATTATATAGTTTAATTTCAACATTCTCATGGGAAGATAATCCATAGAAATACGGATTTCCTTCCATATCAATCCAGCTCTCCATTCCATCTACTAACAGACGAATATGTACACCTCTGTCTGCCGCATCATGCAGTGCTCCTAAAATCAATTTTCCACTTTCATCGGATTGAAATGCAAAAGTAGAAAGAATAATTTCCTTTTTTGCATTCTTGATCAAACGCACTCTTTGTAAAAGCGCTTCTGGATTCTTTTCTATGATTACTGCCCGTTCTGTATTTTCACTGCATTCGTTCCATGACCCATTTTTTGTTTCTTTTTTGGTTGTATTGGACACTTCCGGCTGCTTTTTATATGCAACGCAGATTCCGATCAATTCATAAAAAGCCACACATAAAAAAATTGCCAGTATAACAAGAAGGATTTTACATATTTTATACTTTTTCATTGTACATCACCTGATTCCTTTTTATTTCATACTTATACAATACAAAGTCAATCTCAATTTAACCTCAACAAAATTTATTTTTCATAAAAAATATGAAGGAGCTTTTCTTACTCCGTTGTATTAATCACTATTTTATTTCTTCCATAAGCTGTCGGATTTTTCTCAATGTACACCGTGTAACTGCCAGGTCTTCTTCTTGTATATTCGATACGATTTTTTCATAAGCTTCTATCATTTTTTCTTTCTGACAATTACTTAATTCAATTGCCTTGTTCGTCAAAACAAGGTACGTTCTTTCTTTTTTCTCATCTAATTTCCAGGATAAGAAAAA
>NZ_JACRSX010000021.1 GCF_014384985.1 Jutongia huaianensis
ATGGCTTCCCGTCAATTTTCCGACGGGAAAAAGCTGGAGAAGCAGGAGCAGTTTCAGTTATTGGAGGGGTTGGAGTGGTTCTTTCAGTATAAGGAGGGAAAGTCTGTGCCGGATGACCTTACATTTGGAATGCAGTTGATTTCGACAAGTAAGTAATACAATCAGAAGAATGTGTGGGATATAGCGGCATGGATAGATCGTTATGGGAGTGTCGCATTCCCTTTCTATTGCATTTTTCCCATATCATTTTTCTTTGATAAAGTAAGTGGCATTCCTCCATACATTGCATATTCTTCATAAGCCTCTGATTTGTCACCGCCAACAAAGTTGTAATACTCTTTAAAGGAAAGCGGATATATTTTGACAGCTCTGCCGGATCACGGTATTGCGTAAACATATCGTCATCAAGAGGAATTTAAAGGATCTGATCTTCATTAATTCCCTGTGAAATTAGATAATCATGATAGAGATAGAATAGTAAATAGCTTTTGCCATATCTTTTGATACCGGTTATCACCTTAATGAGACCGTTCTCTTTTTTGTCGATCAATCTTTGTAAATAAGTGTCTCTTTTTATCTCGTTCATGATTTAACTGCCTTTCGTTTAAAACTTAGGGGCATTTTCTCCTGACTTTTAAATGAAAAGACAGATTGTGTGCCGGTTTTATAAAAAATTCAACATCACATGCAACATTTTGAAAACAAAAGACACATATCCATGTGTGAAGTGCAAGGTGGTGGCATTGCAAAAAATCTGTTTTTTGCAACATTTGAGGTAAAACGGTGTCTATATAAGTAGGGGGGATTAGATGAGGAGAGATTGTCTATTTATATGTAAGCGGAGAAATTTTGCTGCTTTGTTTATAGTAATCGTGATGTGTGCTGCCAGTATACATGTGATGGCAAATAACAGTGTCAAAGCGGAAGAAACTGTAGATGAGCCTGTCAGAGAAGAAACGGTGAGAGAACTTCAAAAGCTGGAAGGGAAGCTGACAGTAAAGAACGAAGCTGCCGAGAGAGCCGGGTTGCAGGAAGCTGTAGAGGAGCAGGCGGCCGGAAAGAAAAACAGCGTTTCTTTACAGGAGGCATATCGGGTGAAATTATTGAAGAATTTCTGGCTGACCGGGTATCTGGAGGGCGGAGAGCTGGCAGATCATGTATCCGGCAAGATTCAATGGAAGGTACCGTATCAACAGCATAATGGGGAAGCCGGGATTATGACATTTGCTCTTCGGGAGCATGCTTATGTCCGGCTGGGGGAATCCTCCGGGGAGAAGCAGGAACAAATACCGGCACCGAAAAAGGAGATCGCCCGGATCATTGCAAAGGCTGGGATTACATCGGAGGATATTGATAAAGCAGAGTATTATTATTCTCAAATGTACAGTCTGGTTCTTATTGATATAAAAACACAAGACAGAGAGTTTGTTATTCCATATGCGGAATTCCCGGAAAAAATGAAGTCAACAGATCAGGGAGAGCAGATCCTGAATGGGCAGATATATGAGATTTCCGACTTTATGAATGAAATGAATCAGATTTTTGATGAGAAATATTTACAGGACCATCCGGAGGAAGTAACAGGGATGTATTATCGGAGGGATACGATGGCAAAAAAGAAATGGGTTATAGTAGGAATTTTTGGAGTGATTGTTTTATTTTTTGTGGTAAATACCATGACCATGAAAGGATATTGCTACACTGTCAGCTATCCGGGAGGGGAAATGATTTTCCTGAAGAATGGAAAATGCTATGTTGGTCTTCCCGGTTCGGAGAAACGTTCAAAGCTTACCGGCAGAAGTTATGACGGACGTCCCACAAGTCTTTCGGATGCGGATGAGGTCGAGGATACCTATTCCACATTTCTTGGGACTATTGTCTCGGTGGACAAGGGACGATGGATCGGTGTGCATTGCATCAACCGTTATTTCCTGATACAATGCAGTGGATATGACAAACCGGACAATAAGAAATTTGATTTTTATCAATATATCTTGGGAAAACCGTATTTTGTGTTTAAAAATAATGGAGAGAAGGATGACTATCCACAGGAATTTATTGAGAAATCAAAGGAAAGTAATCTAGGCTTGCCGGTTCAGAAATAAAATAAAAATATGTTTTATAAATTTAGGCTCTGTGGTTTTGTTGACTGCAGAGCTTAGGAAAGGTTCATATTATGATACAACATCCCATAGCACCGGTTTACGACGAGCATTCTAATATTTTAATTCTGGGAAGCTTTCCCTCTGTGAAATCCAGAGAGCAGGGCTTTTTTTACGGTCATCCACAAAATCGTTTCTGGCGGGTACTCGCTGCGGTGTATGGAAATCAGGTGCCACAGACTGTTGAGGAAAAGAAAGCATTTTTACTGCAGAGTGGTGTGGCGGTCTGGGATGTGATCGCATCCTGTGAAATTCAGGGGTCGGCAGACAGCAGCATTAAGGACGTAGTACCGACAGATCTGAGCGGGATTCTGGCGCAGGCACCGGTTCGTCGGATCTATGTCAACGGGAAAAAGGCGGAGCAGTTGTATCGGAAATATCAGCAAAAACAGACGGGGATCGAGGCGGTCTGCCTGCCATCTACCAGTCCTGCCAATGCCGCCTGGAGCCTGGATCGGCTTGTGGAGGCATGGCAGGTGATACGGGAGTGATTTCTTATTTCGGCGAACAGACTGCTCCGCATCATCCATCTTTTTCCTCTTGACACAGACCTGAGGCAAGTGTATTATAATAGAACAAATGTTCGGAATATATGTTTGAGAGGAGATGATAAAATGATCTTTGCGGAGCATGCGTCTCTGGAGGAGAAGCTGCGGATATTATCTGATGCAGCGAAGTATGATGTCGCCTGTACCTCCAGTGGAGTTTCCCGGAAGGGGAAGGATGGACAGATAGGGAACACCAGTGCGGCGGGAATCTGTCACAGCTTCTCAGCGGATGGGAGATGCATTTCTTTGTTGAAGATTTTATTTACCAATGAATGTATCTATAATTGCAAATATTGTATTAACCGTGTGACGAATGATGTTCCCAGAGCGACGTTTACCCCGGAGGAGGTTTGTGAGCTGACGATGGAGTTTTACCGGAGAAATTATATAGAAGGTCTTTTTCTGAGCTCCGGGATCATACAGTCAGCGGATCATACGATGGAGCTGATCTGTCAGACACTTCACGACCTGCGGACGATTCACCGGTTCCATGGCTATATCCACTGCAAGGCGATACCGGGGGCTTCCCCGGAGCTGGTAGAGCTGGCGGGGTGGTATGCGGATCGTATGAGTGTGAATATGGAGCTTCCTACGGCAGATGGACTGCGTCAGCTTGCTCCCAATAAAGACCGCCGGCAGATCCTGACGCCTATGCGCCAGATTCAGTCAGGTATGGAGGAGAGCAGGCAGGCACTTGGGATGAAGGGGGGGAATCGCAGTGCTTACTGGCATACCAGCCGCAGACTGGGGAGAAGCATGCCGGATGGAATCAGCCGCAGGGAGGACGCACCGAAGCTTGCAGGTCTGCAGGACATATCGGGTGGAGCAGGACAGGGAGAAGGGGCCACAAAGCCGAAGGAGCATGGCATATTGGGTAGAGTAGATTATAGCAGGACTACATCGGAGGCGGCGGGATTGACTGGGACATCCGCCAGAGATTGTCAGACACGGGGGATAGGGAAGCAGGGGGGCTTGCAGAAGGAGCCGGAGGTCCGGCAAGGGCAGAACGACAGTAAAGATATTACCGGAGAGACGGCAGGCCGGCAGAGGGCTGTAACGGATGATCTGTACCTCCCTTCTTCTGTCAAAGCCACAGGACTGACACAGTGGCGGCATTATGATACGAACCGCGGATTTGTACCAGCCGGTCAGAGTACACAGATGATCATTGGTGCCGGAGGAGAGAGTGATTATGAGATCATGTCTGTTTCAGAGGCGCTATATCAGAGATTTGATCTGAAGAGAGTGTTTTATTCTGCTTTTATCAATGTGAATCAGGATGCCTCTCTTCCGGCTTTGGAAAGCGGTCCTCCTCTGCGGCGGGAGCATCGGTTGTATCAGGCAGACTTTTTGCTTCGGTATTATGGCTTTGAGGCCGGGGAGTTATTGTCACCGTCCAGACCTAATTTCAATATATTTCTTGATCCGAAATGCGACTGGGCATTGGGACATATGGAGTCTTTTCCGGTAGAGATTAACACCGCGGATTATAATACGCTGCTGCGGGTGCCGGGAATCGGCGTAAAGTCCGCCAGCCGGATCGTGAAAGCGAGAAGGACAGGTTCCCTGGACTACTCTCATCTTAAAAAAATGGGAGTGGTATTAAAGCGGGCTGTGTATTTTATCACATGCAATGGCAGGATGATGTATGACTTTCTGAAGGTAGACGAGGATTTTATCACGAGACGGCTGGTAGGGGAAGAAAAGGAGCTGCAGAGATATTATCAGCAGAGTCAGATTCATTATCAGCAGTTGTCACTGTTTGATTTTGTGGCAGATGCAAATTAGTGTAGCAGATGTTTGGCTTGATTTATGGATTATGAGATAAGCATTGTATTTAGGAATTTGTATGTTTATATCGTTTGTTGTGGTGCAGATGGCGGAGAAAGGGAGGTTATCAGGGAACAATGAAGGAGACGAGAATATACCGGTGTGACGATACTCCGGAGGCCATCTTTACGGCGGTTTATGATGCGGGCAAATCTGCATATGGCCACGACCATATCCGGCTGGAGGTAAATATGCCGGAGGCAGAACAGAATTACACATTATTTTCTGAGTATGTGGATGTGGTGCCGGATCCGGATAAGATGACGAAGGTGCTTCGTACCGTCCGGCGTCAGATCTCGCAGCAGGCATATGAATATATTATGGTGGCAGCGGGAAGCCGCCAGCCGGATAAGGCAGACGTGATCTATCATTTTATTGTATATGGTTTTGCGCTGGGCAGTAAGGTGACGGAGGCGCTTCACATTCCATGTGTCCAGAGGATATTTGAGATTTACCGTAAAGCAAGGAATGAGGCACACTATTTCCTGGAGTTTATACGGTTTGAGGAAATATCCTGGCAGGACCATCCTGTATTGTATGCGGTGATCGAACCGGAGAATGAGGTCATCGATATGGTTGCAGACCATTTTACAGATCGTCTGAATCCGGAATGGTTCATTGTTTATGATAAAAGTCATGGAAAAGCAGCGTTTCACAATCCCGGCAGAAGATGGTACATGCGCCAGCTGGAGCAGAGGGAACGTCAGGTGTTAGATGAGCTGGAGCATAGTGGTGGTCAGGAGTACGCCGATCTGTGGAAGGCATTTTTTGACAGTATTGCAATTAAGGAACGAGAGAATTCAGGTCTGCAAAGAACCAATCTGCCGTTGCATTATCGGAAGCATATGACAGAGTTTCATTAGGAGTTCACAAAATTTTCACAAAAAATGTTAGCACTCACTCTTGACGAGTGCTAATAAAGGTGGTATAACATATTACAGAACAAGGGAAGAGGTAATTAGGAAGTCAGGAATGACTGGGACTTCATCCTACTTGCTCTGAGAAGAACAGTTCAATAAGGTTTGATTGAAGGAGGAATGACTTATGTTGATGCCTAGTATTTTTGGAGAAAATTTATTTGATGACTTTTTTGATGATTTCGCAAGACCAATGAATGTGATTCATTATGCAAACCCGACACCAAGTGCCATGAAGACCGATGTGAAAGAGACAGATGCCGGTTATGAACTTGATATTGATCTGCCGGGTTATAAGAAGGAAGATGTAAAAGCAGAGCTTAAGGATGGTTATATGACCATTAGTGCCGAGAAGAAATCTGAGGACGGCGAAAAGGATGAGAAGAGTGGTAAGTACCTGCGCCGTGAGAGATATTATGGAAGCTGCAGCCGTAGCTTTTATGTAGGCGAGGATGTGACAGAGGAGGATATTAAAGCGAAGTTTGAGGATGGTATCCTGAAGATCTCTGTTCCAAAGAAAGATCCGCAGCCTGCAGTGGAGCAGACAAAAACCATAGCCATTGAAGGATAAAGATTAAAATAAGTGCAAATAAGTTAAATAAACCATCGCTTTCATATGTGTGCCCCTGTGAGAGTTTTATAACTCCCACAGGGGTTTTTGATTTTTTGCCCCTTACAAATTCTATGTAAGTGAACAATCCCGCAAGTGAGGAGAACCGGAGCTCTTTCGAACCTTTTGCCGAAGTGTTGCGAATTTGTGGTACAATGTGTATAAATGCACCTGTGAGTGAGAAAAAGAGGAGTTTTTTTCCGAAGCGTTGTAAATTCACGATAATTAAAAAGGAGAAAATGGAGTATGAAATTTTTGCATTTGGGAGATCTGCATCTGGGAAAGTCTCTGGGAGATTTTGACCTGATCAGGGATCAGAAATATATACTGGATCAGATATTGGAAATTGTAAAAAATCAGTCCGTTGATGCGGTACTGATTGCGGGCGATGTATACGACAGAGCAGTTCCGAGTGAAGCGGCGACAAGGCTGTTGGATTACTTTTTGTGCAGTCTTGCGGAGTCCGGCGTTATGACATTTATGATCAGTGGGAATCATGATTCGGATGAACGTCTGAATTATGGAAGTGATCTGTTTGAAAAGAATCAGATTTATATTTCAGCAAAGTATGAGGGGAACTTGTATAAAAAAACAGTAACGGATGATTATGGGGAGATAGACATTTATCTTCTTCCGTTTGTAAAAGCGTCGCAGGTAAAGCATTTCCTGCCGGATGCCGGGATTGAGAATTATGATGATGCGGTGAGGGAGGTTCTGGAGCAGGCAGAGATTGACAGGACACGCAGAAATGTGATAGTGACACATCAGTTTGTGACCGGAAAGTCAGAGGAGCCGGTGACCGGTGGATCAGAAGGCGTTGGTGTGCAGAGTGTCGGTCTTGTGGAAAAAATCGGTTATGACTGCTTTGACGCATTTGATTATGTAGCTCTGGGACATATTCATTCGCCTCAGAAAATAGGGAGAGAGGAGGTCCGGTATTCGGGTTCTCCATTAAAATACTCCCTGAGTGAGGTTGCGAACGACAAATCGGTTCCGGTGATCACGATAAAGGAGAAGGACAAAACATCTGTCGAGCTAATTCCGTTAAAGCCTATGAGGGATATGCGTCATATCAAAGGAAAGCTGGAGCAGCTTCTCAAAACAGAAAATGTAATCGAGACGGAGGATTTTATTTACGCAACCCTTACGGATGAGGATATGGTAAATGATGTCATGGGGATTTTTCAACAGATTTATCCCAATACCGTTAAGATTGATTATGATAATTCCCATACGAAACAGATTGAGCAGGTGGACATTTCAAAAATTGCGGAGAACAGATCCTTTGGGGAGCTTATCGGTGATTTTTACAATAAAATTTATGGCTGCGAGATCAGTGAAGAAGAGATGGATATTATGCGAATGGTGGCAAGAGAGGCAGGTGTGATGGATGAAGCCGATTAAATTATTGATCAGTGCGTTTGGACCTTATGCGGACGAAATGCCGGAGATTGATTTCAGACAATTTGAGGATAAAGGACTTTTTCTGATTTCAGGAGATACCGGAGCGGGAAAGACTACGATATTTGATGCCATATGCTTTGCTCTCTATGGAACTACCAGTGGAACATATAGAGATACGAAAAATTTAAGAAGTGAATATGCCGGGGAGGGCACTGACAGTTATGTGGATTTTTATTTTTCTCATCAGGGGAAAGAATACCATGTGAAACGCCAGCCTGCTTATGAGAGACCGAAGAAGCGTGGCACAGGTGTGATCACGGAAAATGAAAAAGCCGTTTTTCAGGAGCAGGGACAGTCACCGGTTGAGGGAGTGAAACAGGTCAATGCTGCAGTGGAGGAGTTGCTGCATATTAATGACAAGCAGTTTAAGCAGATTGCAATGATCGCACAGGGAGAGTTCTGGGAGCTGCTCAATGCAAAAACAGAACAGAGAACGGAGATTCTCCGTACAATTTTTATGACAGATCCATATAAAAATATTGAATACAAGCTGAAGGATCGTATGAATCATAGCTTTGGCATAAAAAATACGGCAGAAAACAGTGTGATCCAGTATTTTGGAGATGCGGTGGCAGAAGAAGAAGGGGAGCTTTCTGAACTTCAGGAAAGAGCGAAGGGATCCGGAAGTGCATGGAATATTGATGAAATGGTGGAGCTGTTAGACAGGCTGACAGATTCAGACAAGGCAAAATATTGTGAGAAACAGGAAGTATTAAAAAGTGCAGAGAGAGACTTAAAAGCATGTCAGGATACTCTGGCTATGGCAAAGACGAATAATGACTTTATTGCCCGGAGAGAAGTACTGAGAAAGGAACAGAAGGAGCTTACAGATCAGAAAGCGGAAATGGAAGCTCTGGAAAAAAGGCTGATGCGCCAGAAGACGGCGACGCGGGGCGTATATCCGGCATATACAACATGGAAGTCCAAAGAGCAGGAGATTCAGAATACGCAGGAGGAAATCCTGTTGAAAATGCAGGGGCTGGAAAAAGCGCAGAATAAAGCGCAGGAATCCACAAAAGTCTGGGAAACTGCACAGAAAAGGCGTCCGGAGGCAGAGAAGCTACAAAAGAAGGCGGACAAGCTTCAGGAGCAAAAATTAAAATATCAGCAGAGAGATGAGTTGTTGGCGGCGCAGGTGACATTAAAACAAGCGCAGAGAGAGCAGGCGCAGGCGGAGACAGAGCTGAAAGCGCAGGCAAAAGAGCTGGAATGTCAGATCGGGAGTTGGAAAGAACAGGTTGCATCACAGAAGGAAAAGCCGTCAGAGCTTGCTCTGGCACAAAATGAAAAGGAAAAACTGGATACTCTTTGGAATAATATCGACGATATTTTGGAAGAGCAGCTCCCAAAGTGGGAACAGCAGCAGAAAGATCTGTCCCAAAAACAGGACATATTCTGTGTGGCTCGTGAGAAATATGAAGAGATTCATACGAAAAGAGAGGCGGCAGAGAGGATTCTGGAAAACTGCCGGGCCGGGATTCTGGCAGAGCATCTGGAGGAGGGGCAAAAGTGTCCTGTGTGTGGTTCACAGCATCATCCGGAGCCGGCAAGCCTGCCGGAGCAGTTTATTACAGAGGAGCAGTTTAAGAAGCTGCAAAAGCAGGAAGAAGAGAGGCAGCAGCAAAAGCAGGCGGCAAATACCGAGGCGGAAAAGTCAAAGACGGCGCTGCAGGGACTGGAAGTCCGGCTTCGGGAGAAAATCACCGGCTGTCTGGAACATCCGCTCTTAGACGGGCCGGTACAAGAGGGTACACTGGAGGATATGATAAAGCAGCTTCGGGAAGCGGAGAGTTTTGTGCGGAGAAAGTCACAGGAAAATGAAAATACAAGGACAGCATTAGCCCAGATTTGTGCAGAGCTGGAAAAAACACAGGATCTGCTGGAAAAGGCACAGGGGGAGGACACGGAACGGCTCAAAAATGCGGGGGAGCAGTTAAATACCAGAAAGCAGGAAACACTGACAGCAGTTGCGGAAGTGGAAGCAACCTTAAAAACATTGGCAGAACTGCCATTTGAAGATTGGAAAACGGCAGAGAATGAAGTGAAAAAGGCAGCGCAGGCGGCAGAAGATATTTTAACGGAAATTAGTGAAGCGGAGCGGCAGAAAAAGGAAGCAGATCTGGCGGTGGCTTCATTACAGGCATCCCTGACAACGCAGAATGAGACGTTGCAAAACCAGCAAAAGCTGGAGAAAATATATAAAGAACATTTAGAGACGGCAGTGCGGGAACAGAAATTTGCTTCTTTGGATGAAATGCTTTCCTATGTGACGGAGGAAGAGGCGATTGCCGGATCGGAGGAAACGCTCAGCGGGTACCGGCAGAAGTGCAGTACAAATCATACGCAGCTTGAGCAGGCAGAGCGGGATGCGGAGGGGAAAGCATATGTGGATATGGATGCCCTTAACGAGGCGTGTCAGGAGAAGGAAAGGGCGGTGCAGGAGCTTCGCAGAGAGGTCAATGTCATTGAAAACCGCATTAATATCAATACAGAGAAACGGATAAATATCGCAGCACAGAAAGAGACAATGGAGACAGCGGGCAAGGAATATGAGCATTGCCGCAAACTGTATAATTTGGTAAAGGGAACCACGGGAAATGGCAAGATTACATTGGAGCAGTATATTCAGGCGGCGGGCTTTGACGGCATTATTGCAGCGGCGAACCGGCGTCTGCTCCCGATGAGTGACGGGCAGTATGAGCTTTACCGGCAGGATTCTGTGGGCAAAAAAAGCAATAATTTTCTAGATCTGGAGGTGCTTGATAACTATACCGGTCATCGGAGACCGGTGGGAAATCTTTCCGGAGGGGAGAGCTTCAAGGCATCTCTCAGTCTGGCTCTGGGCTTGTCGGATACGGTCTCCTCAAATCTGGGAGGTATTCAGATGGATGCACTGTTTGTGGATGAAGGCTTTGGAACTCTGGACCGCAAATCCATGGATAATGCAATGGACAGTCTGACTGGTCTTTCAAGTGCCAATAAACTGGTGGGCATTATTAGTCATAGAGAGGAACTGATGGAAAATATTCCACAGCAGATCAAGGTAAAAAAGACAAAGGATGGCAGCAGCATTACCATAGAAAACGGCATATAATCGGCATGAAATATGACGAGGGAACATTAAAAAATTTCATTATTTGACAAACACAGGCATAATGTATAAAATAGTAAGGAGCAGCAGCTTGATGCTTCTGTGCAGGATTAGTACATCGGTAGTATATCAGCTTCCCAAGCTGAGGAGGCGGGTTCGACTCCCGTATCCTGCTTGACACGATTCGCAGGATTCTTAGGAGTTCTGCGTTTTTTTAACGAATGGAGGATTATTTCATGGTAATTGAACCAAAGGTAAAGGCATTTATCTGTACTACGGCACATCCGGCGGGATGTCGTGCGGCAGTACAGGCACAGATTGATTATGTAAAGGCACAGCCAAAGACGGAGGGACCGAAAAAGGTGCTGGTGATCGGCTGTTCCATGGGATATGGACTTGCTTCACGTATTGCGGCAGCATATTCATGTGGAGCAGATACACTGGGGATTATTTTTGATAAGCCGGCAAAGGGCAAGAGAACGGCGACGGCAGGCTGGTACAACACGGCAGCATTTGAGGAGATTGCCACGGCAGACGGTCTGTATGCAAAAACTCTGAATGGAGATGCATATTCGGCAGAAATGAAGGAGCAGACCATTGAGACTATTAAAAAGGATCTTGGTCAGGTGGATATGGTGATCTACAGTATTGCGGCACCGCGTAGAACGGCACCGGATGGAGTGACCTACAAGTCTGTTCTCAAGACCACAGGAGAGTCCTATACCAATCGCACCATTGATCTGAGAAACAATCAGCTCATGGAAGCAACAATTGAGCCGGCGACAGACGAGGAGATCCAGAACACCATCAAGGTTATGGGCGGTGAGGACTGGATACTCTGGATTAAAGCATTGAAGGAGGCTGGCGTTCTTGCGGATGGTGCAAAGACCGTGGCATATTCTTATATTGGACCGGAGCTGACCTATCCGATTTACAAGGAAGGCTCTATCGGACAGGCAAAGAAGGATCTTTATGCTTCCGCAGACAAGATCCAGGCAGAGATTGATGGGGTTGAGGCATATGTTTCTGTGAATAAGGCAGTGGTGACACAGTCCAGTGCGGCGATTCCGATCGTGCCTCTTTATCTGGCGATCCTGTTTAAGGTCATGAAGGAGCAGAAGGTGCAGGAGGGCTGTATTGAGCAGATGTACCGTATGATCCATGACCGTCTCTGCAATGGCGGAGCTGTTGTGACGGATGAGAACCGCCTGATCCGTATGGACGATTGGGAGATGGAGCCAAAGGTACAGGAGGCAGTGGCTGAGATCTGGCAGAAGATCGATCAGGACAATCTCGAGGAGGTTACTGATCTGGAGGGATACTGGCGGGAGTTCTATGAGATCTTTGGATTCCGGATCGACGGTGTGGATTACGGTGCCGATGTGGACGCAGATGTACAGATTCCAAGCATAGCAGCAGAGTAGAGAAATAATCGTGCAATTATTTTGATTACGGATTTGCGACACGTCATTATTTATTATAAGGAAAACGGAATAAAATTTAACAGGATGTATGTATGAGATGTTTCGTTACAGAAACAATCATACATACATTTTTTCGTCTCTGGGAAAAAAGTGGAAATCCAACTACAATTATAAAGCGGTTACTGGATAATAAATCCAACAAAGTAGAAATGTAGTATAGAAAATATTCCCAAATCACAATAAAAATATTGGAGATATTTCACAAAAAATTATAAAAATATATTAAAATCCTTGTGAAAATAACCAAAAAGGTGTATACTGAAAATAGATGTAAAACATTTTATGCAATCTGCAACGGGTTGGAGCGGAACAAAAGGGGGTCTTGATATGAATAAAGTAATTACTATCAGCAGACAGTATGGCAGCGGGGGGAGAGAAGTTGGACAGAAGCTGGCAGAGCATTACGGGATTCCGTTTTATGACAATGAGCTGATCACACGGGCGGCGAAGGAAAGCGGCTTTGCAGAGGAGACGTTTGCAAGAGCGGAGGACAAAGCGACCAACAGCTTGTTGTATTCCCTTGCTATGGGGATCAATGTGTATGGCAATCAGGATTTTGGCTTTTCGGGCTTAAGTCTGGATGACCGTATTTTCCTGGCACAGTCGGATGTGATCCGAAAGGTGGCAGACGACGGGCCATGCGTGATCGTTGGCCGATGCGCAGATTATGTATTGAAGGAGAGAACCAATACATTCAATGTCTTTGTACAGGCTTCTCTTGATTTCCGACTGAAACGTGTTGTGGAGAATTACGGAGAAAGCGAGAAGAAGGCAGGAGAGATTATTTTAAAGAACGATAAGCGCCGTGCAAACTACTATAATTATCATGTGGGTGAGAAGTGGACGAATCTGACCAACTACGATATGGTTGTCCGCAGTGATATTGCCGGTATTGATAAAGCGGTGGAGAGTATTTGCACTTACCTTGGCGAGTAACAGCAACAAAGGGGGACGTGTTATGGAGAAGATAGCAGAAAGAATTAAGGAGATCATTGATAAAAGTGGCAATATTGTGGTTTTAAGCGGCCTGAATGTCATGAGGGAGACTGGGTTAAATGGTGTTCGTGCAGAGCATCTTGCCTATGAGACAGAGGAAAAGTACGGCTATGCCAATGAAGAGATCATTTCGTCCGCATTTTATGCAAGGCGCAGTGAGATCTTTTATGATTACATTAAAAATGTCACGATCAATAAGGAAACAGCAGAACCGACGATTGTTCACAAGGCGATCCGTCAGCTGCAGCAGAAGGGAAAGGTGCCTCGTATTATTACATACACGGTGTATGGGCTTTATGAGAATGCGGGGTGCGAGAATGTACTGGATATTCATGGATCTATTCAGAAAAATAAATGTCCCGCATGTGGTAAAATTTTTGATATGAAATACATCAAGGACTCAGTGGGAGAACCGCTTTGTGATGCCTGTAAAGTGCCGATCCGGCCGGGATTTCTCCTTCTGGGAGAGCGTGTGGATAACGGGAAAATGTCTGAGGCATGCGATGATATTGAAGCGGCAGATGTCCTTTTTGTAATTGGATTTGGCATTCGGGAGTCGCTGTGTCAGCATCTGCATAAATATTACAAAGGTAACAAGCTGATTCTTGTCAATACGGAGGAGAAGCTGGGAGATGAGCGTGCCGATTACAGGATATATGGGAAGATCAGTGAGATTGTTCCGTATATTACCGGGTATGATCCGGATGCTGTGTTTGAGGAGCCGGATGAGGAGTTGGAGGTGGCGGCAGCCATGGAGAAGGAGACGGAGACGGCAAAGAATTCATAAAAAATTAAATCGAAATTTCGAAAGAATTAAGAGCCGGGAAGGTTGCAAAACAAACGAAAACGGTTTACAATTAATCTCTGTCCGGAGTTTTTTGGACGGAGATTTTCTTTTGCCTGCCGGCAGCAGTCAAGTCGGTCCGGCAGAGAAATGATTGATGGATAACAGACAGAGAATGAAAAATGTGGAGGATTGTGAGATGAGCAAGGTTAGAACAAGATTTGCGCCAAGCCCGACAGGCAGAATGCATGTGGGAAATTTAAGAACAGCATTATACACATATTTGATCGCAAAGCATGAGGGCGGCGATTTTGTACTTAGAATAGAAGATACCGATCAGGAGCGTTTTTTTGATGAGGCGCTGGAGATCATTTACCGTACACTGGACAAGACAGGCCTGAAGCATGACGAGGGTCCGGACAAGGATGGCGGCTATGGTCCGTATATTCAGAGTGAGCGTTGCAAGAGCGGTCTTTATATGAAATATGCAAAGGAGCTGATCGAGAAGGGGGAGGCATATTACTGCTTCTGTGATAAGGAGCGGCTGGAGTCTCTCAAGCAGAATATCGGCGGTAAGGAGATCGTAGCGTACGACAAGCATTGTCTTCATTTGACCAAGGAGGAGATTGAGGCAAACTTGGCAGCGGGAAAGCCTTATGTTATCCGTGCCAATGTACCAAATGAGGGTGTGACTACATTCCATGATGAGATATACGGAGATATTTCCCAGCCGAATGAAGAGCTGGATGATATGATCCTGATCAAATCAGACGGATATCCAACTTACAATTTTGCCAATGTTATTGACGATCATCTGATGGGAATTACACATGTAGTACGTGGTAACGAGTATCTTTCCTCTGCACCGAAATATACCAGACTTTATCAGGCATTTGGATGGGAGGAGCCAAAGTATATCCATTGTCCGTTGATCACCAATGAGGAGCACCAAAAGCTCAGCAAGCGAAGCGGTCACTCTTCCTATGAGGATCTGATCGAGCAGGGATTTTTGTCTGAGGCAGTTGTAAATTATGTAGCGCTTCTGGGATGGAGTCCGACAGACAACCGCGAGATTTTCAGTCTGGAGGAGCTGGTAGAGAATTTTGATTACCACCATATCAGCAAATCACCGGCAGTTTTTGATATTGTAAAGCTGAAATGGATGAATGGTGAATATATCAAGGCGATGGATGATGAGGCATATTATGAGCATGCGCTTCCTGTGATCAAAGAGGTGATCACAAAGGATTATGATCTCAAGAAGATTGCTGATCTGGTTAAGACGCGTATCGAGATATTCCCGGAGATCAAGGAGAAGATTGACTTCTTTGAGGAGCTTCCGGAGTACGATATCGCAATGTATACACACAAGAAGATGAAGACCAACAGCGAGAATTCTCTGCAGGTATTAAAGGATATGCTGCCGCGTCTGGAGCAGCTGGAGGATTACAGCCATGAGGGTATCGAGGATGTCTGCAAGGCGTATATTGCAGAGAAGGAGATCAAGAACGGCGTATGCCTGTGGCCTCTACGTACAGCAGTTTCCGGTAAGCAGATGACACCGGGCGGTGCATATGAGATCATTGAGATCATTGGCAAGGACGAGACGATTGCCCGCGTTAAGAAGGGAATTGAGCTGTTGGAAGCAGCCGTTTAGAGTTTTTGAGGTGCGGTTGGTGCAGAAAGAGGTATATCACATATTGGATTTCAGACCGAAGCACATGGGGAAGTGGCGGAAAGGCTTATATGGAGTTAAATGATGCACAGAAAAAGGCGGTCTCTCATTTCGAGGGACCGATGATGGTCCTGGCGGGTCCGGGCTCTGGTAAAACCAGAGTCATTACCCACCGGGTCCGTTTTTTAATAGAGGAAAAGGGAGTCAATCCCTCAAATATCTTAGTGATTACATTTACAAAGGCAGCGGCCGTGGAGATGCGGGAACGCTACCGGCAGATGGCACCGGCATATAGTGCGCCGGTTTCTTTTAGTACATTTCATTCTATTTTTTTCACAATTTTAAAACATGCGTATCATTATAAGGCAAGTAATATTATCCGGGAAGACATGCGTCGTCAGCTTTTGAAGGAGATTGTGGACGAGACGGACATTGAGATACAGGATGAAAACGAATTCCTTAATGATCTGGGGTCTGAGATCAGCCGGGTGAAAGGCGGGAGGATGGATCTGGCTCATTACTATTCTCCGAATTGCCCGGGAGATACCTTTCGACGGATCTACGAGAAATATCAGAATGGTCTGGCAAGAAAACGGCTTTTGGATTTTGATGATATGCTTGTATACTGTTATGAGCTTCTGGATCAGCGTCCGGATATCCGCCGGATGTGGCAGAGACAATTTCCGTATATTCTCATTGATGAGTTTCAGGACATCAACCAGGTACAGTATGACGTGGTCAGGCTGTTGGCGCAGCCTCACAATAATCTGTTTATTGTGGGGGATGATGACCAGTCGATCTACGGATTCCGTGGGGCGCGTCCGGATATTATGCAGAGCTTTGTAAAGGAATATTCACCGGAGATATGCAAGTTAAATATAAATTATAGGAGCAAAGGCGAGATCATTGCTCTGGCGGGTCGTGTGATCGGACACAATAAGAATCGTCTGGCGAAAAAGATCATAGGGACGGAAAAAGATTTTGTGGCGGGTTCTGCTGTGCGTGTGCAGGAATTCCAGGGGATGACCGAGCAGAATGAGAAGATCCGGGAGGAGATTCTTTCGTACCGCAATCAGAAGATCCCATACCGGGAGATGGCGGTGCTTTTTCGTACCAATACGCAGGCGAGGGCCATTAGTGCCAAGCTGAAGGAGTATAATATTCCTTTTGTGATGAAGGAAATGGTACCAAATCTTTATGACCACTGGATCGTGCGGGATATTCTGACGTATATCCGGGTGGCAATGGGCAACCGGGAGCGGGCAAATGTTTTGCGGATCATTAACCGGCCCAAGCGTTATGTTCATAGAAATGCATTGACGGAGCCTTATATTGATCTGAAGGAATTGGAGCTTTTTTATGAGGATAAGGACTGGATGGTGGACCGGATCGTGAATCTCCGGGCAGATCTGGGACTGATCGCAGATATGCGTCCCTATGCAGCGGTCAATTTTATCCGCCGGGGTGTGGGATATGACGATTATATCCAGGAATATGCGGAATATCGTGGGATTCGTGCGGCTGATATGTACGAGATTCTGGACGAGCTGCAGGAGGCATCCAAGGGATTTAAAGATTTTGAAGAGTGGTTTGAATATATCCGCAGCTATGGCGAGGAACTAAAAAAGCAGAGCGAAAAAAGCCGTCAGTCGGACAATGGACAGCCGGAGGATGCGGTGATGCTTATGACCATGCATGGATCAAAGGGGCTGGAGTTTGAGTGCGTTTTTCTTCCGGATGTCAATGAGGGGATCACACCGTATAATAAAGCGGTGCTCACAGAGGATATTGAGGAGGAGCGCCGGATGTTTTATGTGGCAATGACCCGCGCCAAATCGCATCTTCACATTTATTATTTAAAGGAACGGTTCAGCAAGGAGGTTTCCGTTTCAAGATTTGTAGGGGAAATGCTTGGAACGCCCGGCACAGAGGCTGTAGTTTCTTCGGCAGCAGCCAGCTCACGCATTTCCTTTAAAAGAAAACGATAGCGCACATTTGCGGCGTTCATTTCATATATATATCGGTCAATGAGATCCGGCTCATTTGTGTTCTGGAGCCCCAGCCAGGCATCATTGATAGCCTGCTGACAATCTCTAATCGCTTTTTTGAGAAAATCCTTTCGTTTTGGAGGGATTTTCTTTTTGTTTTTCCATACTAATTGAATCATAATCATCCTCATTTCTGTTAGTGGCTTGAACCATGCATCATATTATATGTTAAGTATAGACACGCTCTTTTCAAAATATACGCAGTTTGTCCTATGTTTTGGAAAAATATTTAGATTTCGTATTGCGCCAGGAACGGTCATATGGGATTGGGACGTGCATATATTTTACAGAGAAGGAAATGAAGTGGGCTTACTCACCTTGTTCTTAAATGACAGTTGCTATTTTGAAAATATGAGAGGTGTCGTGTCAGAAACGGCATATGGGAGGAAATTGCATTGTATAAAGCGGCATTTTTGGTTTTGGTTATTATGTTTTTAGTTTGCATATGGCGAAATATGGGAAGGGTGCTAATGAATGCAGTCATCAGGTGCCTGTTTTGCCTGATCTGCGTCTATTTATGTAACGGCATGATCCAGTATTGTGGGGGAAATATTGCCGTCAAAATTAACGAAATTACGGTATGTGTTTCGACACTTTTGGGGATAAGTGGAGTGGCGGGACTTTATGTGTTACAGTTATTTTTTACAATTCACGGATAAAAATTTGGGAGATTTGCACAGATTTTTGACGTTTGACAGCCTCCGGTGCGGGTGTTATAGTGGGCGACACCAAAGCGAAGGGAGGTGATGTGATCGACGTTGTTGCAATGACCATATTATGGATCCTTAGCTCTGTCAGCGATCTGCGCGAGTATCAAATACCAAATGATCTGATCCTGGCGGGGTGGCTGGCGGCGTTGGTCTGCCGTCTGTATATACAGGGGATTTACGGAATGGGAGCCGGGATCTGCTGTATTGTGGCAGGAATCCTTGTATTACTGCCGGTGTATGGTGTCCACGGAATGGGAGCCGGGGATATCAAGCTTTTATCGGTGGTTGGTGCAATGTATGGGATGAAATTATGGATACAGACAGGGATCGTGTTTGCGCTTCTGGCGGCATTGTTTTCTTTTGTCTATATGTTGATAAATCGTCTTTTTGTGAATCGAATGCGCTATTTTTTTCACTTTGTGATTTTAGACCACAAAAAATCGTATTATGATGCGACGAGGGACGGCAGATCCATGGTGATCCCGTTAGCTCCGGTAATGGCTCTGGCATACTATATGGTTTTTTTCTGCCGGTTATCCGGCGGAATGAAGGGTTAAATATGACAGGGGGGATTTTTTGAACAAGTTATTGGTGGCTTTATATGATACACAGGGATATATGAAAGCCTTAGCAGAATATTTTGGAAAAAAGAATTTTTTGCTGGCCAGCCGGCTTTTTACTAAAGCAGAAAGTCTGAATGATTTTTTGAAGGAAAGGCAGCCGGATGTACTGCTTTTGGGACAGGATGTGGATCGGACAGGTCTGAAACATCTGGACCATGTAAAGCAATTGGTTATTTTGTCGGAGGGAAACTGTGTGTCAGAGGGCAGGGAAGACTATCCCCTGATCTTCAAATATCAGTCTGCAGAAAATATTTTAAAGGAAATCTTTGCCATTCTGGAGGAAGGCACTCCGAAGGAGTCAGGGATTGCAGGGAAAATGTGTGGCCGGATGGAGATATGGGGCATCTATCATCCATATCAGGCACCGCTGACGATGCAGCAGATCTGTCCGGAGCAGGGAGATTCCGGCAAAAGATGTTTGCGGATCAGTATGGAGCTTTTGGGTGGGGAGGAATATAAGGATTTGTCCGGAGATGACCGCGGACTGTCGGAGATTATTTTTTATCTGAAACAAAAAAATGAGAGGCTGGCGTTAAAGCTTCGGCAGCTGGTGCAGCAGAGCAATGGAATGGATCATATCCGCCCGGTAACCGATTTCCGAGATCTTTACAGTTTGTGCCGGGAGGATGTGGACAGGCTGTTGACCGTGATTTCCGGCGAGACAGGCTATGAGAGGGTAATCTTTGATATTGGCTTTTTGACAGATACGGCATTATATCTGTTGTATTGCTGTGATCGTATATATATTCCGAAAGCACAGAGCTTGTGGGAGGAGAAGCAGGCAAATAGTCTGGAAAGGCTTCTGGTAAAAGAGGGATTGGAAGAGGTGCTGGAAAGTATTCGCTATATTGCAGTATAGGGAGGAGCATATGTATGGGAGAAAAGCATTTGGAACAAATCCAGCAGAAGATTCAGGAGGAGCTGTTGGCTGAACTGGAGCAGGGGATGAGTTTTTCCGATGAGGAAATGCGTGATGAAATTGAATTACGCGTCCTAAAATATGGACAGATTGAATATCTGACGATCGAAGAAAAGCTGGAGCTTGCCAAGAAAATATTTAATTCCATTCGAAGGCTGGATGTTTTGGAGGAGCTTTTGGAAGATCCGGATATTACAGAGATTATGGTCAATGGTCCGGAGCATATTTTTATCGAAAAGGATGGGAAGCTGATGGACTCCGGGAAAAAATTCCAAAGTCGCAGCAAGCTGGAGGATGTGATCCAGCAGATCGTGTCAAAGGTAAACCGGGTCGTAAATGAAGCTTCGCCCATTGTGGATGTGCGGCTGCTGGATGGCTCCAGAGTGAATGTGGTGCTGCCGCCGGTTGCGTTAGACGGACCGGTTATGACAATCCGGAGATTTCCGGAAACGCCCTTTCATATGGACAAGCTGTTGGAGCTGGGGAGCATTACACAGGAGGCTGCGGATTTTCTGCGGACACTGGTAGAGGCAAGGTACAATATTTTTATCAGTGGAGGGACAGGTTCTGGAAAAACTACTTTTTTAAATGTCCTTTCCAATTATATTCCGGTTACGGAGCGTATCGTGACTATTGAAGATTCCGCAGAGCTTCAGATCCGGAATGTTGCCAATCTGGTAAGGCTGGAAACAAGAAATGCTAATCTGGAGGGGAAAAATGCCGTGACGATCCGTGATCTGGTGCGTTCGGCCCTTCGTCAGAGGCCGGATCGAATTATTATTGGAGAAATTCGTGATGCGGCGGTGATTGAGCTTTTGAGTGCTATGAATACCGGACATGATGGAAGTATTTCGACAGGCCATGCCAACAGCCCCGCGGATATGCTTCGCAGAATGGAGACACTGGTACTCACCGGAATGGAGATTCCGCTGGCAGCAGTCCGCAGCCAGATTGCCTCTGCGATTGAAATTGTAGTGCAATTGGGAAGACTCCGGGACAAGTCCCGGAAGGTATTGGAAATTGATGAGGTTTGTGGGATTGACCAGGGGGAAATTGTTTTGCGGCCGCTTTATCAGTTCCGGGAGACAGAGAACAGCACCAGAGAGAGGGTGGAGGGAAGACTGATGACCACGGGGAATTCTTTATTGAATCGCAGAAAACTTGTTATGGCGGGAAAGGAGAGGACGGTTGAGATTTCGTAAGCGGCAGATAGATATGATCCGATCCGGGACAGAAATTTTTGTGCTTCTGATATTGTTTTACAGAAGTATGTTGTGGGTGGCAGTTTTGTGGATACCATTATTCTATCTGCGATATCGCCGTCTACGACTCAAATGGGAGGAGGAGAGGCGTTGGCAGCTGAATCTGGAATTTAAAGAAGGGCTTCAGGGGATTGCTGCGGCATTAAACGCCGGTTATTCCGTAGAAAATGCCATAGAAGAGAGTCGAAGGGATCTAAAGGTTTTGTATGGGCAGGAATCTCTGTTGTGCTGGGAATTTCAGATTATGCTGGAGCAGCTGCGGATGAATCGCCCTGTAGAACAGGTTATGGATGAACTTGCGGACAGAAGCAAGGTGGAGGATATCAAAAGCTTTGCAGAGGTATTTCGGACAGCTCGCAGATCCGGAGGAGATCTGGTATCCATAACCAGAGTCTGTGCAGAACGGATTGCAGAAAAGATAGAGGTCAGCAGGGAGATTCGTACTTTGTTTGCAGGAAAGCAGATGGAGGGGAAAATTATGAATGTGGTTCCTTTGGGAATAATATTTTATTTTTGGATCTGTTCTCCGGGATTTCTGGATTGCTTTTATGGAGGTATATGGGGACGGATTATGATGAGTATCTTTTTGGAAATATATATTGCGGCATATCTGCTCAGCGAGAAGATATGCAGAATTCGTTTTTAGTATAGAGGATAGAGAGGAGGAGGGGATGCAGAGGGGAAAATTGTTTTGCAAAAAAATCGAACAAAAAATAGGATCTCTGGCCTTTGGACTGCATCTTTTATGGCGGGTGCGACTTCATATCCCGTTTTCTCAGGACAGGATGAAGCAGTTGCAGATGCTTTGGCCGGGAAAATCGCCAAAAGAGCTGGAGGAAAGGGATGATTGCCGGAGGTTTACTTTATGGATTCTTCTCGTGATCGGTACTGTGTTTTTGACAGTCGTTGCGTGGGGTGGAGAGAGAGGTTCTCAGTATCTAAAGGGAAACGGTTATCTGGAACGGCGCGAGCCGGGAAAGGGACAGCAGAAGGCGAAGCTTCAGATAAGGGGACAAGGTGTACAAAAAAAGGTACAGATTGTTGTGCCGGAGAGAAAATATCGTCCGGAGGAGCTGCAGGCGAAATTGGAAGAAGGAAGAAATTATATTATCAAGAAATATCTGGGAGAAAATAAAACAGCAGAGAAGGTGACGAAGCCACTGTGTCTTGTGTCCGAAATAAAGGACAGTGCTATTAAGGTGAAATGGAAGCTGGATGGGGATGGTTATATTAACCGGGACGGAACATTAAATAACAGGACACTGTCTCAGAAAACAGAGGTATCTATTACGGCGTATATGGTATACGGGGATGTGAAGGAACCGGTGGAGTTGGAGCTTTTTATCTGTCCCGTTCAAAAGAGTTATGAGCAGAGGCTGTGGGAGAATTGGGAAAGCCGGCTGGAAGAGGAAAAAGAACGGTCGGCACAGCAAAAGGTACTGAAACTGCCACGGGAGGCAGCGGGAAGGAAGCTTTTCTACCGGGAGGTGAAAGAACGTTTCTGGTGTCGTGTGTTTCTTGCAGGAGGGCTGTTATGTATCTGCATTCCGTTTCTTTTGGATTATCAGACAGAGCAGGGGATAAAGAAAAGAGACCGGCAGTTACAGACGGAATATCCGGAAATGGTGGAGCGTTTTATCTTATTGCTGGGGGCCGGTCTGACCATACGGGGAACCTGGCTCAGGATCGCGGGGGAGTATGAAAGACGAAGGGCATCCGGAGAAATCTCATACAACTATTTGTATGAGGAAATGCTGTTGACGAGGAATGATATGGAAAATGGAAAAAGCGAAGCAGCGGCGTACACGTCATTTGGAAGACGGATTTCGATGCTGCAGTATATGAAATTCAGTACGTTATTGGTGCAAAACTTAAAGAAAGGTTCCGATGATCTGCTTCGGCGGATGGAGCTGGAAGCTGAGGATGCGGTCCGGATTCGGCGGGAGCTTGCAAAAAAGCAGGGAGAAGAAGCGGGAACAAAGCTTTTGCTTCCGATGATGCTGATGCTCGTGGTGGTGTTTGCAATAATTTTGACGGCAGCATTCCGGGCAATGTGATATGAAAACAAAGAAAGGATGGAAGAAAATATGAATATGATCAGAAAGTTTTGGAAGGATGAGGATGGCATAGGTGTTGTGGAGATTGTGTTGATTCTGGTAATTCTTGTGGCGCTAATTGTAATTTTTAAGGATAAAATTACATCAATTATCAGCAGCGCATTTTCACAGATTGATGATGGGGCAGGGACGATCAATGATGGTATCAGTATATAAGGAAGATGGAAGTATCACGATATTTATGACGTTTATTTTTCTGCTGTTGTTTGCGCTGACCGGAGCTGCATTGGACAGTGCCCGTTATTTTAGTTCCGGTGGTTATGTAAGGTCGTCTGCATATGGCGCAGACATTGCCATATATGGAGAATATAACCGGGAATTATATACGGAATATGGTTTATTTGGCTGCGGCGGTTTTAATGGAAAGGGGGAGAGTGACTGGCTGGATCGTTATCAGGAAATTTTGCAGGAAAATTTGCGGGAATGGCCGGATAAGCAGGAACAGGGTATTTTGCCCCGGAGATATGCATCGGTTTATCAGATTAATGATATCCGGACCGAACTGGAAGAGGTCCATTTTCTCACAGAAGAGAAATATTTTCGGCAACAACTGCGGAAGTGGATCGCGGCAGAGGGATTAAAGGATCTGGGAGGAGATCTGGTCAAACAGGTTTTGGGAACCAATCAAGGGAAAAAGGAGGAGCTGTTGAAGGATTTGGAGAAAACGGATTCTCTGGAGGAAACAAAAGAAGCAGAACAGGCAAAGAATTCCGTTGTGGATAAAGGAGTTCCGAATAATACCGGGCGGGGACAACAGAAGCCAACGGTTGAAAATCCATTGGAATTTCTCAGAAAATTGCTGCAGGATGGCGTGTTGTCTCTGGTTTGTGATACAGGGAGCCTATGTGAAAGAGAGATTGACACGCGGGAGGTTACGGGAGAGATGCAGGATGCGCAGGAAGGTCTGAAACCTAAGGGGACTCAAAGTTGGACTACAGGAAAATCCGGTTTGAAGATTCTGAAAAAGTTTTTGAAGCAGGAGGATTCCATGTGGAATGATGAAATGACAGTGGATTCCGGAAAAAAGGGTGAGCTTATTATTTATGTGACAAATATACTGGAATCTTATGTATCAGAACACAACGGAAGTGTACCCTATGGACTGGAATACCTGATCAGCGGTAAGAAAAGTCAGAAGGAAGCCTTTGGTGCGGTGATCAATCATCTGTTTTTGATCCGGACAATGACGAATTTTCTCTATGTGGAGAAAGATCCGGCACTTCAGGCGCAGAGTCTGGAAACAGCAACCGCTTTGGCTGCACCTTTGATGGCGGAAGCGTTTATTCCGGTTATTCAGAAAGGGATTTTGATGGTACTTTCTATGGAAGAGGCATGTGTCGATATTACAGCTCTTCTTCAGGGACGCCGGGTGCCGGTTTTTAAAAGCCGGGGAAGCTTTCAGATGCAGTATGCACAGATTTGTCTGGCAACTAGGAAATTATTTGTGAAAAAAGCGAAAAGCTTTCCAAAAGAAGGGGATAGGCTGATTGACGGAAATGGACGGATGGGGTTGGGATATACACAATACCTGTGGCTGATGCTTATGATGCAGTCGTGGGATGAATTGTATCAGAGGACGTTGGATATAGTGCAGTTTGATCTGCGGGAGCGGTTTAATCAGACCTTTACGCTGGATCATTGTATTTGCAGGACCGGGGTGGTGGTGACATATGATCTGCCGGTTTTATTTAACCGGCTTGTTGATGGGAAAAACTATAAAGATAGAATAAAAAGCAAAAATAGTACGACAGGTATGCTGAGCAGGCAAATTACTGTCACATATGGATACTCGTAAATAAAATATGCCGGGGGCTGTACAGGGCACTTTCTCAAACCTTCTTTTAGGAATAAACCTATAATAGTTCATAATGTTTTGGCAGAAGCCGCTTCCCCCTTTAATGAGAAATAAATAGAGCATTACGCAATTTCGTAAAAACTTGTCAATTGAAAAATCAGTATATACCAATAGAGAAAGTGCTCTGTATAGTCCCCGGCAATCGTGATAAGGATGAAAATATGAGATTTTTTGGAAAAAAGTGGTGCCAGGCATCTTATACGGTAGAGGCTGCATTTACAGTACCTCTGGGGTTTCTGGTTCTGTTCTCTTTAAGTGTTTTATTTACTTTGCTGATAAAAGGAAATAAGGTGCAGATGTCTCTTCTTCATACCGTACAGACATACGCAGTGACCGGAAGTAAAATGTCATCTGCAGCGGGGCTGCTTGAACAGGGTGTTTTGGTTCGTTGGAAGGAACAGGAAGGAACGAATTACTGTTATACCGGTTATTCGGAGAGTGTTCCGTTTTTGGGATCCAGATTTTTCCGTTTGCACCGATATCAGCAGATGGCGGTCACTGATTATTCCGGATGCAGCATGGTCTCGGATGAAGTGGCTGACTATTTTGTATATATTGCGGAAAATGGAAAGGTATTTCATCGGGATCGTGAGTGCACTTATCTCAGGATACGCATTCAGGAAAGTACCCCATATGTGCTGGAAAATAAGCGAAACCAGTCGGGAGGTATTTATTATCCTTGTGAGAGCTGCTGTCATGCAGAGGCACAGCCATCGGCAGCAATGGTATATTTCACATCGTATGGTGACAGATATCATATCCGGAAGGAGTGTTCTAAATTAAAGAGAAACGTAAGAGCAGTAAGGCGGTCAAAAGCAGGAAATTTATCGCCTTGCAGTAAATGTGGAGGTGGAGAGTGAAATGAATTCGGTATTTCATATAGGGCTGTTGACTATGCTTGGAATATGTGCGGTTATGGACTGTATGTATCGAAGGGTGTGGATGCCTTTGACCGGTATAATGCTTTGTTATACCGTTATAGCTGGCTTATTGACAAAGGGTGTATTGTGGCAGGGCTTGTTGTTTGGGATGGGTGTAGGAGTGTTTTTTTATGTGGCAGCTATTGTAACCGGAGGGCAGATTGGAAAGGCAGATGGAATTTTGCTCGGTATATTGGTGATGGCATGGCCGCCGTGGAACGGTGTATTGTTTATTGTATACAGTTTTTTATATTCGTTTGTGGCAGCAGTTCTTTTGGTGGCGATATGGCGTAAAGGGAGAAATACGAGGATGCCGATGGTTCCGTTTATGTGGCTTGGATATATTACGGTGTTGTGTTTATAAGTGGGAGGATATGATAGCTTGTATAATAAATTCGAAAAATTATGAGGAATGAGAAAAGTACGAGAGAAGGGGTTATTATGTATAGATATATGTGGGATGGAAGTTATACCGTCGAAGCTGCTTTTATTGTGCCTGTGGTTCTTGGCATATTATATGGATGGATGTTTCAGCTTTTTTATCTGCATGATCAGGTAGTCATAGATGGGATGCTGCAGGAGATGGTAGTGCTTCGACAGGAGAAGAAGGAATGTGGGGAGCAGGAAATAGATCGATGGAGGGAGAAGCTTCAGGAAGCTCTTTGGATTGCACAGGTGGATGGATTTCAGCTTCAAAAGGATTCCCTATATGTAAAGGGAAAAATATCTGCATCGGCAGTATGGAAAATACCTGTTATGCAGCAATTTTTAGGAAATCGTTTTCAAAGTAGCACGACTCAGATAATTTCATCTGTGCAGCCGGACACTGTGTTAAGAATAAAGGGAAAGGAGGAAATATCGCGTGGAGGAGATTGACCGGTATTCCGGGCGTTTTCGGGAAGAAAAAGGTTTTCTGGTTGTGGAAGGAGCAGTAGATCACGGGGACTCCTTTGATATTAAAATGCTTTTGAATAATCAGATTGCGGGTATTCTTCCGTTGCAGATCCAGTATATTGATAATCAGTGCATATATCGGTATTTGACGGGAGAAAAAATATCGCTTACCCAATTTTTATCACATCAAAAACTACATTTCAAGGAGGCATACCGGTTGTGGAAAGATATATTCCACAGTTGTAGTATATGCGCGGAATATCTGCTTCAGACAGACCAGCTGCTGTTATGTCCGGAATATATTTACTGGGATTCTTCAATGCAAAGTTTCTCTTTTTGCTATTTCCCCGAAAAGGCAGAGGCTTTGGAAATACAGATTAAAAGGCTTTGTGAGTTTCTTTTGACGGTGGTGGATCATGAGGAAAAGCTTGGGAGAGAATTTGTATATGGATGGTACGAGCAGGTGATAGGTATGGGTTTTTATCTGTCAGAGCTGGAGCGTTATCTGAAAAGCTACCGGGACAGAGAGAATGTCATAGGGGGCCGGCTTACGGAGGAACCGGTAAAGACGAAGAAATCAGCAGAGGTACAGGAGCTGGTAAAAACGCAGGTGTCAGCGGAGGCACAAGAACCGGTAAAGTCACAGAAATCACTAAAGAGCCGGGAATCGGGAAAAATGCAGGAATTAGAAAGAAAGGAGGTGTGTAATTACTATCTGAAAAATGTCTCAAAGTATCCAGAGGCATTGCCGCAGCTTTTTCTGACGGAAGGTGCATTGACGGTAGGACGTGCGCCGGGGTGTGATGCAGTATTGCCGGGGAGCCAGATCAGTTGGCATCATGCCAAAATAGAAGTAGAAGAGGATCGGGTTTTTGTGATAGACACCAATTCCTCTAATGGAGTTTTTCTGAATAAAAAGAGATTGATAAAAGAACATCCGGTACTTTGCAGGGCAGGCGATATCATTGGTTTTGCAGATATTACCTATTTGCTTTGTACCGGATGAAAAGGAATGTACCCATGTCCGGGAGGGATAGTTTGCCGTTAAAGCTGACTGGCACCGATCTCTACAGTTCTATGATATAATGAGTCCTGAAGGACTCATATTAGGAGTTTCTTCGAAACTCCGTTATGCGCAAAAATCGTGCGCTGATATATGAATTAATGAGCACTTAAACGGACAGCGTCATAAAGATGGTCATAGCCCTGATGATCCATTGAGGTGGTCAGGTGACCGTCACTGTCAATATGGAAATGATATATATTGTACTCGCCGTTTTCATAAGAAAAATCGGTGCCGTTGTCCTGATAATGGCAATATTCCGCAGGAGCATCTGAGGTATAGTACTCCAGGATCAACTCCTTTGCACCGCCGTCCGGAATGTGATTAAGCTGCGGCCAGGTAGGAATTATGCTGCCTGCCTTGATATAGATTGGACATATATCCAGAGGGGCATCCCGAAGGATATACTTTCCGCCTTCAATACGTTCCTTGGTCCAGTAGTCCACCCAGATTCCCTCCGGGAGATAAACCGGTCTGACGTGGGCTCCCTGATCGGTGACAGGGGCAACCAGAATACGGTCTCCGACCAGATATTCGTCGTTGCATTCATATACCTCAGGATCATTCTGATAGTGCATTACCAAAGGACGGATGATTGGCATTCCGGTCTGCGATTCTTCATAAAACAGATCATACAGATAAGGAATAAACCGATATCGGAGCTTTAAGTAGGTACGATAAATATCGAGAGTCTGGCGGTCAAACTGCCATGGCTCCTGACAGCGGGAGAATTTCGCACAATGATTGCGGAAAAGCGGGGCGAAACAGCTTGCCTGTATCCAGCGGCAGAGGAGCTCCGGTGTCGTATTGGAGCCAAATCCGCCAATATCGGTACCCACAAATGGCATACCGGACATACCGAGGTTTAATAGCTGTGGAATGGACATTTTCAGATGAGTCCATATACTCTGATTGTCGCCGGTCCATGCGGTGGAATATTTCTGGGAGCCGCTATAGCAGGCTCTTGTAATGACAAATGGACGTTTACCGCTTGTTTCTTTGAGACCTTCATAGGTTGCCTTTGCCATAAGATGACCATATACATTATGAACTTCTTTGTGAAGCCGTGGAATGTCGTCTCCGGGAAATACGACATTCTCCGGCAGTGGTCCGCGGAAGCTGGCCGGCTCATTCATATCATTCCAGATGCCGCTGATGCCCTGGTCCACCAGCAATTTTGTCTGGCTGCCCCACCAGTTTCGTACAGTAGAGGAGGTGTAATCCGGAAATACAGAGTCTCCCGGCCATACAACATTTTCGTAGATGTCACCTTCCGGAGTCTGGGCAAAGTAGTGATTACGGACACCTTCATCATACATATGGTAACCCTTTTCAACCTTTGTGCCGGGGTCAATAATGGTGACTAACCGGATGCCCTTGTCCTGCAGGGTATTACTGAGACCGGACAGATCCGGAAATTTGTTTTTATCTACGGTAAAGACTTTATAATTATCCATGTAATCAATATCCATATGGATCACATCACATGGAAGATCGTTGTTGATAAAGTTTTCTGCCAGTTCAAGGACCTCCTGCTGGGAGGAATATCCCCAGCGTGACTGGTGATATCCCAAAGTCCAAAGCTGTGGCAGTGGACAGCGGCCGGTAAGGGCAGTATAGTTTTTGATCACATCAGCAATGGTATCGCCGTAGATAAAGTAATAGTCCAGCTCTCCGTCTGCGGCACCGATGGAGTAGTAGTCTGTAGAGCTGTAGCCCATATCAAAACTCGTTTTGTAGTGGTTGTCAAAAAAGATACCGTAAACACAGTCTTTGCGTAATGTAATAAAGAACGGAATCGACTTGTACAAAGCTTTAAATGTAGGATTTTCCACATGAGGATCCGGGTTGTCTGTATTCCACATGGTATAGTCATAGCCCATTTTGTTCAAGAAGCCGGTTTTGTCTCCAAGCCCGTAGAATACTTCATCTCCGTATAGAGACTTGGTGATTTGGAAACGGCAGGCGTCATCCCCGGCATGGACTACATGTCCCTCCTGACGCATCTGTTCGATCTCCTCCTCGGTCAGGGATTCTGCTTCCTGCAGTTTTCCGGTGTAATCTGAGCAGAGAGGTGTTCCGTCCACAGAGCAGATCTGCAGATGCAGCTCATCGTCAAGGGAAATCTGCAAGGTTTTTGTAGCGAATGTGAGGAGGGACTGGTTATTTTGGGATGCATCTGAAGAAGCAGTCCCGGTGAATGCGGTGCGCAAGGCTGCATCACAGGCTGTCTTTTCCTGTGGCAGGTCATCCGATGGACTTACTGCAGTCAATGTGCCTGTAAGCTTAGGACGCTGTTCTACAGCAAATGATTCCAGGGTTCTTGCATGGATTCGCAGTGTGGTGTCTGTAACTGCTTCGATCTGCAGAGGTGTGCCGGAAACATTTGTGTATTTGCTTAGGAGATCTCCTGCGTAAATAGAGCAGGAATGATCCGATAATTCGTATTTCCATGGAAATGTACTCATTTGTGTATAGCTCCTTTGTATTTGTTTCTAAACGCATTGTACAAAATCAGGCGGCCGGATGCAATGTCGCAATCGTTAGAAATGTGTGAATATTTTATGAAAAGATCACGGTTGCATCCCGAAATTCGGTTTTGATCACGATATATGGGCAGGTTTCTGTCTCGCTGATGTCTGCATCTTTTTTGGGACCGGTCAGTTCGGTAGCAAAGACAAGTCCGTCTTTTGCTTCATAGAAGTCTGTAACGGCAATATTGTAGCCGTCTGTCTGCCGGGCACCATAGCCTTTTACGATATAAAGGCAGCTTCCGTCGGAATATGTAAGCTCAAATGCGTTGTTGCACCGGTCGTCAATGAGCTCTTGCAGCTCTGCCGGAATATCTGTTCCTGCAACTACAGTAAAATCCAGATCTTTGGTCTTTTCCGGAAGCCGGTTTTTGTCACAGCCGGCCAGCATGGGCAGAAGCAGAAATAATAAAAGTGCAGAAAGCAGAGCAGAGGGGAAGGAATGCGGAAAAGAGCAGCAAAGAGGATGGTGATAGGCAGTTGACTTTTCATTTTTAGAAAAAAGTTTTTGTGACAACATAAAATCTCCTTGGTCAGACCATTTTTGACCGGAATTTCAAGCCAAAACGTACGACAAAGTAAATATTGATATAATTTATTCGAAAACATACATACATATGCAAAAAACACAGGAAATCCAAGTAAAATAACGCCAATTTTATCAACAAATTAGGGTGGATTCGTTGATTTTTTGACTTTTATAGTATATGATAATAAAGTGATTGTGAATAGAATCTAGAAGTCGATAATTTCAGGGAGGATACTACGAATGAACGAAATTAACAAGGAAGAATTCAAAAAAGACATTGAGAATTATGCAAAGGTCTTGTTCCGTAAATCCATCAAAGAAGCCAGTGATCAGGAGAAGTTCCAGGCTGTTTCTTATGCAGTAAAGGATATTGTAGTAGATCAGTGGATGGCAACTCATAAGACATATGAGGAGCAGGATGTAAAGACAGTGTACTATCTGTCAATGGAGTTTTTGACAGGACGTGCATTAGGAAACATCATCATCAACTTAAAGGGCAACAAGGCAATCAAGGAAGCTGTGGAAGAGCTGGGAATGAATCTTGACGTGATCGAGGATCAGGAGCCGGATGCAGCACTTGGTAACGGTGGTCTTGGACGTCTGGCTGCATGTTTCCTGGATTCATTGTCTACATTGGGATATCCTGCATATGGATGTGGTATCCGTTATAAATATGGTATGTTCAAACAGGTCATCGAGAATGGTTATCAGATTGAGAAGCCGGATGACTGGTTAAAGAACGGTAACCCATTTGAGATCAAGCGTCCGGAGTACGCCGTAGAGGTTAAGTTTGGCGGTTACGTTGCAATGCGCAAGGACGAGTTTGGCAGAGACAAGTTTGTACAGGAGAATTATCAGTCCGTACTTGCTGTTCCTTACGATCTCCCGGTTGTGGGTTACAACAATAACGTAGTAAATACACTGCGTATCTGGGATGCAGAGGCGATTGATACTTTCAATCTGGATTCCTTTGATAAGGGTGATTATCAGAAGGCAGTAGAGCAGCAGAACCTTGCACGTACCATCTGTGAGGTACTTTATCCAAACGATAATCATATGGCTGGTAAAGAGCTTCGTCTGAAACAGCAGTATTTCTTTGTATCTGCCAGTGTTCAGAGAGCTGTTGCAAAATATATGGAGAAGCATGATGATATTCGTAAGATTTACGAAAAGGTCTGCTTCCAGTTAAATGATACACATCCAACCGTAACTGTATCCGAGTTCATGCGTATCCTGGTTGACGATTATGGTCTTGAGTGGGATGAGGCATGGAGCATTACCAATAAGACATGTGCATATACAAACCATACAATCATGTCCGAGGCATTGGAGAAATGGCCGCTGGAGCTGTTCTCAAGACTGCTTCCTCGTATCTATCAGATTACAGAAGAGATCAACCGTCGTTTTATTCTTCAGATCCAGGCTGCTTATCCGGGAGACAACAGCAAGGTTGAGAAGATGGCGATCATTTATGACGGACAGGTTAAGATGGCACATCTTGCAATCGCAGCAAGCTTTTCTGTAAATGGTGTTGCCAAGCTTCATACAGAGATCCTGAAGAATCAGGAGCTTAAGGACTTCTATCAGATGATGCCTGAGAAGTTCAATAATAAGACAAATGGTATTACCCAGAGACGTTTCCTTCTTCATGGAAATCCACTGCTTGCAGACTGGGTAACAAAGAAGATCGGGGATGACTGGATCACTAACCTGGCACATATCAATGAGCTGGGTATTTATGCAGATGATGAGCTGAGCCGCAAGGAGTTCATGAACATCAAGTATCAGAACAAGGTTCGTCTGGCGAAGTACATCAAGGAGCACAATGGTGTAGAGGTAAATCCTCGTTCTATCTTCGATGTGCAGGTAAAGAGACTTCACGAATACAAGCGTCAGCTTTTGAATATTCTTCATATTATGTATCTGTACAATGAGTTAAAGAAGAATCCGGAGATGGATTTCTACCCACGTACTTTCATTTTTGGTGCGAAGGCATCCGCTGGATATCACAGAGCAAAATCCATTATCAAGCTGATCAACAGCGTTGGTGATGTGATCAACAATGATAAGGATATTCACGATAAGATCAAGGTTGTATTTATCGAGAACTACCGTGTATCCAATGCAGAGATCATCTTTGCAGCGGCTGATGTGTCTGAGCAGATCTCAACTGCCAGCAAGGAGGCTTCCGGTACCGGTAATATGAAGTTTATGCTGAACGGTGCCCTGACACTGGGAACCATGGACGGTGCAAATGTTGAGATCGTTGATGAGGTTGGCAAGGAGAATGCATTTATCTTTGGTCTTTCTTCTGACGAGGTTATTGCATATGAGCAGAATGGTCAGTATAACCCAAGAGATATTTACAATATCGATTCTGACATTCGTGCGGTGATGACACAGCTTGTGGATGGCACATATGCTTCCGGAAACCTTGACGAGTTCCGTGACATTTACAATTCCCTGTTAGATGGTAACGGTGGACGTCCGGATATGTACTTTATCCTGAAGGATTTCCGTTCCTATGCAGATGCGCAGAAGAGAGTTGAAGCTGCATATCGTGATGAAGAGGGCTGGGCAAAGTCAGCACTTCTCAATGTTTCTAAGAGTGGTAAGTTCACATCTGACCGTACCATCGAGGAGTACGCAAAAGAAATCTGGCATCTTGAGAAGGTAACCGTAGAGGTTCCTGAGGATGACGAATAATAAAATAACTGTTTCGGAAACGAAGCAACATATTAACTGCCCTATGCATTTTGCATAGGGCAGTTATGAACAGAAAACAATATAAATATAGAATGGAGGGTTTATTATGAGTATGGACAACATCATCAAAATTCCGGCTAAGTGTAATCGTAAAATTGAGTTAAAGGCGATTCCGGGACATTTCGCAACGAATCATTCCCATATCAATTACTATCTTGATATGACGCCGATCAAGTACCGCCATACAGAAGCGCAGCTTGTGGCGAAGGAAATGGTGAAAAAATACCGTCACACTACTGCTGTAGATGCAATTGTGTGTATGGACGGATGCGAAGTGATTGGCGCATATCTGGCAGAAGAACTCACAGCGGCCGGTATTATGTCTCTGAATTCACATGAATGTGTGAATGTCATTACGCCGGAGATCAATTCCAGTGGACAGATCATTTTTCGGGAGAATGTGGAGCCGATGGTACTGCATAAGCATGTTGTGGTACTCATTGCCAGTGCAACGACAGGTAAAACCATCCAGCAAAGTATCGATGGCATCAGTTACTATGGAGGTATTGTTGAGGGCGTGTCTGCTCTTTTTTCTGCCGTTGATAATGTAGGCGGCGTTGATGTAGACTCCATCTTTACCACCAGTGACATTCCGGATTATGCGACATACAGACCGGGTGCATGTCCGTTCTGTGATGGGAAGCAGAAGCTGGATGCCATTGTAAACAGCTTTGGATATTCTAAGATTTAACAGGGAGGCAACATGAAAAAGAAACAATGGATTGGAATTGTTGTGGCAGGCGTGGTATTTATCGCCGTATGTGCAACGGGCATTTTATCAAATGTCGTTCAATCAAAACTTACAGAAAAAGCAGATACAAAGTCAAAAACAAGTACATCAGAAATGTTAAGCAGCATCTGGGGATCTTCCGAGGAGAATGTTACACTGCCGGAGGAGGATTTCGTGGGAGTGCTGAATATTGTGGGGACAATTCAGGCAAACTCCTCCGGTAACATCAGTCTCTCAGGCTCTGATGATGATCAGTATAATCATAATCTCTACATGAAATATGTTGATGAGCTGGAGAAGTCAAAAAACAATAAGGCGATTCTTTTGTATGTCAACAGTCCGGGAGGAACCGTGTATGAGAGTGATGAGTTGTATCTGAAGCTGATGGAGTATAAAGAGAAGACAAAACGTCCGGTATATGCTTACTTTGGTTCGCAGGCATGTTCCGGGGCATATTATATTTCTATGGCGGCAGACAAGATTTATACGAATCGTAATACCTGGACCGGTTCCATTGGTGTTATCGTATCTCTGACCAATTACAAAAAACTTTATGACAAGCTTGGAATCAAGGAAATTGATATTACCAGTGGCAAAAATAAATCTATGGGTTCCGGCGGACTCGATCTGACCGATGAGCAGTATGATATTCTGCAGAGTCTGGTGGATGAGGCATATGATCAGTTTGCCGGGATTGTCAGCGAAGGCAGAGGAATTGATATTGCTACAGTGAAAAAGATTGCCGACGGAAGAATCTATTCTGCAAAGCAGGCCAAAGAGAAGAAGCTGGTGGATGAGATCGGTACCGAGGATGAGCTGAAGACATTGATCCAGAAAGAAAATAAGCTGTCAGATGATGTCGTATATGATACGGCCAAAAGCTCCGGTTCGAATTTTCTGTCTAACCTGATGGGGTCTGTGCAGAAGATCATGCCGAAATCTGACAGTGAGCTGGCAGTAGATATTATTGAAAATAAAGGAAAAGGAGTGCTGATGTATTATGCAGACTAATACGAAGGATCAGGTATATGCCGGATTTTTCGTACGTCTGACGGCATTCCTGGTAGATATGATCATCGTCAATGCCGCATTGCTGGTGATTCGGATCCCGATGTGGATATTATCGTTAAACAGTCCGGATAACGTATTGGTGCGGGATTTCATTTTTCAGTATTCCATAACAGATATCGTCTGCTATCTGTTGACGGTACTGTATTTTACATTGCTGACGTATTATACAGGGGCAACCCTTGGTAAAAAGCTTTTTCAGCTTCGGGTCGTCAGTACGGAAGACCGGAAAATGACATTCTTTGAGGTACTTTACCGGGAAAGCATCGGCAGATTTTTGTCCGGAGTGATTATGAACCTGGGATATCTGCTGATCCTTGCACAGAAAGAACACCGCGGAATTCACGATCTGCTGGCGGATACCAGCGTGATCTATTATCATGAAAAGAAGGTGTATGTGCATACACAGATGAATTACAGGAATATGGTGCCACAGCCGGGATATATTGTACCACAGCAGGGAGGTATAAACCAGCAGAATGGGAATTCACTGCCCCAGCAGAGTGATATAAATCCCCAGAGTGGGGACCAGGTATCCTCACAGGAGATGACATCTGCTGCAGCTCCGGTACAGAGTCCACCACAGAAGCCGGAGGATCACACAAATGTCGATTAGATTTTTTAAAGTCATTGAATAAATTCGAAAATGCCTGTCAAAAATAAAAACAGAAGATATCGGAAAGCATCTCGATAGATTTGAGGTGCTTTTCTTTCTTTTCAGAATAGGTGGATTCCGGATGCAGCACATCCGGGAAACAGCTATTGGTATAAAAGAAAAGAGGCGGCAGCGTCTCAGAATGGAGGGACAGGATGAAGAATAAACGCAATGATTTTAAGGACCAGAACACACAGTCAAAAAGAAGCTTTTACGTGGCAGCATGCGCGGTGCTGGCATGTGCGGCGGTGCTGGGAACAGCGTATTTTCAGACACAGAAAACAGATAATACAGGACATAAGGTGGCGGAAAATCCTGCCGCAACCATAGCCGGAGAATCGGCAATCAACAAGAATTGGAAAGCGGATGCCCAGGGAATTGGCAAGACAGACAGCGAGCAGGCAAGCACTACGATGAATGTAGATGATCTCGCTAAAAAGAAGGAAAAGGCAGCAAAGAAAAATGTTGAGGTTAAGGCAAATCAGGCAAAGAAAAAAGATGCAAAAAATACGTCAAAGGCAACCATGATATCGGCAAACCACAAAAGCTTCAATGAGGAAAAAGGATTGACATGGCCGGTTAAAGGGGATGTTCTGATGAAATTCAGCCAGAGTAATAATATTTATTTCAAAACCCTCGCGCAGTATAAGAGTAATCCAGCGATCGAGATTTCTGCCGATGAGGGAACTAAAGTGATCGCTTCGGCGGCCGGAACCGTGACGGAGATCAGCAAGGATGATATCACCGGAACAATGATTACTACAGATATCGGAAGTAATTATAAAGTCACTTACGGCCAGTTGACAAATCTCAAGGTGAAAAAAGGGGATGAAGTCAAGGAGGGACAGCTTTTGGGAATGGTTGCAGCACCAACAAAATATTTCAGCGAAGAGGGGAGCAATCTGTTCTTTCAGGTGAAAGAAAATGGAAAAGCGGTGGATCCGCTGTTGCTGTTAAATTAATATTTATACAGATAAAAATCTGATACAAAAACCCCAGTGATGGTTTTATCATTGGGGTTTTTTGTTTTTTCCTAGTCAAATGCCTGCCTGTATGGTAAGATGTATGCGAAGGCAAAAGTAAAAGTGACAAGTACCCTCGCGATGCGAATTTATTAGATTCTTGTGATAAATCAAAGGAGAAGTGAATAAAATCAGCAGAGGAAGAAAAAGAAAGGCAGGTAAAAAATGCAGTACAAAATTTTAGGGAATACCATGCCGGCGGTGGAAATTTTATTTGATCAGCCGGGAGAATCCATGTATACACAGTCTGGTGGTATGGCATGGATGTCAGATGGCGTAGAGATGGACACCAATACCAGAGGAGGGCTCCTCAAAGGTGTTGGAAGAATGTTTGCCGGAGAGTCTTTGTTTATGGCAAATTATACCGCCAGCAAACCGGGGGCAACCATTGCATTTGCTTCTACAGTAGCAGGTGAGATCATGCCTCTGGATGTCAGCGAGACCGGTGGAATGATCTGTCAGAAGGGAGCATTCCTTTGTGCAGAGCCAACCGTCAACATAAATGTTACATTGACGAAGAAACTTTCCTCAGGTTTCTTTGGCGGTGAGGGCTTTATTCTCGAGGAGATCAGCGGAGCAGGTATGGCTTTTCTGGAAATTGATGGAGACAAGATCATCAAGGACCTTGCACCGGGCGAGGTGATCAAGGTAGACACCGGAAATGTTGTGGCATTCCAGAAGGGGATGGCATATGAAGTCGAGATGGTCAAGGGATTAAAGAACATTTTTCTGGGAGGTGAGGGCCTGTTCCTTACGAAGATTACCGGACCGGGACGTGTTGTTCTTCAGACTCAGAACTTTGCCGAGTTTGCCGGCAGAATCGCAAAGATGATTCCCAGTAAAAACTGATCGGGGCAGTGTACTTGGAAATATAGTGGACAATATTACTGATTCCGTAGACATTTTTGATCTGTTTTCGTAGAAGGATCGATCTGGCACAGCAAAGATGCGTTGGCGTTTTTGCTGTGTCTTTTGATATATAGCGGATGGAAAAGAGGATAAACATGAAGATAAATCGTGAACATATAAAGAATACATTTCAGGAATATACCGATCGTTATGACAGTACCGATCCGAAGATAAAATTAAAGATCGATCATACCTATCGTGTGGCGGATCTGTGCGAGCGGATCGCAAAGTCGCTGGATCTGTTGCAGGAAGATATTGATCTGGCGTGGCTTAGCGGGATGCTGCATGACATTGGGAGGTTCGAACAGCTTCGCCGTTATCATACATTTTCGGATGCACAGTCGATCGATCATGCGAAGTTTGCGGTGGAACTGCTTTATGAGGACGGACTGATTGCCGATTATGTGCCGGAGATATCGACGGCAAAAATAGTTACTAATATCAGGACGAAGGATGGTGGAATTGATCCTGCGGATAAACGAGGTGCAGCGGCGCAGACGAGCGGAGAGTGCGGATCATCCACTGGCTTGAGTGAGGACATGCCATTATCCGATGTGTTCCGGACACTTCGCATAGCAATCGGAGAACACAGTGCATACCGGATACAGGAAGGTCTGGACGAACGGACACAGATGTTCTGCCATATTTTGCGGGATGCGGATAAGGTTGATATCTTCCGGGTAATCTGTGATACGCCCATGGAGGAGGTTTACGGCTTTCAAACGGAAGATATTCTCCGGTCAGGAATTACACCGGAGGTCAGACGGGCGTTTCTGGAGCATCATGCAGTGCTTCGAAGCCTGAAAAAGCAGCCGGTTGATTACGTTGTAGCACACGGTTCGCTGGCATTTGAGCTGGTATATCCGGAGAGTCTGCGGATCGCCAAAGAGCAGGGATATCTTGGCCGGATGATGTCGTTTCAGTCGGAAAATCCGGAGACGGCGAAGGAGTTTGAACATTTGCGGAAGGATCTGAACGATTATCTGGAGCAGAGGTCGTAGATCAAAAGCGCAACTAACAGGCGCAAAGAAAGAGCGGAAAGGAAAGTGCAAAATGCCCTTGTTATTATGGGGACAGTAATTTATAATGAAAGAAGCGTGTATGCTTATTATTGCACAGAAAGAGAGGAAGACACAGATGAATCAGGAAAAGGTTATCGTTATTGACTTCGGTGGCCAATATAACCAACTGGTGGCAAGACGTGTGCGTGAGTGCAACGTATATTGCGAAATCTATTCTTATAAGACGGATTTAGAGCAGATCAAGGCAATGAATCCTAAAGGAATCATTCTGACCGGAGGACCAAACAGCTGTTATGAGGCGGATTCTCCAACATATCAGAAAGAGTTGTTTGAATTAGGTGTACCGGTTTTGGGACTTTGTTATGGCGCGCAGCTTATGATGCATGTGCTGGGCGGTAAGGTGGAAAAGGCACCTGTCCGTGAATATGGAAAGACAGAAGTGTCCGTAAATCAGGACTCACCGTTATTTCGGAATGTCAGCAAAGATACCATCTGCTGGATGAGCCACTTTGATTATATTTCAAAAACAGCACCGGGCTTTGAGATTGTTGCAACAACGGCAGACTGTCCGGTGGCAGCAGCACAGAATCTGGAGCAGAAGCTTTTTGCGATCCAGTTCCATCCGGAGGTGCTTCACACCCAGGAAGGAACCAAAATGCTTTACAATTTCGTCCGCAATATCTGCGGCTGTGCCGGCACATGGAGAATGGATTCTTTCGTGGAGCATTCGATCGAGGAGATCCGTAAGAAGGTCGGCAACGGAAAGGTGCTTTGCGCCCTGTCCGGCGGTGTTGATTCTTCAGTAGCGGCCGTTATGCTTTCCAAGGCAATCGGCAGCCAGCTCACCTGTGTCTTTGTGGATCATGGACTCCTTCGAAAAGACGAGGGCGATGAGGTAGAGGAAGTATTTGGCCCGAATGGCCCATACGAGTTGAATTTTATCCGTGTCAATGCACAGGAGCGTTATTATACAAAGCTTGCAGGCGTCACAGAGCCAGAGGCAAAGCGTAAGATTATCGGTGAGGAATTCATCCGTGTCTTTGAGGAAGAGGCAAAGAAGATCGGTGCCGTAGACTTCCTTGTACAGGGAACCATTTATCCGGATGTGGTAGAAAGTGGTCTTGGCGGCGAGTCTGCAGTCATCAAATCCCATCACAACGTAGGGGGTCTCCCGGATTATGTTGATTTCAAGGAGATTATCGAGCCACTTCGCAACCTGTTCAAGGACGAGGTCCGCAAGGCAGGCCTGGAGATGGGCATTCCGGAGAAGCTTGTATTCCGTCAGCCATTCCCTGGTCCGGGTCTGGGCATCCGTATCATCGGAGAAGTCACCGGCGAGAAAGTTAAGATCGTGCAGGACGCCGATGCCATTTACCGCGAGGAAGTGGACAAGGCTGCCAAAGAGTACGAGCAGCAGAACGGCGAAGCACCGGCGTGGATGCCGAACCAGTACTTCGCAGCACTCACCAATATGCGTTCCGTGGGTGTGATGGGCGACGAGCGTACCTACGATTACGCTGTGGCACTGCGTGCCGTGAATACCATTGACTTTATGACTGCCGAGGCGGCACAGATACCGTTTGAGGTGCTGCAGAAGGTGATGAGCAGGATCATCAATGAGGTGAAAGGGGTCAATCGGGTATTCTATGATTTGACGAGTAAGCCACCGGGGACGATAGAGTTTGAATAAATCGAGTTGCTTAAAAAAGCCAGTGTTTATGCGGGTTTCAGCGATTTCGATTAGTCTTTTGATAACAAATTGATAACAGTCATAGCAAGTGCCATTATTCTTGTTATCCAGTGGTTTATGGGTAACGGAACAATTAACAGGTGGCTTGCAGACTAAAGTTCGGAGCTTGGCTCTGAACAAATTCCATATTATAAACTAAGCCCTTAGCTGTGGTTAATAACCATAGTTAAGGGCTTTTTTGTCGTTGCCAAAGCATCTGTAGGGAGCTGCCAGTGGCAGGTCCTGTAGGTGCTTATTTATCTTTCAAGTGGTCTTTGAATGCTTCCACGAGAGCGTCACTTAATTCCTGTGATGGAACTTTTGCCCAACGCTGTGTGGTGTCGAACTCTGGATAATGGTAACGCCAGTTATCGTATTCTTCTCTGTTGATTTCTTCGGAAGATAGCTTGTCTGCCTGTTCTTTCCAAGCATACAGCATTTTGAGGAGTTCATATGCTTCTCTGCCTTTGTCCTTGTTGACCTTTAAGCATACCTCTCCGTCTGCTTCACTGACAGTAAGACCGTAAATATCTTCAAGGGTAAACAGAGTGTGCATAAGACCGATATAGCTGTCTATGTCAGGAACATCAAGAGCCTGTGGAGAAACATCAAGCACCTGTGCCAATGCATTTGTAAGGTCTGCTTTCGGTTTGCGTGTACCAGTTTCGTACTGTGCCAAACGCACATCAGCACTCTTTTCTGGAAAACCGATTGCTGTACCGAGATACTTTTGTGTCATACCACGCATTAGTCTGAAAAAATGTATTCTTTCGCTGATAGCCATAATGATACGCTCCTTTTATATTTAGTGAAATAAGTATAGCAGAAATGTTTAGTGGAAGTCAAGAAAAACCGAAACAAAAATGTTTAATATTTTCTTTGCAACCACTTGACAATAGCAAATATGTTTAGTAAAATAAATTACGAATTAAACAAATATGCTTAATGCGACAACTGAATGACCGTCCGAAAAGCCAAACCGCCAAGACCTCGTCGGAGCAAGTTCCGTATCGTTCGCTTGTGTGCAAGCACAAAAGCTCATTCGCTGCACTGCTCCTCCTCTTCCCCAAAAGTCTCCGACTTTTCGGGAACCCCTATACGAGCGAGCGCCTGATGTACTGCGGTGCATTGGGACAGCACAGCGCCTGCCGACAAGCAGGAGTGCCTGTTGGAACTTTAACACGGAGAAAGCGGCAAGCAAAAAATTATTTTAAGAAAGGAAGAAAAAGGATATGGAAAACAGATTTATCCGAGCCGAAGATGTGGCTCAGGAACTAAACGTATCAAAACCTTATGCATATAAACTCATCAGACAATTAAATGAGGAATTGAAAGCAAAGGGCTTTATTACGATTGCAGGGCGTGTAAATCGCCAGTATTTTTACGAAAGGCTCTACGGAGCAGGAAAGGGGGAAATGTAAATGCCGGTATTTAAGAATGAAGATAACGGTACTTGGTATGTGATGGCAAGGTATGTGAACTGGAAAGGGGAACGCAAGCAGAAATGCAAGCGTGGCTTTGCTACCAAACGAGAAGCACAGGAATGGGAAAGAATGTTCAAATTGCAGACTTCTTCAGACCTTGATATGAGTTTTGAAGCCTTTACGGAGCTTTATATCAATGATGTGAAGAATGTTTTTATTCAACAATTAGGGCGTGGCCTTAGAAAGGCACCACAGAAGGAATATGTTGTGATTCTTGATTTCATTGGAAATTATAAGAATAACTTTATGATTCCAATCGCATTATCCGGTGATCGTAGCTACAACAAAGACAATATTCGCAGATACTTATTGGAAGGCGGAAGAGTGATTCCGGGAGCAAGTACGATTCACTTTGATGAGATTAGCAGAAAGCGTATTTTTGCAGCAGTGGATGGAGCGAACTTTAGTGATATAAAATTGATTAAGGAGAATTACACAAATCTTAAAAATAAGCTGGGAAGAATTCCGAAATTAAAGGATTTTGACGATTATGGGGAAATGGATGTTCTTCGGATTTTTGATAATAATAGCCTGGGAAGCTACTATAAATTTTTGGAAAAATATGAGAAGGACTATACTGAGAGATTATCGCCGGAAGAGGAAAAGGTTATTGAATTTGTATCAAAAAAACTTGCCAATGGAAAGAGAATTCAGGAATTAAAACTTTTGGATCGAATGCTTGGATATGCACATGAATTTTCGCTGTTTTCTGGACTACAGAAAGAATTGCATAAGAATTATGGCTTGCAGATAAGCCAGGAACAGAAAGATAATATTGTAAATATTATGACAAATCAATTTCCTGCCGGTGCAAGTAAAAAGACATACTCTGATTGCATTTTGCTTGAAAAGGACGATCAAAAAGGGACAGATTATCATGTGTCGAAGTCTTTTGAAGTAATGCTTGCGAACAAAGAGTTTTATGGTATTTTGAAGGAGCTGATTGATTTTGGGATTAGCCGATATGAACGTGATTTTTCCCATACATATCGAGAAACAGATTTTGTCCTATATCAGAAATATACATATGAGGATGTATGTCGATTGCTGAACTGGGAAACGAATGAAGTTCCGTTAAATATTGGTGGATATAAGTTTGACAAAAAGACAAAGACATTTCCGGTATTTATCAATTACGATAAATCGGAGGATATCAGCGATACTACAAAATACGAGGATCATTTTATCAGCAGCAACCGTTTGATTGCAATATCAAAATCAGGTAGAAGTATTCAGTCGGAAGATGTTCAGAATTTTCTTCATGCTGAGGAAAGAGGGATACAGGTTCATTTGTTTGTTCGTAAAAATAAGGATGATAAGATTTCCAAGGAATTTTATTATCTGGGGTATATGCATGCCAGCGGGAATGTCAAGGAATTTGTTATGCCAAATACAAGTAAAACGGCAGTAGAGATTGAGTGGCTTCTCGATGTTCCGGTTCGTGAAGATTTATATGAATATATTATAAATGAGTAGAAGTTAATGGCAGTAGTTCAATACTAACTCATTTTTCGGAAAGGTAAGGTGAATTAGATGAAAATAATAAGAGTAGTAGCGGCCGTTATCAAGGCTGAAAATAAACAGGGACAACCAATCATTTTTGCGACTCAGAGAGGATATGGAGAATTTAAAGGAGGCTGGGAATTCCCCGGTGGAAAAATTGAGCCGGGAGAAACGCCGCAAGAGGCACTCAAACGAGAAATACAGGAAGAACTTGATACCAAAATCAAAGTGGGAAGTCTTATTGATACGATAGAATATGATTATCCTACGTTCCATTTGTCGATGGATTGTTTTTTGGCAGAAATTGAGTCGGGGAACTTGGTGTTGAAAGAGCATGAGGCGGCAAGATGGCTGACAAGAGAAGAATTGGATTCTGTTGATTGGCTGCCTGCGGATGTGCTGTTGATTGATACATTGAAGCAAAGTAAATTTATAACTCCAGAAAAGGAAATGTGATATGAGAAAAAAATTAAGTGTATTATTTTTGATTTTAATGTTAATTATGAACCAAGCTGCTCCAATGGGCATTAAGGCGGCGGATGCAGCAGATGAAGTTAAGGTTTATGTGGAAAATGGAGAAGGCAGTCTTACGGAAGGTGACGGAACCGCCCAAAGACCGTATCAAAATATACGTACGGCCTTGAAGCAGATTCAGACGGGACAGACACTTGTACTTGTGGGTGAAGTCTCCTACACCAAATACGAGACGTACGAAGACGAATCTCCGAAACCATTATTTATTGATAAAGATATCACGATTGTTGGTTCAGATACGTCAGCAGGTTTGAAAATACGCAGTATGATTCAGCTGGGAGCGGACGTTACGTTTCGTGATATGTGGCTGCAAATGGTGCCGCAGGCAGGAAATGCACGTGGGACAACAATTTATGCGGCGGGACATACGCTGGTGTTGGATGCGGTAGATACGAGAGTAGGAACCAGTACATTGCAGGACGATGTGAGGCCATTGATCAGCGGTGGCGCGTACCAGGGAGAGGAAGGAAAGATGGGAAGCCACACAACGATTAAAGTGGTCAATCCCATATCCCAGACTAAGATAGCTGCAATTTATGCAGGAGATTATTATCGCGATTCCGAACAAGACAAAGTGGATATAGAACTGGATTCCAAATTGGTAGACACGGAGATTCATGCAGCGGGTGCCGATGGTCATACATTGACAGGAAATGTAAATGTTACACTGGGAAAGGATAGTAATGTAACGGATTTTGACAAGACGGATCTGATAGGTGAGTTGAATGTTAATGTGAAAGCGGGGGCTCATATTGATACCCTGTCATTTTCCGGTATCAATAATCTCACGATGGCAGAAAAGTCGCGGATCACGCTTCCTAAGGAGGCGGATTTTAACGTAAATAACGTCTTTTGCGAGAAAAATGCGGTGCTTGATCTCAGACAAATGTCAACGAATCCGAGTGTTGCAAACAATTTTACCGGTGTAACGGTAGTCGGCGAGGATCAAACATGTGGCTCCGTTTTGGTTGGAAATGATACTACACTTGAGATAAAAGGAGAAGTCTATGGTCTAACAAAATTAAACGTAAATGGCTCAGAATATATGGCGAGATTTGTGGAGAATCATTGTTACATACAGGCAAAGGCCTCTTCGAGTGGGAATTTTACAATTGAGGGCACGCAGTATACAAATTTTCAATTAAATAAAAAGAAAACCGAAGAAATATATTCCTGGATTATTGGAAAACTGGAAAATGAGGACGCAGATGACTTTTATTGGATTGGAGATGCAGATAAAAAATCTGTGATCAGTCAGCAGGGAAAAGAATATTATTATCCGGTTGAATTTAAAAAGGCAGATGGTACGGTTTATAAGCCAACGTTTGAGGAACTTTTTTATGATTACGATTTGGCATTGACGAAGGAAAACGGGGAAGCGGTTGATTTAGAGGAAGCGGCTTTCTGCAGTTGGGATGAGGAGTGTATTAACGAGGGGCAAAGCCAATATAATCAGGTGATGGTATGTATATACGACTGGGAGAACTGTAAGGGTGAACTGACATTGACGCTGACCCATTCGAAAACCGGCAAGAGTATCCCGATGGGAAACGGGGAATTATATGCCGCCGGCGGAATCGTTGATCTTGCTCAGCGATATTTATGGGATCAGTATTAATGAAATTTTGGCCGGAAAGCGCGTGGAAATGGATGAGCTCAAGGAAGTGGCAGATGAGAATATGACGAAAGTGCTTGGGGAGTTGGAGGGTGACTACAAGAAATTCGAAAAGAGAATGATCGTTATCCTGATCATTAATGCCATATTGGCGATTTCGATCATTACATTGATGCCGTTGAAAAACGCAAAGGATGTTGCGATATTTGTTATGGTGCTTGCGATGGCGTTTTTGTCCAATGTGGTGAATATGGTTGCGGTTGGAGCGAAAAAGGAGAGTTTAGGAAAATAGACTCCGAAATAAAAAGCAGGTTCCCGGCTGATGTTTTATCGGCCGGGATCCTTTATTTGTTAGGGCATATGCCCTGTTTTGCGAGCAAATTTCTCAACAGAGAAATGAGCGAAGCAAAAAAATAAACCACCGGTTTCTGCTGCGCTTGCTGATTTTGTACCTGGTCCGCTTACGCTGAAACTGGTTACAATCATAGAAAAGCTTAAGCATGCGGCCAAAAGACCTTTAAGATTTTTATTTCTCAAATCTTTCCCTCCTCTTTTATTTTTTCATTGTAATATTTTTGTTCTCTTTTTTTGCGATTGTTTGCTATAGCATACTACTGTATTGAACACAAACTCATGATGGGATTCAAGAAAATTATTGGTCATAATTACCAGTAAAAATAGAGCAAAATTGTAGTAGAAATTTCACATAGACAGAAAAAGCCCTGAAAAATGGGGGAAAATAAGAAAAATGCAATCGCAATAAATGATTATTATCCATCGCAACATAATACTATAAATGTTCGTAAAATATAGTTTGGTGCTGCGATGGATGTGATAATGCATGGGGAAAATGCAGATTATATAAAAGAGAAGTCTTTAAGATTACAACACCTTTATTCCGCCGTATTTGCGGATCATCAAAACGCTGCAGGCATCTTTGCCAAACAGGTCATCCATTGCCTGTTTATATTCTGTGACAGCATCCTTTTGAACAAATGCCTGAATGGTTCCGGCAAAACCGCCGCCATGGACACGGCAGACGCCGCGGTTTTCGAGAACTGTCTCGCTGACGGCGAGTGCCAGAGATATATTCTGTGTCTGGACATCCTGACCGGAGTAAATGTTTTGCAGATATTTGAAGGAAGAATCTCCGGATGCGGCAACGGTCTGAAGGAATGCAGAGATATCTTCCCGGTTTAATGCAGCGACTTCCTGACGGACACGTTCATTCTCGCAGAAGAAATGAATGGCGCGAAGGACACTTCGGTCGGAGGTGGCTTTGCGCACTTCCGGAAGCTTTCGGAAGAATTCATTTGCAGGGACATCCCGGAGCACTTCTTTACCCAAATACGCAGCCACTGATTTCATTTCGGCAGGAATTGCCGCATAATCCGGGGTAAGATCTGCGTGGGACCCTTTGGTATCGGTAATGCACAGGCTGTAACCGTGCTTCGCCATATCAAATGTCACCTTTTCCACGACGGGCTTCGCCGGATCAGCAAAATCAATATGGACAAGACTTCCCACGGAGCAGGCCATCTGGTCCATCAGACCACAGGGTTTGCCGAAATAGACATTCTCTGCATATTGTCCCATCATAGCAATCTCGATCGGAGAAATCTTCATCTCGTTGTAGAGGCCGGACAGGATCGTACCGATAATTGTTTCAAAGGCGGCAGAGGAAGAAAGACCTGCGCCGATCAGAACGTCACTGGTAATGTAAGTCTGAAAACCGCCAATCCGGTATCCTCTTTCCTGTGCGGAGACAAGAACCCCTTTGATCAGAGCGCGTGTGGATCCCTTTTCGGATTCCTGCAGGGAAAGGTTGCCAAGATCTATGGTGATCAGTTCGTAGCTGTCGGAGATAACCTTTACAACGGGTTCATCCAGAGGGGACACGACAGCAATGGCATCGTTATTGATGGAAGCAGCCAGAACCTCGCCATGCTGATGGTCCGTATGATTTCCTCCGATTTCGCTGCGGCCGGGTGCGCTGTAAATGGAAACACCGCCGGCGCCAAAAGCTGTTTCATAGCATTCAATCGCTTTGATATAACGTGTGGTCTGGTAGTCGATACGGTTCGGATCTACATAAAGATCCGTTAAAATTGCCTGGTATTTTTCCTGACGGAGGTTTTCCTTGAGTGTAGTTGTGTGATTCATAATGTGTAGACATTCCTTTCCGGGTTTGCTGTTTCTGATCGCAGATATAAAGTGCAGCAAATTCCTATATAGTTAATTATGTGAAGCGGATGAGCCGTTTTATCGTACAGATATGATTCGCTTTTTAAGATGCTTTTTACTGTGTAAAAGTGGAATATACCAACAGCGCAATCGGGTGCGCTATACCTGCATACATCATAAGATATCTCTGCCGGGATGTCAATATATGAATTTATAACCGCATATATGTTAAATAAACAGATGTTAAATGATCAGAAGTATTAAATAACCGCATAGGAAGAAAGGTTTTTAGCTTAGAGGGCGCACATAGATATTTTGAAGGGATGTACCAAAAAATAAACCTTTTATAAACTTTCCAAAAACCTGATTGACAAATTGCGCAACAGCTGATAACCTAATGTTAAAAGATTGCGCAACAAGAGTGCAACACCTTTTGAAGGAGGAGGGAAGGAAGATGGCAGGGCAGAACGAATGGACCACCACAAAAGGCAGGGAACAAAGCCGTATTACAATCGGCGATGTTGCGGAGGCACTGGGGATATCCAAGACCACCGTATCCAGAGCTATTTCAGGTAAGGGAAGGATCGGCGAGCAGACCAGACAGCGTGTTCTGGCTTATATTGAGGAGAATAACTACAGACCGAATCCGATGGCGCAGGGGCTTGCACAGTCCAAGACGTACAATATCGGCTGGGTGATTCCGGGAGATTCGACGATTACAGATCTGCCATTTTTTCAGAGATGTATGATCGGCATCAGCGAAGTGGCTTCCAAAGAGAATTATGATATTTTAATCTCCATGGTTTATGACCATGAGCTGGAGCATTTGCGCAGAGTGGTTGAGAATCATAAGGTGGATGGCATTATTCTGGGACGGACGCTGATCGATGATGAACGTGTGCGGTTCCTGAAGGAGCACGATATTCCGTTTGTGGTGATCGGCAGTTCCAGTGAACCGGATGTGATCCAGATTGATAATGACCACGTTAAGGCATGCCGGGAGCTGACCTCTATTTTGATCATGAAGGGGATACGTCGTCTGGCATTGATCGGCGGCGATGAGAATCATGTGGTCAATCAGACGAGACGCCGGGGCTTTGAGGAAGCTGTGGCGGAGCAGCATCTGAACGAGGATGATGTTTTTATTTACATGAATGGTGAGACAAAGGTAGACATTGAGCGTAGTGTAGAAGAAGCACTGCGCAATCAGGTGGAATGTATTGTCACCATGGATGACCGGATCGGCTTTGAAGTGATCAATATTTTGAAAAGAGACGGGATACAGATTCCGGATCAGGTCAAACTCGCTTCCTTCTACAGTAGCGACCTGCTGGAAAGTAACCAGCCGGCGGTCACTGCATTACAGTATGATCCCAAGGAACTGGGAGTCGTTGCCTGCAGAACATTGTTTGATATGATGAATGCACGGCAGGTCGACGAAAAAGTCCTTCTCAGTTACGAGGTGGCCCTGAGGGGTTCCACCCAGTAGATATAATGAACCCGTCAGGGTTCGCAATGCGCAAAGCAATGCGCGATGATATGATGCCGTGTGAATCGTTATGTGATCCGGGTTGTTTGCTTCCGGACGCAGGGAATCAGGCATCTTAAAAACTGCACCCACAGTTAAAAAACGCTATGTCATAAAGCGATGACATAGCGTTTTTTAATATATAAATATAAGAAAATGCTGGCAATTTGGAGGAGGAATCTAAGGGCAAAACGCCGGATCTGCATTTTTGATTTTATAATATGCGCAAATGGTTGACCGTTTGGCTGTGAAAAGTCGGATAAAATGCACAAAAACAACAGAACTTTGTATTTACAGCAGATAACGTATTAGAAAAAATGTCACAAAAAATAAATAATATTGTTGACATTGTTGTAAAAGTTTGCTACTATGCAAATATAGAACAACCGATTGCGCAAAAAGACGCACAAAAGGTGATGAAAAATCATTCACGGTAACGTGATCAATATGAAGGAGGATTTTTGTTATGAGAAGAAAACTATTATCTTTTCTGTTGGCAGCAACGATGGTAACGGGGTGCATCGGACTGACAGGATGTGGAAACAAGGATGCGGCAGACGCAGATTCTGCAGCGCAGTCTTCAGACGCAGGTTCTGAAAATGCAGGCGAGGACGCAGTAGCAAACCTGATCAAGTCCACGAAGGATACAGTAAAGCTTACGGTATGGGCTTCTGAGGAGGATCAGGATCTGACCAAGAGTCTGCTGGACAAATTCCAGAAGGAGTATTCCGATGTAAAGTTTAATATTCAGCTTGGTAAAGAAAGCGAGTCAAAGACAAAGGATGATATTCTAAAGGACGTTGATGCAGCACCGGATGTATTCGCATTTGCAGATGACCAGATCAATGAGCTGGTAAAGGCGGGGGCGCTCCAGGAGGTTGTTGCAGATTACACATATGATGTAAAGTCTGAGAATGTTGCGGGAAGTATTGAAGCGGCAACAGTAGATGATAAGCTTTATGCATATCCGATGACAGCAGATAATGGTTATTTTATGTTCTATGATTCTTCTGTATTTTCTGAGGATGATGTAAAGACTTTGGATGGTATGGTAGCCGCCGCGAAGAAGGCCGGCAAGAAGATTGCCATTGAGGCATCCAATGCGTGGTATTTCTATTCTTTCTTTAAGGGAGCAGGATATGATCTGTCCCTGAATGAGGACGGAAGCAATACCTGTGACTGGAACGGAGATGGCGCAACAGATGTTGCACAGGCAATCATTGATCTTTATAAGTCAGGTATTGTTGTAAATCTGAATGATGCAGCAACTGTAACAGGTATTAAGGATGGCACGGTGGCAGCTGCAGTCAATGGTACCTGGAATGCAAAAGCCGCTTCCAAGGCATGGAAGAAGAACTACTCCGCTTGCAAGCTTCCAACCTTTACGGTAGCAGGAAAGCAGGTTCAGATGGCTTCCTTTTCCGGATGTAAGCTGGTTGGTGTTAATCCGAGAAGTAAATTTGTAGGCTGGTCTATGCTTCTGGCAGAATACCTGACCAATTATGATGCACAGGTTGAAAGATTTAACCAGAGAGAATTAGGACCTTCTAATATTAAGGCATCTGAGTCTGACGAAGTACAGTCCAACAAGGCAATCGCAGCACTGGCATCCCAGGCAGAATTTGCAGCACCTCAGCGTGTGGGCAATAACTACTGGAGTCCGGTTGAGACATTAGGTAAGAAGCTGGCAGACGGCAACCCGAAGGGAACAGATCTTCAGAAGCTGCTTGACAATGCAGTAGCCGGTATTACAGCACCGGTAGAAGATTCAGCAAAATAACAGCACCATTGGCAGAAATGTCAATTAACACAGGATGATCCGGATCTGCTCCGGAATGCTGCGGGACAGCTCGGTCCCGTGGCAGATGATCCTGAATAAAGAGAGGGTGTTTGCTATGGCAAATAAGAAGACAAATAAAATAAGTAATTTTTTCCGGTCTATGGGAACCGGGCTGAAAAATTTTGGAACAGCACTTGCCGGATACTTTCGGGATTTTGGTACTGCTGTGGTAAAAGGTGATATCTGGGTTAAATTATCTCTCCTGATCATGGGAGCCGGATATTTTGCAAGAAAACAAATTGTAAATGGTATCTTGATGATGTTGGTACAGATTGGATTTATTCGAGAGTGTGATACTTTTTCTGTAAAATAATGATTAGAAGGTTCTTCTATGATAAAATAAATATCATTAGGAGGGCCTTTTATTATGGCAAGACAAAAGAAACCTGTACATCGAGTACA
>NZ_JACRSX010000022.1 GCF_014384985.1 Jutongia huaianensis
TCAGGATTAAACTGCTCATCAAGGATATTTTGCAATTCATTACTGAAATCGGAATCCTTGGTTGTTACTGTCCATGGACGGATCCATTGGGCTTTGATGCCCATTTGTTTCATGTATTTGCCGACAGTTCTTTCAGAAACGTTTTCCCCTGTTTTACGCAATTCCCTTGTGATCTTAGGGGCACCATAATTCTGATGAGAATTGTCATAAATCTTTTTGATCTTTTCCTTGAGCAGTTTCCTGCGTTTGGCAGTATCGGATGGCATATGCCGTTTCCATGTGGCATACCCTGACCGTGAAACGCCTAAATATTTTAACATTCCGGAAACAGAAACCCGGCGTCCTGCTTTTTTAGCGTTTTCTGCTTTAACGATAACTTCGAGATAAACAGCTTCCGTTATTCGCCCAGAATGTTTATGGCTTTTTTTAGCACATCAAGCGCGTCCTTGGCATCACGCAATTCTCTCTTCAGACGGGCGATCTCTTTTGCCTCATCCGAAGAATAATTGCCGGATCCACGGCATTTCAGATTACCGGATTCCCGCAGCTCCTTCTGCCATCTGGACAGAGACTGCTGGCTGATGCCTAGATTTGATGCACAGCCGACCAATCCCAGTTCACGGTGATCATGATAGTACTGGACGGCATCCAGTTTAAACTGTTTGTCAAAATGTTTTGCCATGATAAATTCCTCCTTCAGTACGATACTTTTATTGTATCACTAATCGACGGAATGAAAAGCTCTCACTTTGACTTGTACTATTTATATTCTAACACCAGCTTCGCTCATTTCTCTGTTAAGAAATTTGCTCGCAAAACAGGGCATATGCCCTAACAATAAAAAAGAAATAGCATCCCCAACCCTCGCAAAGTTTAGGATGCTATTCTTATAAACATTTTAATACTGAGGGCAATCGGATAACACATCCGATAACCTTTCTAAGTAGATTATACATCAGGGTACTTGTACTTTCAAGTACCCTTTTTAATCATCCGGTGATAGATAGACACCCAGTGAAGCATTTAATGCATCCATTTGTCCTGTCAATTCTTTTCTTTTTTTGATGTTTTGCATTATTCCGTATATCTGAGTGGGAATCCCGGCAGATTACATTTCCAGACGGCACCATATGCCACTGTGACAAGTCCGGTCAATACACCGCCGAAAATCAACGCAATCCACCAGGTCATGTCCACAAAATAATTGAATGACGGAATCGAAGACATAATCTGCACTACGATCCAGCATATCATCACAACCGGCAGACATACAAAGCTTGTATTCCGGAGGGCATACAGCATTTTCATTCTCCACAGCACACTTCGTCTGATCCCCACGAACTGACTGACGATCATCTCTTTTCTCTGGGACAGAATCTGAAACCAGATCAACACAAGAATCACAACAAACACAACTGCAACAAAAGCAATCAGATATTCATAATCCATCCGGAGCATGGAATGCTTTTCTTCCAGTGCTTTCTGAAACTGTTCCTGTGTCGTCTGCTGCATCACAACCGGAAACTTATCTTTTCCCCGTTCCATATCCTTCCGAATCTGGGCGATCATTTTCTGCGGCGATTCCGCATAGGCATAACATTTGTGATCCTGAATCGCTTTTTCCCTGGAAATGTCATAACAAAATCCCTCCGGAATAATGTAATCATAGCCCTCCTCGGAAAAAGTTCCTGCAATGTAACATTCCCAACCCGTAAGATCCTTCAGGGTCTTTAAAATCGTTTCCTTCTTTTCTTTATCACTGGCGCCCTCCGCCTGTGCTAGGATTCTTTCCGAAACGAGCACCTCATTATCATTCAGATACAGATCTTTATATTTCTTTGGATACAACGCGCTGATTTCTTCGGCTGTTATCAAAGAAGGAAGCTCATATGCCATACTTAGCCGCAGGGTATCACTGCCATAAACGGACGGCTCATCCCGGCTGCCGATCCCAACGATCGTTACGGGATTTCCCGTAACGAAGGACACCTTCTGCCCCAGAAACTGTTTGTCATCCAGAAATAATTCCCGCAGAATATTATTATCCTGTCTTGCACGTTTTAAAAGCCACCGGTCCACCACGATCTCATTGCGGTTCTTTGGCATCCTTCCATATTGTATATCCACCGTCGAGATCTCCTTAACGGAAATCATGGAAAAATCCTGTACCTTGCACAGATGACCGGATAATTGCAGATAACCGTCATACTGCACATTCATGGTATCATTCAGTGCCGGCATGATATCGCTGTAGCCCCCTGCAGTCAGATATTGATCGTAAAAAAGTTCAATCCCCGACCGTGTAAAACCACCCTGTGAAAAATCAAAGGTCACCAAATGACTGTCTGTTGTCTGCAGAGCAAGCTTATTCAGAGAATCTCTGGAGCGGTAGTCCGTAAATATCAGAAATGTGACCACCGTAAATAATAAAAGTGTCAGCCGCATAAAAAGCCATCGGCCATGTCCCTCCGAAAGTCCGGCAGAAACCTTTAAGAGCTCCGGCAGCCGGTAATGCTGTCGGAAAGCCTGTGAAATACTCTCCAGTCCCAGCTCCTGCCCCTCCAGAGTATCCATATACTCCGGCCGTAGACCATCGACCACCTTGCAGTCACTGTCCTTTAACAGAATGATCTCTTCCTCGCCGGTTCCTTTGACAAAAAACTTGTGATTACGGTGAATGATCTGAATGGTGTTTTCCTGTGCAGTATTTTCCTGTTCTGTCTCCTCCTGCATTTCCTCTTCCTGCTCATAAAACTGAACCTGCAAATGCTCCAGTTTCTGCTGCGTCCGGCGATATTCCCCCAGATAAATATCCTTCCATTCCATACGGCGGATCTGTTCCGCCGCATTGTTTTCCCGGTCAGACACGATCCGCCCCTCCTCCAGATGAATGATCCTGTCTGCAAATCCCTTCACCATATTCTGTTCATGGGACACCAGAACCACCAGTGCTTTTTCGGAAAAGGCCCGCAACAGCTGCATGATCCGGATGGTATTCTCCTCATCCAGATTTCCGGTGGGTTCATCTGCAAAAATAATCCTTGGGCATGTTACAAAGGCTCTTGCCACAGCGACCCGCTGCATCTGCCCTCCCGAAAGATATTCCAGACGGCGGTTTTTGTACTTCTCCATCCCCACAGCCTCCAGAGTCAGCCGGATCCGCTCCTGTTCTTCCTCCCCGGAAAGCTCATACGGAACCAATGCCATCCGGACATTTTCCAGAACCGTCAGTTCTTCCCTCATATATTCATTTCGAAAGACAAATGCGATATTCCGGTTCCGGTATTCTTCCATAGAATTCTTCCGGGGCATGATCACATGTTTTCCTTCATATACCATCCGGCCATCGTCAAAACAGTCCAGACCGCTGATGCACCTTAAAAGAGTCGTCTTTCCGCAGCCACTCTCCCCCACCACGGCAATAAGACCATGGGACGGCAGTTCCAGATTGATCTCCTGTAATACATGTTTTTCGTTTTTCTTATGACGATCATAATATTTCTCCAGATTTTCTACCCGTATCATAGCCATCCCTCCTTACATGATCTGACGCTTTAACCACTTTTTATAAAATCTGCAATGTAAAAGCCATGACGCACACACACAGACAACATTATACAAAAGCACGCACACGGCTCCTGTGACCGTATAATAATCTAACATCACCCGCGCCTCCTCATTATAATGCAGAAGCCACACCACGATGCCTCCCAGGACAAGTACCGGTATAAGCTCCAGAATAAGCTCTGCTGCCTCGATCCAAAGCAAACGGTCCACCGTTATCCCCAAAGTCTGCATCAGAAACTCCTCTGGGCGCCGGATCCGGTAAAAGATCATATGCACCAGGATCTGTACCAGAAACATCACACCCAGAATCGCTCCCATGATCTCAAAAATATTCATTCTCTGCTGCAGCCGGTCCGGATCATACTCCGTCTTGCTGACACGGTATGTACTGACCCCGTCATACCCTTTTGCACGAAGACTTCGGATCACACGGTCCGTACTGTTATAGCTTTTGATATAGACAGAAATCTCCCCCGACTGTTCCTTTCCGTAATCGCCATAGCACTCACGAAATATCGGTTCACTGACCCCCAGAAAAAATGAAGTACTGCTGTGAGTCTTTTTTGTATATTGTACTGATATCTTCTTTTCTCCCATCTCCAGCTGCTCTGTCCCGGCAAAAACCTTCCTGAGTTTTTTGTCAAATTGATACAATATTGATGCCGGTACCTGAAAGGAATCATCCAGCGCCACTCCGGCTCCGGATGCCACATCGCTGATAAACGGGATCACCCGGAGGCTGCCCAGATATTTTCCATCCTTCCGGCCATAATTCATAATAACGTCCTCCGATGCCAGCGGAAGGTACAGCATCTCACAGAAATCATCCGAAAAATAAACCTGCGGTGTCCGGCCATTGCTGATTCCCGCCACCCGGAAGGTGTATTTCAGGGTTTCATCCCTGCCCCAGTAATTCCTGCATTGAAAAGAAATGTTGACCGTACCTCCTTTTGGGATGCCTACGCCTCGGGACACAACAATCTCCCCCGTTTTCTCTGCCATGGTTCCTTCTTTAATATCCTGTTTTTTTAGTACATAAACGGATTTCATATATCCCTTCTGATCTCTGGAACTTATCGTATACTCTATTTCATTGACCGCTCCGTACAGATCTGCCGCCACCACTTCGGGCTGCTTTAGTATTTCCTCCAGATCCGTCTTTCCCATTGCAGAACCATCGGAGCGTTTCACCAGAAGTCTCGTCCTGTCCTGCTCTCCAAAGATCGAGTCATCCGTCACTCTGGCGATCCGGTCATCCCGAAACATCTGGATTTCTCCAATCGAACCATAAGAGATCACGGCAACCAGCATCATCAGCAGAAGGATCAGCCCTGTTTTCACCTTATGACCCCGGATATTTTTCCATGCAAAATACAAAATATCTTTCCGGTCTGCTTTCCTTTGTAACCCGCTTTTACCGGGATCCATCGTTTTAAGACACTGCTTTTTGTCCCCGTTCTGCGCATCTGATCCATTTGTTTCCTGCAGCCTGACATCATCCATCACCTGCCCATTCCGGAGCGTAACCTTTCTGGAAACAAACTCCTGCGCCTCCGCAAAGTCATGGGTCACCATGATCACCAGACTGTCCTTTGCCACATCACGAAGCAGCCGGAGAATTTCCAGACTGCTCTGGTGATCCAGATTGCCGGTGGGTTCATCCGCCAGAATGATCGGTGCCGATACGGCAACCGCTCTCGCAATCGCCAGCCTCTGCTTCTGTCCGCTGGATAACTGTCCTGCCTTATGATTTTCATAGTCCTTCAGACCGGCCCGGCGTAATGCATTTACTGCTTTTTCCTGTGCATTCTCTTCCATTCCGGCAATTCGAAGCGCCATGATCACATTGTCCATCACCGTATAATGCTCGATCAGTTTATAATCCTGCCATATCATACCGATCTCCCGGCGGCGTATCTCATTCCATTCCTCCGGAGAGCAGGAAAAACACGACTCTCCATGCAAAAACAGATCACCGTCATCCAGAGGAATCAGACCACAGATCGCACGCAGCAGTGTGGATTTGCCGCTTCCACTTTCCCCGGTCACTGCCACAAATTCTCCCCGCTCAAACTTCAGGCTGATACGCCGCAGTGCCTCTACAACATGGGTATCTGTTTTATAATATTTACTCGCCAATTTTAATTCTACTAATGTCTCACGCAATATCCTGCACCCTTCCATCTACTATTTTGATGATCCGATCACAGCTTTCCGCCACCAGTCTGTCATGGGTCACGATCACCATCGTGGTTCCCTTTTCATTTAAGGTCCTAAGCAGCTTCATGATCTCCCCACTTGTCACAGAATCCAGTGCTCCCGTTGGTTCATCCGCAAATAGAATCTCCGGGCGATTCACCAGACCTCTTGCAATCGCTACCCTTTGTTTCTGGCCACCGGACAGCTTGCACACCGGTTTTCCGGCATACTCTTTCATGGAAACCGCCTCCAATGCCTCCAGTGCCATATTTCTTTTTTCCTTTTTTCTGCGTTTCTTTGCCGAGAAATCCAATGGCATCATAACATTTTCCAATGCAGTAAAATCCTCGATCAGAGCAAAATCCTGCATAACAATTCCCATTTTTTCATTTCGTATCTCTGCCATCCGGGCATCCCCCATTCTCCCGATCAGTTCTCCGTCCAGCAGATACTCTCCATTGTCGTACCGGTCAATGCAGGACAAAATATGTAACAGAGTGCTTTTGCCTGCGCCGCTTGCTCCCATGATAGCAGTCATCTCCCCGTCATGAATCGTCAGATTGATTCCCTTTAACACCTCACAGCCGTTCTCCTCTCCGAGATTATAGGCTTTATTCAGATTTTTTATTTCGATCATCATTCTCCCCCTCTCGTTAATATTTCCTTTGCACTCACTCCATGGGTCTCCCGACGTACCACACCGATCCCAAACAGAGTAAACAACAGACATAACAGCAGACACCCCGCCATCTGCCAAAGACCCGGTGAAATCACCGTATACTTTAACGCACCGCCAAACTTCAGCAAAAACAATCCCGCCGTCACCAGAAGAAAGCTTCCTCCTTCCAGAAGTATCATGCTGAATATATGGATTGACCTACACTTTTTCCACGACAATCCGTTAATGTAATACACCGCATAATTCCGCAAACTTTTCTGAACCATGATCGCCATATTACAGACCGTAGATAAAACCGTCATGATACATAATGTGATCAGGATCGGCAGGATCATCCGGACCTGTTCCCAGATATACTTTTTACTCTCCCTTCGGATCAATTCATAGTCTTTGGTATCTGTAGCCGTAGCGTTTTTCATTACCTTTTCCTGATTGCTGCTGATCACCTTCGGATCCTCGGTTTCCCAGGAAAAGAAACATTCCCCTAACATCTTCTCCGTCCATGCACCGGCATGCTGATGCTTACACCGCAGCAGATCGGACTGTATCCCGAAAAGATATAAGCCGTCATTATAATAATCATAATAATCCCAGAACAATGTCCGGTAGTCCTCCTTACTTTTTTTCCCCTCCAATTTGGAGCCCAGAATAGAAGCTCCGTTTTCAATAATGCCAATAACCTTAAAAGATATCTTGGTATCATCACCTTCATTGACCCAATCTCTCAATTCCTTTTCGGCACTCAGGGTATCTCCCACCTGATACCTGCCATCCTTTCCTCCTTTTTGTGCGATCACAACCTCCAGCTCCTCCGTCTGTTTATCCCGGTCAGAAAACCATCTTCCTGCTGCGATTGCCGGCCGATGACACTTCCACAGTGCCTCATCATATGCGGTCAGACTACAATCCTGCACATCCCCGTCAATGCCCACACCCCAGTTATAGCACCCCTGCACCTTTGCATCCGTCAGGCCGCTTTCAACTTCTTCTCTTGTGTATGCACAGCTGTAATGCCATTCTCCCTCCTTGTTCTTGTAATAATCCTGGTAACTCTCCAATGTATAAACAGCACCATTTCCGGACACCAGATCTGATATCTCCCGGTAGGTATTATAGCGGGAAACAATTGTAGATATCATACTCACCGTTACCGCAAAAACCACCACGTTTTGCACAAAGATCAAAAGCATCATTAACGGATGATGCCATAATTCTCTCCAGGCATATCTCCATTTCATACTCTTCCACCTCCAATCCGCATCCTTCCTTCTCCCTGCAGCCGTCTCCAGATAGAAACCAGCAGAATGATCAGCGAGGATATGTAATAAATCGCAAAAAGCTCCAGATATAGTTTCAGGCTGTAATGATCATCCACATAAGTGTAAAAAGAACTCATCATCCGCAGGGCAAACCGGTCATACAGAAATACCGACAGCACATAAACCGGCAGTGTCAGGCAGACACATTCCGCCAGAAACATCACCACGGCACGTCTCCGCTTCATCCCGCAGATCCTCATTGCCCGGATCTCCTCCTGCCTTTTTTCCAGAAAATACTGATACAGGATCACAAAATTTAACGCCGAAACCACTGCGATCAGAACCGCAATAATGATCATCGTATTGTAGAGATAAATCTTATCCATATCCGGCAGATCCATATCCGGAAGGGATGCATGATCCCCCAGTGTCTCCTCTACCACATCCTTTAACTCCGTGTACTGCAGACTGTTGACGGACTTCGTGAAATCAAAATTTATAAATTCATGCAGAGGATAGTCTTCCGGCAGGGATGTGATCGGGACAATGGGCTGATCATAAGTAAAATGTTTTCCTATGATCCGGTACTTTTTTCCCGCAATAGTCAGGTATTTACGATCCTTTGACCGGATGCTGTCGATATATGGTGTTTTCTGACTCTTAGACATAATTGCCTCATCCAGAGCAACCGGCAGTCCCTCTTTGTATTCCTCCTCTGTAAAAAATCTTCCTTCCGGCAAAGAATGCGCTGTGATATTGTCACGATACTGCTTCGACATCACGATCTCTCCGTTCTCCACACCAAACCAACATATATACGGAACATTATCCACAACCACCTCTGTTCCAACATCCAGTACCTCCTTTTGAAATTCCTCGGACAATTTTTTCAGCAGTCGTTTCAGATCTTTGATAGTGACATATTTTGTCCCCTTCCGTGGAATGATCCGGTAATCACTATCATTAGGATCACCCTTCTGTGTATACAGATCCTGAAGCTCTACGTCCAGCCAATCCGCCTCCACACTCTGGGCATCCTTTTCCTTCATAAAGGACTGATATAATGAATAGGAAAAATGAAGTAAAAAAACAGACGACATCACAGCAGCAATGGATAAAAGATATATCCCCCGCTGATTTGTCATAAAAAGACGAATGTTCCGCAATATATAACGCATATTTACCCTCCCCTTTATATAGAATAATGATTCCATATATTTAGTATAGCGTTATTATATCATGGAACATTCCATGTGTTTTTTAAGAATTCCTTACGAATTTATTTTGTAATTTTCATTGACTTTATGTATCCTGTTTTGGCAGTAAACAGCTTTTTGTATGCTGTCACATTCTTCTTTCCGCAGGAGATCTTTGCCTTTCCGGAAATTCCCTTGATGGCATTTTTGCCAACCTTTTTCAATCCGGAAGATTTGATCACAAGCTTCTTCAAAGCTTTATCTTTTGCAAATGCTTCTTTGCCAATAGATGTAACATTTTTACCGATCGTCACTTTGGTGAGACTGCTGCCTTGATCTTCTTGTTCTCCGTCTTCTTCAGGGCAACGGTTTTCTTCTCCCTCATAGGCAGCTCCCAGTACAGCCACTGCATCAACCGCAATACTTCCACTTGCCAGTTCAATTGTTACTGTATGCTCTGAATCTGTCAGATCATATGTCTCCATATTATCAAGATACTCATTATAATATGGTGCATACCCCTTGATCTTTGTCACTTCCAGATTATCAAATCTGGTATATATGCTTTAATAACATTTCCCTCTCCCCGAAGTTTTAAATTGAACCAGGTGCCCGGTGTTACTAACGCTCCGTCTACCGATCCTGTCACAAGCTCTGTTCCTTTGGAAGATGTCTTTCCTAATTTTGCACGCTGCAGTACCCAGGTTCCATCCTCATTTACCTTGAAGGAATACCCTGCACTGTTGCTAAGATTTTGTGTTCTTCCTGTCTGATACCCACCTGTGCATACTGGTTTTCTCTCTGATTCTCAAAAAACGCATCAATGGATACTGCATAATTCGTCCAGCGGTAATCTCCGATCAACGTGACCGGATCTCCTTTACTCCAGGCTCCGCCTAATCCCAAAGTATCTTTATAATCCTCCATCCCTCCGGTAAATCCACCCTTTCCGTCCACGGCGTTGCTGCTGGTTCCCTGAACTGCTGATGCCTTGCTTGCAAAAGGTACGCCTCTCCAGATACCTGCTGTATTCGTCTCATTCTCCCAGCCGGTAACCGCAAATTTACTGATATGTGCAAGAATAAGCAAGCCCGCATCATAATGTATCCAGCCGGACCATGGATCTCTGGCACTTAAAAGCTCTTTAAACGAATACTGTGCTCCTTCATAGAAAGAACCGATTGCCGGCTGATAAATTACATGTCCACGACGAGACTCCACAAGGCTCTTGATCACAGTATTTCCCATTTCCAAGGCACTGCCGGAGCCACCGATTCCGGTCCCCTCCACAGTTGGTCTCTTGTCGTTTGTGGACGGACGGAATGCAGAGTTGGAAAAGATTGCCTGCTCCTCACTATTCCACACCTCTTTATCGACTTCTTCTGCCAGCCATTTCATTCCACCGTTACGATCGTCGGCTGTTTTATAGTGATATCCAACCACATCCACTGCATCCATACTACCATGTCAGGCTTGTACCATGCCTTTTTCTGCAGTCCGTCGGTGTAATCCCTTCATACTTTTTAAACACCATGCCAAAATATGTTGGATTATCATAGCCCACCGCTTCTCCGATCTCCGCCAGCTCCTCCAACGTAATATCCGAAGCATAATTTTCATTCATATATCAGTACCGAACAGTATTCATCCCCATATAACGGATCCTTCGCCGCCCCTAACAGCTGATGAAAAAGCTTCTCTATCTTTTCATTAACCGCATCTTTTTCATAGGCAAAATCTATAAAGCCCAGTCCCTTCATCATTTCCGTTAAATATTCGCCACGAAAAACAATCCATTGATATTCCCCTCCTCCCCGTTAACTTTTTATGCTGTATATGAAACTTCCGGTATTTTAAACGGTTTCGTACTTTTTTAACTGATTCCGGTAAACCGCATATTCCGGACAGTACCGCGCTACCTCTTCCCAGAATAATGCAGAATGATCCATATGCCGCCTGTGAGCTAACTCGTGGACGATCACATAGTCCATCAGCTCCGAAGGCATATAATATAATTGATAGTTAAAATTTACATTCCCCTTTGCACTGCAGCTTCCCCAGCGGGTTTTCTGATTTCTTATGGTAATCCTGCCCACCTGTACATCCATCTTTTTGCAATAATAATCTACCCGGCCTGCAAAGGCTTCCCGGATCTTTTCCCATTCCTTTCCGCTAATCTCATCAACCGGCGGTGCCCCTGTAGAAACGGACTGTGCACGTCGTTTTTCCATTAATCTGCACTTATGCTCGATCCAGCTTCTGTGACTTTCAATAAACTCCTGTATCTCCCTCTGAGGCATCCGGAGAGGTACCCGCACGATCACGCTGCCGTCTCTTTTCACTTCCAGACTGACCGTTTTTCTTCTGGTTTTTATGATCTGAATCTCCATCGCTTTATCCCTGCTTTACATTAATAATTTCTGCCAGCTTCTCAAATACACGGTCTGCATAAAGCTGTTTGATCCCGTGACGGCTCTTCCCGGTCACATCGACATGAATTTCATCAACAAATACGCTTTCCTTCCACACAATGCTGAAAAATGCCTGCCCCTGCACACTGTCCGCATTATTGGGATCAAGATTTCCTGTCGTTCCGGTAATGCCAATGCCAATATCCGTATTTAACTTTTCTCTAACGGTTTCCGCCATAGCTTTCGCACATTCTCCGGAATAGACACCATACTCTTTGATAATTTTTTCATCAACACCGGCGCAAACCTTTGTTTCATTCAGATATGTCACAAAGCCTCCCGGAAAAACAGCCGATGCCCCTGATGTATCAGTGATCATAGATGCGATCATTCCTGACGTACAGCTCTCCATTGTAGAAATCGTGATCTGTCTGTCAATCAGACTGTTTATGATCCTATCCTGCTGTGTCTGTGTCATTTTTGTCACCCCCTGATATATAAAACTATATCATTTCTTTTCGGGAAAGAAAAGCCGCATTCCATTTTGAGAAAACATTATAATTTCTTATATTTTCACTGTATTTTTTCTTCCGGGTATGTTATCCTCATATGTGGTACATTAGATTATTATATTCGACAATATTCGATTGATTTACAAAGGAGAGTTTCATGAAACGTATTGGCTTTGATAACGATAAATACCTGTCTATGCAGTCAGCACATATCCGGGAACGTATTTCCCAGTTTGGCGATAAACTCTATCTGGAATTTGGCGGAAAGCTTTTTGATGATTATCATGCTTCCCGTGTTCTTCCCGGCTTTGCACCGGACAGTAAACTGCAGATGCTGTTACAGCTTGCCGATCAGGCAGAAATGATCATATCCATCAATGCTGCAGATATTGAACGCAATAAAATCCGTCATGATCTGGGCATCACCTATGATCAGGATGTGATCCGTCTGATCGACGTCTATCAGAAAAAGGGACTTTATGTCAGCAGCGTCGTCATCACCCGTTACGCAGGTCAGCCGTCAGCAGACCTCTTCCAAAAGAAGCTGGAGGATATTGGCATTCACGTCTATCATCATTATACGATCGAAGGATATCCCAACAACGTGGAGCGGATTGTCAGTGATGAGGGATATGGCAAAAATGATTATATCCAGACCAGCCGTCCCCTTGTGATCGTTACAGCTCCGGGACCGGGAAGCGGCAAAATGGCAACCTGTCTGTCCCAGCTTTACCATGAAAATAAAAACGGCATCAAGGCCGGTTATGCCAAGTTTGAAACCTTTCCAATCTGGAATATTCCTCTGAAGCATCCGGTGAATCTGGCATATGAGGCTGCCACGGCAGACCTGAATGATGTGAACATGATCGATCCTTTCCATCTGGAGGCCTACGGCGAAACTACCGTCAATTATAACCGTGACATCGAAATCTACCCGGTACTTGCCGCAATGTTCGAGGTGATTTATGGACACTGCCCGTATAAATCACCAACCGATATGGGCGTTAATATGGCCGGAAACTGCATTATTGATGATGAAGTCTGTCAGGAAGCTTCCCGTCAGGAAATCATCCGCAGATATTACCAGTCCCTGAACCGTTTTGTTAAGGATGAAGCCTCCAGGGACGAGATCTATAAGCAGGAGCTGATCATGAAACAGGCAAAGATCACTGTAAATGACCGCTGCGTTGTTTCCATTGCAAATGATCTGGCTGCTGAAAACGGCTCTGCCGCAGCAGCCTTAGAGCTGCCTGACGGAACTATTGTTACCGGGTCTACCTCCGACCTTCTGGGACCGGCATCTGCCGTTCTGTTAAATGCCATCAAGGTATTGGGGCATATTGATAAAAAGGTACATCTGATCTCCCGTACCTTTATCGAACCGATCCAGCATTTAAAAACCGGTTATCTTGGAAGCAAAAATCCACGGCTTCACACGGATGAGGTACTGATCGCACTTTCCATGTGTGCCGTATCCGATCCTAACGCCAAGCTGGCTCTGGAACAGCTTCCGAAATTATCCGGCTGTCAGCTTCATGTATCCGCAATTTTATCTGCGATTGATATTAACACCTTCAAAAAGCTTGGCATAGAGCTTACCAACGAAGCTGTCTATGAAGGTGCCGCAAATAATTAGTCCGCAGATGCCGTCACTTCCATATATTTACAGTACTCAAACTTCCCACACCAGAAAATAATACAGGGCATTGAGATGTTTTCTTTTCTCAATGCCCTGTTATTTTCTGCTCTATTATGAATTCTTTTTTTGTATTCCAAGCTTTACAACCTGGTCTGTATAAGCGTCCTTTTTTAAAGAAAGAAGCTCTCTCGCCTGTGCCTCCGACAAACCATACTCCTCGTCTAAAAGCGTCAGTATTTTTTCCTTACAGCTGTCAACATCCTTTTCAACCTCCAGATTTCTGGCCGTTTCAATATTTTCATCATATTTCTTCAAACCAACCAGCAAAGCATTTAACGCATCCGGATAATACTTCATATTGTCATAATTCTCATAGGAATTCAGGGATCGCTGTACCTTCATTACCGTAATGATTTTGTCGTATGTCTCCTGATCCTTCTTTTTCAGATCAGTTCCCAGAATCTCCCGGTATGCGTCAGTATATCTGCCATCATCAAAGAAGCTGACTGCCTGCTTCATCGTGGATTTGTAACTAAATATTTCAGTGCCGGAAATTTCTGTTGCCAAAAACATCGCCGCCAGAATCACTACAATGGACACTCCGACCTTGTTGAGCTTTCCTGTTACCTCCAGCTCCTCCTGAGCAGCTTCTTCTGCTTTTCTGGCTTCCTTTTCTGCCTTTTTCTGTGCCTTTTCTTCGGCTTTGGCAGCCTTCTTGAGTTCTTTTTCCTCTGCCTTTGCTTTTTTGGCTTCAGCCTTTTCTTCTGCCTTTGCTACTTTGGCAGCCTTTTTCTCTTCTTTGGCAGCCTCCGCTGCCTCCTGCCTTGCCGCTTCGTCCTCTTTATCCTTTTCCTTTTGGGCAAGCTCTGCCTCTGCAATCTCGTCTGTCACGATATTTCCAAAAAGACGTTTCAGTAATCCCGGCTTTTTCTCTATATCTTCCTGGCTGCCTTCCGGAGGAAGCTCCGGCATATCATCCTCAGACAGCCCCTCCAGTAATGCCTGCATATCATCCGTCTGACCATTTTCCTCCTCCGGCTCCAATGCAAGAATGTCATCAAGTCCAAAGGCTTCCTCTTCCGGCTCTTCTTCCAAAACAGGCTCCGGCACTTCATCCGGTTCTGCTTTTCCAGCCGGTGCCACAGCTCCATCCGTTTCTGTTTCAGAATCCTTTTGCATATCTGAGGTATCAGTAACATCTGATAATTCATTTTCTTCTGCTCCCAAAGAATCAAACACCGGCTCCTCCGGCTGTACTTCCTGCCCGGCTGCTCCTCCTGAAGCATCCAGATCATCCAGAAAATCCCCAACCATATCATCCAGCGATGCCTCTCCGGAAGTAGCCACAGGTATTTCCGGCGTTGGAATATCCGGCTGCCCCCCGGAAGTAGCCTCAGGTATTTCCGGCGTTGGAATATCCGGCTGCTCCCCGGAATCAGAAAACAATCCCAGATCCTCGATCTCACTCGGATCCGGCAGATCATCCAAAGATGCCATATCCGAGTAATCCATTTCCTGCTCCGGCTCATCCAGAGATACCGCCTGCGCACTATCCGAAGCATCATCCTCTGTCAAAGATGCCTCAGCCTGTGCTTGTGCAGCTTCATCCTCCAAAATACCATCCCCATCCAGATCAAGATCAGAAATGTCTCCCAGATCTTCTAAATCAGTAAAGTCATCATCATCCATCAGACTGCTAAGATCCTCCAGATCTACGAAATTTTCCAGATTTTCATATTCACTTATATCCTGTTCTGCAGCATCCCCTGCCACATCCTTTAAATCCTCTTCACTCAAGCTTCTATCTCCTTAACTATCTGTTCTATGATGTCAGACAGATGTTCCATCTGCATTTTCAATCTGCAGGACCTGATCAATCGCTCCCACTAACTGTCCAATCTCCGGCTTAGATAACTGCATATCGGCTCCAAGGCTCTCTCCCTTTTTCCTCATTTCGTCATTGATCAGAGAGGAGAAGATGATTACCGGAATATGCATCATCTGCTCATCACTTTTGATCAGTTTTGTCAGATGATGGCCGTCCATCTGTGGCATCTCAATATCTGTGATCACACAGGCCACCTTCTGATCCAGCACGCCCTGCTCCTGATATGCTGAAAGCTTATCCCAGCATTCCTTCCCGTTGTTCGTAAGGTCAATATTAGCAAAACCTGCTCTCTTTAAGCAATCTAAAAGCATCTTGCCCAGCAATGGAGAATCCTCTGCGATCAAAATCGGAGAATCCACTCTTGATCTGCCTGTCATATGCTCTACATCAGAGATCTTCAGTCCGGTCTCCGGATTGATTTCTGCAACAATTTTCTCAAAATCCAGAATAATGATCAGCCGACCTTCGATCCGCACAATTCCGGTAGCCATTCCCATACCGGAAGCATTGATCGTAGAATCCGGTTCGATAATGTCTCCCCAGGATACCCGGTGGATTCCCTCTACTCCCTGTACATGAAATGCTGTATTGAGATTATTAAAATTGGTTACAATGTACATATCTCCTGCCGTGGACTGTGCTGCCGGCAGATTCATTACTCTCGATAAATCTACAATAGAAATGATCTCATCTCTCGGCATAAAGATTCCCTCTATCCTTGCATCTGCATTTGGGATCGGTGTCGGCACCTGATATGGCAGAATCTCCCGGATCTTTGCCACATTGATTCCATAATAATTGCTGCCAACCCGAAACTCCAGAATCTCCAGTTCATTTGTTCCACTCTCTAATAATATCCCTGTCTCCATAGTATCACCCTGCCTTTCCACTCTCTTAATGTATCGCTATTTCACCTGTCATTTTTCCGTTTGTCACCTGAATGGACATATTTTGAAGCGTTTGTTTCTTGTCTGTTTCAAAAACAAGCACTGCCTCTGAGCTTCTGCCCGGTGCCATTTTTTCTTTAAAATACTGAAGATCATTTCTCAGGATCGTCATCAATGGACTGCCTACCGTCTCTCCATCTGCTGTCAGCGTATACTGCAGCTCTTTCTTCATCAGATTGACCTTTTGGCTGACCGATGATTTATTTTTAATGCGGAAATGAACAATCAAAAGCTCCTTTCCTTTATGTGCACTGATCGCTGCATCTGCCGAACCATATGTACTCTTGATCTCATTGGACATCTGCTTAATATCAACCTGATTCATGGCATAAACCTGCTCCGCCGCCACATAATTGACAGCCGGAGTATCAGAAGCTGCTCCCGGATCCGATGAATTCTGTGATGCTGCCGATGCTGCCGGCGAACCGAAAGGTACCGGCGTCCTTGTGGGCTCCGGCGTCGGCGTTGCCCTTAAAACACTCCTGTCATAATCCAGCATATCATCGTTGTTTTTATCGTACTTCAACAATGTACCCGCCATATACTCTGCTTCCATGCTCCGGCTGACATCATCCAGATTCGGTCCGGAACCGCAGCCTGTCAGCGCAAGTGCCATCACTGCTGCTGTTACGATCAATCTCTTTTTCATATCAATAATCATGCCTTTCTCAAAATACTACATTTCATATACACAGGCACACAAAAAAATACCTGTCACCGTATTATATGGTATCATATTTTCCCACTTTACGCAATGACTTCCATCGTTGTGAGAGGAACGAACCATTAACTTTTCCGGTCAAGATCAAACCAGAATTCTACACCATTCTGACAATTTCTGACTCCGCACTGCTGGTTCATGGAATCTACGATTGCCTTGACAATAGACAGACCGATACCACTTCCGCCATAAGCTCTCGTTCTTGCCTTGTCCACTTTATAAAACTTGATCCATATTTTGTCCAGCTCATCCTCCGGAATCTGATTTCCCGTATTAAATACTCTCACGCGGACTACGTTTTCTCTCATTTCCAGCGTCACACGGATTCTTTTTTCCCCATCCACATGATTGATTGCATTACTGATATAGTTGGTTACTATTTCTTCTACCATATACTCATCCGCCCAGACATAGACCGGCTCTGTCTCTTCCATGTAGATTTCAGCCCCCTTCTGTTCTGCCAGAAGAGTCGCAGACTGGATAACCGACCGTACTACCTGTACAATGTCAAACCGTTCAAATGTGATCTGATTCTTTCCGAACTCGATCTGGTTTAAGGTGAGAAGCTTTTTCACCATTTTATTCATTTTATTCGCTTCGTCTATGATAACATCACAGTAAAATTCCCTGCTCTCACTGTCATCATTAATATTATCATGAAGTCCCTCTGCGTATCCCTGTATCAGGGCGATCGGTGTCTTGAGCTCATGAGAAACATTCGACAGGAAATCCTTTCGCATCTCATCAATCTGTATTTTGTTTTCAATATCCTTCTGCAGCTCATTATTGGCAGATTTCAGCTCGGAAATCGTCTCCTCCAGCCGTTCCGAAAGAAGATTGATACTGTTGCCCAGCTTTCCGATCTCGTCCTCTGTATTAACCGGATATTTTGCCTCAAAATCAAGCTGGGACATCCTCGTTGCAATGTCTGTGAGGTATACGATCGGCTTTGTAAAATTGTTGCCGATCATAAAAAGCAGGATCCCTGAGATCAGCACCGCGATCACACCGATATATGCCAGAAAACGGTTAGAAACTGCCACGCTTTCTTTCATGCTCTGATAGTTCGTGCTCATATAAACAAAATCACCGGAATCAATACGGCCAAACAACTCCAGATAATATGATCCGATCCTCTCGTCATAGGATTTAAATACCTGATAACTTGTGTTTCCCTTGATAAGCTCTCTTCCGTCTCTCTCCACATAACCATTTACCAGCCCCACCACATAATCCATTGTCTTATCACGTACATTTTCCTTTTGGATATTGCTGAGACTGTCTGCCGATGGATAGCAAAACGTGTACTGTAAAATCCCAAAATAATCACTGATCCGGAACAGATATGTGTTCATAGAACCGTTTTCTGTCAGGGAATCCAGTGTATTAATGCTCTTCTCAGAAAGACCGTTTTGCCCTGCTCCCTTCTGAAAAGCATTGTCATTTTTTACAATATTATCAATCTTTCGAAATGAATCTGACAATGTGCTTATTTTACTATGCTGATAGTACATTGGTAAAAATAGCTGATTGGCCAGCCAGCATCCCAGAATTGTCAACGCCAGTATACTGCATAATACCACGATTAATTTTGTTTTAATTGACTGCATTTTCAGAAAAGATGCCTTTTTCTTGTTCATGATCTTTTACACCTCAAATTTGTAACCCATACCCCAGATCGTTTTAATATATTCTCCTTTGTCCCCAAGCTTGCTTCTCAGCTTTTTGACATGGGTATCAATGGTTCTTGCATCTCCAAAATAATCATAATTCCAGACATTATTTAAAATACGTTCCCTGGATAATGCCACGCCCTGATTGTTTATAAAGTATGTCAAAAGCTCAAACTCCTTGTAACTCAGTTCGATATTTTTACCGTCTATTTTTACTTCATGTGCTGCCTGATTCAGGGAAATTCCTCCGACCTCCTTCACACCTTCTTCTAATGCGTTGGTTCTCCGTAAAATCGCCTCCACACGGGCTACCAGTATCTTGGGACTAAACGGTTTTGAAATGTACTCATCCACCCCAAGCTCGAAGCCCTGTAGCTCATCCTTCTCATCACTTTTAGCTGTCAGCATAATAATCGGTACCTGAGAATATTTTCTGATCTCACGGCAAACCTGCCATCCGTCCATTTTAGGCATCATCACATCCAAAATGATCAACGCAATATCTTTATTTTCATAAAAGATATCTACGGCTTCCTCTCCGTCTCCCGCTTCCATCACATCAAAATTTTTCTTTACCAGAAAGTCTCTCACAAGCTTTCTCATTCTCTGTTCATCATCCACTACCAGAATTTTTAACCGCTCCATTTCACAGCCTTCCTTTCCATCTATTCCGCGACGATCAGCCGGAATATTTCGCATGATCTGCAATCCAGTTTTTCACCTGTTCCAGAAGCATCTGTCGCTCCAGATATCCCTTTCTGTCTTTCTCAAATGCCTCCGGCGAATCATACTCATCCGTCATATCCTCATATTGCTCTTTGATATATTCCTGCAATTCTTCCCTGGTATAGCTTATGTTTTCCTTTTGGGCAATTGCCTGAGCCGCAAGATACTCCTTTGCCGTATCCTCTGCCAGCGGCTCCAGATCCGAATTTACAAAAGTCTCCTCGCTGTCATAGCCAAATGCCGGGAAGATTTCTTCTTTGCTGCAATTATAGACTGCTGCCATGTCATAATATCCCTGAAGTACCTCCTGCTTGCAATCCTCCAGCAGAGATTTCGGATATTGATCCGCTTCACAGGTTTCCAATACATCTGACCATGCATATTCCGCCTTCTGGTCTTCATTTTCCTTGTGCAGCTTTTTCTTTAGATATTCATTATACTCTGCCGTTGTTTTGTATTTATTTTTGGACACCTTTTTTACGAAATCATCCGAATACTCCGGAAGAATCTCTTCTCCACAGATATACAAAACCGTTGCATGGAACTCTACGTTCTTTCCATCCAGTGCCGGATCACCATAAGTTCCCTCCGGTACCGGTACGGTAAAGACTACGGAATCCCCCGTATTGACTCCTGTGAGATTCTCCTCAAAGCCATCCAGCCAGTCTCCGGAACCAAGCTCTACATAATCCTCTCCACATGTATCATCCATTTTCTTACCGTCCACATACCCCTCAAAAGATGCCCGGATGGTCTGACCGGTTTGTGTGGTCCCTGTCAACTGCTCGTAAGATGCGTTATCCTCCCGTACATTGTCGATCTCATCCTGAATATCCTCATCCGTCACCTCCAGCGATACCTGTACTCCCTTATACTCTCCGATCTTAACATATTTTGCCGGATCATAATCCAGCTTTTCATCTACGGCACGATTCTTCTGCCAGTAAACCATTGCTCCTGCAGCAATCACTACAACGGCTGCGACAGCCACCATGATTCCGATTTTCTTGTTGGATAATCTGCTCTGTTTTTTCTGGAGTTTTGCTTTTTTCTTGTTCTTACTCATCGTAATAATACCTCTGCCTTCCTTTTATCTATGCTCCACTCAGCTGCTGTATCAGCTGCTGAATACATTCTTCCTCTAATGGATTCAACAATCCCACATCCCGTATCATATCTGTAAAAAATCCACTTGCCGACATCCGACAAAGCTTAAGATAGCTTTTCCAGGCTCTCTCATAATCCTGCTCCATCATAAGCTTATACTGCAACGCACAGATCTGAGCCAGACAGTAATCAATATAATAAAACGGCGTAGAATATATATGATGCTGTCTCTGCCAGAAACCGCCTTTTTCAAAAAACGGCATTCCTTCCATGTTCAGATGTGGCCGATACTGCTTTTCGAGTCGGCGCCATACCTCATGGCGCTGATCCGGTGTCAGCTCCGGATATTCATAAATAATCTGCTGAAATTCATCCACCATACACCCATAAGGAATAAAACAGATGGCATCCTCCAGCTGCATCTGACGAAACTCCGGAGCGGCCTCTCCAAAAAACAGTTCCATCCATGGATTTGTGAAAAACTCCATAGACATGGAATGTGTCTCTGCCGTCTCCATCGTAATATCCCAATGCTCCCGGATATCATCCTTTCCTGCCAGATATCCCTGAAAAGCGTGGCCGCATTCATGGGTGATCACATCCACATCACCGCTTGTCCCGTTAAAATTAGCAAAGATCAGTGGCATTCTCGGTAATGGCAGAAACTCCATATAACCGCCCTGTTTCTTTCCGGGATGACTCAGCACATCAAACATCTCCCTGCGAACCATCTGCTCCATAAATTCTGCTGTTTCTGCAGAAAGCTCCCGGTACATTTTCAGGCCGTTTTGTAAAATCTGCTGTGGAGTTCCCTCCGGTGCCGGATTTCCTTCCTTATAATACAGACCGTTATCATATATATGAAGCGTTTCCAGCCCCAGCCTCCGTCGTCTCCGATCCTGCACCTCTGATGCCAGCGGAACCCAGTACTCCTTGATCCATTTACGAAACTGTTCCATCTGAGAATGATCATAACAATTTCTCTGCATCCGGTAATACCCCAGCTCCACAAAATTTTCATATCCGGCCTTCCTCGCCTGCTCTGTTCTGTTGTGAACCAGCTCATCATAAATCCGGTCTAACGTCTCCCCATTTGTCTGGAGAAAATCCTGCAGCAAAGTCCATGCCTTTTGCCGGATCGCCTGATCCGGATCCGTCTGATATTTTCCGAGTTCTGCCATACTGATCGTATCGCCATTCCAGAGAAACTCCGCTGATGCCAGAAGTTTCTCATACTCATTCACCAGCTTGTTTTCTTCCTGCTGCAATTCCACCAGCTCCGGTGATGTCGATTTCATTTGAAGCTCTATATTTTTGAATGCAACCTTTCCGATCACCTTTTCCAGTTCTCCACGATATGGCGAATGATATAGAGCCTCGTGATATTTCATATCCCATAATTCAAAATCAGGAAGCTGCTCATCATAATAGGACATTTCCTGATCATAATACTGATCCGTAGTATCAATAGAATGACGGAACATTGCCAGTGCATACATCGTTGATACCAGATCACTCAGCCGGTAATACTCCTGATGGATCTTTAGCTGCTCTGCCCCGCTCTGCGCCTGCTCCTGCTGCCGTATCAGCTTTTTCAGATGTTCCACCGCCTGTTCCAGGTCTACCCGCTGATATTTCATTTCTGAAAGAGATTCCCCGTCGGAATCCTTAGATTCTGCCTGACTCTCTGCCGCTCCGGCAATCGTCACCATGTCATCGACGCTCCAGGCAATATAATCTGCCCCTGCCTTTTCCAGCTCTCCAATCTCTGCAAACCCATAATAAACACCCAGTGACGCAATGCCACAGTCCTTTGCCCCCCGGATATCGTGACGGCGGTCGCCGATCATAAGAACCTGTTCTTTGTCATCCTCTGATATCCCCAGGCGACGTAACGCTTCTTTTATTACTGCCGTTTTATTATTTCTGGATTCATCCATACTGGCTCCCACAGCCACATCAAAATATTTCATCAGATTAAAATGCTGCAGGATCCGCACAGCATACGACTCCGGCTTTGAGGTTGCCAGTGCGATTACCTTTCCCTGGCTTTTCAAACGCGATAACGCCAAAGCAATTCCATCATATGGTTTATTTTCAAATAAGCCAATGACACCATATCTTTCCCGGTATTTCACAGTAGCCTGAACCGCTGCGGCATGATCCATCCCGATAATGTCCTGAAACCCCTCAATCAGTGGCGGGCCCACAAACTGCAATAATTTTTCCCTGTCCGGGACTTCTATACCGGCAGCCTCTAATGCATAAATCACGCACTTTAATATTCCTTCACTGGAATCCGTTAATGTACCATCCAGATCAAATAATAGATATTTCCAGCTCATACTTCCTCTTTCTCACACAATATCCCTGTGTGCCACTCCTTTGACAATACATTCCATTACCATATAATATAGAATATTTTGTCCTTGTCCGCAAGCACCAGAACCCGATTTATCTGATTATCTTCCTTAATAATAGAATCCCTTAATAAATAATAGAATCATTTATCCCTATAAATCAAAAAGAGCCCCGAAGGGCTCTTTTGTGGATAACTCTCGTTATCCAGCGTATAATAGGGTGGGAGTAGAAAGTTTTCACTTTCTGTAGTAGATTATACGGATCATTTGTGTCCAAACTATGTTTATATTGTAAACATTTTGTTCATATTTCATTTTATTTTCCATACTTGTATACACGCATTTTGTATACAAGTATATTTTTGTCTATTTTCACAACTTTAATCGAAAAAAAATAAGGTTTTTTTAGAAAAAATTGTTGAAATCTCACTAATTTTATGCGATACTTGTTTTAACGTGTTGCGTTAATCACACACAACATACACAATCAAAAATAAAGAAAAGGAGGTTTTTTAGCAATGGCGTTAAAAAATCAGTATCTGATCGACTTACTTGAAACAGTTAAGAAGAGAAATGCAGGAGAGCCTGAGTTCATCCAAGCAGTTACAGAGGTATTTATGTGTCTGGAGCCTGTTGTTGAGAAAAGACCGGATCTCGTTGAGGCAGGCGTTTTCGAGCGTATCGTAGAGCCTGAGAGACAGATCATCTTCCGTGTGCCTTGGGTTGATGACAACGGCAAAGTTCAGGTAAACAGAGGATTCCGTATCCAGTTTAACTCAGCTATCGGACCATACAAGGGAGGTCTCAGACTTCACCCATCTGTATACAGCGGTATCATCAAGTTCCTCGGCTTCGAGCAGATCTTTAAGAACAGCCTTACTACTCTTCCTATGGGCGGCGGCAAAGGTGGTTCCGACTTCGATCCGAAGGGCAAGAGCGACGGAGAGGTAATGCGTTTCTGCCAGAGCTTTATGACAGAGCTGTGCAAACATATCGGTCCTGACTGTGACGTACCTGCCGGTGATATCGGAACAGGTGCCCGCGAGATTGGTTATATGTTTGGTCAGTACAAGAGAATCCGCAATGAGTGGTCCGGTGTACTTACCGGTAAGGGTCTTACCTATGGTGGTTCTCTGGCTCGTACAGAAGCTACAGGTTTTGGTCTCTGCTACTTCACAGAAGAGATGCTGAAAGCAAACGGCAAGAGCTTCAAGGATCAGACCGTTGTTATTTCCGGTTCCGGAAACGTAGCAATCTACGCTACAAAGAAGGCTACTGAGTTTGGTGCAAAGGTTGTTGCTCTTTCTGACTCTAACGGATATATCTACGATCCAGACGGAATTGATCTTCCTGTTGTTCAGCAGATCAAAGAGGTTGAGCGTGGACGTATCAAAGAGTATGTTGACAGAACCTCCCATAAGAATGCTACATATACAGAGGGATGCAGTGGTATCTGGAGCATCAAGTGTGATATTGCTCTTCCATGTGCTACCCAGAACGAGATTGATGCAGACAGTGCTAAGAAACTTGCTGCAAACGGATGCTATGCTGTATCTGAGGGTGCTAACATGCCTTCTACTCCAGAAGCTATTGATGTTTACTTCGAGAACAAGATGCTTTACGGCCCGGCTAAGGCTGCAAATGCCGGCGGTGTTGCAACATCCGGTCTTGAAATGAGCCAGAACTCCGAGAGACTTTCCTGGACATTCGAGGAAGTTGACGCAAAGCTTCATGGCATCATGAAAGAGATCTTCAAGTCTTGTGATGAGGCTGCAAAAGAGTTCGGTATGGAGGGTAACTACATGGCCGGTGCAAATATCGCAGGTTTCCTGAAGGTTGCAGAGGCTATGAAGGCTCAGGGTTGTGTTTAATATCCACACCTTTATTCATACGACATAAACATAAAGGGCTTCCACTTTCACAGTGGAAGCCCCTTTTTCTCTGTCTGCTTTCAATCCTTCACCTCGAAGTTTCTCTCGTTCTCCTGCGGAATCAGATTCTTGATATCCATATCCACAATATCAATGTAGCGGTCCTGCTGCAGCATCTGCAGCAGGCGGTCTATAGATGCCTCATCTCCCTGCACCTCCATAGTCACAGTACCGTCCTCTTCATTATATACCCATCCCGTGAGGCACAGACTCTCCGCCGCATATCTGGCACGATAGCGAAAACCTACACCCTGCACTCTTCCATAAAATAGGATTCTTCTTCGAATTGTTTTTCTTTCCATCCAGATCTTCCTCCAACTCCTGTCGGAATATTTTTCTTACTCAAAGCCCTTCCCCAATTCCATCATAAGATCATGTACAGTGGTCATACAATGAATTCTTCCAATCTCTGCTCCGCAAAAAATCAATCCATTCTCCACGTCACCACGAACCGCTTTTGTCAATGCATCTGTAATACAATATGGGATCTCGTTGATATTGCACTTACGCATACACCCATAACATTTCTTTACCGGAATCCGTCCCTTCTGCACTTTTTCCAGAAAATGATTGTGAAGTGCGCGTCCCGGCATGCCAACAGGACTTTTAATGATCTCTATCTCATCTGCCGTACCATGGATATATGCCTCTTTGTATGCCTGCGATGCATCGCATTCCTTTGTGACAACAAACCTCGAAGCAACCTGAACTCCATCAGCCCCAAGATCTACGGCATGCTTTACATCCTCCGCCGTAAAAATTCCACCAGCTACAATCACCGGAATTTTTTGATGAAAATGCGTTGCAAATTCCTGTACAACCTGAATGATCTCCCGGATCCTGTTATCATAGTCAAGTCCATCTATATCCTTTAATTCTTCTCTGGAAAACCCAAGATGACCGCCGGCTTTTGGTCCTTCAATCACTATAAAATCTGCGGTTCTCTGATATTTCTTTTCCCAGCGCTGTAAAAGCACTCTGGCAGCCTTTGCCGAAGAAATAATTGGAGCGATCTTTGTACTGCTCCCTTTTACATATTCCGGAAGCTTTGCCGGAATCCCTGCACCACTAATGATCACATCTGCGCCTGCAGCAACTGCGGCTCTCACATGCTCCGCATAATCCCGAAGTGCAACCATAATATTAACTCCCACCATTCCCCCGGCAGCCTTTTCCTTAGCCAAAGAAAGATGCTTTTCAATTGCTTTACGATTGGCCTTTACCGGATCTGTTTCAAACTCCTCCTCATCATAACCAATCTGTGCTGTTGATATAATTCCAATTCCTCCTTCTCTCGCTACAGCTCCTGCCAAATTTGATCTGCTGACACCAACTCCCATCCCTCCCTGTATAACAGGAATTCTTGCAACCTTCTCTCCAATCCTTAACACTTTCATAAATAATCCTCTTTTCTGTCACAGAATGTTTTTATAACCAAAAAAATGTCGATTACATCTTCTATTCTGTAATTATATTAATCATTTATGGCTTACATGTCAATATATCATTTTCTCTTTTACTGTTTCATATGGTTTTTGATACTATATGTCTCCACAGTTTAAGTTATAAATCTTCACCCTGTTTCGTCCACTTTCCTTAGCTTCATACAAAGCCTCATCGGCCATCCTTACCGAAGCATTATAATCTCCGCCATGATACCCGGTTACACCAATGGATATTGTCACAGAACAAATCTTTCCCGTCTTCTTCTCGATTGCCTGACGAATCTTTTCTGCCTGTTTTTCTGCTCTTACCAAATCACTCTGGAGAATGATCAAAAACTCCTCTCCGCCCCAGCGAAGCATATAATTGGGATACTCCAGATGCGCTGATACAATATCTACAACTTCCTTTAAAACAACATCTCCACTCTCATGACCATATGTATCATTGACTCTTTTGAAGAAATCAATATCAAACAGTAAAACTGAGATATCCTCTCCTCCGAAACACTGTAGGGATTTGTTTTCATCCATAAGAGTATCAATGATATTACGGTTAAAAAGTCCCGTCAACTGATCGTGATATGCACTTTCCTCCAGCATCCTTTGTGCAACATACTGGTACACATAAGATTTCTCCATCGCCCATACCACAAGACAGATTCCACCATAAAACGGAATGCCGAGGATCAGCATCATCAGCAGCTCCGGATAATGCAGAAAAATATTGGCAACGCCGATATCCAGAAAGATCAGACCCGTAAAAATAACACTCCACTTCCCCGGTGCTGCAAATCCAAAAAAGATAAAAATTGCCATAATAATGATAAAACCATCACTGGCAAAAGTAAGATCCGGCAGATATACACACGCCCAGATAGTGCACCACATAATACTATGTGCGATAAGGTAGGATAACGGCACGATCACGCGGTAATCCTTCACCTTTGCATTCACGATCATAAAAATAGCAAAAGGAATCAGAATTGCTGTCCTCGCAGGAACTGTCACCATATTGATCTCCCCGAATAAATACCAGTCAGATATCACATAAAACAGTGATGAAATACAGCTTGCGATCACGATCCACATATTCATCACACGGTAATGTTCAAATTTTGATTGATAAAATACTTTGTCCTTTTTCATTCTCCAAACCCCTCTTATAAACTATAAAAAGCATTACAACCATAGCCGTAATGCTTTCTTTTTTGCAACTGGTTACCATTTTACAGGTCCTATAGCTTTGCGTCACAGTCTTTCGGCTGCTTTGCCCATCTATATTTATTTCATACATAATCAATAGTTTATTTTACCATACTATCTGACGATTTGCAAATGACCCTTTTCATCTGTTATGATCATTCCACATGAATCACATCCCGCAGCACATAATGAAATGTCGGTGCGGAGCTCTTTTCATTTTCCTGATATCCCTCCTTCAAAGAAATCACATCTTCTTTATTGTCCGGATCAACCCCGGTATAATCTCCCTGAAATACATTGATCTCTTTCTTTTTAAAGCTGCCGATCAGTTTTTCTACTTTTTCTTTGGTTCCCGGTGCCGCAATCAGCTCATTGACCTCCAGCATCTGTACCCAGCTCTGATCAAATCCTGCCCCTGCATCATTTCCATTGATGTTGGCATCCAGCGAGCTTTCGATATCCTTCTCCGACAATACTGCCTCCACCGCTGCAGAAATATAAGGCTCCCAGTTGATCCGGCACCCGGTCAGATATGTGGTTGGCGCCACATCCGCCATACTCTGATTATATCCCACATGGTATACCACATGCTTTCCCTTGACTTCCTCACATGCCACGGCCGGTCCCGTAGTATCAGAATGCTGCGAGATGATCACACAGCCCTCATTGATCAACTGGGTCGCATATTTCTTTTCTAATGCGTAGCTTCCCCAGGTATTTGTATATTTCACTGTCATTTCCGCTTCCGGTACAATGGATCTTACTCCCAGGAAAAATGCCGTATATCCGGAGATCACCTCCGCATACGGATAGGCTCCGACATATCCCACCTTTGCTTCATCTGCTGTAATCGTTTTCTCATCGATCAACTGCTTCAGCTTCATTCCCGCTGCCACACCGGAAATATAACGTCCCTGATAAATAGCTCCCATATAGGTATGATAATTGGAGAGTTTTGGTTCTTCGTTGGCATTAGAACAGGTAGACTGACAGAATTGAACCTTAGGATATTTCTCTGCCCATTGCTTTGCCTTTTCCCCAAATCCATAACTTGTGGTGAAAATAATATCACAGCCCGCCTCCACCAGGTCCTCTAAAATACCGTCTTCACTTCCCTCAGTGACATTAAACCGTGCAATCGTCCGTACCCTGCTGCCATATTTTTTCTCTACCGCCTTCTGCGCCTTTACAAAATTGCCTGTATAAGCAGTACTGGTATCTCCCACATAAACAAATCCCACGGTAATGTTTCTCTGCTCACTGTCATCCTGCGTCAGCAGATGCAGACCAAAAGCTGCCAGTATCACAAACAATGCACTGCTGATCGTTATGATATATATCCTTTTCATACGAATCCTCTGTTCCTTTCCCAGCCCGAAAGCTTTGGGCCGCCGGCTCTAATATTTGCGAATTAATTTCACCCGCTTTATGAAATTTTATTTTCACTTGCTCCATAAAGCCCTTCGACATCAATGGTTCCATCCTCTAAGAGTCCCAGCATGATATCAACTAACCGGGGATCAAACTGCGTTCCTCTTCCTTTGCGAAGCTCCTCCAGCACAAAATCCAGATCAAGCTTCTTGCGGTATACACGGTTGGCCGTCATCGCATCAAACGCATCAGCAATTCCAATGATCCTTGCATTCAGAGGGATCTCCTCCCCCTTCAGACCATTTACATACCCCTTGCCATCATATCTCTCATGGTGGTAAAGAGCCCCCTCATCTACATGCTCAATAAAGGTAAAATTCTTTAATATCTCGGCTCCCCTGAGTACATGGGACTTCATCACACCGTACTCTTCATCCGTCAGACGTCCCGCCTTATTCAGAATACGGTCCGGAATCGCAATCTTGCCAATATCATGAAGAAGTGCTGTTTTGCGGAGCACCTCCAGATCCTCTTTGCTGTAGCCCAGCTTCTCTGCGATCATCACAGAATATTCCGATACTCTCTGGGAATGCTGGCTGGTATTTTCATCCTTGGCATCCACCGTTCTTGCAATGGTAATGATCGTTTCATTACCCATCTGGATCTGATTTCTGGCAAGCTCTAACTCCTTCTTCTGGAGATTCAGCTTTTTCTGGATCTGTGTCCGAACGATCAGCCAGGTCAGATAGACGATCGCCAGCACCAACACAATACCATAATAAACATAAAACCACCAGTGGTCGTAGATTTCCTTATCCTTGATGATCTGGTAAGTACTTTCCTCGATCACCTTCGTCCTTTGATGATCATACACCGCCATATGAAAAATGTATTCTCCCGTAGGAAGATTGGTATATACAATATTTTTTAATTCACTTTGCGGAAGAATCGTCGGCTCTTTGTCGTAGCCCTCCAGCCAGACCCGGACATATGGGTCATTAATGGAATAATTGACCACCTCCGGTATGATCTCCACCCGGCTCACACCTCTTGAAATATGAAAGGCTTCCCCTCGTTCCACATAGGAGGTCTCTCCATCCATTTTGATAGACTTCATCAGCATACGATAAGAAAAATTATGGGAATTATAATCGTTCATATTCATATATACTGTACCAAATCCACCGGATAGATATAAATTGTCTTTTTCGTCAATATAATTCCAGGCATTCGGGGTCAAAGATTCCTGCAGGCCTTTGGCAGCATTTAACAGATCATAATCCAGTTTTTCTCCGTTTTCCAGTTTCTTTTTGTCCACAACGTAGATTCCTGCGGAGCTAAGAACAAAAACCTCCCCCTTCTTTCCCTCCACAATATCGTAGTTGTTATAATATGGGAAATTATCCAGAATACGAATTTTATCGTTTTTCATAAAACAGAGACTGTTGCTTGTTACGATAAACATTCCACCATGATCGGTATCCTCCACCATACGCAGGATCACTTCTGAACTTAAGCCATTTATTTTTTTGTAATGGCTCTGAACCTTATGATCCCGTATCACCGCGATACCATTTCCATCTGTCCCCGCCAGAAGAGTACCATCTTTCTTCTGGAACATACACAATACCCTGGGATTGGATAATCCATCTGATGCACCAATATTTTCAGTCACCGTTCCATTTTTAACAAAGGATATGCCAAGATCTCCTGCCAGAGCAATGGTTCCATCCTTTAATTCCATCGCTGTACGAAATTTATCCCCCAAAAGACCGTCTTTTTCCGAATAGATCCGGAGTGATCCATCCTCTGACACTTTCCAGACACCTTCTCCGGAAGTACATATCCAAAGATTTTCCTGACTGTCCTCCATCAGACAGCGTACACGGATCCCCTCCAGTTTTTTTGATAAGGATGTATGTTTTTCTCTGGTCATAACACCATCCACAACCTTCAGACCACTGTCCGTTCCAAAATAGACATCACCTCTCCACTTGATCACGGTGTTCACAACATCCTCTTCCAATCCTGCTTCTGTAAAGATCTCTGTAAAAACAGATTTGCACATCCGAAGCAGTCCCAGACGTGACGAGGTAAACCAGAGATTTCCCTGATAATCCATAAGCATATGATCAATGGAACTGTTAAACTTATTGGTATTCACACTTTGATAATTTCCGGAGATATCTAAAAAACCGGCTCCATTATCTGCACAGATAAAAATTTCCTGATTTTCCGACATATGAAGTGATTTTATATTGGTAAGAGTTCCACAGGAAACAGTCCTGCATTTCTGCAGCTTTCCATCCTTTAACTTATATATTTCAATGCAGTTGTCAGTTCTTCCCACATATAATCTGCCATGATCATCAAACATGCAGCAGGAATATGCCGCACGGTATGCTTTCCTTTGCAGATGCTGTATCACTTTCCCCCGCGAAAGCAAATACAGGCTTCCTTCATCCGTCACTGCCGCCACATGATCCTTCTGGTCTGCCGACAAACTCTTTGTATAGGTAACCTCAGAAACAATATCACTGACTGAAAGGCCACCCGACAATGATACGATTGCAAGGGCATCCGAAGTTCCCACATAAAATGTTCCGTCCGAACATTCCGTGACACAGCGCACCGAATCCGCCGGAAGTCCCTGGGATGAATCCACCACATTGGATATCTCCTCATTAATACAGATGGACACACCACTGTCATTTGTTCCGATCCAAAGTCTTCCTGCCTCATCCGTATACAAACAGTTTACATTTTTGACGGAATCATAATGGTTCATCCACTGAAACCGGCTTCCGTTATACCGGTAAAGCCCGCCGTATGTTCCAATCCACAAAATACCATCCTTTGTCTGGGCAATATCATTTGCCTTGCCACCCGGAAGTCCGTTATTGTCATTGTAAATCGTCTGCACATACATATTATAAGAATGATCCTGTGTATTCTGTGCAGACACAGCCATAGGATTCCACAACACCGACCCCAGCAGCAAAAAAACGATCACAATGCTGGTTTTCATATGATTCGGACTAATCCTGGGTGTCTTTTCCTCATTTTGGCGTGTTTTATATCCGTGCCAGAGACGAAGTCCCACAAAAAACGCCACCAGCGTAACTACCTTATCCAAAAAATCTACATAAAACTCACCGATCACGCCACGCATCCATGAGCGAAGCCCCATCTGCCCCAGCAGATCGATCACACCATCCCCCCAGATATTGCCGGTTCTCCCACTGTAAAATACATAATTCAGCGGAACAGACACGCCAACGGAAAGCAGCGTGATCAGAAAGCTCAGGGACATTGTCTTAAAAAGATCCTTCAAATAGCCCTTCGATGCATAATAACCGGTCAATATACCAACAGCAATATTCGTCAAAGCATAGACATAAGAAGTCTTATAATAAAACCCATATATCACATTGGTAGCAGCTCCTACAACTCCTCCGCAAAACGGTCCCAACGCATATGCACTGCATACGGTTCCGAACGAATCCATCCATACCGGAAGCTGTCCTGCTGCTGCAATCCATTTACCAAGACAATTTATCAGAATACATCCGATCACAAACAGACTGATCTGATAATTCTTCCTGTGCTGCATTTTCATACCTCTCTTTCCTGATGTCCAAATTTTTCCTTTGCACCACAACAATTATAAACGTATTTTTATAATGAGACAAGCAGTTTCATAGCATTTCTTTTTCGATTTTGTATTTTTATGATATGTGTGATAAACTCAAGCGTGATAAAACAAGTTTCTGTACAAAATTAACATATGTATAAAATATTCCTTACACAGAAAAAGCATATAAAATAACACAACAAGGGGAGGATACAATATGATTTCTATTGATCTGATCACAGGATTTCTGGGTTCCGGAAAAACAACTTTTATTAAGAAATATGCAAAATACCTGATCGATCAGGGTAAAAATATTGGAATATTAGAAAATGATTTCGGTGCTGTGAATGTGGATGCCATGCTGCTTCAGGATATTCTGGGCGACAACTGCACTTTGGAAATGGTGGCAGGCGGATGTGATGCCGACTGCCACAGACGACGTTTTAAAACAAAGCTGATCGCTATGGGAATGTGTGGTTATGACCGGGTTTTAGTGGAACCTTCGGGAATTTTTGATATGGATGAGTTTTTTGATGCCCTGCACGAGGATCCACTGGACCGCTGGTATCAGATTGGAAACGTAATCACGATCATTGATGCCAATCTGGATACGGCACTCTCCGAATCTTCCCGTTTTCTTCTTGCCTCCCAGGCAGCCCAGGCGGGTACGATCCTTTACAGCCATGTACAGGAGACGGAGGCTTCCGTCATCTCCTCCACAAGCCGGTATGTATCCGGTCTGCTTGAAAAGCTGCAGTGTCCGGCTCCGTCCGGCCAGCTTATCCTGCAGAAGGACTGGGACAAACTGGTTCCGAACGACTTTGAGAAGATTATGCACTCCGGCTATCATTCTGCCGATTACCGAAAGCTGTGGCTGGACGAAAAAAAGACCTATGACAGCCTCTATTTTATGAATATGGAGTTTACCGAAAGCTTTCTGCTGGAATCCTGTGTCAAAATATTAAAAGACCCTGCCTGTGGCAAGGTCTTTCGTATCAAAGGTTTTCAAAAGCTTCCGGACAATACCTGGATCGCCGTCAATGCAACCCACCAAAAAACAGAGATCCATCCGATTCCAAACGGGCAGGCAATCCTCATTGTCATTGGGGAAGGGCTGCATCCGGAAGCAATTGAATCCTACTGGGGAAAGTCAAAACCATAATCAAAGAGGATGTTGTGCCTGTCCTCTACAAATTTATTTCAAATTCCGCCTATGCCTCCATGGGAATCTTCTGAATAATTGTACGATAGATCCGGATCAGGAATGTCAAAGATACCGCAAAGGAAATGACCTCCGCAATCGGGAAGGACCACCATACCATCTGAAGTCCTCCGATCCTTGCCAGAATATACGCTGCCGGGATCAGTACAAACAACTGACGCATGATGGATACGATCATGCTGAACACAGCCTTGCCAAGTGCCTGGAATACGGTACCGGCAATAATACAAAACCATGCGATCAGATAATGGATTCCTATGATCCGGAGTGCCGGTACACCGATCGCCAGCAGATTATCGGAGGCATTGAACAGCCCCAGAAGTGTCTGCGGAATCGTCTCAAACAGCAGGAATCCAATAAAAGTCAGGCAAAATGCCACCGTCAAGCTGAGCTTGATGGTATGTATCATACGCTTTCTCTTCTGGGCGCCATAATTATATGCGATGATCGGAGTAATCCCATTGTTCAGTCCGAATACCGGCATAAAAAAGAAGCTCTGCAGCTTGAAATAAACGCCAAAGACTGCTGTCGCCGTAGAAGAAAAATCAATCAGAATACGGTTCATACAATATGTCATAACCGATCCAATGGACTGCATAATGATGGATGGAATACCAACGGCATATATATTTCCAATAATCTTTCCGTCCGGGCGGAAGCTCTTCAGCTCTACATTAACCTCATGATTAAATTTATGATGACATGTCCCTGCTACGACACCGGCCACACATTGTCCGATAACTGTAGCAACGGCAGCACCTGTCACTCCCATTTTAGGTGCACCACATAAACCAAAGATCAGAATGGGATCCAGAATAATATTGGTCACCGCTCCCGTCAACTGAGAGGTCATACTAAAGATCGTTTTTCCTGTAGAAGTCAGCAGACGCTCAAAGAAAAACTGTGTAAACAATCCAAAAGAAAAGATCATTACCGTGCTGAGATACTCAATTCCCATGGTCATGATCTCCTGATCCGCACTGCCTGTCTGACTGGCATAAAACGGTCTCACCACGGTAAATCCAAGGATCAGAAATAAAAAATAACTCAGAATATAAATAAATGCACCATTGGTAGCAATCCGATTAGCCCGTTTCTGGTTCTTCTCTCCTAAAGATCTGGAGACAAGAGCATTCATACCGACACCGGTGCCGGCTCCCACAGCGATCAAAAGCGTCTGAAGGGGAAATGCCAGAGAAACAGCGGTCAGTGCATTTTCTGAAAGCTTTGCCACAAAGATACTGTCCACAATATTGTACAATGCCTGTACCAGCATAGAAACCATCATGGGCAGTGACATATTAAAAACCAATTTTCCGATCGGCATTGTCCCCATTTTATTTTCTGCAACAGGGGTAGAATTCTGATTTTCGTTCATAATGATCCAACATTCCTTTCCACTCAGCTCACAAACTTCTTTCGGAGCATTTATCTTTTTCTATTTTATATGTCCAAAAGGATATTTTATCATGGATCGAATTGCTTTGGCAACCCTTTTGAAGAATCTTAGATAGGCTTTTTATGGTAATTGACACAGAACCGGCAGCCATCTTTCCCTCCGATACAACTGACACAGTCCCCACAATTTGACAGAATATCCTCCCTGCTGACCAGATAGATCCCCACAATACTCATCGACGGATCCATTTTCTCATCCTTCCAGCGGATTCCCAGCTTTTCTGTATCCATCAGCTTTAACAGCTTTGGCACCGCCGCCATCTCCATTCCATAAAATCCCGGTCCAAAGGAAGGGCTGCAGTAATGTCTGCTCATAACGCTGTGCTTTCTCTCCAGATATCCCTGTACCCACTCCCGCACCACATCCATACAGGCAATCTGAAAAATCTCCAGATAATATTGTGTCAGCAGTGAATCTGTCTCCTCCATTTCAAATAACGGTGCGTGAAAGGCATATACATACCCTGTCTCAATCTGACTCCGTTCAATACGCTCCAGCACATTGCAGTAAATTTCCTGCTTTCCAAATATAAAACGGTCTTCCCGGACACACTCCTTTGCAAAAGGCTGTAGCAATACATTGAGACGATAGAGATATTTATGTTTTTCCAGAATATTAGTGATACTGCTGATCGCCGTTGCCCGGTGCTGCCGGTGCATTTCCGGCTCCATCTGCTCCCAGGATGCGATCTGCGCCATTCTGTCCCATATCTGTTCCCGCAGATTCCATATGTTAATAGAAATTTCCTGATCCTGCCGTCCCAGCTCCTCCAATACCTTTTCATACATTTCCGGACGGTGCACCACCGTGCAGCTACTGCAATCCTTGATCCGCTGCCCCTTTCCGTTCAGGATATAATCCGGATGCCCCAGACAGGGTTCCTTCAGATATAATGGGCAGTAACAGAACAGGCAGTTAAAGGAAGATGAGTCTGCAACATCGTGACATGGAAAATATTCACATTGTTTGTTTTGATAAAATTTGTAGGTGTTGTTCATGTTAATATTAAACTCCTTAATTTACATAAACCATATATCGGAATCACAATATATTGATATACTCATTTTACATTTATGTATTAAATACTCATAATCAAAGAATAAACTGCTTTTTTCTTGCCTGCTCCTCATTAAGAATAATAAAATCTGGTATTTTCCAAATCCGCATCTCTTTTCTCAGCTCTTTCCGAAACTTATCCCGAAACGGATCTAACCATGCAATCTCTGCATTTTTTACTATTAAAATCAAGCGCATATTCAAGTTTTCTGCATCTTTTAATTGATCCGGCATTCCATCTTGTGAATATCTCTTTAACACAATGTTTGCATATAAATTAAGAGAATGGCGCATCTTTTCAACAATCTCTTGTATGTACTCCTGATACTTAATTTTCTTTTCTTCGGAAGAATCTGCCGTAGTTTTTCCTTATATTGTGCACTATCCTCTATTTGGAAAATAATAATCACAAAATAAGAATGACTTGTAATAAACACCTGAAGTCCCATTTCATTTGCAATATTATCAATCATATCCAAAAACTGACACACTGCTTTAGGATGTAATGCTGATTCTATCTCGTCTATAAAAATAATGGAATTTCTGCCTAAATATCCATTTGCAAGAAGCTTACCATTTCATTTTAACATTTTCCTCCAGCATCGACAAGTAACTGATCCTCGTAGTCTCCTCCATAGAATATCCCAGCTTTTTCAACTGTTCTTTAATCCTCTTCAAAGCCTGTGGTCTCTCTCCTTCTGCATCGACCAGGACCTCCAGTTCCAGATAATCTCCCAGTCCCTCTACCTGATCCACACAGGCAGTCATATCCTTATGAGAATAATATTGTCTTGTTTTAACCACCGACTGAACCGGACGGTACCCCAGGGAAATCAATATTTCCCGCATCACCTTCGCATCTCCCACCGTCGTTTCCAGCTCTTCGCGGGACATCCCCACATTTCCAAGCTTTGGACCTTTATATGTAATGTATGTCGTCTGCTCCGGCACATCGTCCGTCAAAACGGAGTCCTCCTTCAAAGCACTACGCTCCAGCCATTCTGTCTTTCGGATCCGGAATGCTTCATCTGTCTTTTTAAAGTCACGATCCACTCCGTTAAAATAGCGATCTGTCTCCCGGACCAGATGACTTTTGACAAACCCGTCCTCTTCCAGTTTCTTTTGTAAATTTCTCCGGTCCCTAACCGGCAATTTAATTTCAACCTCTATCATATGTTGATCCTGCTCCTTTTTTCGAACTCGCGGGCGCGTTCACATGCCGCATCGTCATCTGCAGGAAGCAAGCTTCCGCATCTGCCAATGTGGCATGTTCACTTTTGCCTTCGCGCACATTATATCATGTTATTGAAAAAATTCCTAAAAAAAGGTATAGTATAAAGGTGTGTTTTTGCACATGTAACACTCAAATTATACATAGGAAGGATAAAATAATGTGGAAAACAATCAATGATTTACTCGTTCAGATCGACAACCTTGTATGGGGTGTCCCACTTATGGTACTCATTATGGCCGGTGGTATCCTGCTGACTCTCCGTCTGGGTCTTCTTCAGATCCGAAAGCTCCCATTGGCGTTAAAATGGATGGTAAAAAACGAAGAGGGGGGCGAAGGTGAAATTTCCAGCTTCTCTGCACTCTGTACGGCATTAAGTGCCACCATTGGTACCGGTAATATCGTCGGCGTCGCAACTGCAGTAGGAGCCGGCGGTCCGGGAGCACTTTTCTGGATGATCGTAGCCGCTTTCTTTGGAATGGCAACAAAATTTTCCGAGGGTCTTCTCGCCGTCAAGTATCGTATCGTCGGCGAGGATGGACACAGCCTCGGCGGCCCGTTTTATTATATCGAACAGGGCATGGGAAAGAAATGGAAATGGCTTGCAAAACTATTCGCCTTTTTCGGCGTATGTGTCGGACTTTTCGGTATTGGAACTTTCAGTCAGGTAAACGGAATCGCCAGTGCTGTTCACGGTTTTTTTGATCCGAATGACAAGCATTGTATACAGATTTTTTCTCTTGGCCAATATTCCTGGTCTGTTGTCATTGCATCCCTGATCCTTGCATTCTGTGTAGCCGCCGTACTTATTGGTGGTATCAAGCGTATCGCAAATGTAAGCCAGGTTATCGTGCCTTTTATGGCTATTATCTATTTCCTTTTTGCAGCAATTCTGATCATTACAAATATCACACAGGTACCTGCTGCAATCAAGATTATAGTGAAAGCAGCATTTACTCCTAAAGCTGTAACCGGCGGTGCCGTTGGAAGCATGTTTATGGCAATGCAGAAGGGTGTTGCCAGAGGTATCTTCTCCAACGAAGCGGGTCTTGGTAGTGCACCGATCGCTGCCGCTGCTGCCCAGACAAAGGAACCTGTCCGTCAGGGTCTCGTCAGCATGACAGGTACTTTTATCGATACCATTGTGATCTGTACTCTGACCGGTCTTTCCATCGTACTGACCGGCGCATGGCAGGTAGATGGCCTGGAGGGAGTTGCCGTAACAACATATGCATTTCAGAAGGGACTTCCGTTCCCGGCAGAGATTTCCTCCTTCATTTTGATGCTGTGTCTTGTATTCTTTGCATTTACTACAATCCTCGGCTGGGATTACTACAGCGAACGTTGTCTGGAATACTTAAGCGGCGGCAATATGAAGCATGTTAAGATTTACCGCTGGATATACATTCTGGCAGTATTTATCGGACCTTATATGACTGTCAGTGCTGTCTGGACCATCGCAGATATCTTTAACGGACTGATGGCGGTTCCAAATATGATCGCACTCTTTGCCTTAAATGGTGTCATTGTAAAAGAAACCAAAGATTTCTTCGAGAGACATGAACGCGGAGATTTTGAATAATTCAATCATCTCCCTGTTTCACACAATTCATCGTAATGTCAATAGTTACAATAATAAAAATAAAAAAGGTTTGAAACAATGTATGGCGTCCGTTGAAGTCTAAATACCTGTTGACTTCGACATCATATTGTTTCAAACCTTTTTTGTTTTGTGGAGCAATTCCCATCTTTACACTATTTGCCCCAAACCTCTTCTGCGACTTCTTTTACCAGAGCAAGCTTTGCCCACTGCTGCTCCTGTGTCAGCTTATTTCCGATCTCACAGGATGCAAAACCACACTGAGGACTCAGATAAAGCCGGTCCAGTGGAATATATTTTTCTGCCTCGTGTATCCGGGCAATCACCTCTGCCTTGTCCTCCAATACCGGAGACTTTGTTGTGATCAGTCCCAGTACCACCTTTTTATCACCGGAAACTTTGGCCAGTGGCTCAAAACCGCCGGATCTCTCGTCATCAAACTCCAGAAAATATGCATTAACATTTTCTTCTCCGAAGAGCACCTCTGCTACCGGATCATATGCACCACTGTTTGCATAGGTGGAATGGAAATTACCACGGCAGACATGGGTATTGATGATCATATCCTCCGGTGCATTTGCGATTACCTGATTATTGATATCCTTATGCCTCTTCTGCACCTCTACTGCACCCTCCGCCGTTGTGCCGTAAAGCATTGGTCCTGTCTTATCTGCAAGCATCCCCCAGGTACAATCGTCAAGCTGTACATTACGACATCCTGCCTCATAAAGATCTGCAAGCACTTTTCCATACGCCTTGACAATATCCCGGATCAGCTCTTCATCCGTATCATAATATTTATCTGTATGTTCTCTGTTGAATGGCATGGTAAACTGTGCCAGAAACTGTGCCGGAGACGGCATTGTCTGCTTTGCCACAGTATTTTCATCCTCCAATGCCTTCACGAAACGAAAATGTTCTACAAAAGGATGCTCTCCCGATATCCCTACTTTTCCATTCAGATATGTGTCATCCACCATGGCAGCTTCTCCATGAAATGGCAGCCCGGTCTTGGTTGGTGTATGTCCTACGCCATCGAACGCCCACATAAAATCAAGATGCCATGTAGCTCTGCGGAACTCTCCGTCTGTAATGACATGATAGCCCAGCTCCTTTGTTTTCTGAACCAGCTCTGTGATTGCCTGATCCTCTACCTTCTTTAATTCGTCATACGAGATCTCTCCCTCGTCAAACTGTCTCCGTGCCTTTTTTAATGTATTGGGACGCAAAAAGCTTCCAACAAAATCATATCTGCATGGTGTAACAAGCTTACTCATATATATATCCTCCGTATTCCTCATATTTTATGATGATATACTAGCACTTGTTGATCTCCTTGAATAATACAAAAAAATGTCACTTTGACATAGTTTCAAGCTATGTCAAAATGATATTTTCTAATCTATATTTTCCTGCCATACACATCCTTTATCCCGCTATATGATGCATCATACGGATCAAAAACATCCACGCAAGTCCATAATAGGTCACAACTGCCACCAGATCATTGACTGTAGTGATCAACGATCCGGATGCCACAGCCTCTTATGGAAAAACATCGGCACAAGGGTTCCCACATTTCCTGCCATATCCAGGATCAGAGACTGGAAACAGATCACAATAGGAAGTACCGCAACAATTTCCTGTATAAATTTGGTTTCGTTCAATACTTCTTTTCTCATTTAAGCCTCCATTCTACCCAAAAAGAGCATAAAAAATCCATCGTCAATAATCGTCCGCAAAACATACCTCTCACGGTTTCCTTAAAACGATGGAAAAGGCTTATCTTATATCTGATCCGGCTCCACTAACAGACACTTGAAATATAATCCAAGCCTCGTCCATCCATATATGTGCTTTGACTTCGACTATCACAACTGTCCATCTGCTTCGCCTCCTTTATCTTCAAATCCACGTCATCATAATACCGGCCTGTGCATATGTCAAGCCGGTACTGCAGCTATTTCATATTAATTTATGTATGCTCCATTTACACTCTCTTCCAGCCGGAAACAATAAATGCCACAACCAATGCAACTACCAGCAACGGAAATGCTGCAGATAATAATCCTGCTAACAGCATACCGATCAGGATCACCGGAAGAAATACAACAAACGCCACAACCTTTGTCAGTCCCCATGCCATCTTTATTGCGAAGAAAAACAATTTCACTGCCAAAATAAGAATCCCTATGATAAATAATGTCATCATATGTCTCCCCTTCTTTCCTATGTTTATTTACCGATTATACTGCTTCACGCAGGATAACGCAAGAAAAATCAAAATAAGAGTACTGGATACAACAAAAACACCAATTATAATTATTATTTTGTGAAAAATCACGATTTTCCTTTTCTTTCTGGTATAGTTATTGTATAATATAAATAGAAATCTATCAGAAGAGGTGAAATTCAATGTTTAGTCAATTATTTGGAAAATATCTTGTAGAAAAGCAGATCATCACCCTCGATGAATACCGTGCTTCCATTGAGAAACAGTTATCCGTTCGTGTAAAGCTTGGTACCATTGCGATTGCAGAGGGCTTACTCTCAGAAGAAGACGTAGATATGATCAATAAACTGCAGATGCAGTTTGATAAACGCTTCGGTGATATCGCTCAGGAGAAAGGTCTCCTGACAGATGCCCAGATCAGAGAGCTTCTTCAGAAGCAGGGCAATCCATATATGCAGTTCACACAGGCTTTAACCGAATGCACGAAGCTGACTGCTTCCGTTATTGATAAGACTTTATCTGCATTCCAGAAGGAGCATGGCTTTTCTGATACAGATATGACCGCTTTAAAGGCAGATGACCTGGACGCACTGATCCCGGTCTTTGCATGTGCAGCCAATGCTTCGATCACAGATCTGGCAGGCCTGGTCATCCGCAATATTAACCGTTTCGTTACCAGAGATTTTTATATTGGTCAGATCAAGCATGTAAAGTCTCTGTCCTATCATTCTCTTGCAGGACAGAAATTATCCGGAGATGAGAATTTCTATCTTGCTCTTGCTGATGATGCCGATGAAAAGGCATTTTCCCTGATCGCTGATCATTTTTCCGGGGACAAGCAGAATGATACAACGGATATTTTTGATGCCGTTTGTGAGTTTATCAACGTCAGCAACGGTCTTTTTGCTTCTGAGCTGAGCGAGAAAGAGAAAGAGTTAGAATTAGAGCCGGTATTTGCTTATCAGGATCAGACCATAGAAGGAGATTTCCATATCCTGCCGGTCTACATAGAGGATCACCGTATCAATCTTGTAATTGCAGACAATGATCAGGTCAAGCTGGGAGATACTCCTTATCATTTCGCATCTAATGAAAAGCAGGTTTACGATATTCCGACAGATTCCAGGGGATCTGTATTAGTCGTAGATGATTCCAGAATGTCACGAATGATCATGAAGAATCTTCTGGAGGAAGAAGGTTACTCTGTCATTGGCGAAGCCACAAACGGCGAGGAAGCTATAGAGATGTTTAAGCAGCATCCGGCAGACCTTACGACTCTCGATATCACGATGCCAAAGATGGACGGTATCGAGACATTGCAGAAGATCCTGGAGATCGATCCGGAGGCAAAGGTCATCATGATCACTGCTGCCGGTCAGCAGTCTAAAGTGTTAGCCGCTTTGAAATACGGTGCAAAACAGTTTATCACCAAACCATTTGAAAAGGATGTTGTATTAAACAACATCAAAGAAGTTCTCGGCAAATAGCCCCGGGAACAACGCATCATTGATTGAATATTTTATCTTAATTCGATACTCCTAACATAATAGCAGCCACCGGTCAGATACTATTTCTGACCGGTGGCTGTTGTTATATTATCATTCTCACTTTTTTCTTTGTTCCATCCATACAAGCAGATCCTCCAGCTTCAATGGCTTACTGTAAAGATACCCCTGAAATGCATTACATCCCAGTCTCTCCAGTTCATCTCTCTGCTCCCTGGTCTCCACATACTCTGCTATGATCTTAAAATCAAGTGACTGACCCAGATATACAATGGAACCAATAATATCGCTGTTTCTCTCATTGTCCAGAATATCTCTCGTCAATGATCCATCCAGCTTCACCACATTAAAGTAACTGGTCTGCAGATACATTAATGAGGTATGTCCCATACCAAAATCATCAATCAGGAACTTATGTCCCTTTGCCTTCAGATTCTTTATCTTGTCCGCAATATCAATAGATGTCGAAAGGGCATCCTGTTCCGTAATCTCCAGACAAAACCATTCGTTCGGAATATGATACTTCTCTACCACATCTGCAATACACCGCTCAATGCCGTCCCATTCCAGAGACTCATTGGTAATATTGACAGATACTTTAAACTCTGAAGAGGTCTCAGGCTTCATCTGAGTGACTGCCCTGGCCGCCTCATCAAAAATAAACTGTTCCAGCTTATGCAGGATATGTGCCTCCTTTGCCAGCTGGATGATCAACGGCGGATAGATAAATCCAAGCTCCGAATGATTCCAGCGGATCAATGCTTCCACACCGATACATTCGCCATCACAATTTACCTGCGGCTGATACACCATAAATAGTTCTTTGTTGTGTACTGCCTCTGCCAGCTCCGATGCCAATACTCTCGCCACATACCCCAGATCGTCCTCTCTCTTAGTTAGAATGCCAATGGAATTGTTCTCCTCTTCCCGCTGCATCTCCTCTACTAACCGTTTCACATCTCTGGCAATACGGAGCCGGCTCTGCTCCTCATAAATCCGCACAAACGGCCGGTAGATCAGAACACCCGCCGTCAGACAGACAACCTGAAGCACAGCTCCTCTCCAGGATCCCGTTGCCTGATAACCGCTTAACAAAATCGGCGTAGTCCAGTCCACTTCATTGACAACATGTGGCACGATTCCACTGTAAATCGCTCCATAGGTAATGAGAAAATTGGCAATCGGCACCAGAATAAACGGCACCAGAAAGATCGGGTTAAAAATAACCGGAATACCAAAAAGTGCAATCTCGCTGATATTAAAAATCACCGTTGGTGCTGCCATGAACGCCAGATGACGTACATCCTTCTTTCTTGCAAAAAGAAGAATCGCGGTCACCAGACAGAGCATCGCCCCGGCACCTCCCAGCAGTACAAAAACATCCTGCATGGTTTTGCTGAAAATCCCCGCCGTCACATCAGTAAAGTGCTGTTTGATCACTGTATCCAGCATGTTATGACCATGAAAACCAAGGAACCACAATCCATGGGTCAAAAAGATCACAATGAGTCCGGATCCCAGACCGTTTTTTATCGGAGTCAGCAAATAATTAAATATCTGCTCCATGAGTTCCTGAATCCCATCCACTCCGAAACACACGTGGAAAAGCTGATGCAGCAGAGAGAAGAACCCAATAATGATCACAGCCGGTCCAATCCCTTCAATGGCCGCAATATAAACACTGTCCGTATTCATCCCATGTTGTCCGATCATCTGAAAAAGTCCTCTGCCCTTTAAAGCATAATATACCACACTGGAGATCAATGCTACCAGAAGGGCACTGAACGTATGCATATTGCTGAACTTATCAACCGAAAAATCATCATACTGGATGCCGGAATATCCTGCAAATGCTGCCAATGTTATGATCACAAGAATGATGATACTTCCCGTGCTCTCATTGACTCCCTTTTTACGTCTCATCATAATGGAATAACCGACACTGACAGCTGCTGCCAAAAAAACAGAAAAGAAACGATTCACGCAGCAATAGAGACACAGAAAAAAATCCTCCACACGTCCGCCTAACAAATGGTGCATAAAACTCTGGTACGCAGAGATTGGAAGATTCACCAGCATTGCTGACAAATACCCCACGACCAGCAACGGTATCATCATGATCATACCCTGCCTTATCGCACCTAGTACACAGCTGTTTTCCATTTTATCTGTAATATGCATAAGCACTTTTTTTATCGGATCCATCTTTAGTACCCCTTACATTCCCTGTACTTTACCTATCTCATACGCTTCTTATCCCAATTCATTTCTCCACATCCTTGTACAAGTATATTTTACCACTTTATAAAAGTCAAAACAAGATTTATATAATCCCGTAACATACACGTTAAATAAGAAAAGATCCTTTTGTAACAGCCAAAATGCACTGTTATCCAAAAGAATCTTTTCCTAAAATATAGTCACTTTAACCTGTGTTTATCAGCTTTCAAAGGAAGCATTCTTGCTGATCCCCCGTTTTTTCAGGAGCTTTTTGTATGCCTCCAGTTTTTTCTTTAAAGTCTTTACAATAACTTCATCAGAACCATTTGCAAATGCGTTTTTGCCTACATTACCTGCTTTCAGTTTTTCAGATTTAATGATTATCTTTTTCAGATTTTCACATCCGTCAAAAGCATTTTTTCCAATGGATTTAATTTGCTTTCCAATCGTTATCTCATTAATGGTAGTATTATCCTTAAAAGCGTTATCATCAATGGAAGTTACTGGTCCTATGTCAAGATTTAGTACAAGTTAAAATGAGTTTTTCTCATTCTAACCTGCCAGCAATTCCGAAGTTGCCTGTTGATACAATCTTTCAAAATCATCGGGGGACATATAATCGC
>NZ_JACRSX010000023.1 GCF_014384985.1 Jutongia huaianensis
TCCCACTGTTCGGGTTCAGATAATCCTGCAACTGTTCCATTACATATGTAGTAAAAAAAGAATGCTGATATGGAACTAATTTATATAAAAATACACTCATCTCCCATATATCAGTAGGTACTAACATAAACGCCTTATCCAACTGATCATATCTTATTTGTTTTTTTTGATATTTCCCATGTTCAAAATTATCAGCTAAACAAACCTCTTTGTTTGCATCATCATAACCATAAATAAAAGTTGGATGACGAAATCCATAATTTCCACCAAAATCTCTTCGAAAAAATTGATCCAAAAAAGTGGATAAGTAATATCCATTGTTCAAGGCATTCTTTACAAATTCATGAAAACTTTTATACTGCTCCGAAATAAACGATCTTGGTATTATATACTTATTGATAAATGGACATAAATCAAATATATTAGGAGCCAACTGATGTATTCCATAAGGATAAAATGTAATGCTAAAATCAACGGCATCATATTGATAATTTATATAATGAGCTCCTCTCAACTGTATAAATTGATTCATTATCCAATCCCATCCTGTTTCCTGATTTAACAGCAATCCAAACAAAAAGTTTTGTTCCGGCCAAGCCCCTATTTCCACATCACTTAACGGTAAAATCACTTTCTTTTTTGGTTTACTTCTAATTAGCATCCAACTGCCCCTTTATCGAAATCATATTTTCAATCAACTGACTAAATTTTCCAAATTGGCTAAAATTTTCTGTCAGCAAATCCACATCATCAAACGTTATTTTAAAATATTCTTCTGCATCTACAATAAGCTGCATTATTTCTATAGAATCCATCTGTAAATCTTGAATTAAATCTGTATTTTCCGATATACAAATTTCTTTTGAATTACCACAATTGCATTCAATTAAACTAACTAATTCCTCTTTTACATTCATAAATTCTAAATCTCCTCAACTCCTTTATTTCTGACTTCCCTTCTTCTCATAAATCCATTATGCAACAAATTCACAACAATTAAAGCCCAATGTTGTGAATTGGGCTTTAATTGTTGTGAATTTGTTTTTGATTTATATCGTATGTTGTTGCCTAAATTTGCAAAAGAATAATATTAATAGTCCGAGCCTACATTTTTCATCATCTCTCCCATATAATCTGATATCTGCAGTCCTGCTGTTTTCCGTCGAGATGCCACAATCAGCAGTCTTTCTCCCCCTCGAAGAATTAACATATGCTCCCGGTATTCCTCAACAGCATTATAATTTACCAACTCTGACCGGCTGATCTGAATAAATCGTCCGGCATCTGTCTGTCGTTTCACCTCTGACATTTTTCCATAAAACGTGACCACATCTCTATCTATCGTATGTATCTCTATCTTTCTATTATCTGCTCTAAAATACAGGATACGGCTAAACGCGATATAATTCTTATTTCCCTTCGCCTGATAATAAAACACATTTTGTTCTTTTTGGTAAAGCCGGCTATATAATTCCCAAACCGCTTTGAGCTTCTCTTCCGTAACCGGTTTTACCAGAAAATCCATAGGACGTATCGCAAATAACTCCATGGCATAATCTCTGCGGCTGGAGATGAAAACGATTTTGCACTCCTCATCGCCAAGCGTATCCCGAATTGCCCGACCTACAGCGATACCATTCATCTGCTCCATTTCAATATCCAGAAAGATCAGATCAAAATGGTTTCCCTGTTTCATATATTTCCAAAGACCTTTGCCATCAAAAAACACGGAAGTTTGAACCGGCACATCCTCATTTTTTCCAAAACCGAGAATAATACCTTCTAATTGATGACATAAAATAACATCATCATCACAAATTGCTATCCTCATATAATTAACTATACCTCCACGAATATCTGTACCATTATACCTTCTATAAAATAATAAATCTTTCTAGTGATAAGGTCAAGCAATTTGTCTTAAAATCCATTTTTGAATAGATTTTTGTCCTGCTACATCTTCCCTACGATTCCTACTCCATATCCATAATGTCCATCCGGACGATTCGCCCATTTCACAACAACGACCGGTTTATTTCTTTGATCCCAGCCATAAAACTCATATCCTACGATCATCTCCACATGGTAGATTCCTTTGTACCGGCCATTGGATGCGCCTGTCTCAAACATGAGATCTCCCGCCTTAAACTTGAGCTTTGAAGCATTTTTCTGACTAAATCCACCTTTCAGCAGTTTATGATGTCTTGCCAGATATTCCGCCTCTCCTGCTGCAGTCGGTGCGTAGGACGATGCCCCGAATTTGACACCATATTTAGAATACGAACGCCACACCAGCGAGCTGCAGTCATAATACCCCTTCAACATTCGCTTTGGCTGACTATATTGACTGGTAGAAGCAATTCTCTGCGCACACCGGATAACCTTCTTTTTCTTTTTGGTGGTAACTGATATTACACAGCCCAGACGAATGTCTCCGATCTTTGCACTGATAATGGTATTCCCTTCCTTTTTGCCCCGGACTTTTCCCTTTCCAGAAACAGATGCCACCTTCGGACGGCTTGATTTCCACTGAATTTTTCCGCTGTAGCCTTTGATCTTCAGCTTCTTTGTTTTGTGGCGTACCAGCAAAACAGAGGTGTTCGATATTTCAACCACTGATACCCTTAATTGTATCTGAAATTCTTTGTCATACAAGCGGAACGTGACAGTAGTCGTTCCGGCGTCACTGCATGAAAGGATCAGCTTTCCCTGAGACACTCTCGCTGATACATACATTTTGCTGTTGGAGGAGGAGACCTCATAGGTCAGATCTTCGTTTTCATCCTCATCAAAAAGACCGGTATCTCCTCCCTTAATATCAATAGAGACACTGTGATCTGCGCTGTAACTGTTTTTTACAATATAAATATCCACGGATTTTTTTGCCAGAGATACCCCGCTCATATCCGGATATACATAAACAGTATATGTTTTTTCCAACATGATCTCGTCATATCTGCCATCCCATCCGGTCACGGTCACAGTAGTGCTTCCGGTCTTAAGCGCACGATATCCGCCATCTGACGTCATCTGCAATATACTGCTGTCTCCGCTGCGGTAACGAAGCTTTGTCAGATTCTCCAGCGCATACCCGTTAAACTCCTTCCATTCCAGATCAAATTCACCTGCTGCCCCCACGGTTAATATAATATCCTGATGTGCATTTTTCAAATAAATATCCGCTTTGGGTTTTGCCGTCACTACCGGCAATGGTGTCGGCTTCGGTGTCGGGCTGACAATGCCACCGCCGGAAGCTGTGGCCGACGGACGTGCCGTGGCTGTCGGATAAGCAGCCGCCGACACACAGGCACTCTGCCCCATCGGAGGCAGAACGGCACTGATACATATTGCAGCTACAATGCTCCATACCATAAATTTACGTTTCTTTTCAAAAAATGATCTCACGATTTTCCCTCTCTTTCTACGCTTAAACAAAATTTCCCGCAAGCCGTTAGTGACAAGGCAATTTCCAGACACAGCTTCGGGTATTCAGACCCTTAAAAACCAAAAATCATATTCAATACCCAGAAACATCAGAAACAGTCTGGGCATATTATAGTTTTTGGTGTGGGGAGTTTGAGTCAAATACCATTAATTTTTAACATCATTCTATTTCAATGGACTCTCCTTTCGAAATAGAATATATTATTTTTTTCTTTACCTTACGTCCTGTGACCCTCTGTAATGCATCCGCATAATAGTCCAGCTGGATCCGGTATTTGTCCACAAGCTCATGAATATCCCGCTTTACGCGGTCCGTCTTATAATCCACCAGTATGATATCCTCGTCCTCCATAAACCATGCATCAATAATTCCCTGTACCAGCACGGTATCCGTATCCTCTCCCGAAATCTCCGGATGCAGTCTCTGCGCAGGAATTCCCATCATAAACTGCTGCTCCCTGTAAAGTGTTCCGTTTTCTGCGGCCTTTCTCATTCGTTTTCCCAAATCTGTCCGCAAAAACGTACAGAAATCCTTTGCATAAACAATGTCCTTTTCCGGTGACGTCAGATATCCCTTCGCCGTAAATTCATCCAGCCATGTCGCAAATGCCGCCGGCGTTGTGTTTTCATCCATACGCTCATATGGCAGGTGCTCAAAGATGGAATGATATATGGTGCCCCGCTGCGCTCCGGAAAGCTTTTCCTCTCCCTGCAGGAACCGCGGTTTCGGAATTTCGGTCTCGCGGGCAGCTTCCTCCGTTTTCTCCCCCTCATCTTTCGTTTCATCCTCCATGTATTCTACAGATATAGACTGTCTTTCTTCTGTCTGACCAAACACTTCTGGCACATCTGTCGCCTCAGCCCACACATCCTCCTCCAGCTTCTGCGCCTGCATCTCCATACGCTTCAACTCCGTCACCGATATTTTTACCGGTATCTGCAGCTGCGCCTCATACGGATAATGATAATCATCCTCGGACTTCATTTCCTCCTGAATCTCCGGATCATAACAGATATTTTGTTCCCAGTTCTGCAGCTTCTGATAGATTTCTTCATCCTCCACAAGACTCTCTGCTACCCGTCCTGTCACCATACTGCTGTCCCATTTTTCGACCTCAAAATAAGGCGCTGCCGACGCATCAAGAACCAAAGGCATGATCAGCGACAAATAGCTTCTCGCCGAGATCAGATCCGCCATACAATATTCCGGACTTTGATCACTCCATTTGCCCAGATCCTTTTCCAGATCTTTAGACACGCCGGTGATGATGAGCTGCTCCTTCGCTCTGGTCAACGCAACATACAGCACGCGGATCTCCTCCGCCAATGTCGCTGCCACCGAACGGTCAGCAAGGAAATTTTTCAACAGTGTTTTTTTCTTGTATCTTTCCTCCAGATTAATATAATCAATCCCAATGCCGTAGTCATTATCCTTAACAATTCCTCTGGCATCCATCAGATTAAACTGCGTTGCTGTTCCTGCGAGAAACACCACCGGAAACTCCAGTCCCTTACTTTTATGGATACTCATGATCCGTACTGCATCCATTCCTTCATTAACCAGAGATGCCTCTCCAAAATCCACCTGGGATTTTTTCATATTTTCAATATACTGTACAAAGGAAAAAATGCCATGATTTCCTTTTCCGGCATAATCCAGTGCACGCTGCAGCAGCAGCTCCAGATTTGCCGCACGTTTTTCTCCTGCCGGCATTGCCGACATTATATGATAATATCCTGTTTCCCGGTAAATCTGCTGCAACAGATCATACACCGGCAGAACGCCGGCACGCTGCCGGTATGTTTCTATAATGTCCAAGAAACCGGACACCTTTTTCCGGGTATTTTCCGATATATTTCCCCCGGCATTTCTTAAACTGTCATAGTAATTGATTCCCTGCTGCTGCGCTCCAAGCTCCGCCAGTTCATTGTCCGTAAAGCCCCCCAAAGGCGAATGGAGAACCGATGCCAGCGGAATATCCTGCCGTGGATTGTCCAGAACCCGCAGAAAATTCAGGATCACCTCTACCTCCATGGAACTGAAATATCCTGTCTTTGTCTCGGTGTACGCCGGAATCCCCATCTGGGAAAGCACCTCAATATACTTGTCCGTAATCCGGGACGGACTTCGCAAAAGCACCACAATATCCCGGTAACGCACCGGCCGGTAATCTCCTTTATCGTTAATAAATAACGGCTCCTCTCCCTGTACCAGCTCCCGTATTTTTTCACCGATCACAGATGCCTCCAGAGAGTCCTTGTCCATAAAGCCTTTATCCCCCTGAATCACCAGAACCTGTGTTTTGCCTGCTGTCCTGTGAGAATCCTCCGGGAATACTGCCCCCGGCACCAGGCTCGCCGCTTCGTCATAGACAATGCCTCCCAGACACTTCTGCATGATCTTTTCAAATAGAAAGTTTGTAGACTCCAGAACCATTTCCCTGCTTCGGAAGTTCTGATGCAGATCTATTCTCTGTCCCATTTTCGGGTCACTTCCATACGCCTCGTATTTCCCATTAAACAGCTCCGGACGTGCCTGCCGGAAACGGTAAATGCTCTGCTTTACATCTCCCACCATAAACAGATACGGTCGCTGTCCCTGCTCTGCCCGGCTCAGACTGGACAAAAGAGCTTCCTGGATATAACTGCTGTCCTGATATTCGTCAATCATGATTTCCTGATAATACTCCTGCAGCTCCTTTGCTACCGCACTTGGCACATCTCCCTGCTCATGATCCACCAATATCTGAAGCGCAAAGTGCTCCATATCATTGAAATCCAACACACCGTCCTCTCTCTTCCGGACAGAAAATGCCTCCTCAAACAGCTTCGTGGTCTGTACAAGACCTTTGACTGCCGGTGCCATCTGTTCATAGGGACCCTGCAGCTCCTCCCGGAAATATTTCTCCTCCAGCTTCCGGATTCCCTTGTCGATATAAGTTTTTCTCATATCCTGAATAACTTTTTTATTTTCTGCCTTGCTGGAAGCAAGCTTTTTCTTTTGAAAACCACAAATATACCTTGCGTAATCCTCATAATCCGACACCGCCGCACACTGTTCCAGCTGCTCTACATCGGACCAAATCGCCGGCTCGTATTCTTCCGGACCATCCTGCCGGCATATTTCCAGCGTCCGTCTCGCCTGAGCCAGATATCCCTCAAGCATATCTGCCATATATCCCTGCAGCTCTGTTATCCAGTCTGTTGTCTTCTTTTCATAAATGTCCACGATCCCATTCAGCCAGTCCTCCGGCCATGGCGCACTCTGGGACATATTATGTACATCCAGCACCAGATTTCCGGCTGCACTGTCATCTCGTCCGGTAGAAAACGCATCGATCATGGCAATAAAATTTCTGTTTTCCTCTGTCTCCGGTTCTGCCTCCGCCCGTTGATAACACTCCTCCAATACCTCGTCCAGTACTTCCTGCTTCATTAATTTAATCTCTGTATCATCAGCCACGCGAAAAACCGGGTCCAGATCGATCACATGAAAATAATTGCGGATAATGCTCTGGCAAAAGCTGTCAATCGTAGTGATCTGTGCATTGTGAAGCAGAGAAAGCTGTTTCTGCAGACGCTTGTCTCCCGGATGCTCCACCAATGCTTCCTCCAGTGCCTTTCCCACACGCTGGCGCATCTCCCCGGCGGCTGCATTGGTAAATGTCACCACCAGAAGCCGGTCAATATCAATAGGATGTTCGGCATCGGTCACCTCCTGTATGATCCTCTCCACCAGAACTGCCGTCTTGCCAGAGCCTGCTGCCGCAGATACGAGAATATTGCTGTCTCTTGCGTCAATAACACGCTGCTGATCCTCTGTCCACTTCATACTTCCCATATTCCCGTTCCCCTCCTATTCTGTCTTTGCCTCGTTAGCATACTTCTCTTTTAATTCCATATAGACCTGCTCATCCTTTAATTTCATGAGACTGCGGTATTTGTTTCCCAGCCGCGGATCAAACTGGCAGACCCCGTGATATGGACAATATTCACAAGGCGTTTTATCATTTTCCCGGCGATATGGATTTACTTCGATCGCACCTCCGAGAATATCCTCACTCATCTTTTCCAAAGTATCCTGCGTATACTTCATAAAGTAGTTAAACTCCTTTTCCGCTACGCAGTTTTTCGTTGAAGTCACTCCATCTCCGCCAATTCCCTCTACCACCGGATCAGCTTCATTGAGCAGTCCCTTCATTCGAAACTCTTTTATCAGTTTCTTTTCCTTGTCCTTTGCATCGACAGATTCCAGAATCGGATCCTGGGGATGAAAATAAAATATACCGGCCGGAATGATCTTTTTCCGGTTTCCCGTTTTTCTCTTTGCCGCATCCACTGCCGCCTGAAGATAAATAACAAGCTGCATCTGTAGACCATAATAGAAATCCGACAATGATACATCCTTGTCTCCTGTCTTGTAATCCACAATGGAAATATACTCCGCATCTTCTCCGGTCATCTGATCCACTCTGTCCACGCTTCCCCGCAGCCGCAGCGGACCGTGAAGCTGTTCAAAACGAAGCTCGCTGCTGACTGTCTCAAAATTCCCCTGTCCCATCTGTGATGAGATCGCCGCAATTGTCCGGTGCAGCACACGTTTCATAGTTTTCATCAGATAATGGTTTCTTGCCGTATCCTGCAACACTCCGTTTTTGTACTGCTCTGCCACCTGTTGAAAATATTGCTCCGCCTTTTGTCTTCTTTCGCCTTCCTCCACATCCTGCCAGCTTCTCTTATGCAGGATCAGATCCTTCGTGTAAAGCTCCAGTGTTTCATGGATCACATTTCCAATATCATAAAATTCCACGGTTCTTTCCTGCCGTTCTTCCAAATGAAGACCATACTGCAGAAAATGACGGTATGCGCATGACGCATACAACTCAAATCGGGATGCACTTCCATAAAGTGTGTCGCCGTACAGCAGTTCTGCATTCTCCCGGACAAGTTTTGCCTTTTCCGGCTGATAAAAGGCTGCTGCCAGTATTTTCTGCAGTTTCTCCGGATCATGCTCCTTATAATAGGTATAGATCTGCTGCCATCCGGTATCCTCAATACTCCTGTCCCGAAGCCCCTTGATCAGGTATGTCATACCTTTATCCTGTCCCAAAATACGGACAGTATCCCGACATTGATCTTCCACATGAACCGTGATGTCCGGATACAATCTGCGCATCCGCTCAATAAGATATGCCGGCTTTTGCTCCTTACCGTCATTGCCTACTTCGCACAGACACAGATACAAATGCTCCTCCGGCTTGGTCAGGGTCAGATACAGATAGAATTGTTCTGTATAAAGCTTCTGACGTTCTGTCGGTGCCATCTCGAAATCTTCCTGCTCCAGAAAGCTTCTCTCTGACGCTGACAGGATACCTCCTCCACCACTTCTGGAAGGAATATTTGCGTCCGTGACTCCCAGAAAGAATAAGTGCTTCACATGATTTAACCGGGTTCTGGTGAGATCGCCTACGACAATCTGATCAACCCCCGGCGGGATCAATCCCACTCTCGCTTCACTGAAGCCGGTGTCCAAAAGCTCCCGAAACTCCTTGAGAGACATCTTCTCACTTCCCAAAAGCTCTACCAGCCGGTCCAGCACATCCAGTATAATGCCGTAAATCTGGTCATACTCCTTGGCAGCCCCCGCATCTCCTATTTGCCGAAAGGCTTCTACATCTTCCGTCAGCTTTCCATAGAAATTCTGCTCTTCCATAAACTGTATGAGAGCTTCTGCAAATTCTCTGACTGTGTGCTTCCTTGTTTTGATGCTGATATATATTTCCTCAATGTTTTTCCATACATTTTGACGGATATCATTTATTTTTTGATTAAACTCCTGCCCCTGTTCTTCATCCCGGAACGGATATATTTGGGCTGCGTTCCATTCTCCCTTCCATCGGCCCGCTCCGCGAATACCCGATGCCAGCAGATAATTGTCTAACAGGTCCGTTTCCTCTGGGCTCAGCATAGAGTATTTCCCCCGCAGATACCGTATTACCGTATCGTACCGGAAATCATACTGAATCATGTCCAGCAGGGCATCCAGCATATTTACAAGTGGATTGGCAAGAATGGTCTTTTTCTGATCCACAAAGCATGGAATCTGCGCCTGTCCGAAAATATCTCTCGCCAACGGTCCGTAAACCTCCATATCTCCTGCCACCACAGCAATATCCCGATAGCGGTATCCTTCCCGTCGAAGCTTTTTGACACACTCCGCCACAAAGGAAATCTCCTCCTGTGGCTGTTTCAACAGATGAATACTGATGTCTTCTCTGTCATCTCCTTCAACAGCACCTTGATGATATGCCTTCACCGGAAATCGAAATAATGACCGTTCCAGATGCCCCAGCTGTTCTGAATCATGAAATCTTGTTTTTTCAATCTCCTCTCCCACCCGGATAACTTCCGGTTCTTCCATTCCGTTGTCTTTGATCATATGCAGAAAATGTGCTGTCGTTTTTTTACTCAGATAAAACAATTCATGCTTTTCTCCCGGCTGAAAAATCTCCTGGGACTCGTCCATGGTCACCGTCACATAGATGTCGCTGCAGACCCGCATAAGCTCCTCGATCAACTGATACTGCACCGGCGTAAACCCGGTAAATCCGTCCAGACAGATCACCGCATCCTTTAAAAGCTTCGACTGGGACACCACACCACTTAATACGGTAAGTACCTCCTCGGACGTGATATAATTGTCTTTCAGATATGTGCGAAAACTGTGATATGCCACCTTCATATCCTCCAGCTTGCTTTTCAATGCCATACGGGAGCCGGCAGCCTGAATCATATCATCCAGCCCTTCTTCATCAATTCCATACTGCATCATTTCCGAAAGAAAGGATTTGATTTCTGCTACATATCCCTTTTTATGGACATTCCTTCCAAAATAATGTAAATTCTTTTCCTGCTCCAGCAGTACCTTATGAAGGATCAGCGTCTTGCCCATATCGTCCAACGCCGGCAGACTCGTCATACCTGTCTCTCCAAAAATGCGGTATGCCAGGCGCACAAAGCTCTGCACTTCTATATTCATAATCCCCTGATGTTCACTGATATCAACAATCTCTTTCTGAGTCTGCATCGTTGCCTGCTCCGGCACGATCATCAGAAAGGTTTTGTCCTTTTCCGCCTGTGCCCTCTCTACAACGGTATGATTCACAAAATAAGATTTTCCCCGTCCGGAACCTCCCAGTACGAAATAAACTGCCATTTTATGCCTCCCATTCCTGTCTTCCTCAAAAATATTATACTTAATCCGCTATAATTTTCTTTTTCAAATAATACCTCTTTATTATACGTTATTTTCTACCGCAAGAAAAGCGTATCCTTGTTCTATCTTTTTCCTTTTGGAATATACTGTAATAACCGGAAATTTATCATATTGGGAGGTTTTCCTATGTCGCGTACCAGAATTGTCATTTTTCAAATGAAGGAAATTATTTATACTGCTGTTTTTGTGGGGCTGGGCATTTTACTGCTCGTGCTTCTTTTCTTTATGTTCTGGCCGGGCAAGGGAAAAGAAAGTGCCGGCACCTCTTCCCCAGCGGCAATCTCCGGCTCCAAAAAATCTGCATCCACAAGCTCAGGTAAATACATAGCAGGGGTATACAGCAGTGAACTTACCCTTGGGGAATCCAAAATAAATCTACGGGTCTCTCTGGATAAAGACCGCGTAAAATCCGTGGAAGTAGTCAATCTGAAGGAATCTGTAGAAACTATGTATCCTCTGATCAAGCCGGCGGTAAAAGAAATCTCCGACCAGCTTGCTCAGGATATTGCCCCGGATCAGGTTGTGCTGTCCGATGACTCCCCCTATACCTCCCAGCTTATTCTTGACACGGTCTGTCAGGTTATGAACGAAGCCTCGACGGAATAATGTCTAATTCATAAGCCATTTTTGATTATATTATTTTCTTATACAAAATCATTTCAAAAACAAAAAGACAGCCTTTTATGAATTTAGCTGATACGAAATCGCTTCATAAACTGCTGTCTTTTTAAGTTATATATTTCTATTCTAACAGATATCTTTCTGTTTTTTATATTCTCCGGGGTATGACCTTTTCAATTCATTTTGTTTATTTGTGACGGACTGCATTATTGGCTGCAACCGGCTGCTTCTCACTATCCCCGTCACTCTGAAAGATCAGATGACGATACGGAGTCAATGCCTTGATCAATACACTTCCAAGAATACAGCAGGTTATGACCTCACCGGCTCCCACTGTTAATGCCTGAAACGGAATAGATATATCCACACCGTGAACCACAAACGTCATACCATACGCATAGCGGAGAACAAATGGTATGATCACCATATTGGCAATAACCGGCGGCAGAGTTACAAGAAAGGAATGTTCTCTCAATGCATAGCTCCCCAATGCTCCCAGCAATGTTGCCAGACTGCCAAAGATCACATCCGGAAGCATCGCTCCTGTCAGCAGATTACTTAACAGACATCCGATAAAAAGTCCGGGGACTGCAGCAGGGGTAAAGAATGGCAGTACTGTCAGTGCCTCTGATACTCTGATCTGGATCGTTCCTGATGCAAGATTAAACGTGTTGATGAACATTGTCATTACAATGTAGATTGCAGCAATCATCGCTGCCTGTGTGATAAAATAGAGTTTTTTTGTCTTCATTTCTAAATCTCCTTTAGTTTTGTTTTACGAGTGGAAGGTCTCGAACACTCGGTATTTCTGGTGATAAGCGAATTGCACCCCTTACAAAATCGCTGTTAACTATCCTATCACGTTTCTCGTGGAAGTGCAAGACATTTACAGAACTTTGCACACTGCCTGCTACACTATTCCGGAAACAAAAAATACAGCCCTGTGGATCACTCCACAGAGCTGTATGTATCTGCTGCTTTAGCAATATACTGTATGTTTCATACAATAATTACCTGAATACGCGAATATCTCTCACGCTTAGTTCTGAAGCTGATCCTCCAGAGACTTACGTGTAGCAGCCTCTTTCTGAGACCACTCCAGACACTTATCGTAACCATATCCGGCAGTATCCTTCTTCATCTTTGCAACAGCCTTGTCGAACTGTGCATCGTTCTTAGCATAAAGAGCGTTCCAAGACTCGTTCTTGATGGTATCTGTTACCTGCTTCCATACAGTCTTTAACTCATCAGACTTAGCGCTTGCAGAGTAATCGGTTCCCGGAGATACAGTATATTTACCCTTCTCCATGTAATCGTTGATACCCTCGCAGCCTGTCTTCTTCTTCCAGTCTTCCTGAATGTCATACTTAGAAGACTCCTGTGTAGAAGCCCAGTTTTCAGCATTGTAAGTCTCACCATCTGTCTCAGGGTTCTCAGCATCAATATTCCATGTAGATACAGCCATCTGAAGCTGACCATCCTGGAATGTACCCTCATGATCCGGCATCTTAGTCTTCAGAACCTTTCTACAAGACTCACCAAGTTCTGTAAGGTGTGTTTTCTTATTGTCATCATAGTACCAGCACTCATCCTTAGGACCGTAAGCGTACTCAAGACGTCCGGTTGGAGTACAGAAGTAGTTCAGTACTTCCAGTGCAAGCTCCGGATACTCACAGTTAGCACCGATAGATGTTGTATAACCTGTACCAAGAGTACTCATACCGTAAACGATAGGAGATGCCTCACTTGGCTTCATACAATACATATACTGACCTTCTTTCATATGCTTATCAGTATTGAATGCAAGTGATCCAGAGTAATTAAAGATAGAGAACAGTACACCACCGTTGATTACCTTCTCTGACATCTGCTCATATGTCTGCGTCATAGAATCAGGATCTACAAGACCCTGACGATACAGATTGTTGTACCACTTCAGCATCTCAAGATATGGACCATTCTCCTCAAGTGCATCATGATATTTGCCTGTAGCAGGGTCATAAAGACCGATACCTAACTCATCATATCCATAGTATGCAGTTGCAGTTGCCTTTACATACATAACCATTGCATCATCCCAGTCAGGCCACAGAGAAACAGCATATGTCTTTCCGCCTGCATCATCCTTCGGATCCATCTTCTGCATCTTCTTAAGAAGATCAGCCATATCGTTCATATCCTTAACCTTTGGATATCCCATCTTCTTGTACAGATCCCAACGTGTATCCCAGGTATAGAAGAATGACTGATGATCTTTACTAGATGTAGCAACCTCGCCGCCCCATCCGTAAAGCTTGTCATTTCCATCACCAAGAATTGTTGCTGAAAGTCTCTTATTCTTTGCAAGTGAATCCTGCATATTGTCATATACATATGGAGCATTTTCTTTGAGGATGTCATCCTCCTCCAGATCATAGAGCAGACCCGCCTTGATTGCTGCTGCGTAGTTGTCATCTGTATGACCCCAGATAATAATATCTCCAAGATCCTTATCTGACATTCTTGTCTGGAATGTACCACTCTCTTCAGGTACGATATTCAGCTTTACATTAAATTTCTCTTTAATGATATCTGCTGCCCATCCTTTCTGTAATCCTGATGAGTTTGCTACCTGGCTGTATACAGTCAGGGTAATTGGCTCGTTGCTGTTGCTGCCAAACTTACATCCTGTGGCTGCAACGGTTGTTCCTGCTACCATACTGGTTGCAAGGAGCATAGAAAGCATTCTCTTTCCCAATCCTTTTCTCATAATATCCATCCTTTCTTTCTTATTGTGTTTTACACCTACCCAATTATACTATGTCAGTCGTGCAGCTTCCATAAAAAAAGCACACGAAATACACTCTTTTTGTATTATATATCATCCTCATCCCCTGATATAGGCTCTCCGTTCAGCTGCATTGCTTCCTTTTCCTCCTGCTCTGCCATGAGATTTTCTCTCTCAATGACCGTAAAGAAGGAATTGGCAAATCCACTGATCGTAAGAATGATACACGCCGGTCCGATCAAAAGTCCGGCAAACATCGTAGTCAGATTCCATAGGATAATAGCCATCTCAATCACCAGAAGTACTGCCAGAAATGCTGTCCTGCCAAGAAACTTCGCTGCTATGGAATAGGAATTACGCATTGTATTGACGATGCTGTTTTCATAGCGTGCCAATAACGGAAATGCGAATACTATATGCATAAAGATCAGATAGATACCGATCACACCAACGATCAAAAACATCATATTATGCTGCTTCGCTACATGATATAACTGAAAATCAAGATATACCGCATAACACGCAAACAATGCAATAACCCCCAGGATACTTCCCTTTTTCAGATTTGCCTTAAATTCCTTCCAAAAAGGACCGGCAATATATCCTTCCTCATCATTTACCATCTTCAGGGTAATCGTATAAGCTGCTGTCGTCGCTGCTCCCATCGTAACGATTGGAAGACTGCATAAAAGCCACATACAGTTAAGCTTAAACACATCCATCAAACGGTTCATAAATTTGTATAAGGGACTATCAACACTAAAAAACTTCATTCTGTCTTATTCTCTCCTTCGTGTAATCAGACCATTCTCCTTATATATACACATAGACTACATATGGTTAAAATACCAGGGACGCCAGTGTGCCCCCGGTATCTCATAATCTCTCAGAATATCAGTCTGCACTCTGGCATTAACCCTTTACAGCTCCCAGCATGATACCCTTTTCGAAGTATCTGTTCATAAATGGGTACACAATCAAAATAGGAATTACGGAAATCATAGAGATTGTATACTTAATAACCTTCGTGTTCAATGCTGCGTTAAATGCTGATCTTGCGGCCTCACCACCCTGATTCATAGATGCCATCAGGTTGGATGACTGATTCAGGTAAATATACAGTCTGTGCTGCAATGTATACAGTTTTGGTGAGTTACTCATATAAATCAAAGAATCCTGGAATGAGTTCCAATGACCTACCGCACCGAAGATAGCGATTGTAGCAAGAATTGGTTTACTCAGTGGCCAAACGATCTTTGTAAATACCTGCATATAAGATGCACCATCAATAAATGCACTTTCTTCCAACTCAGCCGGAATAGACTCGATATAAGTCTTAACCAGGATAATGTTGTAAGGAGCTACGATACCGGGAATGATATAAACCATATAGTGGTTTGTCAGACCCAGCATTACCAGGTTAAGGTATGTAGCGATCAAACCTGCGTTGAAGTACATTGTAATTACGATTGCACGATACCACAGACTTCTGTGCCACATTTCCTGCTTTGTTACCAGATAACCAACGAAAGCAGATGCAACAACCATCAACGCAGTACCAAAAATTGTTCTGGTAACGGATACGACAAACGCATAACCAAGATCACCTACACCGGTAAGTGCCTTGTAGTTGTTAATATTAATTCCGTGAGGGATAAAGTTGATCAATCCCTGCTGTACCATCGTATTATCTGAAATCGTGTTGATGAACAGATAATAGAATGGGAAGATACAGGTGATGGTGAACAAAATGAAGAATGCATAGTTCAAAATATTGAACACAATGTCACCTGGTTTTAATTTGTACATACGCTTATGCTTTTTGTTGTACTCTTTTTCTCTCTTAGCATCAATTTTTTCTTGTGCTGTCATAGCCATTTGTGTTCACCTCCTTATACAATACTCTCGCCACGGAGTGCCTTAGAAAGGGAGTTCGCTCCGAACAGCAAGATTACACTGATGACCGATTTAAACATACCGACCACGGTTGACAACGGAATACTACCACCACTGCCAAGACCTAGGTTGTAAACGTAAAGATCGAGAACCTCGATATGGTTCTTATTCTGTGGTGTACAGAAGACCAGGTACTGGTCAAGACCATTACTAAGTACTGCTGCAACTGCCATCAGTAACAATACAAAGAAGGTAGGCAGAAGACCAGGCACTGTGATATGCCACATCTTCTGGAAACGTCCGGCACCATCCACCGTAGCTGCCTCGTAAAGCTGCTGGTCGATACCTGCGATACCGGAAATATAGATGATGGCACTCCAACCAACACCCTTCCATGTTCCCCAGGCCCACATCTTAACCCAGGTAAAATGATCTCCCATCAGGAAGTTATGACCATCCGCGTTCTTTGCAAGAAGACCAATGCTCTTAGCAAACTCATTGATGAAACCGTCTGTTGAGAAAATAGCAATTGCCAAAGCATATACCAGTACCCAGCTGATGAAGTTCGGTACTGTTGTAAATGTCTGGATGAAACGACGGAATGTGAGGTTCTTGACCTCGCAGAGGAAGATAGCAAATGCCATTGGGATCCACTGTGTGATCAGTCCTAAACCGGACATTGCCATTGTGTTTCTGATAACACGGATAATATCACTACGGGTTGCACCGTTCTGGAACAGATATGTAAACCACTTAAATCCTACGAAATTTGACATACTCAGCGTTCCACCTGTCTGATAATCGAAGAAAGCATATCTCCAACCCCAGAGTGGCAGGTAACAGAATACAAATGCCAGTGCCAAGAATGGCAGGAACATCAGGAACAACTTGTACTGTGGGTGCATCTCCATCTCTTCATCAGGAGCAGCCTTTGGAAGACCCAGCAGGATAATTACAGATATGATCAGTAATGCTACTGCAATAACTGTGTATACCACCGCCGCTACCGGGAAGGTAGGACCAACCTTTTCAAGCTTAGATGCCATTGTTGTGCTGCATACCATATTGTAAGCAACAATTGTGAGAACAAATCCGGCAATCTCTACGATACTACCAAGAATAGACCAGAGAATACCTGCTCTCTTCATCTTGGTATTTCCAAGAGACATACATCCGCCAACTACGACGAATATAACACCGATCAACGCTACTACTGCACCTGCGTATAAAACGTAGAATGCACTTGGGCTCAGCCAGTTCATACGAAGTGCACGGCCGGCTTCACTGGTTAATGTTGAATAAGATACTGCTGCTGTGAACAGCGAAGTATTCTCATTCACCAGATTACAAATCCTTGTTGGATTCATAAAAGGGAAGAAAACGGAGATTGCACAGAAAATCGCAATAACTCTCTGCAGCATATAGATATAATCTACCGCGCCCCTTTTCTCTGTTTGTGATTCTTTCATAATAACCTCCTGTATTACTTATTTCATCCCACCGTCAAAAGCTCTGTAAACAGACCAAAGCAGACTATCAAGATGATAAATAGAGTTTACGCTATTCTTATTATACATGTATTTTTTTCTGTCGAATACCATAAATAATAGAGAAAAAATACACGACTTTTCCTCCGACACAGTAAATCAGGCTATATCGGATAAAAAAGGAGACAGGTGAAATCCTATCTCCTTTCATAATATCTACTTGTCAGCAGATGTTTTATCGTTATTATTTCTTTTTCTTAACAACGACTACTGCTACAACAGCAACAACTACAACAACGATTACGATCGGAACAACCGGTGAAGACTTCTTAGAAGTTGTAGAAGTTGTAGAAGCATCAGAAGTTGTGTTTGCATCGCTTGATGCGCTTGTTGCATCAGCAGACTCTGCTACAGCATCCGGATTGTCTGAATTAAATCCGGAAACAGTAAACTGAATCTGAATAGAATCTGTAGGAACTACAGTAATGTCAGGGCTGTCTGCATACTCACCCTTATCCTTCTGATATGAGTTCATTGCATCAAAACGAAGAAGCTTAGACTCATCTGTATACTCTGTTGGGTAGAATGGATCGCTAGGAACTGAGATCTCTTTACCGTCACACAGAAGCTTAACATCAGAGATTGTTACAGGGTTATCCTTTGCAGCCATAGGGATATCAGTATCAACATAGATCATGGAAACCTTTGTCTCAGAATCACCCTTTGTATCCAGACAGTTGTTCAGTCCGCTTACACCAACAGTATATGTACCGTTACCCTTAATCTCAGCATCCTGAACCTGTGTACCCTCGATTGCTGTTACACCTTTTTTACCAGACTGGAACAGTGTACCATTATCGAATGCCAGTTTTGCCTTCTTCATATCCTTGCCATCGATACCAAGTGTATCAGAATACCACTCATCACGGAAGATCCATGTACCGGTCTCCTGGAAACCGAAATATGCGTGATATGTACCATCTGCATCAAAGTCAGCCTTAGCTGCCTTCTTACCTGCCTTGCTTGTTGCTGCAGATACATCTGCAGGTACCGCTGTTGCTGTAACTGCTAATGCCAATGCAAGTGCACTGACTGTAGCTGCTACCTTTCTTAATGACTTTCTCATTGTATCGTCCTCCTCATAATCGGTACAGCCGCGAATGAAAACGAATAAATGTTTTTTCGCACTGTCCATATTCACGTTTTATTGTACACCATTGCCATAGCATAGGTCTACAATTTAATTGTTCTTGTCTATTTTACCAAATACATACGGAAATAAAACCTTAATTATTTGACATTTTTACCTAATAAATTCTACATTTTGAGGATTTTCCGTCTGGTACGGAATATGAATCAATACTTTAGTACCTAAATCCCTGGTGCTGTCAACTTCAACCCCATATTCACTTCCATATAATATACGAATTCTCTGACTCACATTACGCACGCCGATATGCATGTCATCTCCGCTTTCATCCCGCATTGTTTTTCTCAGACGCCCCAGTTCATAATAGTCCATACCACAGCCGTTATCCTTAATCTCAATGTAAATTTCCTGTTCTTTCCTATGTACATGTACCGTTAGTCTTCCATCATTCTCCTTTTGCTCCAATCCATGTACAAAAGCATTTTCCACAAACGGCTGTATCGTAAGGGGCAGAATGTAAGCCTTTCCATCCACCTCCGGATCTATGATCAACTCCGATTTGATACGGTCGCCAAAACGGTACTCCTGAATCTTCAGATAATATTCCACCATCTGAAGTTCTTCCTTTAATGTTACAAGCCGGTCTGTCACCTGAATATTATAACGCATGGTCTTAGCAAGCATTTTAACCAGCTCCACGATCTCCGGCTGATGATTCACCACAGCCTTCATTCGGATCGTCTCCAGCGTATTATAAAGAAAATGTGGATTGATCTGGCTCGCCAGCATCTTAAACTCTACTTCTTTTTGTCTGGTGTGAAGCTTTTCCTTCTGCACCTGCTCATCTACCACATTGCTCATCAGCAGCCGGATGTCCTTCATCATCTGCTCCAGTTCAGTATAAAGCTCGCCAATTTCGTCATTTCCCTCGATAGGTTCTACTTTATCATACTCCCCCTGTGCCACGCGGTGCATTTGAATCCGGAGCTGATACATACGATTACTATAAGAGATTGCAAATGCGAAGATCAGAACAACCGACAGCAGAATTCCTATAATCTCCGGAACAAATGCCTGTAAGCTGATCCTATTAACATCCGTCATGATATCCTGATAATCCTGAATACTCACAAGAGAATAAAAGTCATCGGAATCGTCCATCTGAATCCGCTCATATGCCACAAGATATTCCTCAACACCATAAGAAATCCGCTTTGAAGCACGGCTTTTTTCAATCTTACGCATCTCCTCTTTCAGAAACGGATACTCGATCAGACTAAAATTACCGGAAATCCAATAATAATCATTATACAAAATTGCCGTATCGTGACTCCGCTGTGTCAAAGCAGTCTTTGTCTTGTCATACTGGATCAGAACGGTGACAATTCCCGTGACATCGCCATTTTTATTTAGAATCACCCGGCTGATCTGCATTGTCTGGTCCATGTCGGCACTCATCTGACCAAAATACCAGTATCCTTTATTTTTATTTTCAATGGTTTCCTTATACCATGACTGATATTTTATGCTTTCTTTCAGATAAGAAAGATTGTCGATCCTTTCCAGATCGTATATGTCAATGCTGGGATTTTTCAGATAAATTTTTATATTGGAAATATCCTGCTCATAAAAATTAATATAATCCAGAATAACTGTGTTAGCTTTTCGGTAATCCCGGTAAAACTGTGTTTTATTTTTGTAATTTCTGTTGGCAATTTTTAATATCTCATCATTATCACAAAGAAGACGGGCTACATTATCCAATACCGTCATTGATTCCCGGAGCGATGAACCTAGAACAGAAAGCTCCTCTGACTGCGTTTCCTCCGTAACATTGATCATCATTTTCCGTGTCTGCATATTGGTATAAATACTCATAACAAGCAACGGAATAATACCACCGATCAGATAGATCAATATCATACGGTGGAGAAACTTCATATCTTTAAATAAATGAAATCTTTTTTTGTAGTTAAATTTTTTCATAACCAGTCTTATTATCCGTCTATTTTAAACTGTACCTGAAGCGGTTTCTTTAACGGCTTTCCCCCTAAGGATGTCACATTTGTTGTAATATTTAATATGTAAGATTCATTTTTTGCATATGGCTCCAGCGGTTCAATCTCAATCTCATTTTCCAGAGAGTTGTAACGGATCGCTGTTTTCAAAGGAGAAAGATTCATGGATGTCACATACAGATTGACATTATTCACCGTCTTGGGATCCAGCGGAATATTAAATTTGATCTTCCAGACAAAATTTCCCGTTTTAAATTTTAAATCCTGACGCACTTTACTTTCAAGTCCTTCCGTCATAGACTCAAATTCCAAATATTTTCCCACGATGCTCTCCTGCCTTTCTTCTAACTGATCAAGCTGATCAAGGATTTTTCTCTTATTTTATCTTATCACATTCCTGATTTTTTGGGTAGCCTCATTCTGAATTTTCCCTCTCCACAGGACAGTTTTTCTTTGAAGAAACAGAGTGGATATGGTATACTTATAAATAGAATTTTTACTTGTCAGGAAGGCATTTTATTATGAAAAAAGTCAATTTTAAACCGGGAAATATGATCTATCCGCTCCCTGCCGTTATGGTAAGCTGCGGTGACATAGATCACGTATCAAATATATTAACAGTTGCCTGGACCGGCACTCTCTGTACGAATCCGCCAATGGCATATATTGCCGTTCGCCCGGAACGCCACTCATATCCCATGATCCGGGAGTCCGGCGAGTTTGTGATCAACCTCACGACGAAAGAACTCGCACACGCTACGGATTTCTGTGGGGTACGCTCCGGCAGAGACCACAATAAATGGACCGACTGCCGCCTAACCCCGGCTCCTGCAGATACTGTAAAATGTCCGCTGATTGCGGAAGCACCTGTCAACATCGAATGTAAAGTACGCCAGGTTTTAGAACTTGGCTCCCATCATGTTTTTGTTGCCGATGTCACTGCAGTACATGTCGCTGAGAAGTATATGGACGAAAAAGGAACCTTTCATCTGGAAAATGCAGGGCTTCTTGCTTATTCTCACGGCACTTACTACAGCCTTGGCAAGGCTCTGGGACATTTTGGTTATTCTATTCGCAAGAAAAAGGGAAACGGACGGAAAAGCACCAAAGGGAAACCAAAAACATACAATAAAAAAAGGGGCTAGTGCGTACGGAAATGAGGGATAAATATGAAGATCAGCTATCTCAGAATACGAAATTTCAAATCCATCCGTGATCTGGAGATCAACGAGCTGGAAAATGCACTGATTCTTGTAGGCAAAAACAATACCGGTAAAACAAATGTGATCGATGCGATCCTTACGGCTACCGGCAATCATATTCCAAAGACAACTGAATTTCTTGATCCCCAAAAAAGCATTGAAATTACTCTGTCAGTGGAATTTACAGAGGAGGATCTGCTCTATTATCAGAGTCTTGGTATCGTGAGCAAGCACCGGGATTACGATAAATGGCTGGAGGAGTTTTCTGCCCTGCTGCCATCTTTTCAGAAAAATACCGTGACCTTTACCTGTCATATCAATCCGGAGCAAAAGATCCGTTTTAATGATGGTTTTCAGAAAAACAATCCCTACATCCGGGAAATTTTTCCAAAGATCTATCATATTGACCAGACGCGGAATCTTGACGCACTACAGAATGATGTTTTTAGTTTTTATGACAAGGAATCCTTCCAGATGCTCAAGGATAATATGTGTACCTTTGACTCCACACGAAAATGTAACCGTTGTTTTCAGTGTATCGGAGTGATCAACAAAAAAACACCGGAAGAGCTTTCTCTTTTTGAGACGACACGTCTGCTCCAATACAAACTGTTCCGTACCAACCTGAATGAATTCGCCGAGAAAGTAAATCATTATTTCCATCGGAACGGCAATCCTTCCCAGCAGATCCGCTATGTACTGAATTTTGACCTGGATGATCTGCTGCATATCGATACTCAGCTTATTAACCGGGACCGCAACGATTATGTATCCTCTTTAAATACATTGAGCGAAGGTATCAAAAGTATTTACGCACTGTCTCTTTTGGAGGCATATATTGACGAGGCAGATACTCTTCCATGTATTATTTTGATGGAAGATCCGGAAATCTATCTGCATCCGCAGCTTCAGAAGGTAGCAAGTGAGATCCTGTACCGCTTGTCAAAAAAGAATCAGGTTATCTTCTCCACCCACTCTCCAAATCTGATCTTTAACTTTTCTTCCAGACAGATCAAGGAGGTGCTGCTGGATGAGGAATACTACACCACCGTACGGGAGGAAACGGATATTGACCAGATTCTCGATGACCTGGGTTACACGGCCAACGACCTGATGAATGTCAGTTTTGTATTTATCGTGGAGGGAAAGCAGGACAGCAACCGTCTTCCGATGCTTCTGCAGAAATATTACTCTGAAATTTACGACGAAAACGGAAATCTGAAACGCATCACGATCATACCGGTAAACAGCTGCACCAACATTAAAACCTATGCAAACCTGAAATATATCAATAAATTATATTTAAAGGATCAGTTTTTGATGATCCGGGACAGCGACGGCAAAAATCCAAAGTATCTCAAGAAACAGCTTTGCAGCTACTACGGCCAGCGTGCCAAAGAAGATGCCGGCAATCTGCCGAAGGTGGAACCTAAAAATGTCCTGATCCTGAAGTATTATTCCTTTGAAAATTATTTTCTGGATCCAAAGATCATGACAAAGATCGGCGTTATCAAAAGTGAAGAAGATTTTTATAATATTCTTTACAAAAAATACAAAGATTACCTATTTAAATTAAATAGCATGAAACGGATGCAGCGGATCAATAACATACGCATTAAGAGTAAACAGGATATCAAGGATAATATGGAACTGATTAAAATATATGTGCGTGGGCATAATTTGTTTGATATCTTTTATGGACATTACCATGGTCAGGCGGAGCAGGAGATCCTGCAGAAATACATTGACGTGGCTCCGCGGGAAACCTTCCAGGATATCTTTGATGCCATTGACTCTTTTGTTTATTTTGAAAACAGAAGAAAATAGGTTGACATTATAAACGATTTCGATATAATGTATGGTATGTATGTCTTCACTATTCTACAGGAGTGGTGAATCGAGTTTTGCAAAAAAAGTGTTTGATGAGGTGCAAAATGGAAAATCAGTATATTATAAAGGGCGGAAACCCTCTTCACGGTGAGGTTGTCATCGGCGGTGCCAAAAACGCTGCTCTTGGTATTCTTGCTGCTGCCATCATGACAGATGAGACAGTAACGATTGACAATCTTCCAAATGTAAGAGATATCAATGTCCTTCTTACGGCGATAGAAAGTATTGGTGCTACCGTAAAGCGTCTGGGACCTCACGAGGTACAGATCAACGGAAGTACTATTTCTGATGTTACAATAGATTATGACTCCATTCGTAAAATACGGGCATCCTATTATCTTTTAGGTGCTCTTCTTGGCAAATATAAAAAAGCACAGGTTGCTCTGCCTGGTGGCTGCGATATCGGAAGCCGTCCGATCGACCAGCATCTGAAGGGCTTCCGTGCTCTGGGTGCCACGGTCAATATCGAGTATGGTATGATCAATACCTTTGCTGATGCACTGATGGGCAATCACATTTATCTCGATGTGGTATCTGTAGGTGCTACGATCAATATTATGCTTGCATCTTGTATGGCACAGGGCCGTACTGTTATTGAGAACGCAGCCAAGGAACCACACATCGTAGATGTTGCCAACTTCTTAAACAGCATGGGGGCCAATATTAAGGGTGCCGGTACTGACAAGATCCGTATCGACGGTGTGGATCGTCTCCATGCCAGCGAATACTCCATTATTCCGGATCAGATCGAGGCAGGTACTTTTATGGTTGCCGCTGCTGCTACCAAGGGCGATGTACTGATCCGCAATGTCATTCCAAAGCATCTGGAGGCTATTTCTGTCAAACTGATCGAGATCGGTGCAAAAGTCGAGGAGTTTGATGATGCGGTCCGCGTTTCCGCAGATGACCGTTTGGGACATACACAGATAAAGACTTTGCCATATCCTGGTTTTCCAACTGATATGCAGCCCCAGATTGCTACACTTCTGGCTCTTTCCAATGGAACCAGTACTGTTACAGAGAGTATTTTTGAGAATCGTTTTAAATATGTTGATGAGCTTGCCCGTATGGGTGCCAATATCAAGGTCGAGGGAAATGTTGCGATCATTGAAGGCGTAACCGGTCTGACGGGAGCCTCTATCACAGCACCTGATCTTCGTGCCGGTGCCGCACTTGTTGTTGCCGGACTGGTAGCTGATGGTTTTACGACAGTTGATTCTATTCACTTTATTGAGCGCGGATATGAGGACTTCGACAAAAAGATGACAGCTTTGGGCGCATGCATGGAGAAGATTCCTGTGGATGACGAGAGAGAATTACAGAAGTTCAAAATGAAGGTTGGATGAAAATATCCACAAAATCATAACATTATGGAATGTATTAAAAAAGGGCAAAACCAGCGTTTTGCCCTCCAAGAATTGCTTCGCAATTCTCGTTGGCTTCCCTCTACGCTACAAGCATTTTCCTATACACTTAAAAAGCGGAAACTTTTTTCTTAAGTTTCCGCTTTTATTATATCAACAGATTTCTTTCACATCGACATCCGGTGCCATAGCTAAATTCACGATCAATCCGTCCATTTTCACAATAGGATTACTCTGATCTGTAGGGTTTGTATCTACCATTCTCGCCCGCTTCTGATTGGACAAAACCACCTCACACCCAATATAAAATGAAGCCACTCCCTCCATAAATACAGCCAGATAGGTGGAGTCAAATTTATCCCGTTCCTGCTGCAGCATCCGAAACACCTCAAACGGGCAATGCGGCTCTCTATAAACTCTGGCCGATGTCAGTGCATCATAATAATCCGCTATCGCAACAATCTTAGCAAAATCGTCAATCTCATCCGCTTTTAATCCCTGAGGATATCCGGAACCGTCACATCTCTCATGATGCATCAGGGCAGCGTTCATAATCCGTTCGTCCAGGGGATGCTTTTTGAGAAAGTCATACCCCTTTTGGGGATGCTGTTTGATCAGCTCGTATTCTTCATCCGTCAGTAGCCCCGCTTTTTTGATGATCTTCCCCGGTATCCCCATCTTGCCCACATCATGCAAAAGCCCTGCCAGCGTCAGAATATCCTGCTCCTCCTCCGGCATATGCATCCAGTTTGCAAACTCGTGACAGAGTATCGCCACATTCAGACTATGTATATATGTCAGATCATCATATCTGCGAACCCTTCGCAGCATCCGAAACGTGTGAACCGGATCATCACTCAACGCAATAATTTCCCTTGTCTCCTTCAAAAGCTTGTTGGTATTGAGATCCTCGTCCTCCCTGACGATATACTCAGACAACGACTTTTCCAGAAGCTGTGCCGATTTGATAACCCGTTCGTTAAATAGCCGGTAGTCCCTCGATTTTCTGGCCGGACCCGACTTATCTTCCGGCAAAAATTTCCATTCCATCTCCCCGTCTCCTTCGTAATTGTGTCAATACGATACTCCTATTTTATTATGTTTAAATGAAAATATCAAGTCATCCTGTTTCTTGCAAAAGTTCCGAAAAAAGCGTATTATATAAAGTGAGATAATTTAGATGTTTTGACAGTATTTTTCTGCAGAAAATTCTACAATTTAAGAAAGGGTATGGTATATCTATGGGCTCAAAAAAAGGTTGTTTTATTGTATTCGAAGGAATTGATGGCAGCGGCAAATCCACACAGATTTCTCTGTTACAGGAGCATATTCAGGAACACTCCATCAACTGTATGACTACCATGGAGCCAAGCAACGGACCAATCGGAACACTGCTCCGCCAGTTCCTTTCCGGTCGTATCAAAGGTGAAGAAACCACTTTGACGGCACTTTTTGCAGCAGATCGACTGGATCATCTGAACAATCCGGTCAATGGCATTTGCAAGCTTCTGGATGATGGCATTGCTGTACTTTCTGACCGCTACGTTTTTTCCAATTATGCATATCAGAGCGTATCCGTTCCTCTGGAGTGGATCATGAAATGCAATGAGATGGCAAATGAGATTGTCCGTCCGGACTGCCATATTTTTATAGATGTCTCACCGGAAACTGCAATGGAGCGCGTTACCAGGGGACGTCATCAGACAGATATTTACGAGACGAAGGAACGTCTCACCGATGTCAGAGATCGTTATCTCGATTTGATCCACCGGATGGAAGACGTGGAAAATATTATCATTGTTGACGGAAACCGTTCCCCACAGGAAATTTCAGACGATATCTGGGCAAAGGTTTGTCACTACTTTGTATAACACTGTCTATTTAGTTTTGTATTAACGATAGCAGATTGGCTATCACGAAAGGAGGAGTTCTATGGATCTACGGGTAAATCAGCTACAACAGCCGGCGCAAATTGAACCCAAAGCATCAGTTCCGGAATCCGACGGCTCCTTTCGTTTTACCTTGCTCAGCAGTATTCAGGAACAGGAGCTTCAGGCAAGTCTCGCCGTCATGATGGAGGATATCACCCAGCAGGGCAATAAACTCAGCCGCCGGATGGATATCCGGGATATGAAGCTGTACCGCAAAATGATCAAAGAATTTATGAATGAGATCGTCACCCATTCCCACTCCTTCAGCCGTGAAAATTTTCTCGACAAAAAAGGACGTCACCGGGTCTACGGTATGGTAAAGCTTATTGACCAGGCACTGGATGATCTTGCAGAGGAGCTTATGCAGGAAGAAAAGGACCATTTGGCGATATTAAATAAAATTGGTGAAATTCAGGGAATGATCCTTGATCTTTTTACCTGATCATTATAAACAGGAGGCATTTATGGCAAATTTTAAAGATATCATAGGACAAAAGCAGGCAAAGGAGCATTTCCAGACAGCAATCGAGACAGGAAATATCTCTCACGCCTACATTATCAACGGAGAAACCGGTTCCGGACGCCGTATGCTGGCAGACGCCTTTGCAAAGGCGCTTCAGTGTGAAAAACATCCAAACGCCGATTCCTGCGACGGATGCAAGTCCTGTCATCAGGCAGAGTCCGGCAATCATCCGGATATCCGCTACATTACTCATGAAAAAGCGAGCATCAGTGTCGATGATATTCGTGAGCAACTCAATAATGATATCCAGATCAAGCCATACAGCAGTGAGCATAAGGTATACATTATTCCGGAAGCCAACAAAATGACGGAGCAGGCGCAGAACGCTCTTCTGAAAACTATCGAGGAGCCTCCGGCATATGCAGTCATTATTCTTCTCACAGATAATCTGAATGCACTTCTGCCGACGATCCAGTCCAGATGTGTTACGATCAATACAAAACCCATCTCCAAGGAAGAAATTGCCGGTTATCTGGTAAGCCACCTCTCTATGGAACGGGAACAGGCAGAAATTGCTGCCGGCTTCTGCCAGGGAAATATGGGCAAGGCGATTCGTTTTGCCAACTCAAAGGATTTTCAGGAAATGAAGGAAGATACCCTTCATCTGTTAAAAAATATTGAGCATATGGACATTTCAGAGATTGTGGATTCCATCCGTATCTTCTCACAGAAAAAGGGCATGATTGATGATTATCTGGATCTGATGCTTCTCTGGTATCGTGATGTACTGATGTTTAAGGTCACAAAGGACGCAAATCTTCTGCTGTACCGCGACCGGTTCCACGATATCTCCCATCAGGCTAGCGTACACACCTACGAGAGCATCGAGAACATTCTCCAAGCAATCGACAAAGCAAAGGTACGTCTCGGTGCCAATGTAAACTTTGAGGTGACCATGGAGCTGATGGCACTGACCATGAAAGATTAAATTAATCTGCCAATAGAAAGGACATAAATATTATGATACTAATTATCGGAGTCAGATTCCGTAAATCAAGCAAGGTATATTACTTTGATCCCACCGGCTACGACATCAAAAAGGGAGACCATGTTATCGTGGAAACCGCCCGTGGAATCGAATATGGCACCGTTGTTCTGGGACCAAAAGAGGTTACAGACGACAAAGTTGTTTCTCCATTGAAGCCTCTGACACGTCCGGCTACTCCGGAGGATGAAAAAACCAATATTGAGAACGAAAAGAAAGAAAAAGAAGCTTATCAGATCTGTCTGGAAAAGATTAACAAACATGATCTGAAAATGAAGCTCATCGATTCCGAATATACCTTTGACCGCAATAAACTACTTTTTTATTTTACAGCCGACGGCCGTATCGACTTCCGCGAGCTGGTCAAAGACCTTGCATCGGTATTCCGCACACGAATTGAATTACGGCAGATCGGTGTCCGTGACGAAACGAAATTATTAGGTGGTATGGCGATCTGCGGCAGACCTCTCTGCTGTCATACTTTCCTGTCCGAGTTTGCTCCGGTATCTATCAAAATGGCAAAGGAACAGGGACTTTCCCTTAATCCAACCCAGATCTCCGGTGTATGCGGACGTCTTATGTGTTGTCTGAAAAACGAGCAGGAAGCCTATGAAGAACTGAACCATTCTCTTCCATCCATCGGATCTCAGGTGAAAACCATTGACGGTTATACCGGTGAGGTTCAGAGCACCAGTGTATTAAAGCAGCTTGTAAAGATTGTGATTACCAAAAAAAACGGCGAACGGGAGATTCGCGAATACCCTGTTGCCGATCTGAGCTTTAAGGATCACCAGATTTCCAATGAAGGCTCTGAGCTGGAAGCATCCCTCAACGAAATGGTAGATGCTGAGGGACTGGAACAGCTTGAGATCATGGAAAAGCAGGATATGGAAGAGCTTCAGGAGCAGGAAGAAGAAACCGGCAAGTCCGGCGGAAAACGTGAGAATAACAGACGTTCCCGCGGTCAACGCAGAGACGGCAGAGATCGTAACCGGGATCGAAATCAAAACAGGGACAACCGTGGTCAGAACAGGGATGATCAAAACCGAGAGAATCGTGGTCAGAACAAAGATAGCCGGGATCAGAACCGTTCCCGTAATAACCGCAGGGATCGTGATTCGCAGCATAATAACCGCGAAAAACGGCCTGCCAGAAGCAGAGGTGGTTATGAAAACCAGAATATTCACCTGCCTGAAACCGAAAAACAGGAGCAGAGCTTCCGCGGTGGTTATGAACGCCAAAATGACGGACGCCGGGAAAAAGGACGTCCGGAGCGTTTCCGTGAAGAGCGCAGCAGAAAGAGCGAACGGGAAAACTTCCATGGCAGGAGAAATAACAATAATCGCCGGCAGGACAATAATACCAAAGGACAAAACGGTCCTTCCAGCCGACAGAATCATTAAATAAATCACAAAAGGAGCCGCTATGAACGCAGAATTGAAGCCGGGAGAACGACTGGATGACCTCCAGATCAATGGTTATCATATTATACAGCATCCTGAGAAATTCTGTTTCGGAATGGATGCCGTCCTGTTATCTTCCTTTGCCGGTTGTCAGCCGGACAGTAAAGTTGCAGATTTCGGCACCGGTACCGGAGTGATTCCGATTTTACTGACAGCAAAAACAGACGCTGCTCACATTGATGCACTGGAAATTCAGCTGGAAAGCGCAGATATGGCAAAACGTAGTGTCCAATTAAACGGACTCACCGATAAAATTCAAATTATTGATGGAGATATAAAGGAGGCATCACAAATTCTGGGCAAGGCATCTTACGATTATGTGATTACCAATCCGCCTTATATGAATAATAATCACGGACTCAAAAATCCGGATATGCCCAAAGCGATCGCCCGTCACGAAATTCTCTGTACTCTGGAAGATGTCATACGGGAAGCCACTTTGGTTTTAAAACCCGGTGGTCATTTTATAATGGTACACAGACCCTTCCGTCTGATTGAAATTATCACATGCCTTACAAAATATAAACTGGAACCAAAACGGATACGCTTTGTACATCCATTTGCCCATAAGGAACCCAATATGGTGCTGATCGATGCAGTCCGTGGCGGCAATTCCATGGTAAAAATAGAATCTCCTCTTATTATATATTCCGCTCCGGGACAATATACACAGGAGATTCTCAATATATATCACTGCTAGAAATGGAGAAAATAATGACCGGAACTTTATATTTATGTGCCACTCCGATCGGCAATCTCGAAGATATTACCTTCCGAGTGTTAAGAGCCTTACGGGAGGTAGATCTGATTGCCGCAGAGGACACACGCAATACCATTAAACTCTTAAATCATTTTACGATCAAAACACCTATGACAAGCTATCATGAGTACAATAAAGTGGACAAGGCAGCCTATCTTGTTTCCAGGCTTGCCCAGGGAACCAATATTGCTCTTGTGACAGATGCCGGTACACCGGGCATCTCTGATCCCGGCGAAGAAATTGTCCGCCAGGCTTACGCAGCAGGGATTCCGGTCACTTCCCTGCCCGGTGCGTGTGCCTGCGTAACTGCTTTGACTTTATCCGGACTCTCTACACGCCGTTTTGCCTTTGAGGCTTTTCTTCCACCGGACAAAAAAGAACGCGCCGTTATTCTGGAATCCCTGAAAACAGAAACGAGAACGGTAGTTTTATATGAAGCTCCCCATCATCTTCTCGCCACTCTCAAGCAGTTATACAACACTCTCGGAGACCGGAAGATCACTCTCTGCCGCGAGCTCACGAAACTTCATGAAACGGTTCAGCTTATGACGTTATCTGAGGCTGTTTCCTATTATACTGACAACGACCCAAAGGGAGAATATGTTCTGGTTCTTGAAGGCATCTCCCAGCAGACCCTGGATCAGGAAAAACAGGATAACTGGAAGGAAATGGATCTTCAGGCACATATGCAGCTCTATCTTGACCAGAATCTTTCCAAAAAGGAAGCAATGAAAAAGGTAGCACAAGACAGAGGTGTTTCCAAGCGTGATATTTACCAACAATTATTAGATTTATAGTTTATACAGTGTAACATATTTTTAAAACCCGGTAATTACTACCGGGTTTTATCGATTATGCCGGCATCTTCTCTCCCGCCGGCAATTCATTTCATTGCACAGCATGATCTCTACCATGGGACGCAGCCATTTTTGATCGACTCTGTCCCTCTGTCTGCAGTAATGACAGCATATTCCCGATGCCATACGTTCCATTGTCACCTTATCCGGATATTGATCATACATCGGACTCCCATCATATTCCATCTGATCACATACATCCATAACCATTCCGTTTAATTCCGTAACCTCCAGAGGGTAAAGATACTTCAGATCCCGGACCTTTTCTTCCTCCGGTATCTGCGCCAGCTCTAATGGAAATACCATCGCATTTCCCTTTGGATAATTTACTCTTTTATTTCTCATAATTCTATGTCCTTCCCTGTATCAAACATACTTCATTTTTATTATATGGAAATCTTAAAATTTAGTGACTGTCCTTGCCTTTTTATCGGGAACAATCTATACTAAAGACAAGAATGTTTGTATGATCAGGAGGCTTATTTTGAAATATTTTTATAAAGGTTTTGGATTATTTGTATTATTTTGTGCGTCCCTTTTTATATTTGGACAACATATTCCCAGCATAAATGTCGGAACAGCGACGGCAACCAGTCTGCAAAGCTCCGCTTTTCCGTTGATCAATCTCACGGTAAACAAATACACGATCAATACACTTCACGGATACAGCAGTGAACTGGATAGCGGTAATATCCGCGAGTCCATCACGCCGATCGGTGCAGATAAGTCCTTTGATGTGGTCATTTCAGAAAATGACCTGAAGATCAAGCGGCTTGATTATGATCTGAAGGATATTGCCAATGACAAAAGCATTGGCAGCGGTACATTATCTGCCTTCGACGAATCTACCGGAACAAAAACCGCACATCTGACACTGGATGCTGCAATGAATACCAGTACAGAATATGGACTGGAGATTACGCTTACGACAAATTACAGCAAACGTATTCATTTTTATACCAGAGTAAAATATTATGATTCCGATTTCTTTTTGAAACAGAAGCTGGACTTTGTCAACAAATTCCACAACGCAACCTTTGGTAAAGAAAAAGGATTTGATATTAACAATTATCTGGAAACCAATGGAAGCAATGATTCCACTCTGGCAAACGTAAATATTTATTCCAGCAAAAAACTGATCACCTGGAATAAATTAAAACCAAAGATGCTCTCTATCTGTACACCAACGATTAAAGAGCTGAATATCGAAACTGCTGCTGTAGAACAGGTCTATTATGTCCAGACGAAAACCAACACAGGTACAGAGACCTATCAGGTAAAAGAATTTTACCGTGTACGCTATACTACAGGACGCATATATCTCCTGTATTTCCAGCGTACCATGGAAGCCGTTTTTGATCCGGAGCTGACCTCCACCTCCCAGAGTGAATTTAAGATTGGTATTTCCAATGTAGACGATCTGAATATCTCCTCCAGTGAGGATAACAAAAAAATGGCATTTGTCAGAAACGGTAATCTGTGGTATTACGATCTCTCCACAGAAAAGCTGAATCAGGTATTTTCCTTTGTGCAGGATTCTACCAATTATATTCAGGATTATTATGACCAGCATGACATTCGCATTATCAATATTGACAACGATGGCAATATCGACTTTGTTGTTTACGGTTATATGAACTGTGGTGATTATGAGGGTCGTGTAGGCATCATCCTATACAGCTACGATTCCAAAAAGAATCAGATCAATGAGCGTATTTATCTTCCCCTGGAAACAAGCTTCCAGCAGTTAAAAGAGGATTTTGGTGATTTCTGTTATGTAAACCGCAAAAATGTATTTTATTTTTCATTATATGACAGAGTATATGCATACAATATTACTTCCAGACAATATACCGTTCTCACCCGCAATGCATCCAGCGGCAATTTTGCAATGCTGGAAAAGGCAAAATGTTTTGTCTGGTCCAATGCAACGTCCCAAAAACCGGCCACACACATTACAATTCTTGATTTGGAAACAGAACAGAGTCGTACAGTTTCTGCAAAGAAAAATCAAAGTATCAAGGTACTGGGAGCCATTGATTCCAGTGTCGTATACGGTTTTGTGAGAAACTCTGATATTTACAACTCCCAGGAGGGAGAACGTATTTCTCCTGTTTACAAGCTGATCATTGCAGACAGCCATGGTGATATTCTGAAAGAGTATGAGACCAAAAATGTCTATATTATAAAAACCGTGGTTGATAAGGATATTATTCAGCTAAAACGTGTCCGCAAAATAGGACAGAACTTTAAAAAGATATCCGATGACAGTATACAACATCAGCAAGACAATAAAGCAAAATCTTTTGACCTGGCTTCCAGAGTCACAGATAAAATGCTGACAGAAAAATATATCAGTCTGCCGGCAGGCTTTGTGATGAAGGGAGAACCAAAGATCACATATACCAAATATGTAATGGTAACAGAAAACACCACCTTTTATATCAATAATCCGCAGAAAAATGCGGCAGATAAATATTATATTTATGCTTATGGCGGCATTACCGGTTCAAATTATGATGCCGGAACAGCAATCCGCCAGGCTGACGAGCAGATGGGTGTCGTTATGGATAACCGCAATCATATTATCTGGGAGCGCGGCGGCAAATTCCTCAGTAATACCGTTTCTCTGATGGACAAAACCACAGTCTCCGGAAATGTTTCCAGCATGAAGGCATGCCTGCATATGCTGCTCCAGTCTGCACAGGTTACCGAGGATGCTTCCCTGTTAAAGGGAGCCTCTACAATGGATATTCTCAAAAAATATATAAGCACACCTGTCAATCTGACCGGCTGTACCGTAGATGAAATTTTATATTTTGTCAGTAGTGGAAAACCTGTTATTGCTATGAAGAATTCCTCTCAGGCCGTTTTGATCAATTCCTACAATTCCAGCTCCGTAAGCTGGTTTGATCCATCTACCGGATCAAACACAAAAATGTCCTTAAACGGTGCAGAGAAATTCTTTGAAAATGCCGGATATGTATTTATCAGTTATATCTGATATTAAATAAAAATTAGATTGGAGGTTGGTATTATGAGTAAACGTGTATTTTTAATTGTTCTGGATAGCGTTGGTATCGGTGAGGCACCGGATGCCGCCGATTTTGGCGATGTTGGAAGCCATACCGTTTATGCGGCATCCACAGACGAGCATTTTTACATGCCCCATATGCAGAAGCTTGGTTTCTTTGCGATTGATGGAAACCGCGTTCATGAACGTCACGAATGGGCCAAAAAGCAGATTACTCCTGCCGGTGCCGTTATGCGTATGCAGGAGTCTTCCCGCGGCAAAGATACGACGATTGGCCACTGGGAAATTGCCGGAATCATTTCACCAAAGGCAATGCCTACATTTCCAAATGGATTTCCGAAGGATCTGATCCATTCCCTGGAATCTGAAACCGGTCGAAAGGTTCTTTGTAATATGCCATATTCCGGCACGGAAGTTATCGAAAAATACGGCAAAGAACATATGGAAACAGGAAATATCATCGTATATACCTCTGCTGACAGCGTACTGCAGATTGCCGCCCATGAAGATATTATTCCCGTGGAGGAACTTTATAAAATCTGTGAGACTGCCCGCAGGCTTTGTCAGGGACCATATGCCGTAGGCCGGGTCATTGCCCGTCCGTTTATTGGAACACCGGGTCATTTTACCCGCACAAGCAGACGTCACGACTTTTCTCTGACACCACCGCGGGATACCATGCTGGACAATATCAAAAATGCCGGCCAGGATGTACTGGCTGTTGGCAAGATCAATGATATTTTTGCGGGAAAAGGTGTCACAAAAATGACCCGGACAGAGGATAACGAAGATGGCATCAATAAAACACTGGCATATATGGACGAAGATTTCCACGGTCTTTGTTTCATCAATCTGGTAGATTTCGATATGAAATATGGACATCGAAATGATGTACCCGGCTATGCCGCTGCCCTTTCCTACTTTGATAAACGTCTACCGGAGATTATGGCCAAATTACGGCCGGAGGATATCTTAATGATCACAGCAGATCATGGATGCGATCCAAGTACACCATCTACAGATCACTCCAGAGAATACACTCCTCTTGTGATTGCCGGAGAACCTGTTCTTCCGGATACCAATCTTGGCACAAGGCCTACTTTTGCGGATATCGGTACGACAATCTGTGATTACCTTAAAGTACCTCAGAAGCTGGATGGGACATCTTTCCTAAAAAATATTCTGAAATAACGACAATATTACCAATAATTTTTTTATCCGAGAGACAGATTATCGTAAAATCTGTCTCTTTTTTTGACAAAATTTTGTAATGAATTACGGATAGTTTTTTTCTTACAAATCCGCTACAATGAAATTGGTTTTGAGGTGAAGAAAGGACTTATTTATGAAAAAACATCTTTTCTTCCGAAATTTATTTATTTCAATTATTATATGTCTGTTTTTTTCAGATAAAGTATTTTCTTATGCCGATACTTCCATAGGGAGTATGACTGTGAAAGCAGCAACGGCATCCCATAACAATACCGATATTAAACACGCAAAAACACTTCAAAAGGGACAACAATACAGTACCTCTGTTTCCTCTCGCTCCTTTCATTATTACTGTATTCCGGAGCAGGAAAAAGAAGGGAAAATCACGATTGAGATTTTTTCCACCAAAAAGCTTTCTCTCTCCTTTCAGCTCTATGACGCAAAAGGAAATCTGTACCCGCCGTCTCATTACATTATGGATTCGATTCACTGTAAATTAACAATCCTCTATTATTTTCCTGCCGGAAAAAGCTATCTTTTCGGATTATATAATGATAAAAATGAATCCCTAACATATGATATCATTTATCGGAACAGCACCAATAAAAACACAAATAAAAACAAAAACACCAACTCAAAAAAGATACCCAAAAAAACAAAAAAACTCACCAAAAAACCATCCGCAAACCATACAACATCACCTCAAAAACCATTACCGGAAACCAAGAGACCGCAACATACTGATACGTCTGAAAAAAATACCAGAAAAACTGAAAGCTTCAGCCTGAAATTAAACAACACATTTCTTCAAAAAAAGTGCGGCGAAACAATTGTTTTGAAATCCACTTTTTACGGAGCAGACGCTGATTCCCTAAAATGGGATATATCCACAAAGGGTCACATAAAGAATAAATATATTCACAATAAAAAGCATTGTTCCACATTAAAACTCTGTTTTATGCAAAAAGGTATTTATGTCATCACATGCAGGTTGGATTCCGGACAAAAAACGTCCGCTTCCTGCACGGTCAAAATATCATAAATCACGGCATAAAGGGACTTGTTCACTTGTGCATAATCAAATTTTTGATTGCCAGAATTTTTAAAGCGCAAAATTAAAAAGTATTATTTATGAAAGGGTCTGTAATAACTATGAATACGACAAAATCTTTTACTCTGCCTGCAGAGCTTTCCTCCATCTGGAATCTCATAAAAATCATATCATTTACAAAAGACGTAGCAATCTGTAAGGTGCAAAATACAGAAACAAAGATTGATTATATTTTAAAAATATACGCATCCCATATTTTTTCAAAAAGAAAGAAGGAAGCTCTGTCCAATATAACAGATAGTCATTTTTTACTTCCAAAAGCACATCATCATATTCATCACAGAGAATATGTCTTCTATCCACTTGAAGAGTCCCTGAAAGAAATCTTATATGATACCGGTTTATCCTTTCATGACCTTCTCTGTCTGGGTACCCATATGATTGATGCTATATCTATTCTATGTGATACAGGAATCTATGAAGCCGACATTAGTCCATGCAATATTTACCGTAACTCCAGGGGAATATTCTGCCTTGGAGATATTAATCTGGAGAAATGTACTATTTTAGGGACACATCCTTACGTTGCACCAGAATACACCCATCCATTAACAGATGAACATGCTTTCAAAGCAGCAATGCAATATTCCATTTGCAGCCTTTTGTATTCTATCTGTAAACTCCAGAAGGATTTTCTTTTTGATGAAATGCAGGACATCTTATCCAGGGGCATGGCAAAGAATCCCTCTGACCGCTTTGCTTCTCTTACTGAGTTAAAACGTGCTCTTGCTTCTCTTTCTTCCCATGAAAAAACACAGAAGTTAAGTAATTTATTACTACACCGTGAAAACCACCCTCTCTTTTACACAAAAACAATGCCTGTCCCAAAAAACGGTCACTCTTTTATTCAATATTTTGTAAGTATTTTTCTGATGCTTTCCATTATATTTTTTATTATCTCTCTGCAGCGTTATCATGCCGTCTATATGACAGCGGCCAAATCCAATGAATATATTGCCATTTTGGATACATCCATTCCGTCGGGCGGTCCTGTGACCGCAACAACCGGCGCCATTACCTCCGGAGAAAACATAATGTCAGAAAATCCAGCCATTACAGAAATCGATCTTCAAAATCAGGATTATAATTTTTTTTCTGATGCTGTAGACAATACCATAAAAAACATATCAATCCCCTCTGACATCACATGTATTTATGCCGGAAATAATTCTTTCAAAAATCTGGACGGCATTTCCTCCTTTAACAATCTGCAGGAACTTTATCTGAACGATAACAAACTTACAGATCTGTCTGCAGTATCTGACTGCAACAGGCTGAAAACTCTTGTTCTTTCTTATAATAAGATCCGGGATCTGTCATTTTTATCTTCACTGACCGCCTTAGAGTATCTTGATATTTCTTCAAATAAAAACATCAAAGATATCTCTGTTTTATATCGGCTTACCCACTTAAAAACACTAAACATATCCAGTACAAATGTGTCCCAAAAAGAGTACAGACAGCTTATCAAAAAGCTGCCTGCCTGTCAGATTATTTATTAATAACTCATTCTATGATCCTTTGTTGAACGTAATCCCGTGTAACATATCCGATAATCTCTTCCATCGGTGTCACTGCTGCATCACTATACTGATATGCTGTTTTCAGATATTTTACAGCATCTTTTAACTTTTCCTGATCAGATGCATATAACTCTGCCAGTACCTCCCCTTTTTCCACATATTCTCCTGTTTTGAAGTAAAAACGAATTCCTGCCTTCGGGTCGATCACGCTCTCCTTTTTTTCACGTCCCGCACCTAAAATGACAGCCGTTTTTCCGCATTTTTCAGTATCCATAGCAGAAATATATGCCGATTGATCTGCAATCAGTTTCTTTTGATATGGTGCTTCCTCAAACTTTTCCGGATGATAAATATAACTTTCATCCCCTCCCTGCGCTTTCACCATCTCTGCCAGCTTTTCGATTCCTTTTCCTGTTTCAATGGCATCATAAACCATATCACGACACTCCTGCAGATCTGCAATTTTTCCCAGATAAAGCATCTGTGATGCAAATTCCACACAGATTTCTTCAAAATCCTCCGGCCCATTTCCTTGAAGTGTTTCGATTGCCTCAATTACTTCAATATCATTTCCCACTGCTACTCCCAGTGGCACATCCATATTAGTCAAAATAGCAATCGTTTGACGTCCTGCTCTTTCTCCAATTTCAACCATCCGCTGCGCAAGCTGTATCGCATCCTCCGCATTTTTCATAAATGCTCCGCTTCCCACCGTGACATCCAGCACAATTTTATCACTGCCTGAGGCAAGCTTTTTACTCATAATAGACGCCGCAATTAATGGTATACTATCTACAGTTGCCGTCACATCCCGGAGTGCATACAATTTCTTATCTGCCGGTGCGATCTCTGCAGACTGACCGATCACACTAAGTCCAATCGTATTAACAATATCAAAAAATTTTTTTTCCGGAATTGCCGTCTGAAAACCGGGAATCGATTCCAGCTTGTCTATGGTTCCACCTGTAAATCCCAGACCTCTTCCACTCATCTTGGCAACCTTTCCACCACATGCAGCTACCAAAGGTGCTACGGCCAGCGTGGTTTTATCGCCAACACCACCTGTACTGTGTTTGTCCACCTTTATTCCATCAATGGCAGATAGATCAACCATATCTCCGGATTTTGCCATTCTGTCCGTAAATACGGACAGTTCTTTTTCGGTCATCCCCTGATAATATACTGTCATCAAGAAAGCAGACACCTGATAATCCGGTATTTCGTTTGCCACATATCCATCTACCACATAGGATATTTCATCTGCTGTAAGCTCCAGCCCCTTTTTCTTTTTATCAATAATGTCATACATTCTCATAGTCGTTGCCCCCTTATGATACTTATAATAAATTGCCCCCGAAACTCAATGGCAACAATTCTTTCAGAAGAAATGTTTTATATTTTTCTTCTGATTCTGCCAAAATAATTTGAAAATTTTCCGGATTACAAAACTCTGCCATAACCTGTCTGCATATTCCACATGGCGGACAAATTTCTAACTTTCCTCCTTCTTTTCCACCCACGATCACAATACACTCAAATTCTGTAATGCCTTCAGAAACCGCTTTAAAGATAGCGGTTCTTTCCGCACAATTTGTAGCAGGATAACTTGCATTTTCGATATTGCACCCCTGAAATATCTGACCATTTTTTGCCTTCAAACAAGCACCTACCTGAAAGTGAGAATATGGCGTATAAGCCATTTTTCTAGCTTCAATCGCCTTTGCAATCAACTCTTTCATGGACATCTTCCTCTCCTGATTTCATTTGGTCTGTTCTACTGTTCTGCTTCTAATATTTTTACCAGACGGCTTGTCCCTAACCGGTCTGCCCCAAGTGTAATAAATTTTTCCGCATCATCAAAGGAACTGATTCCACCAGCCGCTTTAATTTTTACATGAGAATCTACATGTGCTTTAAAAAGCATGATATCCTCAAATGTTGCCCCGGCCGTAGAAAAACCGGTAGAAGTTTTAATAAAATCTGCTCCGCTTTCAGAAACTACCTGACACATTTTTATTTTTTCCTGCTCTGTTAAAAGACAGGTTTCAATGATCACCTTTAAAATGTGATTTCCACAAATCCTCTTCAACTGCATAATTTCTTCTTTTATCTTATGGAACTGCTGATTTTTAACATCTCCCAGATTGATAACCATGTCAATTTCTTCTGCCCCGTTTTTTAAAGCATCCTCTGTCTCAGCCATTTTAACTTTTGTTGTCTGATATCCATTCGGAAATCCTATCACGGTACATACAGGAATTTTTTTTGCAAGATACTCCGAAGCTCTTTTCACATAAGATGGTGGAATACAGACCGAAGCTGTTTTATACTTTATTGCCTGACTGCATATCCTTTCAATTTCTTCCCATGTGGCAGTCTGTGTTAAAAGGGTATGGTCAACCCTTTTCATAATTTCATTTTTATCCATAATCTTCCTCCATTCCACAATATCATCGCAAAAAGGTAAAATTAAATTTAC
>NZ_JACRSX010000024.1 GCF_014384985.1 Jutongia huaianensis
GTTTACGGGTAAAACAAATATTAGTAACTATGATAATTGTAGTCGTGTTGTTTGCAGTAATTTATTTTCTTTTTCTGTTTTCCTCTGATCAAGCTTTTATTACAAGAATTGAAAATTCATTTTTGACAAGTGTAAATGCAATTTTGATAGGAAATCTGGATATAGATAAAGTCAAAATGGAAAAGGAAAATTTATTCCAGGCAGTTGTTTTGGTTCAGAATGGGATTGGTATATTATATTTTGCGCTGATTACATCGGCTGTGTATAGGAGGATTGCAAGGTGACTTCTAAAGACGTAATTGATAAAATAAATGAAGAAATTAAAGATGGTTATTTTCCAAAATCAGTACAAGCTATTATTTTATATGGATCTTGTGCACGCGGAACAAATGATGAAAATTCAGATATAGATATTTTAGTAATATGTAAATTTGAATCAGATAAAATGACAAATAAAGTGGAAGAGACTATTTTTAAAGCTCTACAAGGATATAATGTAGACGTATCCATATATGAATCAAAGAAATTTCAGAGATTATTAGAATGTGGCTCTCTATATTTGCACCATATACGGGATGAGGGAAAGATGATATATCAGCGATGTCCCAAATATAGTAAGGAGTATTTATTCGGAAAACTACGTGACTTTAAGGGAATATCAGAGGATATCTTATTATACGAACGAATGATGAAGAAAACAGCGATAAGTCTGAAAGAGAATCACGCTAATTATTTTGATATAAATATGCTATCTCTATTGGCTCGTAATACGATGATACTTATGTGTTATTTTATGGGAAATCCACAATATGGAAAAAAGGAAGTATTTGATGCTTGTAATAATATGTTAGGAGACGAATTTTTATTTGATAAAAACAATTATGACAAGTTGATGGAATATCGTTCATATTATAACAGAAAGAATATTTTTATTACATTGCCGACAGACAAGGAGTGTGGGGGTTATATAAGTCAAGTAGAACAATTGATAATGTTAGCGTTAGAAAAAATGGACATTAAAAATTCGATTGATAGATTATACTATTTGTTTAAGGATAATCCGGGACATAACTTTTACACATCATATGAGGTTTTTAATGATTTTGATAGAGATTTATATTTTGTTTTGAATCAATATATGAAAAAGCAATATAATAGTGTGGTTAATTCTATTACCGAACCTTTTGTCGAAGAACTGATAAAAAAGTATGAAGATGATGACTTTGTAAGATGTGTTTATAATGTGATTTTAGATATAAAAGGGGTAAAAAAGAAAAGTAGTAATTATTCAATTGACTGTCCAGATTTATATACGGAAACAGACGTATTAAATGCTAAAACAATTGGGGGTTATATCAATGATCTTGTTAAAACTATATGTAAAATAAACTTTTTTAACAAACTATTTGGAAGATTTATTAAAGAAGAGAAAGATGATATAATCAAGGAAATGGATTGTTTGAGGGAATACATTAGAGATAATTTATCAGATATCAAAACAGGAAGGCAAATTTAAGCAAATTTAACCAGCAGTTTACAACACAAGATCCATAATTTGTGCTATAATCATTTCCATATTGACACGACAGTATCTGGTACAACAAAATTCTGACAAGCAAATAGTGATTTGAAAGAAGGAGGCACAGTATGGAACGACCGCATTTTGATATTGTGGCAAGCGGAAAGCGAATGAGACAGATTCGCAAGCAGAGGAATCTCTCTGTTAAGCAGGTCATGGAATATATGGGATTTGAATCGACACAGGCCGTATATAAATGGGAAGCAGGAAAATGTTATCCCCAGGCCGACAATCTGGTAGCCTTAGCAATCTTATATCACGTAAGCCCGATGGAGCTTTTAGTGGAGGAGGACCTTGTGTCCTCCTCTGTTTGCGTTCAAGGGAAAATTGCGGCATAGAGAAAATACAGCTGGAATATAAATATGGAGTTTGAAAAAGTGAACTACTGGTTGCTCGACATCTTTCTTCCGGCAGGGTATGATAGGTTCATCAACAAAATACAGACGCATACAGCAGATTATTTGATTAAATTATAATGGATGACAATATATAAAAAAGTTTTATATTTTCTGCGTCTGGTGAAATGACACGGGGGTGACAAATGTTACACCCGTGTTTGCAAATGAAGGAGGGAGACCATGAAAAGAGCATTTTGGTTTGATGAATCCTATACGGATCAGCAAATGGTAGACGCAATGCGCACCAAAAAGATTCACGCAGTTCATTTTATGAAAAGATATAAAAACCGCTCTGTGACGGAAAACGGTGCCATGGGATACCGCACGACCGGTAAAGCATTGCTTGATCTGAATTTCAAGGTTTCCTATTTGAGAGATAGTGATGAGGAATACATAGTCGAAGAATTTATAAAAGCATATCATGAATCGCCAAAGTATGCGGTTAAATGGCTTTTTTACCTGAGAGATATTCTGGAAGGATTGGGGGAGAGAAGAACCTTCCGGATCTGCCTGAAATATTTGGCGAAATCTCATTTTGATATTGCAAAGGCTGTGCTCCCTTATATTCCACAGTATGGCAGATATGATGATGCGCTGGTGTTGCTGGAGACGGAGCTGGCAGGAAACGTGGCATCTATGTATCGCAGACAGCTTGCCCAGGATCTGAAAGACATGGGGCAGCATAGACCGGTTTCGCTTCTGGCAAAATGGCTGCCTAGCATCAATACATCATCTGCGCAGACCAGAAAATACGCAGGAATACTTTGTCGATATTTTCAAATGTCTCCTAAGGTATATCGTCAGACATTATCCAAGCTTCGGGCATACAGTAATGTGGTAGAATCAAAAATGTCTGCATTGAACTGGTCAGAAATTGATTACGAAACCGTTCCGGCGAAGGCGAATATGATATATGATAAAGCGTTTGAAAAACATGATATTTACAGAAGATATTTGTACCTGATTAAAGTGTTTATGGGGGATGGCAAGCTTAATACCAATGGTCTTATGCCGTATGAAATTGTACATCGTATCACGAAAAACGGTTTTTACGGTGGATTGCGGGAGGACAATCTGGCAGAAATGTTGTGGAAAAAAATAATTGAGGATGGCTTCAAAAATGAGTGGGGGTTCGAGGATGCCATTGTTGTGGCGGATGGCTCCGGAAGTATGTATGCTAAGGCGTCCGGCAGCAGTTCCGTCCTGGCGATAGAAATCTGTAATTCTCTTGCGATTTATTTTGCAGAGCAGCTCAAAGGTGTTTTTCACAATAAGGCCATTACCTTCAGCGGACATCCGGAGTTTATCGATCTGCAGGACGATACAAGCCTGAGGGACAAGCTGGAGATCATGCGTGCCTATAGTGACGTTGCCAATACAAATATAGAGGCAGTTTTTAATCTGATTCTTGACATGGCAAAATGTCAAAATGTCCCAAGAGAAGAGCTTCCGAAGCAGGTGTTGATCATATCGGATATGGAGTTTGATCAGGCCACTGCTTCCGGTTACGTGCCGTGGGAAAATGAAAAATGGGACAGACCCAATGAGACATTATTTCGAAAGATTGAAAGGAGATACCAAGAAAACGGCTATCGAATGCCTCGTCTTATCTTCTGGAATGTGTGTGGACGGACAAATACGATACCAAAAGTAGACAACGAGGAAGGCTTGTGCCTTCTTTCGGGATTTTCTCAAAACGCTATGAGGGTGGCGGCGAATAAACAAAAAAAGGATCCTTATGAGGCACTGATCGCATTGCTGGATTCGCCGAGATACCGGGTGATCGGGGAGGCAATTAAGATTGAAGATAATCCCTGAACGGTCTTGTCTAGCAGTGTGCAAAAGAGATCTTCTTTTGCCTTGTAATGTTCATAAAATGCACCGAGAGCGAAACCGGCATCAGAAACAATCTTACGTAGGGAAGCACTTTTGAACCCGTAATTTAAAAAATGCTTTTTGGCACTTGCCAGTATCAGTTCCTGTGTTTCTGTATAGTCTGTCATTACAATCGCCTCATATATCACTGATATATAAAGTTTGGTGGATAGGATTGGGAAAGTCGAGGGGGAAATAATGGAACAGTCTTACGGGAGATGTTTATTTCTTCGATAATCCAATGGCTTCATGTGGTAGAAATCTTTAAAAACCTTTGCAAACCGCCCCTGGTTTACATATCCGCAGGCTCTTGCTATGTCTGAAATATTTTGGTCAGATTCTGAAAGTAATTTAGCTGCCAGTTCCATGCGCTTATGGTTCAAATATGTGGAAAGATTCATACCATAAACAGAACGGAAATAATTTTTGAGGCTTGTCTCACTGACACTCAGGGAAGCAGCTATGCGGGCTGCCGAAATGTGACGGCTGAGATCCGTGAGAAGAATTTCCTGAGCTTTTTTTGCAAGTGCAGCCTGTGTACGGGTAAGAAATGGCTGTGAGCTTTGCATCAGGAGTCTGTGATCTGCCAGATGTAAAAGAATCTGCAGGCACAGTAGCCGGATATTCCCAACAGAATAAATCTGACGGTTCTGCTCCAACAACTTCCACAGCGTAAGAAATGGTTCAGATGTGATACAGGAAACAGCTTTCTCATAGAAATCGGAAAGCTGTTCAAAATCAATGGCGAACCGTTTCAGTATCTGTCTGGTTTCTTCGGTAAAGGTATCCGGCATGGCATAGATCTCCCAGCCCTGATAGAACCCGGATGGGTAATAAAAGGAATCCTGAACCATTTGGGTGCTGACGCTCATATGATTTTTATCTATGTAGCTGTAATTGTCCTCGGATAAATGAAATTCGCAGCGCCCTTCAAGACAAAAATTCACAATCAGTAAATGTTCGAAAGATAGGCCGCCAGATACGGGGACGGTAGTCGTGTGGATATCATTGAAGGCAAGGTAGATTCCCGGAAGAATGGAATAATAGGTCAGTGCCATATATCCGTCCGGCATTTCCTGATAAATCTCTATCTGCTCTTTTTTGCCCTGTAAGAACATTTGGATATCTTCGTTAAAAGCTAAATTATCTTTTTTCATAGATCAGGTCATCTCCTTATCTTTATGCCCGCAGGCAGAATCATGTCCTGCTGTTCCTAATTATTGCAGTCATTTATTTTTTAATAGTATTATAGCAAAGAATGAAAGTGATTCACAGGAACAAAAATAAGAAAATGCTAAACAGACCTTTTTTACCGGAACTGGTATAGATTTATTTTCTTATATACCGTAAGCTTTATACAAGAGTTAGAAGCAACGAACTTATAGGTGTAAAAGGATAGGGTATCATCCGATTCATAAACGCTACAGTGATGCTGAAAAGGAGGAGGAAAATGAGATTATCAGAAGTAACAGAGGGCAGCAAGGTAAAAGTAAATGCTATTTTGGGAAAACGTCATCTGCTCTCCAGACTGATCGGAGTGGGACTCGCAGAAGGAGCTCTGCTTCAGGTAGTGCAAAATGAAAAAGGGCAGCCGGTATTATTTTACTGTAGGGATTCTGTTATTGTATTAAGCGAGAAAGACTGTAAAAAAATTGAAGTGGAGGTACGACAATGAAGGAAAAAATGATTGCATTACTGGGACAGCCAAATTGTGGTAAATCCTCCGTGTTCAATGGACTGACAGGTTCCCATCAGCATGTAGGAAACTGGCCGGGAAAGACAGTAGAACATAAGGAAGGAATCTTTCGGTTTGGGGGAGAAACATACCGGGTAGTAGACTTGCCGGGAAGCTACAGTTTATCAGCCGGTTCGGATGAGGAAGTTATCACGACAGAGTACATAAGATCCGGAGAGGCAGATCTTGTAGCGATACTTGTGGACAGTTCTCAGCTGGAACGTTCCCTTTATATGGTAGCGGATTTTGTTGGCATAAAAATTCCGGTTCTGCTGATCCTGAATATGATGGATGTTGCAGAGCAGAAAGGAATAGAGATTCATACCGAGATACTTCAGGAAAAGCTTGGGATTCCTGTGATCGGATTCGTGGCTGCTGAGAACAGGGGATATGGAAATCTCAAAGAGCAGATTGCGGAAGCATTGAAAAATCCCCGGATGATGGAACAATCCCTGCTGATGGAACGTTATGCCGGAGATTCTTCTATTCCTTTCTCGGAAATGATTGCAAGGGAAAAGGGAACGGGCATATATACAAGAGAGAAGCAGGCAATTCTGGCTTTTGAGAAGGAAGACAAAAATCTGATGCGGTCAGGCAGGAATAAATACGACTTCATTGATATGCTGTTGGATGGAGCTGTCAAAAAGACGAAGGTAAAATCAGGACTTGAGCGGTTTGACAGGAAAGCACTTGGCAGGCATTCCGGTAAGTGGATTGCTTTCGGTATAATCCTTGCTGGCATGGCAGGAGCAATGCTGATCGCTTCACCGATCATGGTACTTGGTTTTGCGATTCCTGGTGGACTCACACCGCTTTTGGAAAAGCTGATGAATATGTTTGGCGTGTGGAAACCTCTTGCAGAGCTTGTATGCGTGGTTCTGCCAAATGTGCTGGCGTTTACCATTGCCATGGCTGGATTTGTGCTTGGCGTTACGTTTATATTCGCATTGATTGAAGATGTCGGGTACATGGCCCGTATTGCGGTAGTGTTTAATAAAGCCATGGAAAGACTGGGACTGCAGGGAAAAAGCGTGTGCTCGTTTCTGATGAGTCTTGGCTGCAACATGGCAGGAGTTGCGGGAAGCCGTGTAATTGACAGTACCGGTCAGAGGTTCCTTACCATGATTCTGGTATGGAGCATCCCATGTGGTTCCACCTTGTCCCTGGCACCGATGCTGGCATCCATTTTCTTCGGACCGCTGGGCAGTTTTCTGGTGCTGTTGTTTATGCTGGTGATTACGCTTGGTTCTATGTTCCTTGCCTCGAAGATTTTTGGCAGACAGTTGATCGGGGAAGAGGATGAGCATGGTATTATCATGGAACTTCCACCTTATCATAAACCAAAATGGGGACATATTGTGCGGATGACGCTTGCAAAAGCGAAGGATATTTTTGTTCGTGCTTTTCGTGTGATTTTTCTCGTGTCAGTTGTTTTCTACCTGCTTTCCTACAGCTGGTTTGGAAATATAAGTATTCTTGCGGCGTTTGGACAGCTGATCGCTCCGGTAACAGAGTTCTTTGGAATGACATGGCAGATGTTTATGGCATATCTTTCTTCCATGGTAACTAAGGAATCCCTGTTGGGAGTGATCAATGCACTTTATAATAATTCTGATGTGGTATCAGCGGCATTCAATGCCAAATCCACAGGCATGACAGAGGGCATGGCACAGCTTCTTCCGCAGGTGATCAGCAAACCACAGGCACTGGGGTTTATTATGGCAATTGTATTTAATGTGCCATGCACGATGACGGTGGCAGCAACTTTCCAGGAGAATCATTCAAAAAAATGGATTGCTTTGCCGGTATTATATTATCTTGTGTTTTCACTGATTCTTTCCTGTGTGTTTTACCACATCGGAATGCTGATCTGGTAACATTATATGATGAAGTATGAGTAAGCCGGAGGAGTTGATCCGGGTATAAGAAAGAGAAAACCTGAAAGGAAGATATTCATCAAACTTTCGTTTCGGGAGCTGATTATCGTCCCAGGGTTTATGTAAAACATAGATGGTGAAGAAACGAAGCTGGGAAATGGCGGCATTAACGGTTCTTTCAGAAAGATTTCGTTCTTTTTGAAGCCACTTGATATAATCACGCAGATCCTGCCAGGAAACATCTTCGGGAGATTTGCGAATTATGTATTGTTGATGTAAAGCTGATTGTCTTTGTCTCGGACGAATCCCCAGTGGAGGGAATGCTCCGCAGCATAGTTCTTGAATGACTTCTCGCAGTTTGACGAGAATCTTGGCACGAGGGCAGCCCTGACGGAGAAATTTATCAAAGAACTTCACTTGATTTTGAAGAATGGCACCAGCGATTCCAGAAAAGATTGGTTTGCCGTTGGGGATTATAAGAAACTTCCGAATGAAGTCGGTGGCATGGATACAGCCCTTCCGGAAGAAGTTGCCGATAAAATGAAGATCTTGCTGACGGAATACAACGCCAAAGAAGAAAAGACCTTTGCAGATATTCTGGATTTTTATGTGAAGTTAGAGCGGATTCATCCGTTCCAGGACGGCAACGACCGAGTGGGAAGACTGATTATGTTTAAGGAGTGTCTGAAATACAATATTGTTCCATTCATTATTGAGGGCAATCTGAAAATGTTCTATTACCGTGGATTGAAGGAATAGGACAACGAAAAAGGTTATCTGACAGATATCTGTCTGGCAGCGCAAGATAAATATAAAGCATATTTGGATTATTTTAGGATTGAATATTAAACGAGCTAATTTCCAGACTATATAATAGGGAAAATGACTTTTGGAAAAAGGCAAACAAAGAATTGAATTATAAATGGAGAAAGTGGATATGAATGCAACAATGATAAAAATACTATTCATTTGCCACGGCAGGACTTTGAAAGGTCTTATAAATCAAGGAATAATGGGGCAAAACGGGGCATAGTATGGTAGTCAGAACATTTTGGAACTACGGTAATACTACGAATGGAAAAATGAAAAATAGGAAATGTGGATAATCGTTAAAATATGAGATGCTATCGTTAGAAGGTAGGGGTAATCGTTGGGGAGCAGCAGTAATATTTTGAAAAAAGTCAGACAGAAACTAATCCATATGTACCGCTGAGGTAGAATAAAGCAAGCACATTTCGGCTAAAATATAAATAAAATAGAAATTAGCCAAATTGTGCTTGTGTTTTTATAGTGGTTCGGCTAAAATATAACAAGAATGTGAATCAGCCGAAAAGAGGTTTTGGATATGAGTTATATAAAAAGAAATTTGGAGAATGTGATAAATCAGGTTACAAATGAATACCCAGTGGTTCTTGTTACAGGTTCGAGACAGGTGGGGAAGACTACAATGTTGCAGAAGTTAATGGAAGGCACGAAAAGGGGATATGTTACTCTGGATGATTTGAATGAAAGAGCTCTTGCAAAGTCTGACCCGGAATTATTCCTGCAATTGCACAAGCCGCCTGTATTAATTGATGAAGTTCAGTATGCACCGGAACTATTTGCTTATATTAAAATGAATGTAGATAAAAATCATAAACCAGGGGCTTTTTGGTTGACTGGATCACAGATATTCAAACTGATGAGGGGAGTACAGGAATCGTTGGCAGGCAGAGTGGCCGTGCTATCTCTTACTTCTCTATCACAGGCAGAAATAGCAGGTGCTGAGATGGAGCCGTTTACCATAGAGATGGAGATGCTTGCTGCAAGGAAGGCAGGCAGAACAGAAATGGATACCAGAGGTGTTTTTGAACGTATTTATAAGGGCTCCATGCCTGCGATTGTAAGTGGTGTGAATAGTAATAGCCAGATTTTTTACAGCAGTTATTTGTCTACTTATATTGAGCGTGATGTTAAAGAATTATCGGATGCTATTGATTCGCTTAAATTTCTTCGATTTATTACTGCGGTGGCAGCAAGATGTGGTCAAATGGTTAATGTGGCAGAAATTGCAAGGGATGCGGATATTAACCAGACACAGGCGAAGGATTGGCTGGGGATTCTGGAAACTCTGGGAATTATTTTTTACCTTCGTCCGTATTCCAACAATCTGCTGAAGCGTCTTGTGAAAACTCCCAAGTTGTATTTTTACGATACGGGATTGGTATGTTATTTGACAAAATGGAGCAGTGCTGAAACGTTAGAAAGTGGGGCTATGAACGGCGCAATTTTAGAAAATTATGTGGTTGCAGAAATTAGAAAAACATACCTGAACTGTGGAAAGGATCCATACATGTATTATTACCGTGACAAAGATGCTAAAGAAATAGATGTTGTATTAGAACATGATGGAATATTAAATCCAATTGAAATTAAGAAAACCTCAAATCCAGGAACAGAATTGACAAAGGTATTTGGGTTGCTTGATAAGGCATCAACACCACGCTCGAAAGGTGCGGTTGTCTGCATGAAGCCTGCACTTGGTGCAATTGATAGGGATAACTATATCGTACCGGTTTGGATGATATAAGGTGGTTATTGATGACTCAACCTATGGTAGAATCACAAAAATCAACTGATAGTTCGTGTAAATTTGCATCTAATTCAGCTATGATTGAGCGGTGAAAGGAGGTTGCCCGGTATGAATCAAATTAAAATAGGAAAATTTATTGCATCATGTAGAAAAGAGCAGGGCATGACTCAAGCAAATCTTGCAGAAAAGCTCGGAATAACTGACAGGGCAGTGTCAAAATGGGAGAACGGGAAGTCAATGCCGGATTCTGGAATTATGTTGGAATTGTGTGAACTTTTGGAAATCAATGTCAATGAACTTTTGTCGGGTGAAAAGATTGATATGAATAATTATGAGGAAAAGACGGAGGAAAACTTGCGGCAAGTACTTAATAGAGTTGAGAAGATTTTAAATGAAAATCGAGTTTTAAAGCTTGCTATTACAATTCTTTTGATTATAATAGCTATGTTTGTTGCATTTGAGTTTGGTGAAGATATTGGAAGGTTTATTTATACTATTTTCCATTGACAACTTTTAGATTTAATTTGTAATACTCGGGAGGAGAAGGTATGACTTTTGGAGAATGATTGTATGAATTGCGGAATAAAAAGAATATATCCCAAGAAGATCTTGCAGAGGTTTTGGATGTTTCCAGACAGTCGATTTCTAAATGGGAAAATGATAAGGCATATCCTGAAATGACAAGATTATTGTTTATGAGTGACTATTTTGATGTTTCATTAGATTATCTGATGCGTGGAATTGATAAAGAAGATAATGAGGGAAAAGTAACAGAGAAATATAAGACAAAGAATATTTTGCTAGTGTGGAATGATTTTTTGTCTAACTTATCAAAAAAACAAAAGGCTTTATTTATGCTGTTGTATATTTTAATCATTTGTGCATTAGTTTCGTTTGTTGTAAGTGTTATATATTGTGGTGGATATGAAATAGGAAAATTCATTGGATATCTGATGGAATGACCTGTGGTGTAGTGGTGCAACCAGTGGTAATGACAGAAATTTTGACTACGGTTTTACTACGAATGATGTGGGTGTTGTTGGAGAGTGTAGTGAATGTGAAGTACAGTAGAAAAACGGTAGCATCTGGTTCGTTTGAATCAGGTGCTTATTTGATGCAGTTTAATATTTGCTGTAAATATGCACGCAAATATTGTTGCACAACATAAACCTCGTTGGTATAATAATATTGATAAGTTGGAATTATTTTTGATTGATATGTGAAATGGAGGAATTGTTATGCCAAACATTAAACCAGTATCGGATCTTAGAAATTATACAGAAGTATTAAAGGAAGTTGATGTGTCTAACAGAGTATATTTAACACGTAATGGACATGGCCAGTATGGAATCCTGACAATGGCAGAGATTGATGAGCTTGATAGATATCGAGCTGCATATACACTGTTTTCAAAACTGAAAAGCTCAGAGGAGCGTGCGAATAAAGAGGGATGGATTTCTGCAGATGATTTAGAAAAAGAACTGGGGGTATAGAATTTGAAGAGATTAGTATATTCACCAGATGCGGCGCAGAAATTACGTAATATCAAACGTGATGTAACGATAAATTTTGGCGCAGATGTAGCAAAACATGTTGTGTCAAATATGACGCAGACGATGCGACGATTACAGAGATATGAACAGTCTGGAATATCAGTAGAAAAGGCAATAGGTGTGCCATGTGATTATCTGATGGTATATACAGAACATAACTACGCATTTTATAGGATTACAGATGACTCAATCTATATTGTAGATATCTTCCATGAGAGAGAAGACTTTATGTGGAAGTTATTTGGAATACGAACAGCATCCCAGGAAACAGAAGATTATTGGAATGAATAAACTAAACAGGAGGAAAATTTAAATGGCTTTAATAGGTACATATTATACGATAGAACCTAAAGATTGGTTGTTTTCAACGCATGGAGATGTTGTTGAAGCAAATCTGCTTGCCCATAAGGATGACGATCATCTGCCGTTTTTGTAAGTCCTATAATCTGCCGCCGCCGCGACGTTACAAAAAATGCGCCAGAAAAGATTATCTGGCATTTGCCAGAAGCAAAAAAACACAGTGCAAAGAAAATACGGAAAGCCCTGCGAAAACAGCTTGGTTATGTTGCAAGGGACATACGGTATCTGGAAGAGTTCATGAGTAACGGATATGCAGCAACAGAAAAAGAAGCAGGTCTGTATCTGACGATCACTGCATTGTATGAGCAGCAAAAATATATGTACGGAAGGATCGAAAAAATATCTTTCGAAGCGTATAACGAGAGCACCTGTCTGACAGAGGCTGTGGAACGGTTCAAGGAAAGAACCGGTTACTATCCAAACCGGGTACTGGCAAATCAGATATATCGGACAAGAGCGAACCGGAGTTATTGCAAAGAACATGGCATCCGTTTGTCAGGTCCAAAACTTGGGCGACCGGGAGTGAATGTAAAAGTGGATAAAAACAGGAATATCAGGATAATACCGACAGGATCGAAGTGGAACGTACATTTCGCTTAAGCAAACGTTGTTACGGAATGAGCTGTATTACCACCAAGCTGGAGAAAACCCAGCTTACATCCATCGCATTATCCGTATTTGTCACAAATCTGTTTAAGATGCAGAGACGAATACTTTTTGCCTTTTTACATCTGCACCGGATTTGGGACAGATATAGGATTGTAAATCTGTGTCTTTCTGTTTAATCAGCAGACACTAAATAAAAAATTAAAAAAATGTAACCTTTTGTTTCAAATTGCTGTCATAATATATAGCGCGCGAAAAAAGCCTTATTGAAGTAGGAAGGAAGCAGGAAAATGAAGGAACAAAAGAAAAAACGGCACATAGAAGGGATGGATGCGTTAAGAGGGTTTGCTATATTGGGAGTTGTCCTTTACCATGTAATGCCAGGACGGTTTCCGGGCGGCTTTCTCGGAGTCAATATGTTTTTAGTACTGTCCGGCTATCTGATCTATAAAACATCCGTATGGGATCTGGAACATGGGGTATATGCAGCAGGCAGATTTTATAAGAAGCGCTGTATGAGGATTTATCCGCCTCTGCTCATTATGATTATTGCAGTGTGGGGCATTCTGGCGGTCAGTATGCCGGAGGTGGCAAAGGGCAAGGGCGGTGAAGTATTAAGCGTTGTCGGGGGATATAACAATTTCTGGCAGATCCAGCAGAATGCATCTTATTTCGCAAGGATGAGCCAGCAGTCACCATACACACATCTGTGGGCGATTGCCATAGAAATGCAGTTTTATCTTATGTGGCCGCTGTTGTTTTGGCTTCTTCGGAAACTGAAGAAGCATACATCCATGACGGCTGCCAGAACAGCAGTGCTTGTTCTGGTGATTCTTGGTGGACTTCGTATGAGCATTATCTACCGTCCGACAGAGGATGTATCAAGGCTTTATTATGGGACAGATACAAGAATATATGCCCTGTTTTTGGGAATATTTATTGCAATGATTCAGAAGAATGTGATATCTTTTGTACAAAGAAGGCTGCCGCTATGGTTTAGAAACAGCCTGATAGCAGCAGGGCTCGTGGTGATGACGGGAACCTATTTCATAGCGGAAGGGCAGATGCCGTATATATACCAAGGGGGAATGTTTGCAGATGGGATACTTTGTGCATTGATTCTTTTGCTGATTCCGGCGGGAAGTATGGGGAAATGGCTGGACAAAAGTCCCTTTGCCCTGGTAGGAAGAATAAGTTATGAGCTTTATCTGTGGATGTATCCGATCATTTTTCTGTTTGGGTATTATAAGAAAAACTTTGGCCCGGTATCCTGGTGTGTACAGATGATACTGATGGTTTTTGCGGCATCTGCGATGCATGGACTGATGGTATTTTTTCAATATAAGAAAAAACAGAACCCGAAGGGGAATGGTGTTGTCATAGGTTATACCAGCACCGGATTCTCTGTAGCCTGTATTGTACTGGCTGTCTGTGTAATCACTGCGTATCAGCTGCCGGGGGAAGCTGCGAAGGATACTGCCGTAAAAGCACAGGCAATGTCACAGCAACAACACAGGATGATTGCTGACGAGGGACAAGCTTCAAAAGAGAAAGCACCGGCTGCCGGGAAAGCGGAAAAAATAAAAAAGGCTCCCTTAGAGAAAACGGATCAAGATGACGATGCTGGCATCCGTGGGCAGAGTATTACCGCAATTGGTGATTCCGTTCTGCTTGGTGCTTCCAAAGAAGTAAAGAAAAAGCTGCCGGACTGTCTGATTGATGCCAAGGTATCCAGACAAGTTATTCAGGCGAAGGATATTGTTGAAGACCTGAAATCAAAAGGAAAATTAGGAGATACGGTCGTGCTTGCGCTGGGAACGAACGGAACCTTTTCTGATGCTACCGGCAAAGAGCTGATCCGTGCGATTGGAAAGGATCGGAAGATTTATTGGGTCACAGCTTTCGGGGAGCATTTGCAGTGGCAGGAAGAGTCTAATCACCAGATCCGATCCGTGGCAGAGCAATACCGGAATGTGCAGATTATTGACTGGGCATCTCTTGCAGAAGGGCACCCAAATTGGTTTGTATCCGATGGAGTACATCTGACCTCTTCCGGATGCAAAGCCTATGCAAAACTATATTATGATGCAATCGACAACAACAGCCAGAAATGCATTACAAAGAATCAGGAGGAATAGGTCTGCAGTAGCAAAAGGAGGAAAAAATGGCAGAATCATCATACAATTCAAAGGGGGAACAAATGGCATGGGAGGATCGGGAGATTATTGCGCAATTTCTGTGCCGTGATGAGGCTGCCATTAAAAATACTGCGGACAAGTATGAAAGATATTGCAGTTCCATCGCCTATCGTATTTTAGGAAATGGAGAGGATGTCAGGGAGTGCCTGAATGATACTTGGATGAAGCTGTGGGAGTCCATTCCGCCGACAGTACCTGAGATTTTGTCGGCATATGTGGGCAAAATCACCAGAAATCTGGCAATCAACCGATATGATCATCTGCATGCCGGAAAACGCTGTGGGGACAGTGTGGATCAGTCGTTGGAGGAATTAAAGGAGTGTGTATCGTTGGCACATGATAATGTGAGAGAGGAAATGGACCGGAAGGATCTGGAGGAAGCAATCAACCGGTATCTGGACGGACTGCCGTCAAAAAAACGACAGATCTTTGTCCGAAGGTATTTTTATCTGGATGAGATATACCAGATCGCAGAGCATTTTCATATGACGGAGTCCGCAGTCAAGGTGGGATTGCACCGTATGCGGAAGTCCTTAAAGATACATTTGCAAAAGGAAGGATATCATATTTAGAAACAAGCCTGTGAAAAAATCAGGACTGCATCAAGAAATGAGGTAATAGTTATGTCAAAGAAAAAGATATTGTGTTATGTTTTATTAACTGCAATATTAGTTAATATGTTTGCGGCAGGAGAGGTGTCTGTGGCGGCAGAACAACAGCAGCCGGAATATTCCAATCTTGTAGATGCAAAGTCACGAAAAGAAGTAAGGAGTGCTCTTTTGTCAGCGGGAATCTCCGCCAAAACAGCAGATGTCTGGCTGAAGGATGTCGTAAGCTACAATAAAACCATCAAAAATACCAGTCTGGTAAAAAAAGGCTTCAAAAAGATGGGAAAAAAGCCACCGGTATATAATGAAAACCGGATCAGTAAGCTCTGGCTGAAGAAAAATAAACTGTTTATCGGTTATAACTGTAGGATCACTGCCTATGATCTGATGAAGGACTATATTAAGGTCGGCAATACCGGAAAAGCGAATCCATCGCAGCTGTTTATGGATCAGGATGCGTTAAAGAATGCACCGACGAAGAAGTTTTCAGGAAAGCAGAGAAAAGCCTTTGAAAGTGTATTCTCTACGGTACAGACGCAATATACGAAGAATGTGGCAACACATGCAGCAATCTGGGCAAAGGATTGGAAAAACAAAAAGATTTCTGTTTCCGGTAAGACAAAGGCAACCCTGATCAGTGTCGTTTTGCATTCCAGTTTCAGCAAAACGGAAAACGAATTGTTTGTGGGTCATACCGGCGTGCTGGTGCCGACAAAGAATCATAAATATCTGTTTATTGAAAAGCTGTCCTTTCAGCTTCCTTATCAGGTAACCCGTTTTGAAAGTAAAGAACAGCTGAATGATTATCTGATGGGAATGTATGACACGGAATGGGGACAGGATACGGCAAAGCCATTTATTATGGAAAATACAAAGCTGATGAAGGAATATCATGCAGTGTCTGACCGATAGAACGGATAGTAGCGAATTTTCAAATGTATGGAATGGAGGAATCAGATGAGCCGAAGGATTAAAAATACAATCAGCACCAAGGAACTGCTGCAGGCAATGGGAGGCATACGGGACTGCTATGTGAAGGAGGCAGATTATGCTGCTTGTGCTGTCAGGAAGCAACAACCTCACAGATGGTATGTTGCTGCCGGCATGGCAGCCATGCTGGCATTGAGTATTCTGCTTCCAAATCTTAATAAAGCAACGGCTCATGCCATGCAGAGTCTGCCGGTGATAGGAGAATACTTTAAGCTGGTTACATTCCGGGAATACCGGTTTGATGATGGAAGGCATAGCGCAGACGTAAAATGGAACAAAATCTACGCAGATAGAGCGGGGACGGATGACTCTGAGGAAGCCGGAAAACAGGCGCACAAATCAGCCAAAGAGATCAATGCGCAGATGGAGCAAAAGACCGAGAAGCTGCTCAAAGAATTTAAGAAGCAGGTCGGGGCATTAGGCTACTCCTCTCTGACCGTGGACAGCAAGGTGGTCACGAACTCCTCGAAATATTATTGTGTTATGCTGTCTGCGTTCTCCTCCCAGGCAGATGGATACCAGGCGGATGCCTTCTATACGATAGAAAAGAGTACCGGAAAACTGCTGGAATTATCGGATCTGTTCCCGGAGAATGTGGATTATGTAGATGTACTTACGGCACAGATCAAGAAACAGATGCGCCAAAATATGAAAAAGGATGAAAATAATGTGTATTTTCTGGATACAGATACACCGGCAGCATTGTTTGACAAGATTGATGAAAACCAACAGTTTTATATCAATGGAAAAGATGAAATAGTGATCTGCTTTGCAGAGGGGGATGTAGCACCGGCTTCTATGGGAACACTTCATTTTGTTATCCCGCAAAAAGTGGTGAAAGAACTTCAAAAAAATCAATGATGATTTCCGTATGGGAATGGGAGCTGTAATAAAAATCTGGGGGAGGGTATAGCCTGTTTTTATCCGTTATATACTTTCAGTTCATTCGTGAAAAGTATAACAAGTTGTATAAGGAACCATTACCAACAGCCACTCCGCATGTGTGCAGGCATACCTTTTGTACTAAGATGGAAAAGTCCGGAATGAATCCGGCAAAGCTAAAGCATATTATGGGCACAAGCAATTTTCAGGTGTGCGAAGTTTGAGCTATTTAATTTTTAACTTCATAATGACAAGGTGCAAAAACCTTGATTTAGCAGGCTTTGTGGCATGTTCGGATAACTGAAAAATGAGATTTACAACTGATTTACAATTTTTTAATTTAGCCATGATACGAGAATGATAACCCCAGGTCTAATTGACTGGGGTTATTTTTCATGGAATAATTTCAAAAATAATATTGAAAATTGCAAAATGGTAATCGAAAACGGATGGTTTGCAATTAGGAGGAAACGAAGATGAGATGGCAGGACAAAGTAAAACAATTGATGGAAAGTCAAAATCTAAATCAGAAAGAACTATCAAAGAAGAGTGGAATTACGGAAGCTTCAGTTTCTCGATATCTTAGTGGGGATAGAAAACCTCGCATGGATATTATAATCAATTTTGCTCAGGCATTAGGTGTGACAACGGATTACTTGCTAAGTGAGGATGACACAACATCTATTGGAGCCTATACAGAGATTGCCACAGCAATAGCAAGAAATGGAAAGAACCTTAGTGCTGAAGAAAAAAATAAGCTGATTGCACTTATTCTTGGAACGGATATTTAATGTAAATATCATGTAGTAAAGACATATCCCAATGGAGTAAGAGTGGGATATGTTGAAAATCACAGTAACAAATTTAAAGCAAGAGGAACAGGACAAAGTTGGTTTCCAAAGTTCTGGACATCTAAAGATATCGAGCATACGATACGAAGTTTAGGGAAATTATTACGAATACGGAAGAGTATATTGATGATCTAAAACAATTTCCGGGAATTATTACACCAGATTGTTCCTTGTATCTTGATGCACCATTGTGCGTGCAGATCGCAGACATTTATTTGAATCGAGCAGTGGGGCATTATATGCAGAAGAACGGAATTTATGTTATTCCAAATGTGCGATGGGGAGATGAAAGAACATACACCACAGAGATTTTTAATGATAAGGTGGCATTTTTAGGATTGCCCAAGCATAGCATGCCTGACTACGCTTACATCCGCAAGGAACTGCTTCGCAACGGCGTAAGCAAAAAGCTCCTATGGACGGAATACATGGATGATTGCCGTGCCAACGGTGAAGAACCGCTCATGTATTCACAGTTCTGCTATCACATCCAACAGGATGAGCAGAAACATCGTGCTACCATGCATATCAACCGTAAACCCGGTGAACAGGTTGAAGTTGACTGGGCAGGTGATCCTGCAACAAGTTCTTCTTGAATGGCGGGACCAGACAGGAGAAGCTGATGGTGGAAGAAACGCTAAAGGTGGATGGGAGATAGAAATTACACAAATTATACAAAAGCTTGGTTGCAGGAAAATTCTGGTAACTGGTTTTTTTGTTGTGAACAACGCTAAATTACATCAAATACTAATTTTAGAACAAAAAACTTGATTAAAAATGAATATCGGTATATAATATAGATGGAGGTGTTGATATGAAACTTTTAAGAGTAATTGCAAGCGGATTTAAGAATCTACAGGATAACACAGACATCAATTTAGTAGCACAGTCAAAGAAGACTTCTGAAGATAAAGAATATGAACTCGTAAATATAGCAGAGGAATTATATGTATATAGTACAGCAGCGTTTATAGGAAAGAATGCATCCGGAAAAACAACAGCCATTGATTTGCTTGATTGCTGTTATTCGATTCTTGGTAATTTTAGCATAGACAATAAGCATTATGCCTATGATGGAGTTAGGCTTCGTATTTTCTTTTGGCAGGATGGAATGATTTACCGATATGATACGGAGCTTTCAGCAGATTCTACATTTGGAAATAAAGCAACTTTTGTGAATCAGAGTATATATCAGAAGAAGTATTATAAGACGAAGGTTAATGAAATCTTTGACGATGAAGGATTTGTACAATTGACAGAGCTAGGTGATCTTCCAGAGGATACATCTAAGGTATTCTTTATATTAAAAAAGAAAAGTACTGCAGCGATGTATTTTGATAGCATTGGTGATGGAGCGGATACGTATCAGCTTCTGTTCAAAGCCATGAACACATATAAGATACCAAACGATGTTCTGACTAATGTCATCAGCATATTTGATGAAACAATTAAAGGTTTTGAGAAAGTGGATGACCACAATTACAAAGTAACATTTGCAAATGAGATAAAAACATTGTCTGATAAAGAGCTTATTTATATGTTGTCCAGCGGTACAACGAAAGGTCTGCTTCTGTATATCATGGTGGTGGCATCATTGCAGAATGGATTTGATTTGTTGATTGATGAGGTGGAAAACCATTTCCATAAAACCTTAGTAGAGAATATCATTAGTTTGTACAAGGATAAAAAAGTAAATCGAAAGAATGCAACGCTTGTTTTCTCTACACACTATTGCGAGTTGCTGGATTTGTTTAATAGACAGGATAATCTGTGGGTGTGTAGCACAGATGAAAAAAATTGTATCGAGAATATGTATCAGAGCTATGATATCAGATCGGGAATCTTGAAGAGTAAGCAATTTTATAATAACACGTTCCGCACAGCCGTAAATTATGAGGAAATGATGAATTTGAAAAGGAAACTGATGAGATGAAGCTTTTCTTTCTGATATGAAGATTGATGGAATGTCCCTTGCAGCAATTAGTGCGGAAATGAATAAATTATGCGAAAAAAATCGTATAGAAAAATTTGAAGAAGGCATGTATTATATTCCTGAATCCGTGAAGTTCATCCTTTAAGTGAATAATCCGGCTTCCGTGTCCCTCCTGTCCGGGAATTGAAAACCGCAAATCCGTTTTTAAGGAAACCGTCATTCCGGCGGTGGAAACCGTTGCCGTATTTCCTTTAGAATGTATGCATACATCTTTTGATGTAAATACATTTTGAAGGAGGTCATGAGTTTGACCAAATATCGGGAGATTATTAGACTCAACAGTCTGAATCTCAGCCAACAGAACATTGCCGACAGTTGCAATGTATAGACTTCAGTTTCTGCGCTACAGCAGCAATGGTCTCTGGCTGTCCGTTCGGGAACCGTATAAGCACGAGAGGACGGAAATTTTTATATAGCCTTTTGCCCAGTCGCTTACAAAATGAGATTTTCATTTACAAAGAGGGACTCTTGCGTTACAAACGGGACTCTCGCTTTACACTTCACCAGATTTCGAAATTTGCTTATCATTTTGAGTTACTTGTGTTATACTTTTATTCATAGCATGAACCTCCGGAAGTATGATTGTTTCTAACAACTCAATTATACCAAAACCAGATGGTTTCATGCTATATTTATGCCAGTTATTATTGAATTTTCAAGGTGCATAGGCACTTATTCAAGTGCGAAGTTTGAGTTATTAAAAATCAAAACGGAGGATTATAAATTGATAAGAGTAGCATTTGTCTGTTGGGGAAATATCTGCAGATCTACATTGAGTGAGAGCGTGTTCACATATAAGGTAAAAGAACTGGGGCTGGAGGATCAATTTGTAATTGACAGCTTTGCCACCAGTACAGAGGAAATCGGGAACCCTCCTCACAGAGGAACGGTGAATAAACTGAGAGAGGTGGGGATTCCTCTGGTGCCCCATAGAGCGAAGCAGATTTCTTTTGCTGATTATAATGATTTTGATTATTTTATTGGAATGGATGAAATCAACATCAAGTATCTTCACCGCATGCTGCATGGTGATCCGGATGGCAAAGTATACAAATTTCTTTCTTTTGCCGGGTCCGACCGGGATATCGCAGATCCATGGTACACCGGTAATTTTGATGTAACTTATGATGATGTGATGGAGGGATGTCGTGGATTTCTTATGTATTTGCGGGAGAATGGAGAAATCTAAATAAAAAAGCAGAAGAGGAGCCATGAATAATTTCAACGATATTAGGACACTGGCCGGATTAGGACGGGGAGATTTGTCATATTTGGATATTCTAAAAATACTTAGAAAATTTGTATTACTGACAAGCATTATCAGAAATGGGAAGAAAGAAGTTGTCTGTCTGGTTAAAGCTAGTAGCCATGCATTTGGCGTAAGGGCATTCACATTTTGCGGATGCCCTTATTTTTGCTTTGGCAGAAAATGTCCTGCTTCTTGTTTTCCGCCCGTGAATAGTATATAATGTAATTTACATAATATGACGGAGGAACCGCGCATGAAGGAAAGGATTTACAAGAGATTTCAAGAAGTATATGGTGCAGAGGGTGATATCGCCGTTTACTTTGCGCCGGGACGTGTGAATCTGATCGGAGAGCATACGGATTACAATGGAGGACACGTTTTTCCATGTGCCCTGACGATTGGTACATACGGTGCAGTACGCAAGAGAAATGACAATAAGCTTCGTTTCTATTCTATGAATTTCGGACATCTTCCTGTGATCGAGTCGAGTCTGGATGATCTCAAACCCCGTAGGAATGCCGGGTGGACCAATTATCCCAAGGGTGTGATGTGGGCTTTGCGTGAGAAGGGTTATGAGCTTCCCTGTGGCATTGATCTGATGCTGTTTGGCAACATTCCAAATGGTTCCGGTCTTTCGTCTTCTGCCTCGGTGGAGATTCTGACCGGCTATATTCTCAACGATCTGTTTCAATTAGGGATTTCCAATCAGGATCTGGCGCTTTTGGGACAGTTTTCGGAGAATCATTTCAATGGCGTGAACTGTGGCATTATGGATCAGTTTGCCATTGCCATGGGTCGGAAAGATCATGCAATCTTTCTGGATACGGCAGATCTTTCTTATGAGTATGCGCCAATTAAGCTGGACGGAGCAAAGATCGTGATCTCCTGCAGCAATAAACGGCGTGGTCTGGGAGATTCCAAGTATAATGAACGCCGTGCGGAGTGTGAGAAGGCGTTGGAGGAGATTCGGAAGGTACGACAGGTGGACAGCCTTGGGGCTCTTACGGAGGAGCAGTTTGAGGAAGTCCGGGATGCTGTGAAGGATCCGGTCCGGCGGAGACGGGCAAAGCATGCGGTATATGAGAACCAGCGTACCGTGAAGGCGGTCGAGGCATTGAAGGCAAATGATATTGCGCTGTTTGGCAGACTTATGAATGAATCCCATATTTCCCTCCGGGATGATTACGAGGTGACGGGCAGGGAGCTGGACACTCTGGTAGAAGAGGCCTGGAAGGTAAAGGGCGTTCTTGGCTCCCGTATGACAGGAGCAGGATTTGGCGGCTGTACCGTGAGTATTGTAAAGGATGATGCGGTGGACACGTTCATTGAACAGGTGGGCAGGGCATACCGGTCAGCAATCGGTTATAAAGCTGATTTCTATGTGGTAAAGATTGGCGATGGCCCGGCAAAGCTATAGCCGGTTTTATAAAGTATAAGCATTATGAAATAAAATTAATTGCACCTAAGGAGAAAGAGACAAAATACGAAGGGGGTGTGTGGTATGGAAAACAATACAAAAAGCACGACAGACAGTGGCTTTGAAATGCATAAGGAGCAGTTTGCGCGTCTCGCAGGAATGTCTGAGTGCGGTATGATGATCGCCAAAATGCAGGCTGAGCCGGAGATTATGTATGCTAATGATGGATTTTACAAAATGTTTCAGTATACCCCGGAGGAGTTTCGGAAATGTTTTGAAAACAGAGTCATGGGACCGGCTCTTCCAGAGGAAAAGCAGAGAATGAAGGCATTGATGGCACGTCAGGTCAGCATGGGGGGGAGCATTCATCTGGAATTCCGGGCCAAACGCAAGGATGATTCCATTATATGGATCTCATTCCGGGCCAAGAGAGAGGCAAAACCGGGGAGTATGATCTATTACTGCTCGTGTCTGGATATATCCGGTTCGAAACGTCATTTACAGGACGTTTATAATGCGAAACGGGAGCTGGATCTGATCGCCAACAGTATTCCGGGCGGCGTGATCAAGGTCCGGTTAAATGATTTCAAGATCATGTATGCCAATGACGGATTTTTCCGTTTGGCGGGTTACAGCCGGTCGGAGTATAGTATGCAGTTTCACAATGATACGTCGGAGCTGGTGTATCCGGAGGATATGGATATGGTGAGCAGGGTGATACGACAGGCTATTGAAAACAGAGGTCCCCTTGCCATGGAGTATCGCATCATGGCCAAAAGCGGAGAAATCCGCTGGTCGTATATCAACGGTACCCGGATTGATGATGACAATGGTCAGCCGGTATATTTGTGCGTGATCGTGGATATTACTGCCAGAAAGCAGGCAGAGGCAGAACTGGCAGATAATAATCATCGTTCCAATGTTATTACAAAGATGTTGAGGGAAACCATCTGGACCTATGATCTGGATGCGCATGTTCTTCACCGGGACGGAGATCTGGGAGGGACTTACTCGCCGGAGACGATTCTGGAGGGACAGTTTACTGATGAAAATATTCGTGCGATCATCCATCCGGACGACGTAGAAAAGTTTATACAGATGCGGAATTCCTGGGATGCCGATGCCGGTATGCATCAGGACATTTTTCGTGTGATCAATGGCAACGGAGCATATCAAAGAATGCAGATCAGTACCAGCACGGAGAAAAAGAAGGATGGAGAGGGAAGCGTTGTTTATGGTCTGACCCGGCTTCTTTTGGATAATGAGCAGAATGCAGTGAAAGCCGAACAGGTCAAAAATTCCGAGCTGGAGATTACGCAGCTCGCGGGTAAGCTGAAAAAGATCGCGGCTTCGGCAAGGGCCAAGACAGAGGATACCATTACGGGACTTCTTCCGTATGCTTCCTTTTTAAGAAAGGCGGAGAAGATTCTGGAATCCCGCAGGGAAGATTCCCATTATGCGCTGATCTGTGCGGATATCAATGAATTCCAGAGTTTCAGCCATCATTATGGCTTTTATGTAAGCAACCGTATCCTCAAAGCATTTTCTGATGTGTTGTTAAATCATTTGACAAAGGACGGAATGTGTGCGAGAGTAGACGGGGACTATTTTGTCGTATTGTTCCAGTATGGTACACATAAGGAGCTGGTCAATGCCATGTCTGCTGTGGTACGTCATCAGCAGGCGGTTGAGGCGGAGGAGGACAATATTGACTTTGGTTCTACTGTAGGTGTATATCTGATCCAGCAGGAGGATCAGGAGCTTCTGGAGATGCTGGAAAAGGCTGATCTCGCCCGGAGAAGTATTAAAGGACTTCGGGGCAATCATTATGCGATCTACACAGAGGATATGGAGGAGCAGCTTTCCAGAGAGGATGAAGTGGTAGGTGAGATCCGCCGTGCCATGGACGAGCATAGCGTGGAGATCAGTTATCTGCCAAGGATCAGGGGTGATAAGGATCATGTGATCGGATGTAAAGCGATTCCGAGAATTCTGATGAAGGATGGCCAGTATTTTGAGTATACACAGATCATGCATCTGATGGAGCGAGGGGCTCAGTTGGAGGAATTCAGCTTCTATCTGCTGCAGGAGGTGGCTGATAACATTGGTGCCTGGAAGGCGAAGGGCAATCAAGTCATTCCGGTTTCGCTGGAAATGACAGCAAGCCAGTTGTCCACCAGACATGCCGTGGAGCGTATACACAACATTGTTGTGGAGCAAAATAAGCTTGAACCGGTGGATTTCATTTTTGAGATTCCGGAGCGTTTCTTTGCAGATGCCACGACGGCATTTGAGGTGGCAATACGCAATCTGACCAATCTGGGATATCAGGTGGTGATCAGCCGTTTTGGTGCAGATCACACGGCGGTTAATTCCATGCGTCGTCTGCCGGTGACGGGCATTAAGTTCCACGGGGAATATTTCAGCGAGCATATGATCAATGAAAAGGATACCGTGATCTTCCGCAAGACGGTGGAGATGGCAAAGGAGATGGGACTGACCGTTACCTGTGGAGGAATCCACACCCGGCTTCAGGAGGAGTATGCAAAAAAGATTGGATGCGATGTGTTTGAGGGCGTCATATATTATGGAGCTATGAAAAACGTTGTATTTGAAAAATGCTTTTTGAGCGAATAAATCATAAAGGAGAAAAGACATGTTAGACTTGAAATTTGTCAGAGAAAATCCTGACATCGTAAAACAGAACATCAAAAATAAGTTTCAGGACGAGAAGCTTCCGTTGGTGGATGAGGTGATCGCACTGGACGCAGAGGCAAGAAAGACACAGCAGGAGGCTGATGAGCTTCGTGCCCGCCGCAAAAAGATATCCAAAGAGATCGGTGGTCTGATGGCGCAGGGTAAAAAGGATGAGGCAGAGCAGAGAAAGGCAGAGGTAGCCGAGATCGCCCCTCGTCTGGAGGAGCTGCAGGCAAAGGAACCGGAGCTTGCGGAAAAGATCCAGAAGATCATGATGGTCATTCCAAACATTATCGATCCAAGCGTGCCGATCGGTAAGGATGACAGTGAAAATGTCGAGATTGAAAAGTTTGGTGATCCGGTAGTGCCTGATTTTGAAGTACCGTATCATACAGAGATCATGGAGCGATTTGATGGAATCGATCTGGATGCTGCCGGCAAGGTAGCCGGAAATGGTTTCTATTATCTGATGGGGGACATTGCCAGACTTCATTCTGCAGTGATTTCTTATGCGAGAGATTTCATGATCGACCGTGGATTTACCTACTGTGTACCTCCGTTTATGATTCGAAGCAATGTAGTAACAGGCGTTATGAGCTTTGCCGAGATGGATGCCATGATGTACAAGATTGAAGGCGAGGATCTGTATCTGATCGGTACCAGTGAGCATTCTATGATCGGTAAATTTATTGATACGATCCTTGAGGAGAAGTCACTTCCGCGTACCCTTACAAGCTACTCTCCATGCTTCCGTAAGGAAAAGGGAGCTCATGGTATTGAGGAGAGAGGTGTTTACCGTATCCACCAGTTCGAAAAGCAGGAAATGATCGTTGTCTGCAAGCCGGAGGAGAGCAAGGCGTGGTTTGACAAGCTGTGGCAGAATACCGTGGATCTGTTCCGTACACTGGATATTCCGGTTCGTACACTGGAGTGCTGTTCCGGTGATCTGGCAGATCTGAAGGTGAAATCTATTGATGTTGAGGCATGGTCTCCACGTCAGAAGAAATACTTTGAGGTCGGAAGCTGTTCCAATCTCGGAGATGCACAGGCGCGCCGCTTAAAGATCCGCGTGAAGGGCGAGGATGGCAATAAATATTTTGCACATACACTCAACAATACTGTAGTTGCACCGCCTCGTATGCTGATCGCGTTCCTGGAGAATAATCTGCAGGAGGACGGCAGTGTAAGAATTCCGGAAGCTCTGAGACCATATATGGGTGGAATGGAAGCCATTACGGTAAAGAAATAATCCGAATGATTTTTGATGTGGTTCTGAGAAATCACACCATCGTAAAATACAGCAAATAACAAAACCGGTACAGACGGCAGATGTATCACCAAACATCTGTTGTCTGTACCGGTTTTTTCTTTAGTGTATAGGAAAATGCTCGTAGCGTAGAGTGAGCAAGGGCAAAACGCTGGTTTTGCCCTTTTTTATTTCGTTTGATCCGGAGTTTCAGACCGGTTGGTGTCCTCCTCATCTTCCTCCCTGCGATGGAACAAAGGAAAAAGAAAGCTTCCGAGAATCGTAAAGATAATGTAGCAGGTGGCAGCAATAATGACAATTTGTTTGAACCATTTCAGATGAACGGTTGTAATATGATACTCTTTTGTGAGATTGTGCATTACCTTTGCCTGAATCTTTTCCTTCGGAATCGGTCCGATATCACGGCTGTCTGTGGAATGATTTCGGTTATCGCCCATCACGAAATACTCGTCATCCGAGAGGGTGATAGTCATATCCTCCGTATTCATGGGTTCTGCGATGTAATCTTCCTTCAATTTTTTTCCGTTGACATAGACCTGGTTATCCAGGATCTTTATTTCGTCTCCGGGTAGTCCGATGCAGCGCTTGACGATACGCTCAGAGAGAACATCACTGTATATGATCAGAATATCTCCCTGCTTAATGTCTGCTTTTTGATCCCCCACCAGCAGATCACCGTCTGCATATGTATGGTCCATGCTGCGACCGTCCACGGTAAAAAGAGGCATCTGCCGGATAAAAATGATCAGAGCGATCACAGCCAGCAGAAAAATAAATTGAAGTGTATCCGCAAGAGAAAAACGTTTCTCTTTTTTGTTTTTATTGTCGGTTTCCGCAGAGGAAAGCTCCTCTCCGGAAATGTTATCTGGTTCGTTCATGCTTGTTTGATCCTTTCGTTGATAATGCATTCATCTTATCACATCCCTTTCGTAATGTAAAATAAGACCGGGGTTCCGGTTCAAAGTTCAGAGAAATATTAGAAATCGTTTAGAAAAATCAAAAGCATTCCCAGACATCTCCCATTAAACTTATAAGTAACTCAAGCAAAAATAGGAGATGAATAAAATGAAAAGGCTGCACAGGAGAAGAAAAAGAAAATGGCTCCTGGGAATCATTCTGGTTCTGGTGGGGGTACGTTTTTTGACGACAAATTTTTATATGGGGAATATATCCCGGAGCATAGATCAGTTTCGTCAGAGCCTGTCGTCTCTGGGACAGGATGATTTCTGGAAAGATAAAGAAGGGCAATACCCGGAGCAGTTGATCGAACTGGCCAAAAAGAATCCGGAGACGAGACAGTTTGTGAAAGATTATCCCAAACAGGCAGGAAAAGCACAGAAGATTCGGCTGACTTCCTCTGATCTGACGGGCAATCAGGAAAGTGGTGTGCCCTTGTTTCTGCAGTGGGATGAGAGATGGGGATACCGGAAATACGGCAATGATTTTATGGCATTGACGGGGTGTGGTCCCACCTGTCTTGCGATGGTGGCATGTCATACCTTTCAGAATGACAAATGGAACCCATGGAAGGTGGCAAAACTGGCGCAAAAGAATGGATTTTATGTAAAAGGACAAGGATCGGCATGGTCTTTGATGACAGACGGGGCGGCACTGCTGGGACTTAGCGGGACAGAAATGTCCTGCGATGAGGATGTGATCCGGCGGACCCTTCAGGAGGGGCATGTGATCATTTGTGCCATGCGGCCGGGAGATTTTACCACAGCAGGACATTTTCTGGTTCTGTCGGGAATGAAAGATGACCAGCAGGTGATCATCAATGATCCAAACAGCCGTAAGAACAGCGAAAAAGCATGGAGGCTGTCGCGGGTGGTGCCGCAGATCAAAAATTTGTGGAAATATTAAAAATGGTATTGACTTATATTTTACAATATGCTAAAATATTTTTTGGTTTGTAAATCAAGCAAGCCATACTGCCGTAGACAGTAGGTGCCGATAGTTCGGCGTAAGGAGACCGCCTACCGAGGAAGGATGTAATTATTTTGATGATTTCACCTCTCTGTGTTTACGCAGGGAGGTTTTTTATTTTGAAGTAAGACTTCCCAGGCAGGAAAAAATATGGGACTGCCCAGGAAAGGAGATATCTTATGGCAAAGGTTGAATTAAAACAGCCAATCGTTGATGAAATCAAGGCGAAGATTGACGGTGCTGCTACTGTAGTACTTGTTGATTATCGTGGACTGACTGTAGAACAGGACACAAAACTTCGTAAGGGATTGAGAGAGGCAGGATGCGAGTACAAGGTATACAAGAATACATTCATGAAGCGTGCATTCGAGGGTACTGATTTCGCACAGTTAGATGATCTTTTAGATGGACCATCTGCCATCGCAATTTCTAAGGAAGATGCAACAGCACCTATCCGCGTTCTGAATAACGTTGCGAAAGAGGCTGAGGCTTTGGAATTCAAGGGAGCTGTCGTTGAGGGAACATTCTATGATGTTGACGGTGTTAAGTCACTGGCAAGCATTCCATCAAGAGACGAGCTTATTTCCAAGCTGCTTGGTTCTTTGCAGTCACCTATTACCAATCTTGCTCGTGTGCTTAATCAGATCGCAGAGCAGGGCGAGGGTGCAGCAGAGGCTTAAATTTTATTAAGAAAACAAAAACGAAAAGAAAATAATACGGAGGTTATAGAAATGACTACACAGGAATTTATTGATGCTATTAAGGGCATGACAGTGTTAGAGCTGAACGATTTAGTTAAGGCATGTGAGGAAGAGTTTGGTGTATCTGCAGCAGCAGGCGTTGTTGTAGCAGCAGCAGGCGGAGATGCAGCAGGCGCAGCAGAGAAGGACGAGTTCGATGTTGAGCTTACAGAAGTTGGTGCAAACAAGGTTAAGGTTATCAAGGTTGTTCGTGAGGTAACAGGTCTTGGACTTAAGGAAGCTAAGGAAGTTGTAGATGGCGCTCCTAAGGTTCTTAAAGAGGGTGCTTCTAAGGACGAGGCTAACGAGATCAAAGAGAAGCTCGAGGCTGAGGGTGCTAAGGTTACACTTAAGTAATTTAACCTTAAATAAAAATGACATATTATGTCCAATGACATGATATGTCGTGAAAATATGCTGGCAGAGATTTCAGAGATGAAATTTCTGTCAGCTTTTGTTTGCTTGTAAACATTGCCGGAATGAAAGGTGAGGAAGTTATGGCAAAGAAAATGACAGAAGGCAGACCGCTGTCTTTGATAATGGGATTTGCAGTACCCCTTCTGGTGGGAAATATACTGCAGCAGACATATAATATTATTGATGCGGCAATTGTCGGGAGAGCACTGGGGGCCAATGCTCTGGCGAGTGTAGGTGCATCAAGCAGTGTCCAGTTTCTGGTACTTGGATTTTGTATTGGGATTGCCTGTGGCTTTGGCGTACCCATTGCAAAAAGTTTCGGGGCAGGGAATCTGCCGGAAATGCGAAACCACATTTTTCATGCGATGTTTTTAACAGGGGTTTTTGCGGTTGTATTGACGGCGGTCTGTGCACTTTTCTGTCCGCAGATCCTGCATATGCTGTCAACTCCGGATAAGATATATCCGGGGGCATATCATTACCTGCTCATTCTCTTTTTGGGAATTCCATTCACCCTGTTATATAATCTGATGTCCAGTATTCTCCGGTCGGTAGGTGACAGCAGGACGCCGTTTGTTTTTCTGGCGATTTCCACGGTACTGAATATCGTATTGGATCTGGTATGTATTCTGGTATTTCACTGGGGATGTGCCGGAGCGGCAGCAGCCACGATCACGGCACAGGCGATCAGTGGAATTCTGTGCTGTATTTATATCTGGACGAAGGTGCCGCTTTTACGGCTTTCCCGTTCCGATTGCCGGCTTCACAGCCGGGGAGTACGGATTATGACGACGATGGGAGTGCCGATGGGACTTCAGTATTCCATCACTGCCATCGGAAGTATGGTTATGCAGTACGCCAATAACAGTCTGGACAGTGTCGTCTATGTTTCTGCCTTTACGGCGGCACTGCGTCTGAAGCAGTTTTTTATGTGTCCATTTGATGCCATTGCAACCGGTGTGTCCGTTTTTTGCAGCCAGAATCTGGGAGCAGGCAAAAAGAAACGTATCGTCAAGGGACTTTTTCAGGGAATGGCAGTCGCTGTGGGTTATGGTCTTTGTGCCGGTATTATGTTGATATTCTTCGGACGTATCCTCTGTCAGATCTTTATCAGCGGGAAAGAAGTGGAAGTGCTGGATGCGGCGGCAAAATATATGTTCTGTCAGGGATTTTTCTTCTGGAGTCTTGGCATTTTAAACACATGCCGTATGACCACGCAGGGACTTGGTTATTCCGGCAGGGCTGTGTTTTCCGGTGTCACAGAGATGGTGGCAAGGATCGTGGTCAGCCTGATCTTTGTACCCGTTTATGGTTATACGGCAATCTGCTTTGGTGACCAGACAGCATGGATTTCCGCCTGCATTTATATTCTGCCAACCTGTCTGATCTGTATGAAAAAAGTCGGAGCCGATTTCCGGCTCCGGAAAACAGCCTGAATTTTCATCGGATATACCCGATAAAATATGGTACCGGGTGCTGTATGTTAAAAGCGGAACGGTGGGAAAAATGGCCCGCGTATGGGACGACGGCGACAAGGAGGCGGTCCAGGCTGAGGTCTTGGAGGCTCCGGAGGAGAACAGTGCGGCGGACCGGGTTGAGGTCTTGGAGGTTCCGGCGGTTTCGGAGAAGGACAGTGCGGCGGACCGGGCTGAGGTCTCGGAGGTTCCGGAGGTTTTGGTGGAGTACAGTGCGATGGCCAGGGCTGAGGTCTTGGATGCTTCGGTGGCTTCGGAGGAGAACAGTGCGGCGGACCGGGTTGAGGTCTTGGAGGTTCCGGCGGTTTCGGGCGGGGACAGTGTGGTGGCCCTGGTGCTGGTCCCGGCGGTTTCGGGCGGGGACAGGGTGATGGTCCTGGCTTTTGTGGCATACAAAACGGACAGCATGGAAAACAGGGTGGCGGGCATGGCTTTGGCTGAGGCTTTGGAGGCTTCGGCGGAGGTGCCGGCTTATGCTTATGACCGCAGAAGGTATCCAGCATAGAGTTTACATCTTCCCAGCAGTGCTTCAGATGGATGACCTTGCGGTTTAGCCGGAAATTATATTGTGTTTTCCGGGCGATACTTCGACGGATCGACATGCGATGGCCTCCCTTCTCACAGACTTCTTTCAGGGTATTCGGATTATTTTATGCGAAATTGCTCAAAATGTGCATAAAAGTTCGTTTGCCTATAAAGAACAGGACAGAAACAGTCGATATTTTTAATAGAAAACCATATGTTTTAAGCAGATATGTTCGCAACAGGAAAAAGGAGGTTCGGGAACATGAGTATATCATCAATTAACGGAGTAAACGGATATACAGCAGTAAAGACCGCAGAGACAGAGAAGGCATCAAAGGCGGCAGAGACAACAGAGAAGCAGGTCAGGGACGACGGAGTTGTATTCGAGAAAAGCAATGAGACAAAGAAGGACAGCGCCAATCAGATTTATAATAAGGACAACGTGATCGCAAAGCTCAAGGCAGACCAGCAGAGCCGTCTGGACAGCATGAACAGTCTGGTACAGAAGCTTTTGGGCAAGCAGGCAGAGAAGTTTGATCTGGCCAATGGTTCCAATCTGGCAGAAACATTCCGTCAGGTAGCAGGCAAGGTGGATCAGCAGACCATCGACGAGGCAAAGGCATCTGTTGCAGAGGATGGTTACTGGGGTGTCAATCAGACATCGGATCGTCTGGTCAGCATGGCAATCGCTCTTGCCGGTGGAGATACGGACAAGGCAGATACCATGATGGCAGCCATCGAGAAGGGTTATAAGCAGGCAACCAAGGCGTGGGGAGAGGATCTTCCACAGATCTGTCAGGACACCATGGATGCCACCCGTCAGAAGATGGATGACTGGAAGAATGGTGTAACTACAGCAGAGGATTATTCTAAGTATCTTAGTTGATTTATCTTGAGTTTTAACAATATAATTCAACCTAATAGTCCATTAAAACAAATGTCTTAGGACAGAGCTTCATAAGGACGGGACACTACGGATCATATGCGGTGTCCCGTCTTGTGGTATATAAAGAGGTGATCAAGTGAAAAGAATAATTAAATTAATAACTTGGTATGCGGTTATGTGCTTAAGTGGGGGAGCAGGAGCCGTAGGGATTGTATGTCTGAAAGGGAAAGATCGCATTAATTTTTTATCACCGATTAGGGAAAAGCAGAAATTATTTTATATAGTGTCCTACAGTTGATTTTAGTGGTTATTACGCTGGATGGAGTTTTTAATAGAAACATCAATGAAATAGTGTCTATGTTAGTACTTTCTATATGCTTGTATTTCAGTATGGTGTGGATAGGAAATATACATAAATTTTTAAAGGACATGGGATAGAGCTAATGTTACAAAGGCAAAAGAGACAGGCGGGCTGATCGTTGATCGTCGAGAGGATGTGCAAAGGATAACGGGAATTTAATATCATATTAGAAAATAATGGTATATTGGCGAATTGAACTAAGCTGACCGATAGAAATGTAACATAACAGGAAGAAATGATGAAATTAAGTTGGAAAAAATGTGATTATTGGAATAAATTAAACGAGATAATAACTGAAAAACTCATAATCTTGTTTTCCACAAAGCAATATTGTGATGAAAACATGGAGGCGAAGGTAAAATATACACTACATGTATTTCTTAATGAAACACAAAAGATGATATTGTTAGTGATATGCTTTTTTTATGAAAAAAGATTGTTAGAGCTGGGTGTCTTGTTTTGTACTATTGCGCTTTTTCGTTCTTATGTTGGAGGGGTGCATTGTAATACGGTAGGGGGATGTTTTTTGATGTCATTGTTTTCATTTCATGCAATGATCGGTCTGGCAAATGTCATTTCATATAATTGTGATATACAGAATCTGATTTGTGTTTTTGCAATCGTGGTGATTTGGCGGGGAGCACCAATACAATCGGTACAACGACCTGTTTACAATCGTGAAAAAAGATTACAGTTTAAAGCCCAGGCGATTACAGTTATTTGTAGTATTATAATGATCACAGCATATATACCGGTCTATTACAGAAAGCTGATCATCAGTGCGGTATTTTATCAGACGTTAGAAGCGATGGTGGTGCTTATGGTGCGGCGTTTCAGAAAAAAACAGCTTCAGGCTACACCTCAATAAAGAATATCATTTGATATTGATTGTCGTATTTTATGCATGAAGCACCGATATCTCCCTTGGCTTTTGTGATGTTTTTTAATAAATAATATAGTCCGTAGCCATGCTTGCGAGGAGAGACGTCAGAGTTTTTTGTACTGTATCCGCTCTGGAAAAATTGAGATATTTTATTAGGGGAATAATAAATGGTGGAAGGATTGCGGATTTCAAATCGAGTTTTTCCATTGGAAGAAGAGAGATAAATAAATATGGAATCGTTTTTCTGACATGCATCGATTGCATTGTTTACGAGAATACAAACGTAATCAGTAAGCAGGTATTCGGGAAGGGTGCTTTTCAGGACAGTGGAATATATATTAAATAAAATGGATATGCCTTTTTGTTCAGCCGAGGAAAAGAGACTGTATAACGCAGCTGCTAATAAGGGCATATTTATTTGTATTAAAGGATAGTTATTTAAGTGGGAGGAATATTGCAGTGTGTATTGCTCCAGAGCATGACAAAGGGAATTGTAATCCGGACAAGACAGAGGGAGCGCACGCAGTGATTGCAGGTGGTTTGAATATTCATGCTGGCTGGCGCGAATATCATCCACGAGTGTTTCGTAAATTGGCAGTTTTTGCATATAGGACAATAACTCTCGCTGTTGATAAAACATTTTTTGATCATAATAGATAATACAGATATTCGCTGCGGCGAGTAATGTAATTGACACAAATACAAAGATATACTTGGAGTAGAGATTTTGAAGATTTAATTTTCCCATTAAAAGAAAAGAAAGTAAAATAACATAAGTATCTGTGTAAATGCAGCGCAGTGGTAAAGAAGAATTGATTAAGAGATTATATATATTATGCACAGGAAAAATACGACAGATTAAGAAAATCAGGATAAAAGTGCAGAAATTCAGCATAATATATTCATAACCGGGAAATAGGCTTAAAGAAAAAAGCATAAAAAGACACATAACAATCAATTGGCATAAAAGTGTGGTTCCAAAGGACAAAATAAAAAGAAAAAAACGATTCAGCATTGTGTCAGAGTATCGGTATAATATGTAAGTAAAGAAAATAACCTGTCCTGTGATTAATAATAAAATATTGTATTTTTCAGGAATAATACATCCTGCGAGAATCGAAGAAACAACAAAGGCGATGTCCGTTTTCAGCAGATGCTCTTTTGTTTCGGTAAATGCTCTGGAAACAAAAAAGATACATAAAAATTCAATAGTAATATTAATAACAGATTCAACAATGTTCATGATAGTTCTCCATTAATGTAGTGCTGCAGTTTATTTTCAAAAGCATCCTTATAAACCTTTCCTACGGGAATACGTTCTGTGTCAAGAATTGCATATCGTGTTGTTCGATCATAGGATTGTACGTAAAAAGGATTTATTAAAAATCTTCGGTGGCATCGTAGCAATGTACCGGCTGTCATGTCAGTTAATTCATCCATGGAATAGGATCTCGATGTAATGCAGGCGTCTTTCATATGCACAATGACATGATGATTTGATGCCTGGATATACAAAACGTCTGACAGACACACGTGATATAGAATCTGCGAACAGTCTTTTATCGAAAGGGTGAATGCGTTTAGATAACCGGTTATCAGCATTTGTTGAAGCTGCCGTAAAATATCCTTGATCGTATAAGGCTTTTCGATATAATTATAGCAGTGAAAATGAGATAATGCAAAATAATTGTGATCAGGAACAGATGTAAGAAAAAGTAAAGGCGTTGTGTAATAATCGGAATGACGGCGTATCTCTTCGGCAAGCTGAAAGCCCTCCTTGCAGGAGTCTTCCGGAGACAGCATAACATCAAGAAGAAATAGGGAATAGAAATTGTTGGAAGAAAGAGATTGCCCGATCATATCTAAAGCAGTCTGGTAATTTTGGGCACAATCAATGATCCAGGAGGGATAAGAGGTGTGGATGCCTTGTGAAAGAGCGTGTATTTGAACCATATCATCCTCAACAATCAGTATTCTCTGCATAATAATCCTCATTTCTGAACAGCATGTTGTAATCTATATTATACAGAGTAGCACTGGTTTTTTTATTCGTCAATCTACATTTTGAATATTCACGCCGTTATACACACCGTTCACGCCAAATACTGTTAAAAGACTTGAAAAAATTTATAAAATATTATATTAAGTACAGTGAAGTTTTTTAATCAGAGATCATAGTAAATAATGAGATGATGTGAAAGGACATCAGACCATTCCAAAGGAGGTACCGATGAAAGAATTAAAAAAGGGAATTAATGAAGTATTAGCACAAACAGCAGTGGATATTACTGAACTAACAGGATGTTTTATGCTTTGGGGAGAAGTGGAATTACCGGAATGCTTAAGGGTAGAAGAAAAGAAAATGGTTATGAATTGCGAGGATTGTAATGTAAGAAAGTAGAGGCCAATATGGGTGGGAGATTTTAGAAACTGAGGAGAGTTTAAGAAAAAATATGGATCGAGACTATTACAAAAAATCAGCCTTTGATATAGCCAGGCATGCGTATAAAACAGTTCCTTTGTATTATCAATTGGCTGAAAAGAAAAAGATTGATATTGATAATGTCAGTTTTGATGATTTACCAATTGTTGATAAAAAAGCATACATAGAGTCAGGAATGGCTTGTATATCCTCAAAATATATATCGGACTATCTTGCGAATAAATTGATTTGGACAAGAACATCAGGTTCTACTGGAAAATATACAGAGGTATATTGGAATAAAGAACAGGAAAATCTGTCACTTTTGGAATTATGGATGCTTCGAAAAAGATATTACAATATTTTACCAAGAAACAGATTGTGTTATTTTTATCCATCAGATGAACACATAGATGATATTGTAAAAAAAAGATATTTGCGTGCATATCCGAGAATATCAATATTGGATGATAGGAAAGAACAGATATATGAGGATATTTTAAGTTATGATCCAGAATGGATGATAGTACAGCCGTCGATTGCATTGTTACTTGTTGATTTAGCGAAAAAATATAACAGAACACCTGAAAATCTCCGGTATATTGAGTTTACTGGAGAATATTTAGAACCAAAAGTAAGAAGGCGTGTTGAAACAGTATTTGATTGTCGGACAGCAAATCAATATGGAACAAAGGAAGTTAATTCTATAGCATATGAATGTCCTGAAGGAAATTTACATATTTTGTCACAGAATGTTTATGTAGAAAATATACCGGGAAATTATGGCGATGAAATCTGCGTAACAACACTTAAAAATCGTGTAATGCCTTTAGTTAGATTTAATGTCGAGGACAGAGGGAAAATTAAAAGAAATATTCACTGTGCTTGCGGGCAATGTGGAGATGTATTATCTTTGGAGGCAGGAAGACATAATAGCTGGATTCATTTTGGACAAAAAGAAAAACTACATCCATATATTCTAATACAGATTATAAATGAGATTAACAATAAATTGCGGGGAGCAATTATACAGTGTCAAATTATTCAAGAAGCTTACGAGGTATTTTTAATCGAGATTGTGTTAGATGAACAAGATAGCTACGGTTTTATTTGTGAAGAAATAAACAAAAAATTTAGGGAAAAATTAGGTGATGTTCAAATAAATATTGAACAAAAGAATACTATAATGCCAAATCCAATAACAGGAAAACTGGCTAGCTTTGTGTGGAAAGGAGATTTAAATGATGATCTCTTGGAAGGAAGTTCAAACGTTAATTAAGAGCGAATTGAAAGAAATGGGAAAAGAAATAGATGTATGCAAAGAGAGTCGTTTGATAGAGGATCTAGAACTTGATTCAATCGCTTTGATGGATTTGTTTTGCAAAATAGAGGAGCAGTTTGGGGTAGACTTTACCGATTTGGAAGATTTCGGAAATCGATTTAATGTTTGTGTATCACTTTGGGAGGGAATAAATGAACTGGTTGAAAAAAAACATTTTGAAGATACAAAATTGTAATAAAGAAATTCGAAAAAATGAAACATATATACAGCTTCCTCTCGATCCAAATGTTGAATCAACAACGTATTTGTTTTATAGTACAAGATTAGCAATTTTGCAGGCAACAGAAAACTACAAGGAATGGTTAAAACAGTATATGATTCATATAGCCGTAATATATAATAAATCGTATACTAATTTTTATTATTTTGATGAAAAATTTGAAGATTCTATGTATATAAATGGGAAATTGTATAGGGAATTGCCCAA
>NZ_JACRSX010000025.1 GCF_014384985.1 Jutongia huaianensis
CTGCATACAAAAACAATTGCTTATGTTCCTCGTCAATCATATCTATTCCGATATAATATTCTGGTTTCATTTCATACATAACTTAATCCTACTTTCATTCTTATTCTGCTTTAGAAACCCATACCATACTAGACATAATGGAAACACTATTGTCTGAAATATTCTCTATTTTCATATATGGCATCAGATTCTTCCAAAGCATTCTCTAATTGTCTTTGAAATATCTGAATCAATAAAACCTTTCTGTGACATGTCATCAAGGATATCACATGTTTTTTCATGAGATAATCCCTTTTTATAAGGTCTATCTTCCGTAAGAGCCTGATAAATATCAACACATGCCATCATACGTTCCGGCTCATTTAATTCATCCGCAGTTTTTCCAAAAGGATACCCTTTTCCATTTAATTTTTCATGATGGAATGCCGCCCAATCTCGTATATCTTCAAAATCATTAACCTCTGATAATATAAGATATGTATAACCGGCATGATTTTTCATTTTAGAAAATTCATCATCCGTAAGTTTATCCGGTTTTTCCAAAATCTCATTGCCTACCGCCATTTTCCCTATATCATGCAGGGCACCAGCCAAATACATTTTGTGTACAATGACTGAATCATATCCCATATAACGGGCAAGCAGGGAGGCTTTTTCAGCCACTCCTATAGAATGCCTGCTGGTAAAAGAAGATTTATAATCTACAATCTTTGCAAAGAAGTCTGCAACATTTTTACATGTTTTCCAATCAAAAAATTGTTTTTCTCTTGGAACAATCTCCCATAGCTTTGTTTCAAAAGAATCATCCCTTAAGCACATAAAGGATTCTTTTGTGAATCCCTTCTGAAAGGCATTAACACATTCTGAATCAAATAGTCTGTCCTTATTTTGGGAAAGATACTGACATATAAAATCCCATCTATGATCAGCAGATTCAATACTATTTCCTATAATATCAACAATATCTGCAAGATGAATAATCCTTGAGAACAATGGAATTTCATGCCACTTCTTTCGAAAGGGACCGGTTCCATCAGCATGTTCATGATGATATAAAATCACATTTGAAATATCTGTTTTAAAAGGGATTTTAGTAATATTTTTTTCACCATAAACGCAATGCATATTTGTTTTGTTTTCGGATAAGTCATTTTTAATGTCGGTATCCGGATATTTCTGTACTTCTTCAGAAATATATTGTGTCAACGCATTATCGTGTAGCAAAGCGCATATAGCTAAATCTTGTAACGCATCACCTTGGATTGCACAATATTTAGCCATACACACACTAATATAAGCCACTCTCTTTCCATGTTTGTTTTTTACATTTACAAGTTCTGCTTCAATGCAGTCTAAGGCATAAGAACAAGCTCCTGCCAGTCCCACAATGTCTATGCTCAGCTGTTCTACTCTCATGTATATAATCCTTTATCGTAAAATTAAGCTTCTGAAAACTGATCTTTACCTACTGAACATAACGGGCATGTAAAATCCTCCGGAAGGTCCTCCCACTTTGTACCAGGCGCAATACCACCTTCCGGATAACCTTTCTCCTCATCATACTCCCATCCACAAATATCACATATATATTTCATTTTTTTCCTCCTGTAAAATATGTTAATAATACGGATTACTCCATTACAATGCAATTTCCACAATTCTGCATCACCATAATATGTACAAATACTTTTAGCATTTCCATAATCCATGCAGATTACAATATGCATATACTTCTTCTACCTGCTCGCCGTCGCAAAGGCAAAAATCCGTTGCCGGTTCCTGCCCCGGATTTAACTGCTTTCTGTAAATTCCCTGATTGGTATTTAATGTGATCCACTCAATGAAATGCTCTTCAAGCATTGGATGTTTTGTCTCTCCGACAACAACATAAACATGATTGCCTTCCACCGTATACACAGGTACATGCTTCTCAACTGCAGCATCTGTCACTCCAGCTTTTAACTCCTGCATAGCCTCTCCACAGCAGATGACAGATGCGCCCTTGTCCTTTACCTTTTCAATAATGTTTCCACAATGCTTACATACATAATACTTCACTTCCATGCTTTTATCTCCTTCCATGTTAAAAATTTACAACTCAATTGTTTCTACAATTTTCTTCAATGAATCAGCCGATTCCTTAAGCTTTAATGCTTCCTCGCCATTCAAATTTATAGGTATATCTGACTCAACACCATCTGCACCTACAATAGCCGGCATACTTAGGGAAACCCCGTCAATTTCATATACACCATGAATCATGTGTGATACCGGAAGTATTGATTTCTCATCTCTCATGATCACTTCACAGATTCTTTTTACCGACATTGCAATTCCATAATATGTAGCGTGCTTTTTGTTTATAATTTCATAGGCACTATTCTTAACTGCCGCCGCTATTTCCTCTGTGTTTTCTTTGTGCTTATAATGCCCGCGCATTTCACACATTTCACTTAACGGAACACCGGATACATTCGCTGATGACCATGCTACCACTTCACTGTCGCCGTGTTCTCCTATTATAAAAGCATGCACACTCCTGCTGTCGACAGATAAATGTTCCCCCAGCTTGTACCTTAATCTGGCACTATCTAAAACGGTTCCTGAACCAATCACCCTGTTTTCAGGAAGTCCGGATAACTTTATAGCAACCTGTGTCAGAATATCTACCGGGTTTGCAACTACCAGCATGATACCTGCAAAATCTCTTTTGGCGATTTCAGGAATAATCGACTTAAATATTGCTACATTTTTGTTGACAAGATCAAGTCTTGTCTCTCCCGGCTTTTGCCCTGCTCCTGCAGATATGATAACGATGGCGGCATCCGCCACATCATCATAATCTCCCGCATATATTTTCATCGGACTGGCGAATGGAATTCCGTGACTGATATCCATCGCTTCACCCTCCGCCTTGTTTTTATCTGCATCAATAAGGACGATCTCTGTAAATAATCCGCTTTGCATTAAAGCAAATACAGATGCAGAACCGACAAAACCACAGCCTATCATGACTGCTTTTTTCGAATTGATCATTTGCTCCTTCGTAATAATCTCCTCCTCTTAGTAATTCTCTTCATGTACTTCAAAATAGCTCTGTGGATGATTACATACCGGACATACCTCAGGGGCTTTTGTTCCTACCACAATATGTCCACAATTCCGGCATTCCCATACCTTAACTTCGCTCTTTTCAAATACCTGTGCAGTTTCAATATTCTTAAGAAGCACACGATATCTCTCCTCGTGATGCTTTTCAATCTCTCCAACTGCTCTGAATTTTGCTGCAAGCTCTGGGAAACCTTCTTCCTCAGCAGTTTTCGCAAAGCCTTCATACATATCTGTCCACTCATAATTTTCGCCTTCTGCAGCGGCTGCCAGGTTTTCCTTTGTATCTCCGATCCCTGCTAACTCTTTGAACCACATTTTTGCATGCTCTTTCTCATTGTCTGCTGTCTTTAAAAATAAAGCTGACATCTGCTCGTAGCCTTCCTTCTTTGCTACAGAAGCAAAATAGGTATACTTATTTCTTGCCTGAGATTCTCCTGCAAATGCCTCCTGTAAATTTTTCTCTGTCTGCGTTCCTGCGTATTTGTTTGCTGCCATTTCTTTTACCTCCGTTTTCTTTACTATTTTTTCAAAATCTGAAGCTGGGTGCTTACATATAGGACATATGAAATCATCCGGTAATTCTTCACCTACATATTCATATCCACAAATTCTGCAACGCCATATCGTCTGACCTTCTTCCGTTTTTCCAACTTCCTCCGGCTTGGGCTTGATATTATTCTGATAATATTCGTATGTGACAGAAGGAATATCACTTAACACTTCCATATCAGTTATCTCACCGATAAACATTGTATGTGAACCCAAATCCTCTGTTTTATTAACTGTTACAGAAATGTATGCATTGGTACCTTCTGTAATATAATAAATACCATTTGTACCCCTGGCACACTTTCCAAATGTTTTAAACTTATTGGTATCCCTTCCTGATTGGAATCCAAAATGCTTAAATAATTCAAACTGCGCATTCTGACTCAGGACTGATACTGTGAATTTTCCAGTTCTTTGAATCATATCATGCGTGTAATTTGCCTTATTGACGCAGATACTTAACTGATTTGGTCCTGAGGCCGCCTGAATCGCTGTATTAATAATGCATCCGTTATCTTTTTCTGCTTCTTTTGCAGTCAATACAAACAGTCCATAACTCAACTTATACATTGCTTTCCTATTCATTCTTTTCCTCCTTCCTGCATTTGGAACAAATGCCTTTAAATGAAATATCATAATCCAAATATTCGATTCCATGTGTGTCATGAATTCTTTCCAGTAAATTCGGTATTTCATCCATATCCACATCTGAAACCTCACCACACTTTACACACCTGACATGGTAATGATTTTTTAATGTGAAATCGAACCGGTTCGGTCCATCCGGAACTTCAACCTTTCTTAAAGCACCTTCTTCTACCAATATATCAAGGTTTCTATACACAGTCCCTTTTCCAATTGTAGGATATGCTTCTTTTATAAATTCATACACTTCATTTGCTGTAACATGCCTTTTCATCTCATACACAGCGTTTCTTACTAAATCTTTTTGAATTGTATTTCTTCTAATAATTATCCGACCTCCTTATTAGGATTTATTCTTA
>NZ_JACRSX010000026.1 GCF_014384985.1 Jutongia huaianensis
AAAATAGTAATTATTCCTATTATTTAGATAAACGATGCCCACATAGAGCATCTTTTATCTAAATAATTTTGCCAGATTTCGTTCAAAAACATATTCATTATCTGATGATAGATCAGCTCTAAACGAATAGCCGAGTCTGTCAAATTTCTGAATATCCATAGGATCTTCAATATTGTTTTCTGCCATATATCGAACCATTTCACCTCGAGCCATCTTTGCATAGGTACCTTTTGTTACCAGTTTGTCTCCTGATAACTCACAAAATGTGATCGTAATATAGTGATCCAGTGATGTAAGATGCTTTTCTATACATTTAGAATACTCTTTTGATGCAAGATTAATGATAATCCTACTGTTATCAATCACTGAAGCGTATAATATATCTCCCCAGTACTCATACAAATTCCTGGCATCTCCTATTCCAATCTTCGCCTGCATTTCCAAACGATAAGGTGTCACCCCATCCATCGGTTTCAGCACACCATAAAATGCAGACAGTATTCTCAAACGGTCCTGTATATACTCAAACTGTCTGCCTTCAAACACAGATGGCGCCATATACTGAAATGCGATTCCTTCATATGACAATACTGCCGGAGTAAGCATATGGTAAATATCCATATATTCCAATCTATGAAAATTCTGTTCCGCAATCTTATCATTACATTTCCAGATAGCCTTCAGTTCCTCTTTTGACTTACCCTGTAACCAGCTTAGTATCTCTGTTGTCTTATCAAGGAGCTCCGGCAATCCAACCGGTGCTATACTGTCGGTATCCGTAATCATCTTTTTAGTCGGAGATAATATAATTTTCATCAATCTAATTCCTTTAGCATATTTTTCGGGTCATCTGCTGCCTTGACTTTATCATTGGCTCTGATGATAACTCCATGTTCGTCAATAAGATATGTAGTCCTTACCACACCCATAGAGACTTTTCCATAGTTTTTCTTTTCTTTCCAGACATCATATGCTTCAATAACTTTACGCTCCGGATCTGCTAAAAGTGTAAATGCCAGTCCATATTTCTCCTCGAATCTCTTGTGAGAAGCTACGGAATCCTTGCTAACTCCAAGAATAACTGCACCTTTTTCCATAAATTGAGGATAACGTTCCGAAAAACCACATGCCTGCTTCGTACATCCCGCCGTATTATCCTTTGGATAAAAATATAAAATCACTTTCTTACCTGCATAATCACTTAATTTATGCATTTCGCCATTCTGATCCGGCAATTCAAAATCCGGTGCTTTTGTTCCTGCTTCTAACATATGTTATTCCTCCACTTCTTTATCTTCCGTCTGTTTCCTTGTTCTCTTATTGCCCGAAATCATTTTGTGCCCTGTAAAAACTGCCATAATCATACATATCAAGGAACCGAACGCAAAGTATTTATGTCCTGTGTTTAACCCTTTGTATCCCGTATAAAAAGTTCCAGCCATTGTGATCACTGCACCTATTGACCAATATTTATGTGCTTTCATGATCCATTCACCTCCTGTACATGGCTATTTCCATTCAGTTTGAAACTTCTTGATCTTCAGAACAAGTAAGTTGTTCTTCCAAAAACACACAGGCATCCTTTACACAGTCTATGCATGACCTTTTTACGATTCCATCATCCATCCCTTTTAACTGCCTGCATATGACTGTTCCATTTTGCTCTTTAAATGCATTCATCATTTTTCTGGAGCTTTGCATAGTATTTGGGGAATTCTTATTAATTAAGCCTAACATACTTACGGCTCCTATCAATGCTCCGCAAGTTCCTTCCATACTTTCTCCACCTCCAACCGCAAATCCCTGTGTTAAATTCTTTGCTGTTTCTTCGTCTACTCCAGCCATATCACAATAAGTACATGCAACAGCCTGTGCGCAGTTATAACCACTCTTTTTTCTTTCTTCAGCTTCTTTTACTCTTGTATTCATTCGTCTCTCCTTATTATTCATATGGATACTTAAAACTTTTCTATCAGGTTATCAAGACAATCTGTTTCGTAATCCTCAATTCTACCTTCATCACATGCCTTTGCTAGAGACGGATCAATCGGGATCTTTGCTGTCATTTCGATATGGTATTCTTCAGCCAATGTGTCGATATCATTTTTTCCGAAAAGATAATGCTTATCATGACAGGTTGGACATTCATAATATGCCATGTTTTGTACAATTCCTATTACCGGTATATGCATCATTCCAGCCATTTTCACAGCTTTTCCTACGATCATTTCTACCAGATCCTGTGGAGAAGTTACCACAATAATCCCATCTACCGGCAATGATTGAAATACAGTCAGTGGTACATCACCTGTTCCGGGTGGCATATCTACAAACATATAATCTACATTGCCCCAGTATACATCTTTCCAGAACTGTTTTACCGTCCCTGCAATCAAAGGACCTCTCCAGATTACCGGATCAGTTTCATGATCCAGTAAAAGATTCACTGACATTATTTTGATGCCGTGTCCAGACTCAACTGGAAAGATTCTATTTTTATTGGTCTTATCTTTTTGGGACAATCCAAACATTTTAGGAATGGACGGTCCTGTAATATCCGCATCCAGAACAGCCACCGAATGCCCTTTTTCCCTTATAGATGCAGCAAGCAAGGGAGTCACCAGGGACTTTCCAACGCCTCCTTTTCCGCTGACAACACCAATGACTTTATTTATCTGTGAACCTGTACCGGATTCTTCTATCAGTTTCTTCGGTTCCCTTCGTTCAGAACACTCACTTCCACACTCTTTACAATTATTGGAACACTCCTTTGATCCACTCATCAGCAGTCACTTCCATTACCGGCACAGCCATGCTTATCCTCACCACAATGATGCGCTCCACATGTATGCTCATGATCATGATGTGTGCAATGTACATCCGGATTATACACCAGATTTCCACTGATATAATTTCTTACAGCTTCATCTGTATTTCCACTCACACCTCCAAGCAGCTGAATTCCCGCTTCTGCAAGTGCACTCTGGGCTCCACCGCCAATACCACCACATATAAGTACATTAACACATGCTTCGGTCAGAAATGAAGACAATGCACCGTGTCCCTGCCCATTGGTATCTACAATCTGTGTCTGTTTAGTATAAATTGTTATTATGGATTGTTATTCCTATATTCTTACTCATCCCCTAACGTCTTAAACACAGTATTCTCCACACTCTGATACGAAATCAGCATCTTCATTTATCAGTTAACTTTCCTTAACCATATCTAATAAAAGCGCTCAGGCGCTACTAAAAACTCTGCCGTCTCGGCAATAGTAATAAAGCCTTTTTCCAATGCATATTTGTAGTATCTATCTTCTGCTACTTTAATTACTAGCGAATCGTATCTTCGCCTTTTAATTGTTTTTTATTTGCATACATGGCTGCATCTGCAATAGAACATATATGTTCAAAATCCTCGTCTGCATCCGGCGTGGCAAAACCAATGGCGCAGCAATAAAGAGTCTTAGAAAGCTCCCTCCGCATATGATCGACCAGAGCAGGGACATCATCTTTTGAAACCCGTGAACATAAGATCATAAACTCATCACCACCGGTTCGATACAGGTGGCATCCCCTCGGCAGTATATTTTGAATGCACGCTACAATCGTACACAAAGCCGTATCCCCGGCCGCATGGCCATTCTCGTCATTGATTCTCTTCAGATCATTTAAATCAATGGAAATTACCGCTGTCAGACATTTGCTCTCCATCAAATGATCCGCATCCAGATAAAAATACCGACGGTTGAGCGCACGCGTAAGTGGATCCCGCTTGAACTGCTGTGTCGTCAAATACATATAATAAAATGCAATACTCACAGCTCCCGTGGTATTGATGAGTCCGTCATAATGGAAAAACGCCTCCAGAATGACAGCTATCGTGTTCGTCACCGCAATGAAAATTGCGGTCAGCGATTCGTATGTATGCTCCATCTTATATAACTTATTAGTCAGGATAACCAATAGAATTAAATAAAAACCGGAGGCAGCAAATGCCGAATATCCAAGTGGCCCCCGCACAAATTCATTCTTATCCGAGTAGGAAAAACAAACACCTGAAAATAACGCAGTGAGAGCGATCAACGTATTCAGAATCCCCGGAAGCGCAATAAATTTCTTAAACTTTTGCGACACTCTGTTACCACAGGAAAGAAGGATCACAAAGCATATATTGATTGGTCTAAGCGCATACCCAATAATAGATACTGCCACACGCAGCATTGTCGGATACGGAAGTGTCGCACACCAGTATTCTATACTGTCAACGATAACCAGACAAAGTACTGAGCTTATCGCAATGGAAAACAACCGAATTACCTTTCTCTGAAATACAGGATTTACATTGACGAAAATCAACATAAAAAAAGATATTAAGATCGTCGCAAAATTCAACTGTAAAAAATAATGAAACATAAACTCCTCCCCCTTTTCTATCTGTAAATATACATATTACACATTATTATAACACAGAAAAGGGAAAATGTCTTTATAGGGACGTTCCTTTTGTCACAAAGAGTGTCCCTCTGTCTTCGTTGGAACACTGAACGTGATACAATTTAACCATATTTCCCCTAGAGGTGTTCAAAGGGGGGCATTTGAACACTCCTAGGAAAATGGCGTTTACAGGCACAAAAGAAGGCAGCCCCACATAGCTGAGTCTGCCTTACTCTCTTTATTTAACGTTGATGCCACTGGCATATTGCTGCAGAAACTGTTTCTTTCCACATGGTCTTTCAAAATAATATCCCTGCAGATAATCAACCTTCATTTCTTTCATTTTCAGAAGCCATTCTTTTTCCTCGATGCCTTCTGCGCATATCCTGACGTTAATACTATGTACCATGGGGATGATATTTTTATATAATTCATAATCCCTGTCACTGTTCATCGCCTTGGCAGTAAAATCCCTATCCATTTTCACGTAACTTGGATTCATATCACGGATACAATGAAGATTCGAATATCCTGTTCCAAAATCATCGATCACAAATGGAATCCCGTTCTTGTCCAGAGTTTTACGGAATTTACAGAACGAAGGTGTCATATCCATAAATCCGCTTTCTGTCATTTCAACACATAAGCATTCCGGCTGTAATGAATATTTTTGAATTGCATCCAGAATATCCCGCTCCACATTGCCTTGCAGGATCTGAACATAGGATACATTTACATTCATCCGGAAGTCAGGAATATATTTCTGCATTTCACAGCACATTGCTGCAGCTTCGTTCAAAATATATCTTCCAGCGGGAATGATCAATCCGGTCTCTTCCAATAATTGGATAAACTCCATCGGTGAAACAAACTCCCGCCCTTCTTCCGTTATCATGGAAAAACGCATCAGTGCCTCTGCTCCAATGATCTGTTCGGACTGACAGTCCACGATCGGCTGGTAGTATACTTCAAAGCCATCACAATGGTTCACAATAGCATTACGAAGTGTTGCTATGATTCTTCCTTTTTGCAAAAAGACCTCATAGTCATCCTGGTCAAAAATATAGAATCTATTTTTACCCATGCTTTTTGCCTGTTTCAAGGCAAATTCAAACTTTTTGCGGCATTCTTCGTTTCCCTCACAAAATGTTGCTGCATCTATAACACCAATAGAAATAGAAAATATAGCTTCATACTTTTCGGCTACTATGAAATTATGAAGTTTATCTGTAATCTTTTCTTTCAGTGCCACAGCGTCTTCTGCGGAGGAAGCTTCCAGATCCACGATCACATACTGATCCGCTACCAGATGATAAATTCTCTGCTTGTCTGAAAGGCATTCCTTCATACAACCGGCTACACTTTTCAGGATATAATTACCATAATCAGCTCCCCTGGAGCTATTGATCGCTCCGAAATCATCAATTCCTACATGCATAAAAAAGCCCTTTGAAATGGGTTCCTTTTGCGAACGCAAGTAAGTAAGGAATTCCGGACCACCAAGCAGTCCGGTGACATTATCAGCCCTTCTCTTGTTGCCGGTCTCATTCAGACACCCGATCAGATATTCCGCATTTCCCTGCTGATCATCGATAACGATACCACGGCAGTTGATCCAGACCGGCATACCTTCTTTATCAAGCCATCTATAATGAAGATTATGTACCTTTTCTCTTCCTTCACATATATCCGCAAGATGCTTTGCAAGCATCTCACGGTCTCCTTCATATACTACCTTCATAACTTCATTTGACATATCTGTCAGGATATTACTCGGTATATTAAATCGTTCCACAGCTGACTGTGAAATCTCAAAGGCATTATTCTGCAGATCAAATATATACAGATAATCATCCATACATTCTGTAATGATCTCAAATAAGATTTCTGCTGTTTGCCCTCCAAACATTTTAAATATATCATTAATCACAACAAGAACCTTCCTTTCGACAACTTCACTCTATTCCTGTCATTTTCTAGAATAGCTTAAAGATATTCACGCGGTCTTGCATCTTGGCTGCTCCCTCTGCCAGATTAATACTGATTGCAGTATTCTCTTCGGAGGATGCAGCATTGCCCTGTACCACACCGGACAGCTGTTCAATTCCCTGGCCGATCTGTTCCAAAGACTCTGCCTGGGAGTTTGCTTTCTCCATGGTGTTCTGTGCAATCTCTGCAAAGGACTCCATATCTGCAATGATCTGATTAAATGCGTCTGCTGTTGTTCTTGTGACCGTATTGCCCCTTTCGATTTCCACTAAGGTCTTATCGATCAGATCTCTCGTATTCACAGCCGACTTCGCACTATCCGCTGCCAGCTTGCCGATCTGATCCGCAACCACCGCAAAGCCTCTTCCTGCTTCTCCTGCTCTGGCAGCTTCAATGGAAGCATTTAGGGATAACAGGTTGGTCTGGGATGCAATATCCTCGATATCTGTGATAATATTACCGATCTCCTTGGAGATTTCTGTAATGTGCTCCATTTCCATCAGCAGATCGTTCATTTTTTCTTTTTCTACGTTCGCTTTATTTGCAGAGGCTTTTACACGTGCAGATGCGCTCTGTGTTTCCTTCGCTGTATCTGCCGCCAGATCCACGACTGTATCAATGGTGGCATTCAATTCCTCGATAACTCCTGCCTGCTCTGTTGCACCGTCCGCCAGGGATTTTGATGCATTTTCCACCTCGGATGCATTCGATGATACCTGTTCTGCCAGATTGCTGATCTCGGTCAGGGTACTGTTAAACCGTTTCAGAATATACAGCAGTGATGCCTTCAATTCCGAGAAATCGCCTAGGAAATCTGTAATATCATCACCATTTCTGGTCAGGTCACCCTGCGCTATTGCTTTTACCTCCACAGAGATCTCGCTGACATAATCTGCCAGAATACCCATGGCTTCTTTCAGATTCCTGATGGTATCGCCAAGCTCATCCTCAGACTCATAGGTAAGCATTTCTACATTAGACAGTTCGCCCTTACGCAGGCTGGCAACTGCTGCCTTTATCTGTTCTACCGGCTCGGTAATGGAATTGGTAATGATCTTTCCGATCAGTGTCGTCACTACAGCAATCGCAAGACCCGCTGCCACGATCACAATAAATATGATTACAGTGCATACATTAGCCATGGTCTTTGCCCGGTCTAATTCTACCTGGAACTCGTCACGTAATATAGTTAATTTTTCAGCAAAAGCTTTATATTCTTCATACACCTCTCCGGTCATCAGTTTCGATGCTTCCTGCTGTTTACCCTCACGGCTCAACTTCAGGATTTCATCTGAAGCAGCCCTGTATTCTTCCCATGCAGCGTTTGCTACTTCGTAATCGTCCTGTCCTTTTTGAGCATCACTGTCTGCAGTGATGATCGCATCCAGATTCGCACCGGTATCCTGGATCTGACTCTCCAGCTTCTGAATTTCTTCTTCGCAGGAGTTCATGATTGCTGCATCTGATTCTACCAGATGCTGATACTGTTTGATTCTGTATTTCGCAGTCATTGTCTCTAAATCCTGCAGACATTCCAATGACGGAGACCAGACCTCCGTGATCTTCTCTATATTTGAACGGATCACTAATGTCGAGATCAGTGCCACCAACATTAAAAATAATGTCATAACAAGCACTGTCATTCGATATACTTTTAATTTTCCTTCAACCTTTAAGTTAGCTATACGCTTTTTGATCTTTTCCATGATAGTTTTCCCTTCCTTTGTAAATTCACATTTATTTATCCATAAACGGTTATAATATAGCATACTTTATTGGAAAAATCTATTAATAAAGTATTAAACTGAAACTTCGCACATTAAAATGTGCCTATGCACCTTGAAAATTCAATAATAACTGACATAAAAATAGCATGAACCAATGGTTTTGGCATAATTGAGTTGTCGAAAAACAATTACAAACCGGAGGCTCATGCTATGAATAAAAGTATAACACAAGCGACTCAAAATGATAAGCAGATTTCTAAATCTATCAAACGATTTTTCACAAGGTTTCATATTTTCTCCAACAGAAGTATGTATATGAGTCTGCTTCCTGGAAAAAAATACTCCTGATTTTGCAAAAGATACCGTGTATCGTTTCATGAAGATAGTTCAAATTAACTGGATGCGTTTTACTACAATACTTGCATCCAGAATCATAAACAACGCTATTCTTCCACTGGATTCGGAAGACCGTGCCAATGTTCTTATTATAGACGATTCCATGTTTGAACGTAACCGTTCTACCATGCCATGCTTACACTTCTGGAAACTGCTAAAAAAGCTGCAATTCCAGCAAAATATGTTCTTTTTGACAGCTGGTTTTCATCTCCAATTTTCAAGATGCATAGGCACTTATTCAAGTGCGATCAGTTTGAGAAAATGATTTGACCAATCTGTCAACTCATGCTATGGTTTCATTGTAAACTTTATGTAAAATCAGAAAACGGGGGCTCTTATGAATAAAAATATACAGGATGAGCGGTTTCTCGTGGCAGAGGAGGCAATCTGCCAGGCATTCTATGAAATTGCCCAAAAAAAGACACTGGAGCGGATCACAGTGTCTGATGTCATTAAAAAAGCAGGGATCGTCCGGAGTACCTTTTATAATCATTACGAAGGAATTCCCGATCTGTTGGATGCAGTGGAGGATCAGACGATCCATCATCTCTTTACGATGATGGATCAGTTCCATGTCAAAAAAAGCACACCGCAGGATAATTCTGTCATTATCCTCCGTTTTTATCAGAATTTATGCAGCTATATCCGGGAAAATCCTTTCCTGGCACAGCTGCTTGGCAGTCCCCGCGGTGATGCATTCTTTGAGAAAACTCTGACCATGTTTCACCGGTATGTCAGAGACGCAGCCAATCTCACCGGCTCCACCGCACATTCCAGGCAGGAGGTATCTTTCGCGATCGCTTATTCCATTGGCGGAGCACTTGGCATTCTCCACAAATGGACAAAGGAAGATTTTGCAGTTCCGACCGATACTGTCGCAAAGCTGCTGGCAGACTCCTTTTCAAAATCCACACTCCCCTATCTGGATTGATCATCTGCTTCATCTATATTTACTTTTGCACGGACAATCTTGCCCGTTGCATTGCGCACAAATGGGTTTTTCCGGACAACCAGCCCCGTGATCTGACGGTAGGTTGGTTGTTTTTTGTTGTATTTATCCAATACATCCTGAAGTTTTTTGTGTATCATCTGTTCATCCGGTGACATTGCCTCCACAACCGCCTGCTCCGGATAAATATGTGCAGACAGCCCCTGATCTTCCCCGGTGATGATGACTTCCCCCACCAAAGGATCCAGTCCGATCTTATTTTCTATTTCCTCCGGGGATATATTCTCTCCATTGGAAAGAATGATCAGATTTTTGACACGTCCGTTGATAAACAGGAATCCATCCTCATCCAGATATCCCTTGTCTCCGGTATGCAGCCAGCCTCCCCGGAGTGCCTCTTTTGTTTCCTGTGGCATTTTGTAATATCCTTTCATCACGCTGCTTCCCCGCACCAGGATCTCACCATTTTCAAAGGAAACCTCTACGTTGGACAATGGCCGTCCGATGGAGCCGTTCTTGTGGTCTTCCACGGAATTTGTACTGATCACGGGGGAGCATTCCGACATGCCATATCCCTCCAGCACCTGTACACCGTACTCCTCAAACTTCCCGATATAGAAAGGATCCAGATGTGCCCCACCGGTAAATATGGTATGGAGATCCGGTCCAAACACAGCTCCAGCCACAGCCTTTTTGGAAATGGATGCATCTGCCATGCTGAGCTTTTTGTACAGTGTCTCTATCATCATCGGCACCATCAGCATCATCTCCGGCCGGAAGATTCCCATATTCCGCACCATATGCATAAAGGAATCATTGATACAAAGCGTTGCTCCCAGGGAGAAGCCCTTGAGCCAGTCCATGACAAGACAGAATGCATGATGGATCGGAAGCACACTCAGCACCTTCGTTCCGGGTTTTACGGAAATCGTCACGGACAATACGTTCTGTGCCAGATTTTCCTGTGTAAGCATAACACCTTTGCTTTTGCCTGTGGTTCCGGAAGTATAGATAATCGTTGCAATGTCCTCAGCCCTGACACGCTCCTTTTGATCCTCTGCCCGTTCTCCTTCTTCCAAAAGCTGTGCTAACGGAAAGACCCTGTCTCCCGGTTCCTCTCCCTTTCCCTGAAGCATCCAGATCTGTTTTAGCTTCGGACAGGAAGAGAAGATTCCCGGGATCATGGAACGATTCTTTTCACTTATAAATAAAGCTTCACTGTCCGACCGGTTTAACAGTTCTTCCAGATCTTCTGCCGGCAGTCCCGCATCTAATGGCACTGCCACACTGCCACCGGTAATCACTGCGAGATAGCTTTCGATCCATTCCGGACTACTGCTTCCGATCAAAGCAATATGCTTTCCTTTCATCTCTTTTCCCTGCAGTCCCCGGCGGATTCTGCCGATCCGCTCCCATAGTTCCCCATAGGACTCTCCGTACACTTCTCGTTTTTCCAGCCACTGAACCGCTGTAACATCCCTATGTTCCCGGACGCTGTTGTCCAGTATTTCACCAATCAGCATACTCATTCCAAACACTCCTTTTCCAGTAATTCCAATGCCTCTCCGATCGTCCGAACCTGCAGGGCATCTTCTTCCTCCAGCTCAATATCAAATGTATCCTCCAGTTCTCCCAAAAGAGACATAAAGTCCAGCGAGCTGAATCCCAGATCCTCCCGGAATCTTTTTTCCGGATCCATATCCTCCGGCTTTGTTTCGCAGTATCTTGCCACAATTTCTTTAAATGTCTGTTCCATCGTCTCATCCTCCATCACTATGTTATTCCCTCAAACTTTTTCCATGATCTCTCCCAGTGTTATTTCCGGATCTTCCATGCCGGCAAATAAAACACGCATAAGATAATAGTACATGATCTCCATATCCTTTTCGCAAAGATGTGCCGTCTGATAATGGAAGGAAAAGCAGGTTCCGCCATCCGGCGTATGGGAAACCGTAAGATACATCTTTTTGGTTGCTGCTCCATTGGCAAACCACCGGGCATGAGTCCTGATTCCCTCCAGATAAGGATTATCCACAGATACCGGCATCGGCTGATAGGTCAGATAACAGCTCTCATACGCCGTGTGCTCCGGCGTATGGTACCTGTGCTTCATTTCCTGTACGATCAGCTCCGGATCATAATTGCTGTGAAGGTATATCCGGTTCTGTACATTCTGGATCTCATATGCCGCATCAAGAAACTCTGTGTCGGGCGTCATCACCGTACGACACGGAAACATAATGGTTCTGCTGCCTCCCGAGGTCCATTCTGCTTTGGTGGAACGCCTGGAAATGAAATTCTGTATGGTAATGTCTTCCTGTCCGTTATTAACCTTTGACAGATATGTCCTGATCCCCAAAAGCAAAAGATTTGTCACGGAAATCTGGTGGGTTTGGCAAAAATCCAGCATCCTTCTGGTCGGCTCCGGCTCGAGGATATAGTCTTTGACCTGCACAAACAGGTTCTCCATCTCAATATCCGCTGCACGCAGCGTGGGATCGTTATGCTTTTTTCTTGCCCGGGCAAGCACCTCCGGGCCCTGAATATCCGAATAAAGAGGTTCCCCCAATGTATCCAGCTGATCCTCCCAGAATTTTTTATCCTTTAAAAATCTCTTCTGACGTGATGCTTTTGCAAGATCCGTCCGGAGTACTTCCTCATAGTCCGCCAGCGGTTCCGGCCTTGGTGCCTGAAAACGGTAATGCGTATACAGCTTCATCACATCATTGATCATGACCACCAGACCACAGGAGTCGATCAGGCGGTGATCCATATGGATAAAGAAGCCTTCGTAACCTTCCGGCAGCTTCATCAGCCGGATCTCACACATAGGCACATCGTCCCCCTCAAAGGTTTCATATGCCCATCCCTGCATGATTTCATCTGCTTTTTCCATCGACAGATCAGACAGATCAAACGTCTTCAGCTTCCGGTTGTCTCTTTTCATGATATACTGTTGTACTTCGCCGTGTTTATCCGGTCGGGTAAAACGTACTCTCATACACCCATATCTGCAGATTTCTTCACGAAGGCATTTTTCCAGCAATGCCATGTCCAGTTCTGCCTGTAACGCTGCCACAACACTGACACCGGAAACCTGCTGGGTATGATACCGGTTGATCCAGTGATGATGCATCTTTTGAGCCGCTGTCAGCGGATAATATGTTCTCTCCATACAATTCCCCTTTTCCTTCCAGATCATTTATTGTTTCTGCAAGTCAGAGTAACACAATGGAAATTACATTTCTACCCCGCAAAATGCTTAATGGACATCATGAAAAAAAGTGTCCGGAACTTACCGTACACTTTATCGTTTTATGTTCGATATTTTCCGAACATATCTATCCTATCCTGGCTCCTGCATCATATTTTTCAAAAAAACGAAGCAGCGACTGATGATATTTTTCCCATTGCTGAAAAGCACAGCACAGATGTCTCGCCCCGCCGATGATCACAAGTCTTTTGGGAGCACGGCACATCTGATAATTTTTTACCGACTGATCCGGATGGACAAAGCCGTCCCTTGAACCATGAAAAAACAAAACCGGTCGGTGGTTGACTGCCATGGCATGTGTGGTATCTGCATCCTTCATGGAAAAATGAGCCTGAATACGGCACCTGACCGATAACCGCCATAACAGGACCGGAATATGCGGAAGATGAAACCAGCTTGCAGCCATGTACTGAAACTGTGATTTCATGGATACAAATCCGCAGTCTGCAATAATTCCCTTTACATAATGAGGTAATTCCTTTCCGGATGCCATAAGCACTGCGGATGCACCCATGGATTTGCCAAACAGGTAAATCGGAAGCCGTTTTTTGTTTCGTTTTGCCAGATACCAGCACCACCGTTTCACATCCTCCTGCTCCAAAGCTCCAAATGTAATATATTTTCCCTCACTGGCTCCACAGCTTCTCTGATCAATAAACAGCAGATTGCACCCATGTTCATGTAAAAAACGGGCATCCGGTGCAAAGTCCCCAAATCCGCTTCCGCGGTACCCATGGGACAAAAGTATCGTACGTCCGGCATTTTCTGCCGGCAAATAGAAGGCATGCAGCTGCAGTCCGTCATGGCTTCTTACAAAACAATGCTGCATATGCTGCTCCATGCACCACTGTTTCCCCTGCTCATACTCCTCCGGAAACCAGACACGCGGATGATTTATCTTCATTTTACGGGGTTTAAATCCTTCCCCGTTTCCTGCTTTCGTCCTTTTTTTATTTTTAACTACCATACGAAATAAAATCACTTTTAACACCTCTCTTGCCGGATTTTTCACAATTTTATTTTACCGGTACCACCTCTCCTTATGAATTTTATAGATTATTATACCAATGATATACATATTTCGCAATGATAAACTTTACGCCGGTTTCCTTTATATTCCCCGTTCTTTCTGCCAGTCTTTGCTGTACATTTTATCCCCTCCGGAAGGATATAAAAATTTCTGTGACGGATGGGATCCGGTAGATGCTTTGATAAAAATTTGTGATTCGACAGGTGATATAGGGAATATCAACTTTTGATTGCTGTGCATTCCTTAATCACATGCTCAATCACATAATCCTGCTGCTGCCCTGTTAATCCCGGAAAAATCGGCAGACTAATCGCTCTCTCATAAAATGCTTCTGCATTCAGACAATGTACTCCTGCATAACCGTTTCTCTGATAATAAGGATGTCTGTAAACCGGTATGTAATGCACATTGACACCAATCCCTGCCTGACGCAGCCCTTCAAAAACTTCTCTCCTGCTGCGTTCCATTGTCTGTATCATATACAAATGCCAGCCACTCTGGCATCCCTCCTGCTGCCATGGTGTCTTGATCTGCGGTATATCCGCAAATGCCTCATCATATTTCTTTGCAATCTGTCTCCGGCGTTCCAGAAAATGATCCAGCTTGTCCATCTGACTGGCACCTAGTGCACAGGAAATATCTGTAATCCGATAATTATATCCCAGCTCCAGCTGCTGATAATACCATCCTCCCGGATCTATAACGTCTCCACGAAGCATATCTGCAGCCTCCTGCAATGCCGGATCCGAGGACTGTTGCAGCTGTTCCTCATACTGCTGCATCATATCTTTATCCCTAGTAATTCCATGACTTCTGTACAAAACCAGCCTGCGATATAACTCTTCGTTATCTGTAACGATCATACCACCTTCTCCTGTCGTCACAGGTTTTACCGGATGAAAGCTAAAGCAGGTCATATCGGCAATGCTTCCAATCTTCTTTCCTTTATAGGCTGCTCCCAGTGCATGCGCTCCATCCTCAACAACCAAAAGATTATGCTTATGTGCAATCTCCAGAATGGCATCCATATCACAAGGCTGCCCGGTATAATGTACCGGAATAATTGCTTTTGTCCGGGAAGTAATCTTTTTCTCCAGTTCCTCTGGAGAAATATTGTATGTGTCCGGGTCAATATCTGCAAATACCGGCGTTCCACCACAATAAAGCACACAGTTCGCAGATGCCGCAAAGGTAATCGGCGTCGTGATCACCTCATCCCCCTCACCAATTCCTGCTGCCAGACACGCCACATGAAGCGCCGCTGTTCCATTGCTCACTGCTACAGCGTACTTCGCCCCCACATAATCTGCCACTTTCTTTTCAAAAGCTGCCACTGCCGGTCCTGTGGTCAGATAATCCGACTTTAATACCTTCACAACCGCTTCAATATCTGCGTCATCTATCGATTGTCTTCCATATGGAATATACATAATGTCACCTTTCCTTTTCACTAATCTGCATGTTGTAAGTGTAACACGATTTCACCGGAACCACAAGAAAAAAACCAACCATTCCATCTCAACATTTCAGAGAAAAAACAGCTGATTTGTGGTATACTTCATTTAGACTATTCTAATATTGGAATAAATACCATAGAAAGGCAGGCTACCGTTATGATCGGATTTCGCGTTGACGCAAATGAACAAATTGCTACCGGACATCTTGTCCGCTGTATTTCTATTGCCACAGAGCTTATCAAAAGAGGAACCAAATGCATCTTCTTTCTTGCGGAAGAAAAAGAAACGGCACGTTTGGAGACCGCCAACATTCCTTATGTAATACTTCATACTGACTGGAAGCATATGGAATCAGAATACGATATATTCCTTCCGCTTTTAAACAAATATCCACTGAAATGGCTGGTTGTTGACTCTTATCAGATCACACCCTCTTATCTTGCCACCTTAAACCAAAGGATCCCTGTGTTATATCTCGATGACTTAGAAACCGATACCTATCCTGTCTCTGCTGTGCTGCACTATGGTCTCCGCGCTGATTACGATACCTATTTCAAGCGATATCTCGGTGCTGACACAAAAGTACTGGCCGGCACAAAATATTCTCCTCTCCGCGAAGAATTTCAATCAACCGGAGCTCCGGTCATTCGCGACAAAAGTATTCTGATCACAACCGGTGGAACGGACCCTTACCACGTCACTCTGCAGATCCTCTCAGCCTGCTTAGACCACGATAAACAAACAACTACCATTCCTGATTCTCTAAAAGGCTTTTCTTTTGATGTCATTGTGGGAAGCATGAATCAGGATGAGACACAACTGCAAGCCATGGCTGCCCGTTTTCCACAGATCCGGATTCACAAAAACGTCAGCAATATGAGCTACTATATGCGGCGTAATCAGCTTGCTGTATCGGCAGGTGGAACAACTCTTTTAGAATTATGCGCCTGCAGCACGCCTACTGTCTGCTTCTCCTTTGCCGATAATCAATTAAACGGTGTGAAGCAAATGGGTGACCAGCATATTATGCTCCATGCCGGAGATGCCCGTTTCGATCCTGTTGTATCAAACATTCTCCGGGCATTGGATACCTACCTGACAAATGACCATCTGCGAAAAGAATATGCTACCCGTATGAATGCATTGGTAGATGGACAAGGAGTACAAAGGATTGCGGATTTTCTCTTCGAGAACCCTTAAACTCTAACCGATATCTGTTACATTTCTTTTTTCAATTTATCCACCATTCCCTGCACTTCTTCCTCTGTGATGGATAGTTTTTCGGCAATTTCAGGAATTGTCATGTGAACATCATAAAGTAAAATCTTTATTCCCTGTGCCAAGCCTTGCTCTCGACCTTGTTCTAAACCCTGCTCTCGACCTTGTTCTAAGCCTTGCTCCAATCCTGCCTCAAACCGCTCCTCCATCTTCATCTCTAACATCATATAATTTTCCCTCCATTCAAAATCGTTCTTCAAATTTTCGACCCGGCCATTTATCCGGTCCGTAAAATCATCCGTTGCCTCTGAGCTTTCCAGATAATCCAGCAGACACACCAGCTCTGGCGGCAGTCCCTCCCGGCTTCCTTTCAGATTAACGAAAACTGATGTACGCTTGTCATTTAGTTCAAGTTCCGTATCCTCCTTGCAGATTGTCTTAAAGGTATATATGCTGCGATCCTGCTCAAACAGATCAAAGCCACAGATAAAGATCACAATGGAAGCCTTCAATTCCGTGTACTTGTGACCTGCCTGTATCTGATAACTGTCCATCTCACTGTGATAATACCGACTTCTCAATGCCAGTTCTTGTGTATCGAGCACCTGCATCTCGATGTCGTATACGTTTCCTTCCATGTCCTTCACATAAATATCCAGACGAATTCCTTTACTCCACGGCTTCGCTTTTATGCTCTTCTGATCATCCGAAACTACAATCTCTCGAATCTTCATTCCAAGGATACGCTGAAGCAGTTCCCGACAGTCCTCCGGATCACGAAACACAGATGAAAACATCACATCATTTTGAATCGTGATCTGGTTAAAGTCAATTTTCCTGCTGGTAATAAATCCCATCCCATTCTTCTCTGTCTTGGTATGCTTTTTCTCCATAGTACCTCCATTCCGGGAGGTATCGTCAACCTCCCTGCTTTTCTAATAATATCTGATGAATTAAGCAGTGAAGTTGAATAAATATTTTGATTTGATAAATATAATAGATAAATAAAAGATGTCACTTTCTGCTTGAGATTAGTGTAACATGGTCAAAGAAAAAGAGCAAGGGAAAATCCTTTTTGAGTGTTCTAAAAAACAGCTTGGAATGATGAATAAAATTATCCACCTCCCCCCTTTTCCCAAATGACCTAAACTGTTATAATATAAAATATCGTTTCAAATAAAATTCACCGCATTGGGAGGATCACTATGAAAATATTAATTCCTGACTGGAAAAGCTTTGGAAGAGATGATATCCGGGAAGCACTTGTCAATCTTGGAAACGAAGTCATTTTCTATCAAAAGGAACCGCGAAATTATCGACAGGATCCCCGATTCCGTTCTGAATTACGCAATTATGTGAAAGAGGAACATATTGATCTTATTTTTTCCTCCAACTACTATCCGATTCTATCCAATGTATGTAATGATATTAAAATCCCTTATGTCAGCTGGTGTTATGACAGTCCTCTGGTGCTGACATACTCTGACACTATTTTTCACAGCTGTAATTACATTTTTATTTTTGACAGTCAAATGGTAACAGACCTCAAAGCATTAGGTGTAAAGCAGGTATACTATCTGCCGATGGCTGTCAATCCCAAACGCTTATCCACACTAACCATTTCCCCGGAGCATCGGAAGCTTCTGGATGCAGATGTCTCCTTTGTCGGTTCATTATACAACGAAAAGCATAATTTATACGACCGTTTTTCTGATCTTCCGGTCTATACAAAGGGCTATCTGGAAGGGATAATGGCTGCCCAGCAGCAAATTTACGGACAACTTTTCTTAGAAGAATGTCTGACTCCTGAAGTTTTGGAAGAGCTTCAAAAAAATATTCCTCTGGAACCATCCAGAGACGGTCACGAAACACTTCGTTATCTTTACGCAAATTACTTTCTTTGCCGTAAGATCACCCAAACAGAACGCTCCCAATGTATGGCGCTTCTGAATGCCCGAAAGAATCTTCTCGTAAAACTGTATACCCCCAATCCAACTCCCCAGTTTACTACTATTCAAAACATGGGAACCGTTCACTACGAAAAGGAAATGCCTCTTGTTTTTCAATGCTCACGGATTAATCTAAACATTTCTCTCCGAAGCATCCAGAGCGGTATTCCTTTACGGGCGATGGACATTATGGGAGCCGGAGGTTTTCTTTTGACCAATTATCAAAGGGACTTTGATCGTCATTTTACGGCAGGTAAAGATTATGTGTACTATGAAAATCTTGATGATTTGATCGAAAAAATTGATTACTACCTTGCAAATCCTACAGAACGGGATGAAATAGCCCGATCCGGTCAGCAAAAAGTATATTCCGCGCACACCTACGAACAGCGTTTTCAGGAAATACTGGATATCATTCAGAAAGGATAACTATTTATGGACACAAACAAAGTAAGTTTTATTGTATGTACAAATGATGAGGCTGCTCTATATGAATGTACCCTTTATATTAAACAGCTTGCTATTCCGGAGGGATTTTCTATTGATATTATTCCAATTCGAAATGCTGAATCTATGGCGCAGGGATATAATCAGGCTATGAAAGCATCCGATGCAAAATATAAAGTATACCTCCATCAGGATGTTCTGATTCTTAACAAAAATTTTATTGCAGACATCCTTACTGTCTTTCAGAAAAACAATAAAATCGGACTGATAGGTATGGTTGGAACTAAACAGCTTCACAGCAATGGCTGTATGTGGTCAAATGCCATGAGAACCGGTGCCGTCCGCTCCCACTGTATTTCAACAGTTGACGATTATTTTAATATCCCTGTTTCGCCAGCCAGAATGTATTCTCCTGTGGAAGCAATTGATGGATTGCTTATGGCAACCAGTCAGGATATCCCATGGCGTTCTGACTTATTTACAGGCTGGGATTTTTACGACATCTCACAATCAAAAGAATTCTCCCGTGCAGGATATCTGATCGCAGTACCATATCAGTCATCCCCATGGGCGCTTCATGATACCGGTTTTATGAATTTAAAGAATTACCATCGGTACCGCAAAGTTTTTCTTGAAGAATATTATCCACAGAATCAAACAGAAATTGATGACTGCAGCAAATATATAACGCCTGCCGACTCTACTCATGAGACCAAAACACAGGCATCCGTTACTCTCCTTGAACTTCTAAACAATCATAACTATGATCAGGCACTTATATTTGTACAGGAAAACCTTGCCCAAAATCAGGAAAATGAATTATTCTGTATTCTGACAATTTTCCTGCAGATATATCAGCTTGAAAAACAGGCAGGCCTTTTTGAAATATTTGCGCCATTGGAAACAAAAAATCTCTCTATTGATTCCTGGCTTCCAGCTCACTATGCCCAGATCTGCCGGCATCTCTGGCGATTAGAATATCTTCTTCCGGAAAAAGAGCAGGAAGCTGCCAGACATTACTTTAATATATGGCAGGTTTCAGAAATCGCCCAAGATTATATGCGAAATCTGTGTGTGTAATATTGCAGCTCACGTCAATTTCCTTACAGTCCCTAGCATTTTTCCCAATGCTTTGTCATAAGTAAACTCTCTTTTTACTTTTTGATAACCATTCTCTGCGATCCTGTTCCGAAGCTCATCATGCTGTAAATAGAATACTGCCTTATCTAACATCTCTTCCGCCTCCTGAAAAGATACCCATTCTCTCTCCGGCACAAAATACTCTTCCAACTCCGGCTGATAATTACTAAATAAAAAACCTCCTGCCCCCAGAATATCCATACAGCGCAACGGAATACCTGATGTGATACTGCGAATTGTCATATTTATATTTATCTTTGATAAGGAAAAAATAAGTGGCATTTCATTCATATAATCCACTGTCCCATAACAGTTAATCCCTTCTCCTGTCCAGTGGCTGCCAGAAAACAACGCAACCTGACGTATCTTTCCCAATAACTCTAACCGCTCTTTCCTCTCCATAGACGAAATATATTTTTTCAAGAACAAGTCACTAAATAACCTGCCATAGGTAACCAGATACGTCTGATCCATATTCAATTTTACATATTCGCTTAACTCTGTTAATATATCCTCACGTAATAATTCTGTCAGTATATCCACTCCAAATAACTGCATCTGTGCTCTGCAGATACCATCTAAATATCCCTTCAGATGAGCCGGAAGATACGTAATCTGCTCATAATAATTGTTTTCATACAGGCTCCCCACAAATGAAATGTCATATTTTTTCTGCTTCAGACCAATGACTTTCTTTGTCTGACGCAACTGATCAAGCCTCGGCACATTCACCGCTAACGGTAAATGAAATACATTCGTCACGCCCAGCTGTTTCAGTTCCTGACATTGTACTTTATCAAAGGAAAATATTAAATTACAGGAATTGCGAACCCAGGGCGAATACAATGTAATATGGGGTGAATCATATATCCATGAAACATAAAGAATATCTGCTTCCTGACATACCTTTGATATCACCGGAAAAAAGTTAAAGGACAGGCATATTCTGCAATTCTCATTTTTTAAGGCCTGCACAAGAACCTGTTCAAATTCCGGATCTTCATTATAATCGATCATTTTGAATGCAAATGGAATCACATGAATATCCGGCTGTCTTTCCAATGCTTCCTTGAGATCATACTGCGACTGACTCTGCCAGTCATATAAAAGAATATTCATTATCTATTTTCACACCTTCATTACATTTCTGCTGTTCTCTTTAAATTCTCCACAATATCCTGCACCTGTTCCTCTGAAATGGACAATTTATCCGCAATCTCCGGAATGGTCATCTGCATGTCAAAATACAATATTTCTATTTTTCCCTTTGTCTCGCCATCCAATACACCTTCGTTATATCTCTCCCGATACTCCTGCTCCAGCGTCATATAATCCAACCTCCACTTCTCGTTCCGGCGGAACGACTGCACCGCCTCCTCAAGTCATCGGTTGCTTCCTGACCGTCGATATAATCCAGTCAAATACCCTGCAACAAGCTACGGAGCATAACTTAGCTTCTTTTTTATCTGCCCCAAGGAGCAGGGTATTTGACCCCGCGGGCGCGCTCGGATGGAACAAATATATTTATTCCATCCTCACTTTGCCTTCGCGCGAATATCCGCTTCATTTCCGAACGAACATCGTCCATCGTTCCCTTTGTGTTTAAGATGATTTTAACGGTCTCCTCCCCAAATGTCAATAACAGATCCTGCTTACAAAAATATCCATATGTCTATACAGAAAATATTAAATATATATATCATAAAAGGTCTGAATAACCAAAACTGATCATTCAGACCTTCTATTTGTTTGAATATTTTGTTTACAATAAAACCTATTTAACTTCTACTGTAAATGCTTCTTTGCTGATTGTAAACAGATAAAATCCTGCCGGAATATCATCCGTCTTAGCAATAGATGCAGTATATGTGTCTGTATCATCATTATGAGTAATTGTTACGCCGGCATCAGTAAATGATTTTGATACAGCCTTTGCATTTGGAGTCAAGCTCAAAACAGATACCTTGTTCTTTGCATTATCAATATCTCCGTCAGAGTTCTTCGTCAGAGTAAGTGCAGTATTAAAGACATAAGAACCTGCTGCCGTGCTGACTGTAACGTCTGCATCTCCAGTCTTCAGTGTTACTGCTTTAGAATATGGGTCGAATGGCTGTGCTGCATATGCTGTCTCATTGGACTCTGTCAATGTATATGTTGCCGTTACCTTAGGTGCTGTTGTAACTGCAGCCCATTTTGCAGCATTGGTAGTCGTAGTACCTGTAAACTTAAATGCTACCGCATCAAATGATCCCTTTGAATCTACCTGATATGTTACCTTATGTGTCGTGCTGTCGTATTTTGCAGTATACGGACCTGCTGCTAACATAAAATTAATATCCTTTTTATTTGTATTGGCAGCCTTTGCAATTTCAGTCAGTGGAATAGAGTGTGTAGATGCCTTTGCAATTTTCACTCCATCTGCTGCTGCATCCTGACGTACTTTTGTTGTGGAATCTCCTTTGTCTGTCACAGTTCCGGCTAAAGCCTGTGCTGATCCCTTTGCCGTTGTAACAAGATCCAGAGAAAATTCTGCAGCTGTTACTTTTGTAAGGTCTGTCTGTGCATCATAGGCAGCCACATCATCAGCAGATGCTACCATAGCCTTCGCATCTCCTGTTACTGTGAAAGATGCCGATACATTTACCGGAATGGTACTTCTGTTCTGGATTGCATATGTTCCAGAGAGAACCTGTGTTGCACCGGTAAGTCCGAATCCATCTGAATCTGCCGGAATATTTACCTTTAATGGGTTAAATGCGATTTTGAAATCTGTCGGTACAACCACATCAATAATATCCTCCGGACTGTACACCTGACCAGAACCTCCACCTGTAACTGTAGTGCCGGTTGCACCGGCTGCGCTTGCACTCGTTACTGTCAGCCCTGCTACCAGAACACCTGCAAGTAAACTTGCTGCTAACTTTCTTTTCATCATAATTTTTCCTCCTTGAAAATTGATTGGTATTAGTTTCCTACTACCTGAATAGTGATTGTGAAAGCTGTGGAACTTACCTCCTTCCCATCCTCATCCACCAAATGATAGATGACTGTGGCCGGATGCGTACCCAGACTCAGCTTCTTCTCCAAAGTTATTCCATTAACTTCAGATCCGACAGGAATCGTCGCAGATTTATAAATAATCTTCTGCGAATCATCATCACGTACCTCGAAATAAATTGGATAATGATTATAGTCCGTGTTTGCCACATATGCATTCTCCGATTTCTTTCCATTAAAAGACCAGTTATACGTCATACGGCAATTAAACATCGTATCTGCACTATCATCCTCTAAATCTCCCAGCACCTGACCGGCATTTTCCTCAGTAATCAGCGTTGGCTTATCCGTTACTTTCGTGTTCTTTCCCTTATCACGAAACAAAAAGAAAATAATCAGACCAATAATTGCTATCACCAAAATTATAATAACAGCAATCAATATCCTGACTTTTTTTGATTCTTTCTTTTTTTCCGCTTCCTTGGATTCCGAAAGCCCTTCTCCCCGCTTTTTTCCTGATTCCTTTGATTCCATATTTTCACCTCATATAATTTATCGGCTCCTTACGGTTATTCATTAACCCCTTTTTATTTTTTTCATCTCTCAGCTTTATCTATAAATTATCCGATATACTATTTATCATAGATAACAAAAAGCGAGGTTTTCATTATGAACATACATCATCTACGAAATAAATCACGTACTATTACAATGATAATGTGTATTACACTTATCTTTTCTTTATTCCCTTTCCCACAAAGAACTATTTATTCCGTTCAAGCGGCGACTCCTTCCTACGATGGAATTTTGGAATTGAATAAACCTGTAACAATTTTCCTGAGCTATGACCTCCAACACGGTTCCAGAGAGGCTACCTATCAGTTTACCCCCGCAGAATCCTGTGATTATACATTTTATTCTATCTCCAATGAAGCAACCGCATGCTATCTGCGCAGCTCCAATGGAACTATGTTAGATTATGATTATACCCACCATGGAAGCAGAGGGAACTTTTCTCTGACCTGCTCTCTTTCTGCCGGATCAACCTATTATTTCACAGCGCAGTTCAGCGAGACCTCCAGCACAGAGGGCTCTTTTGATATCTGTCTGCGTAAAACAATTGACAAATCTTCCTATGAAGATACTGCTTCGGTCTCCCTGTCACCTTCCGGAATTGCTGAGTCTATTTCCACCATGGAGCAGTCCCTTTTTGTAACCTTCACTCCGGCTGTCACAGGAAAATACGCAATATATCAACTGCCTTCCTGCAATTGTCCCGACCAAAAGGTTCATCAGGAAAACTGTACCTATCTTCAGGATCTCTGTATTACCGTCTCACAAAAATCAGACAACAATGAAAGTGCTTTAGAAACTGTGTATTATAGTACATCAAGCGACAAAGAAAATGGTTTCCTTATATATGATGTATTTCAGGCCAATACCACCTATTACTTCGAAATCTCCTGTATTACCGGAAATAAAACCGGCGATTTCAAGCTTGGTATCAGCGAAAAGCTTTCCGATGCACCCATAGAAAGCTGGTCAATAGACGGAGAACGTGAACTAACTCTGGAAAACTCCTATGAAAGCCTGTTTTTCCAAACGGCAATCGCTACGTCCATTACTCTTAGCAGCCCGGATAGTACATATGTCTACGCAGAGCTCCTTGATTCAACGGGAAAGGTACTTTCTCAAAGTACCTTTGGCGATCTGCGTCTGAATTACACTGATACAATAGCTTCCGGCAATTACTATATCCGTATTTATACAAGCGAAAATCTCACACAGAGCTTTCATCTCTCAAAGCTCTGTCCTGCAACACCTGCTCCAACAGTTAGTCCTTCTTCCAGTCCTGTCACCTCCATACCTCCTCAAGATACAAAAAGTCCGGAAGCCTCATCCACGGCATCCGTCACCTCTGTCCCTGATGTATCTGCACCCCCTGTTTATACTCCTTCCGTATCTAAAGATCCGGATAGCAGCAACGCTCCTACTATCAACCCATCCGTTAGCATGACTCCTGATATCCCTCACGAGTCCCTTACTCCGGGAATATCTTCTCCAACTCCTGACGTTTCAGCTGTCCCTGTTCAAAGTCCCTCTGTATCAGAAACACCAACCGGGCAACCATCTGTATCCGAACAGCCTTTTGAATCCACAGAACCATCCTTGATGCCTTCACCATTCATCTCTGAAGCACCAAATACTGTTTCTCCATCGCCTGAGAGTCCTATAAGCTCTCAATCCCCTTCTGCTGCGCCAATAACAACCGCAACAAATTTGCGAACTGCGTTGGAGCAAACAACAACCTTATCATCCGACAAAGTGATAATTTCAAAAATCAAAAAACAAGCCTATACAGGAAAAGCTATAAAACCATCCTTTACTGTTACTTTAAACGATAAACTACTCACCGTCGATCAGGATTATACCGTTAAGTACAAAAACAACAAAAAAATCGGCACAGCCAGAGCAATTATTTCCGGTATATCTTCTTATACCGGTCAATTAGAAATAACCTTTGATATTGTCCCCGCTGCGCCGAAATTCTTAAAATATTCCAATAACGGAAAACAATTATCACTATCCTGGAAAAAAGTAAAAAAAGTAACCGGATATGAAGTTCAATATTCGTATCAGAAGAATTTCAAAAAGAAAATCAAAAAGACAACCAAAAAGACAACTTTTTCCGCAGTAGTGAAATCAAACAAAAAGATTTATGTACGAGTACGCACTTTTGCCACCGTAAAAAACAAAAAATATTACAGTAATTATATATACAATAAATAAAGTTACATTTCCATATTATTTGCACAAAAAAGAGCAGTGAACCAAAGATGAGACGTACCTCAATTTTTGAGACCGTTTCAAGTTTTGTGTAAACTCAAAAAACTGACACAAGATTTTATTGATAGTTATTAAGAGCAGAGACCAGATTTTGGTTCTCTGCTCTTATTTGCATTATACTGGTATAAAT
>NZ_JACRSX010000027.1 GCF_014384985.1 Jutongia huaianensis
AACTTTTTCTAATAAACTGATTTATATTATCATCACACAATGTTAAATCAATCTCATTTTCCACCTTTGTCTTTCCTATTCTAAAACCAACAGGACTTCCTTTGTATGAACAATAAGAGTATAACTCACACATACTTTAAATGCCTCCATTTCTAGTTTAAAAATTTAATGGATTTTGAACAATTTCAAATCCTTCCTCATTCCTTATTAATTTTTTTCTTAGATTATCCTCTTCCTTTATAAAATCATCAACCGAGGCATAATTTAAAAAGTCTTCCACAAGATATTTCTGAATGAGCTTTCCAAAAAATCCCAGTTTTTCCTTTTCATTCTCCATCACCCTTCGTAACATATATAAAATATACATTAACACATAAATCATTGGCTGCTCACAATATTGTGGCTCCGGTCCATAAACATCCTCATTGCTAAAATAATATAGGGCTTCCTTGGGTGTTTTCCATTTTTCATCAAGGATAATTTCACCCTCATCGTCCCTACTAAAATGGTTAAAGTATACATTCCCCATAGTCATAATTGGAATAATGGCAATTTCTGCACCACCTTTGTTTGGACCATCAAAAAAATCAAAAATACCCTTATATGCCTTTTTAATTTTAGTTGCCACTACGTCTAATTTTCCTTCTTCCCTATATTTTTCGCATTTCAATGGAACAAAGAGTATCATTTTAGGCTCATTTTTATTAACTTCTATCTCTTTAATTATCTGATTAATCCTTTGGCTGTAATTTCTGCGATCATTATATTTTCCAATTTCTTCCGCACTGTTTGTTCTTGTTCCTTCCATTAAATACGGTGTATCTATAGCAATGATAATCACATTACTTTTCAATAGATTTTCATTTATTTGTGTTCTATGTTCCTTATTTTCCCGGTCATTTCCCAGCCACTCACCTGGATAATCAATAAAATTGATAGTCATCATACCTTCCTGTCCAGATTTATTCTTTAATTTGATTCCAAAAGTATACTCATTCAAATCTGATGTTGGCTTATCATCTGGTACAAGTCCTCTTTTTTTATTGTGATAATACTCTTGCATCTCTCTTTGTTTTTCCTCTATGATGAGCAATGTGTCATCACCGACGGGGGTAATCATTAAATTGTCTTTTCCTAATGTTTCGTCAAAACACGCCTGCATTGCTGCAAGCACACTGGTCTTTCCGGTTCTACGCCCGCCAAACATCATTACATCCACATGTTTACTTGATTGATTCATCTTTTTCTCCTTTTGTTCATTGATTCACTACATCTTTATATTTTTTAGTGCAGAATTATCTTGTATTGTTTGTGTTACTTTTTTCCATGTTTTATATGCTTCTATGCTATTTATTTTCGATGCATATTGCTCCGCCCAGATATCAGGAATCCAATTCCCATATAAATATTCCCATTCCGTCATTACGTCTTTATACGTTGTACTGCCTGAATAAGTTGCTCGATCGTGAAAATCTTTTGCTGCTGCAAACAAAGCTCTGTTGGGAACCTTAAATAATTCATTCAATTCCTTTCCCAAATCATCAAAAATCTCATTTATAGCCTTATCCAGCCAAAATATAATATCTTCAGATTGTTTTTCTCTATTGTTGGCATCTGAATCAATCTGCGGAGTCTGAGTATTAAGACTAAGATCAATCTGATCCAATTTATCTCTGACCTCATAAATCATAAATCCCTCAACACTGATTTTAAATTTATGCAACTCCTGCATTGCTTTCGTAATCAGCGGATAATCCCCCGTATTGTTTCTTATTTTTTCTATAAATGTTTCAATCCACTCACTGGCATTTTTGTCGTTTTTACTCACAATATGCCCCAGCTTTCCCTTATCATCATCTGTCAGAGCATCAACAATAGATTGTTTAAACTGCTCGACTAATTGATTAAGAATATCATCCAGTTCCATAAAATCATCTATGATGCTTATTCTGATTTTATTCGTACATTTTTCGTATACTTGTATCTGATTAATACTACCTTTTTCCAGTAATTCGATAACTTCTTCTTGACTTGGAACAAGTTTCAATATATTCTTCAATTTTTTATCACATTCTTCCTGAAATTCTTCAGATGGCTTATTCCTCTTTTCATTCAATTCAAGAAAAATTTTGCGCACCCTTCCTAACATAATATCTAATGTTTCCCGAATCTCTGGACTCATTTCCTGTTTTATATCCTCACTCGCACTATCAATAAAAACTTCAGAAAGGCTGGAAACTATATTTTTATATTTCCTAATCAAATCCTCTGCCAAATCATTCAAACCTTTTACAATAAATCCATCAACTTTCTCAACTCTTTCTGTAAGTCCTGATAATACCGGCGAAAGTAAATTTTTTTCTACATTTTCGTGATCCATGCAATCTACATCTAATACCCCAGCAATTGCCATTTTACTATTGATTATATCCTCCTTAGTCTTTTCAATTACATCAGTATTTTTTCCATCTCCGTCTTTCACCCGGTTAATAACCCAAAATAAAAGCTGTTCACAATATTGTGCCGATATCCGTTTCTGAATCTTACTAATAATATCTGTTTCTCTTGCTCCCAACCCTGCACGAAGTGCATCTGGTCTGTACATTAATATTATGGCATCAGAGTCGTTTTCTGCCGCATACAGCATATTTTCTTCAACCTTTATTGCTGTATCACCCAGCCCCTTCGTATCCACTAAAACAATTTTTCCCGCATCTTTCTTTGGAAAAGCACAAATAATATTGGCACATTTCACTCCAAGATATTTATAATACATTTTGCCAGGATCAACACTGGAATGTTGTGCAACATACTGTTCAATCTCCTCCTGTGGGACAAATAATTTCTGTCCCAGACGTGATTTAATCTCATCATCATTTATGTGCTCTACATATTTTTTTAGTTGTTCTAATTTTCCTTTTGCGTTAGCATCTAATCCAATCTTACTGTCAATTTCACTTATTGGTATATTCGATGCATTAGAAAGATCTGATATTCTATATTTTACATAATCGCTGTTTCCAACAATTTCTTTTAAATAATCATTGATGATATCTAAAATCTCTGTACATGAATAGAATGTTATTTCAGCTTTAACCTCTAGAGCTTCTGGTGCATTACTGATAATTGATTTGGCTCCTGTACAATCTGAACCCTTTGCCGAAGGAATAACATCTCCTCCTAACCCACTAATCTGCTGAAGCACGCAGCTTTTTCCCTGTCCTGCTGCCCCAACAAAACTAATATTTAGGGTTTCACGGCTAAATCTATTCTTAACAATCTGTAATTTCTTCATATAGCAATCATATGCACTATAAAATGCACTGGTGTCAATTCTTCTAATCTTATTGGCCACTTCTGATTGTTGTCTCAGCATCATAATTAACGGATCATTAGACGATACCTCTGAAAGGTTCTGTTTTATTTCTTCTATTTTTCCAATAGAAATCCGAATCTTCTCAACATTACTTTCAACATCATGAAGCTTTTTTAATTTTTCCTGCCTGTTTCGTACAATTTCATCAATTTTTTCTGAAGTCATCTTTTTCTCCTTTCAACGTCTATCTACACACTTTCTTCTCCCACGCACATCTCGCCCTGATTGGCTTCCGCCAGCATTTTCCGTACATACCGCTCGCTGTAGCCAAACTTTTTTGCAATATCAGATATCTTCTTTTTCCCTTGAAGATGACTGATCTCCTGCATTACATATTCTTTGGAATAAAGCTTCATAGGGAATACAAACTGCTGCCCCTTGAACCGTTCATAAAACTCTTCGATGCGCTCTTTGCCAATAATTTCTGCAATTTCTTCATATACACCGGCATACACAGGTATGGGTTCCTGTTTTTCTTCCATTTTTTTCCACCGCCTTTACTATTATTTTAGCAAATCGCCCTGTCGTTGTAAGTTGTCATTTTCCTATGTCTTTTCTCTTGAATATTTCCAATATAATCCACTGGAAAAACAGCTATTTGGTTTTACCCGGCAGAAAGAGATCTTTGTGCAGATTAGTCTCGTTAATAGTCAGCAGATACCAGTATTTTTCTCTCCGGTTATATGCATTCCACAGAACAATTCCGAGAAAAAATATCAGGCAAAACGCTGGGTGCATTAAAGTCAGGATTACCCCGGCGAATGTCAGACCGATGCCCAGTATCTCATAAATTGTTGTCATCTTTTTGGGATATTTTTGCGCAGTTTTTATATTCTTATCACTGCAGGTCTCCAGAGCATTTATATAGTTTTGTGCATTTTCCGTGCGGCCCTTTTGCTTCACAAATTCTATTGCCTGACGGATTTCATCCACATCATGCAGATTGGTGCGAAGATACACTTTGTCAAATATTGCTGCATCTTCCTGAGTCCATATGGTATCGATCCGTTTTTTGATCTCATCCACAAATGGCTGTTTATTTTCTTCCAATGCATCATAAGCAGCAATGCGTTCTGTCATTTTTTGACAAACTTCCTCCGATGCCTCTGTGATATTCGGACACAATCTTGCAATACAGTCTTTTTCCAGTTGATCAAACACCTGACTTGACGTAACATTTAAAGCATTCATTACAACCCGGATCTGTTTTTTTGCCTCCTGGGCCTTTTCTTCATTCTGTTTTGCCTCGCCAAAATAATATCTGCTCAATATATTGTCAACATCCTCCTGGGAATATTCGACACCATATCGGCCGGCAATTTCCCAGATTCCTTTTTCTTTTATCACCTGCTTCTTTTGTATATCCGGTGCATCGTAATCCATAAATTTATGAAGAACCCGTTTTATTGCAGCTTCCTCCGTGCACAGCAGATACTCTTCGGTAATGCGAACCAATTCATCATAATTGATCTGATCATATACTTCACTTTCTTCAACCCCACACTCCTGCATAGCATAATAAATTGTTTCCTTTAGTTCCTCAACCTCCTGAGGCCCCTGCTGCTTTGCTGTTTCATATTCACTTTGGAACACCTTTTCAAAACGCGTCCAGTAGCTCTCAAGATCCGAGAAACAATTTCCAATATTACAGACATGCATCCGCTCTTCCGAATAGTTATCAAAGATATAACCTAAAATCCACTGTGTCGGACATGTAAGAACTGCCTGTATCAGTAAATCTTTTCTTTTGTCCGGATATTTCTTTGCATTTTCAAATAATGCACTTGCCCTGTCTACGTCAAAACCGGACTCATAATATCCGGAATAATATGTATTCACCAGACTCATATGATTATCGAAAATCTCAAAAATAGAATTCCTGATCCCCATTACCAGGGAATCCTTCGTATCCGAATTATATAAGCCGGCTTTTTTAGCCGCTGCTGCAATGGAACTTCCGGCATCTCCCAGAGTATTTACCAGACTATGTGCCATTCCTGTGGTTGCATTCAGAGCGCCCGCCTTTACGCTTCCTTTGATCGCCCCGGAAATACCAAAACCACCACCGATAAATTTTCCCCGGTATGCCTTTCTTGCCTCCCGGTATGCCTTCATGGCATTCTTATCTTGAGTGATCTCCATAATTCGATATTCAATCCGTTCCACACTCTCGTCAAGATAACTCATATCGACACACTGCCTGATATAATCTCCTCTGGAGATATCGTATATTTCCATAGAAGCCAGCCTGCCATATAATTCATCGACGACGTATTGGTCAATCAATCCATATACAACCTCATCCAGTTTTTCCAGCACTGCTTCAATTCCAAAGCAGCGGTCATACCAATGTTTAAATTCTTTTATCACCTGCATGCTTGCCTGTCCTGCCCGATGCTGCATATTCCTGTATCGAATGTATGCATTCGGAATCGATATTGTCCTATTAAATAATGTAAAATCAGCCATCTTTATCACCATGCCTTTCCATAAACCGCAGTTTCTCCACTGCGGACGTATTCTTTTCTCCCAATCACTCGTGTTTTTGTATAAATGCTATATTTCTGCGTTCCAGCTTACTTAGTTCCGTAGCGTCCGAAAAGTCCTCCGGCGCAATGCTTGGGGTATACCAGTCCTTCCGGTCAAAATAATCCTGTAATTCCTGATCCTGAAACATTCTGCCGTGACGCGCATAAATCTCATTCCGGGCAATTCTCAGCTTTTTAGCGCCAAGCTTCTTTAAATCTTTTTCTTTCAGTTTGCGTTTGGAACTCATGGGCAGAATATATTTTTTCTGAGAGACGTTCTTATCCTCTAACGTATTCCCATCCGCATCTTCGGAATCATCATATTCCTCATCCTGGTCATCATAATCTGCTTCCGTGTCATCATAGCTCCACCCAATGTCATCCTCCAAATCGGAATAATCGGAGTCGTCATTTTGTGTTTCCTGAGATTGCTCTGTCTTTTTTTTCGTCCCGTCATTTTCCGCATCCTGAAACATCTGAATCGAACTCATCCCCACCCAGAGAATCACAAATACGATCAGATACGCCTTCTTTTTCTGCATTTTCACCGACCAGGGACTCCCATAAAATGTGATATGATCATTGATAACGCCACCAATGATCGAACTTAAGATCAACATAATAACAATAGCTATCATATCTGTTCCTTCCTCCTTTTCCTATGTCTTTTTCCTTGCTTTTTTCCATTTCATATCTGCATTTTTATTCTAACCCCGGCTGTCCTTTTGATTTTTATTTTTTTTCGCACATAGAGTCTCTGATAGGGATATTGCAAAACGATATTATTTCCTGCATAATAAAGGATGAGATTTTTACATAAAATAACAATGTCTTATATACGAAACGAGGAGAAGTTATGAGAAGGATTACAAAAATACTGACTGCCTCTATCCTTGCGGTAAGTCTTTTTTCCGGTTCTGTATTATCTGCATTTCCTGCTGTTGCAGTAGAAAAAACATACACCACAAAGGATCTGTTTTCCAAAATATTGCCGGACAATGCCACGATCACCATTTCGGATCTCGATGATCTCAACCGTCTGGACACTTATATACAAACCGGTATGTTAAATAAAGATAGCAATTATACTTTTCGTTTAGAAAATGATATTGCTTTATCTGATTATACATTTGACCGTCAGAATGATTCCTCTAAGATTACGATCTATGAAAATCAAAAGCCTGCCGCCGTATATGATGAAGCCTCTGAAACCTTCTATACTGATGATTCCCTGCAGACCGTCAGTGATTTTTCTTTTCAGGGCAAGTCCTGGAAGCCCAGTGGCTCCCGGTCATTCTGTGCTTCCTTTGATGGTAACGGTCATCAGATCACCGGTCTGTGGAGCTTTCCGGACACAGATTACAAACAGACTGCTTTTGGTCTCTTTGCCGGTCTGTCCGGTGCAAGGATTTCGAATCTGACCATCAACGGTGCATTTATTTCTGCAGATTATAATTTGAGTAAAAACACGACAGATTCCTTCGATTCATTAGGAATACTTTCTGCCGTGAGCTCCAATAGCAGCATTGTAAACTGTTCTATCCAAAATGCCTTTATTTCTGCCGGAGATTACCGGTCCGTTGGGGCACTCTGCGGTCAGTCCGAAGAGGATTCCTTTGACAATGTTACCGTAGATGCCTCCATCCGGCTTCACACCGGTAAAACAGAGGACGAAAGCACTTCCCACCGGCTTATCACTAAAGCCTGTGGTATGCTCACCGGAACATACACCGGACAGATGCTTACTGCCTTTGTCAACAGCAAAGCATCCGGACAGATCACAGATGAGGATTCTTACTTCTCCGTAGGAGGACTTTGCGGAAAAGCAGAGTCCATGATCTATATGACCAATTGCACCAACAGCACAGAGATTTCATCCGCAGGCATTGCCGGCGGTCTGGTGGGTAGTGCAGCCATCACTCCCATCCGATCCGACTATCGTAATTCACTTCCTATTTATATGAACCATGTTGAAAATACTGCCTCCATTTCCGGGATCTACGCCGGAGGGATCATTGGCGTCTCCTACGACGAGGAATTTTTTGAACATTCCATGAATGAACCTTTTGATATGAATTATCAAACCCCTCTGACAGTGATAATCGGCGGCGAAAATTCCGGTGCCATCCGGGCATCCTCCCGCGGTGGCGGTATAATCGGTCAGGGTGCTGTCCCTTATTTAAAGGACTGCAGCAACCATGGAACAATCGTTAACATCGAAAAAGAAGCTTCCCTTGCCAATCTGGGCTCCCTTGTTTTTTCTTCTGAATATGGCAAATTATACGCCAGCCAGAACGACCTGATCACAGCGGATCTGCAAAATATCCAGGATCAGATGGCAGGCATTGGAGGTCTGATCGGACAGTGCTATTGTATATCCTATATTTATAATAGTTATAATGATGCAAATCTGATCACACGTTTTGCAATCTGTGGCGGATTACTTGGCCGTGTTTCCGAAGAATATGTAACAGGGCTGCTGTCCATGGAAAATTGTTTTCACAGCGGTCAGATCACTCAGGAGCAAAGTGGCTCAGACCCTGCGATCCAGCCGATTCCTAATGACAGCTCCGACGCTTCCCCTTCAAGCTCCCCTACTCCTGTGATAGATCGTCCGGCTTCCTCCTCGGATACACAGACTCTTCGTCCGGTTCTGACAGCCAGTCTGATCGGATATTGTTGTGATCTGTTATACAGCCGGAATATCCGCTATTGTTATACCACCCAGTCATCCCTTCCCTTGTGTGGCTACTGGGGCTATTCTATTCTGGATGGAACCCCTCTTTCAGAAGATGTTTCACCGGTAAGTCCTTCCGAATGTGCTGTGATCTCAACAGCACAGCTGACAGGTTCCGAAAGCAGCCAGACCATCGGAAATGATTCCTATAACAGCTATCCGGATCTTCTGTCCTGCCTCAATGCCTGGATAGAAAATAAAAAGAATAATGAACGATATTACCTGTCCGGTTATTATTATTTTTCACAAGAACCATCCGCATGGACAGAAGATAGCAGCCACCCTGTTCTCTCCCTTCAGAGTGTGCCGGATCCACGCTATTCTCCACTTCCTGTTACCATGCCACCGGCTCGAACGACCACTCCGGATCCCTCCGTCGTTTCGCCGGAACCGTCAATTTCCTTAGCCCCCAGTCCGGAAACCTCCAGCGAAACCGAACAGCCTGCAGAAACGTCATCTGCTGCCGAAACGAAACCCGTATTACTTAAGACAACTGCCGACCGGCGAGGTGGAATCCGTATTGTCTGGAGCTGCGCCACGCTTTATGACGGTTATCAGATATATCGTGCCACAAGCCGGAATGCTGCTTTCCGTTCTATTGTGTCCCTGAACACCTCCCGGAGGTCCAAATATTTCACCCAGACCACAACAGCAAAGAACATCCGAAGCACCTACATTGATGTAACAACAAAGCCGGAACAAACGTATTATTATAAGATCGTTCCATATAACCGTCACAACTCTTCTAACATCTATGGAACTGCCAGTGATATCGGAAATGCCACAGCCCGCCTGATGGCCCCTGTACTGACCGTCCGGCGGAAGAAAAATGCTGACGGACAGCGTTATCTGCGGATCAAACTCCGCCGGTATCAGGGTCGCTATGCCGATATCTACATTCGCAAAAACCAAAAAAAATATACTCTGCTGCAATTGCGAAACGATAATATCAAACAGCAGAAAGCAACCTTTGACCTGCACTATACCTTCCGAAAAGCAACGATTGCCGTCAAGGTACAGACCTTCCATAAGAAAAAACGTACAAATGGAAGTTTTTATTCAAAAGAAATCGTATTGCAGATCAGAGAGTAACTATTTATACTTTATTATAATATACAATCAAGAGGTGTCCTTTTATGAGCAGCAAACAGAATTTATTCCGGCCGGGAGACATTATCCGGGAACGATACGAAATATTGGAAGAACTGGGAAGCGGTGGCTTTGCCACCACATATAAAGCTCAGGACCTTTCTCTTGGAATTCCTGTTGCTCTGAAGGTGTATCACCGCAGCTCCTTTACCGGCCAGGAGGATGCACTGAAGGAAGCAAAGATCGCCGCAGGTCTTTATGACCTGGAGGGTATCGCATCCGCCAGAGATTTTTTCGGCGAAAACGATATTCCATGCATTGTGATGGAATATGTGAAAGGAGTCAGTATTAAGGATTATGTTCGTGAACATGGCCGTATTGCCGGAAACAAAATGCTTCTTCTGGTCAAGCCTCTGTTAAAAAGCCTGATCAAAATTCACGAAAAAGGGATACTCCATCGGGATATCAGCGCTGACAATATTTTGTTGACAGAAGACGGGAAACTCAAGCTCATTGATTTTGGTGCAGCCCGCTTTACCCAAAAGGCAAAGGACGCCGAATATACTTTAATCTTCAAACGTGGTTTTGCTCCCATTGAACAGTGCAGCAATGTAGGAGAGCAGGGACCCTGGACCGATGTTTACGGAATCTGTGCCACAATGTATTACATGGTGACCGGGATCATTCCCGATGATTCTGTCAATCGTTATGTAGACGATCAAATGCTTCCCCTGCAGCGGATCGATGGCATCAAATTAAATCAGCATGAAATCGCCTGCATTTCCAAGGGACTGGCTGTCCGTATCGAAGACCGATATGACTCCATTGCTCTCCTATATGCAGATCTCTACGGAGCAGGCGCAAACGATACCTTAAATCCTCTTTCAGATCATACCACCTTAAAGCCTGCAGCATTCCGTCCCACAGAAATAAATTTTACGGAAAAGCTTCTGTCAGATCTTGCCCGGTCCGTAAAGAAGAAACAGTTTCATTCCTTACATCGAAGGAAACTTATGATCCTTGCACTGTTTTTGCTACTGGCTCTGACCGGCACCGGAATATATTTCTATAACTCCACGCATCCAAAGAATGCCTCCTCCCTGAATACCGTCTCGCCTGCCCGGACAGTTTCTCCCGCCACAGCACCCTCAGCGACAGCTCCCTTTACCACCGTCCCGGCTGCCACCCAGACTCCTCCGCCGTCAGAAGGCAACGCAACAGCAAAGCCTCGTAAAAACACGAAAAAAACGGCAACAGACCGTCCTGCCACCAAAAGTAATCCAGGTAAAAACAACAAAGCCATACAAAATAGTGGCAGCTCCACAAAAAACAACAGTACTATGCAAAATAATGGCAGCTCCACAAAAAAAACAACGGCTGCACCAAATAGCAACCGCTCCACAAATAGCAGGACGCCCACGCCAAAAAACAACCGCTCCACAAATAGCAAAACTCCCGCACCAAAGCGAAACCAACGATTTGACGGAGATCTGGATGATCTGTAATAAAACAGAAAGCATCCAAACAAAAAGGAAAGGACAAAGAGCATATCTTTGAAATACAAAAGCCCATGAACACAAGCCTTGATATGATCAGACAAATGCAAAAGACAGCCTATCAGAGACCCGATATTTATCTTATCCGGAAATGGTATCATTACGGTCAGACACCCTCCACTTCTCCGTCTCAATCCAATCCGGAAGCCCCGGATCCAATACTGTCTGATACAAAGGACGAAATACGCCACACTGCTTATTTAAACTTTTACAAACAGATCAAATCATTTAAAGTTGCTTCCCGCCAGACGATCCAACGCTGGTTTGGAATCGATGGATTTGCCGTTCCTTCCCGCCGGCAGCTTCTTTCCTGTGCTCTTTTTCTCCACTTCTCTCTTGAAGAAACGCAGGATTACCTGCTTCATTATCTTTCCCAATGGGATCTGCAGGTAAACGATTACGAAGAAATGATCTGTATGTATTGTCTGGAAAATCAGCTTGGTTATGACAGCTTTGAATTTATGGTTCATTTTTTTGAAACACATACCGATCAGGAACTGCGCCCCCTGCAAACGGCACAGACAGACCTGCTCAAAAAAACCTATAAAAAGAAAAAATCTTTGCCACAGCAGGAATTTCTTCTGTGGATGTGTCAAAGTGCAGAGCTATTTAAGGGCTATAGTATGACTGTCTACAGCTATTATATTCACCTGCTCAATGAAGCATTTCAATATTATCAAAAAGAATGTCTGGGCGAATTGCAGATGCTTTTGACGCGTACCGATTATGAAGACTGGAAAACCTCAAATGCAAACAGCCTCTCCCATATGAATACGGAAAAGGAACGGATCCGCCGTTATCTCAAAAACATGCAGCGACGCAAATCTCCTTCTGCGTCCCCGGAAGACCTGAAGGAGATTCAAAATCTTTATGTGATCGCCTATGCTCCAAAAGCGCGTATTTCCGATCTGTTAAACCAGATTTATCACAATAATAAAAAAGACTCCGCCACCTGGAATCACGAAATGTTTGCGCAGTTATCCGATTTTCTCGGTGAGGAAATGCAATGGGAAAATTCCAAATATATTTCCGAGCTTTTATCCATGTCCGTCCAAAAAGAACGTCAGATGCTCTATCAACGCGCAAGGGCTGCATTGGAACTGTCTGACCCTGAAAAGCCATGTCCCGGCTGGATCTGCCGTCTCCTGAACGGAAACTATCCGGATCAAAAATCTCTCTCCGTAAAGGATGCCCGCAAAACTATCACAAAGGAATTAAAAAAACAGAAGACCCGAGTCCGAAACATCCAGCGTTCCGATCTCCTTCTTCTGATTCAATACATATATTCTGTAAAATATGATTCCGAAACGCAGCAGAATCTGACCGGATACCGCAAAGAGGATGCCATAGACGGCTTTGTTACTCTTTCCAATACCATTCTGGCCACTTGCGGTATGCGCGGGATCAATCCTTCCTACCGGCTAGACCAGCTTCTGCTCTCCTGTATTACTGATGAAGAAATCATTTTATTAGGAAATCTGCTGGATACCAGTTTTGATGAGGAGGAAGTCCCGTCCAATCACAGTTGTTGATCATATATCTGTGCCCGGCTATTTCTTTAATGCCTTATTTACTTTCGTTTTGATCCGCTGCAGGGCGTTATCAATGGACTTGGGCTCCTTCTTCATCTGCCTTGCGATCTCCTGATAAGTCATCCCGTCCATATAAAGATCAAAAACCTTTTTTTCCAATGGACTTAGTGCTGTTTCTATCTGTTCGCGGAGATTGCGGACGTTTTCCCGGTCGATCAATATTTCCTCCGGGCTGAGCTCTGCCGCCTCCAGAGAATGATCCACCATAAAACTTCCATTCTCTGCTCCGTCCTGCTCTAAATATGCCGGTGAATAAATAGATACATATGTATTCAACGGAATGTTTTTCTTGCGGTTTGAGGATTTTACAGCCGAATAAAGCTGTCTGCTGATACAGAGCTCCGCAAATGTCGAAAAGACTGCCTCTTTAGAGCTGTCATAGTCCTGAATCGCCTTAAATAGACCAATCATCCCCTCCTGCATCAGATCATCCTGATCTCCACCGATCATAAACAAAGATCTCGCACGTTTGCGGACGATTCCCTTATACCGGCGCATTAATGCGTCAATCGCCGCATGATCCTGACTCTGCGCCCGGCAGATCAGTTCCTCTTCCGGCATTGTCTCAAAGTTTTCCGTCATTCTTTTCCATCCTCCAAACCAATATTACGGTTTTCTCCCCCTTTAACAGATTATATTTTATGATCTATTCCCAAATATATCTGTCTTAAGATTATTTTCCTGCCTTATTTAATCTCTGACGTACAATTTCATACGAAAGCACACCCATTGCTACAGAAGCATTGAGCGAATCAATATCTCCAAACATCGGTATACTGGCTACAAAATCACAATTTTCTTTCACAAGACGGCTCACACCATCTCCCTCATTTCCAATCACGACACCCATAGGACCTGTCAGGTCGAGAGAATACATGGATTCGCCACCCATATCACCACAGACAAACCACATTCCTTTTTCCTTCAGCTCCTCCATAGTTCTGACCAGATTGGTAACCTTTGCTACCGGCGTATAATTGATTGCTCCGGCAGATGCCTTGGCCACAGTGGCGGTCAAACCAACCGCACGCCGTTTTGGAATAATGACACCGTGTGCACCAACCTGATTGGCTGTTCGAATGATAGAACCCAGATTATGCGGATCCTCAATATTGTCCAAAAGGATCAGAAACGGTGCCTCTCCCTTTTTCTCTGCAGCTTCAAGCATCTCGTCAACCGTTCCGTACTCATATGCGGCAGCATAAGCAATAACTCCCTGGTGCTTTCCTGTCTCCGACATCTGATCCAGTCGTTCCTTTTTTACAAAATTCACAATCGTATCTACCTTCTTGGCCTCCCGAAGAATTGTCCGGATCGGACCATCCTGGCATCCATCCAGCAGAAATACCTTATCAATGGTCTTTCCTGCCCGGAATGCCTCCAGCACTGCATTTCTTCCCTCTATCGTAAGCTCCTCGTATCTCATATCTATTCTTCCTTTCTCTCTAATGAATCATCTTAAATAATTGATTATTGATCAAACTGTTCCGTACGTTCCAGTCCCAGTGCGATCAGTTCAATTACCCGCGGCATCTGCTCCTTCAGGTATAAATATCCGATCAGCGCCTCAAATCCTGTGGCTATCCGGTAATCAATGATGGATGCATTTTTTGCTGATGTTCCTGACTTTGCATTCCTGCCATGATGAAAAACTCTGTTTTCCTCTTCCGTAAGATCCGGCTCTATAGATTCCACAAGCCGTGCCTGGGATTCCGCCTTAACGATACTGCTGGTCATTTTATGAAATGTCTTTACACTGTAATTTCCCTTGCGGAGCACCAGCGTCCGTATGATCAGATCATAGACAGCATCACCGATATACGCCAGCCCCAGCGCAGAATACTGCTCCGGTTTTAATTTACTTTCTCCAAATTGACGATATATTTCCTCTTGAAACCCGATCTCTTTTATTGATTCTTTTGTTATGCTTTCCTTGTCATTCATACGTTTTCCTTTTCCACTTTTTAAACTGTAATTATGTTTTATTTTGGGTATTTATATATAGAAAAAAATCCTCGAAACATCAGCGTTTCAAGGATTTGAGAGGCGCAGGCCGGATTTGAACCGGCGCATACTGGTGTTGCAGACCATTGCCTTACCACTTGGCTACTGCGCCATATAGTGACTCCAACGGGATTTGAACCCGTGTTACCGCCGTGAAAGGGCGATGTCTTAACCGCTTGACCATGGAGCCATTGATTTATTATATGTCCCGTCTCCGGAAAATATCCCAAAATAGGAAAACTCCCCGAGTAGGGCTCGAACCTACAACAACTCGGTTAACAGCCGAGTGCTCTACCATTGAGCTATCGAGGATCATCTTTTTGAAAGCAGATACCTTCAAAACTGTATACCGATCATAACATCTTCCCGCTGCTTCCGCAACCAGCTTCCCGTTTCTTTTGGATAAGCCTTCGACCTATTAGTGACAGTCAGCTGCATACGTTACCGTACTTCCACCTCTGCCCTATCTACCTCATCGTCTCTAAGGGGTCTTATG
>NZ_JACRSX010000028.1 GCF_014384985.1 Jutongia huaianensis
CATAAGACCCCTTAGAGACGATGAGGTAGATAGGGCAGAGGTGGAAGTACGGTAACGTATGCAGCTGACTGTCACTAATAGGTCGAAGGCTTATCCAAAAGAAACGGGAAGCTGGTTGCAGAAGCAGCGGGAAGATGTTATAATCGGTATACAGTTTTGAAGGTATCTGCTTTCAAAAAGATGATCCTCGATAGCTCAATGGTAGAGCACTCGGCTGTTAACCGAGTTGTTGTAGGTTCGAGCCCTACTCGGGGAGTTATTAAATAATCCGTAGATAGAGATATTTACGGATTTTCTTATAATCATATGTATGGACCTTTAGCTCAGTTGGTTAGAGCAATCGGCTCATAACCGATCGGTCCAGGGTTCGAGTCCCTGAGGGTCCATTCGATGGGAAAAAATTGCCATTATTGGGAAAAAGACTTCCATTGATATTATTATTTTATTTGGCCTAGTGGCTCAGTTGGTTAGAGCGCCGCCCTGTCACGGCGGAGGTCACGGGTTCGAGTCCCGTCTGGGTCGTTGATGGAACATTGACATTTGTATCCATCAATGATATAATAATATGCGGTTTGAGTGTGTAAGTACTCATTTCACTGTATTATTTTGGGATCTTAGCTCAGCTGGGAGAGCATCTGCCTTACAAGCAGAGGGTCACAGGTTCGAGCCCTGTAGGTCCCACTCAGTAATAATTTTATATTACTATGCCGCAGTGGCGGAACTGGCAGACGCCCGGGACTTAAAATCCCGTGGGTAGTGATACCCGTACCGGTTCGATTCCGGTCTGCGGCATTTATGAACTCTGGATTTCCCGGAGTTCTTTTTGATTTAATAGTTTCATAGGATGAAGGCTTCAGGTTATATATAATTTGTATCTATTGATTCTGCAGAAAATATCAATAAAATCAACAACTTATCTGTAAATTCCCCTATGTTTTGTGGTATACTGTATATGGGTCATTTTCGTTCTTGAGAGAATGATACTAATAACACATCACATGGAGGATAAAATGTTAGAGAAGTTTTTCAAACTGAAAGAAAATGGAACTACGGTTAAGACGGAAGTAATTGCCGGTATTACGACATTTATGACCATGGCGTATATCCTTGCCGTAAATCCAAACATGCTGTCAGCAGCAGGAATGGACAGTACAGCAGTACTGATCGCTACCTGTCTTGCTTCATTTATCGGTACCATGGCAATGGCGCTGCTTGCAAATTATCCGTTTGCACTGGCACCTGGTATGGGACTGAATGCATACTTCGCATATACAGTATGTGGTAATATGGGATATTCCTGGAAGGTTGCTTTGATGGCAGTATTCCTGGAAGGTATTGTATTTATCGTATTGTCTCTGACAAGTGTTCGGGAGGCAATATTCAATGCAATTCCAAGTACATTGAAAAAGGGTGTAAGTGCCGGTATCGGTTTATTTATCGCATTTATCGGACTTCAGGGAGCACATATCATCGTCAATGATGATACGACACTTTTAACATATTGTAAATTTGCAGATAACTGGCATACACAGGGAATCTGTGCTGTTCTTGCACTGATCGGTCTGTTCATCACAGTCATCCTTTATGTCAAAGGTTTTAAGGGATCTATTCTGATCGGTATTATTTCTACATGGGTACTTGGTATGATCTGTCAGGCAGCCGGAATCTACCATATCGACGCAGAGGCAGGCTTCTATTCTCTGTATCCAACTATGCATATGACAGACTTCAGCAAGATCTCTACCACATTTGGTCAGTGTTTTAATGCTGATTTCAAGGGTGTTGGTGTATTTAACTTTATCGTTGTACTCTGCTCCTTCCTGTTTGTAGATATGTTCGATACCATAGGAACACTGGTTGGTGTATCTTCAAAGGCAGGTATGCTTGATGAAAATGAAAAGCTTCCAAACATTAAACCGGCCCTTTTGGCAGATGCTATTGCAACAAGTGCCGGTGCTATCATCGGTACAAGTACAACTACAACTTATGTAGAGAGCTCTGCAGGTGTTGGTGCAGGTGCCCGTACAGGTCTTGCTTCTGTTGTAACAGCAGTACTGTTCCTTCTGGCAATTTTCTTTGCACCGATCTTTACAGCAATTCCGGGCTTTGCAACAGCTCCGGCTCTGATCTTTGTCGGTTTCTTAATGCTCTCTTCTGTTGTTGACATCGACTTCAATGATCTGACAGAGGCCGTTCCGGCATATATGACAATTCTGGCAATGCCATTTGCCTATAGTATTGCAGAGGGAATTTCTCTGGGCGTTATCTCTTATGTTGTGATCAATGTGATCTGTGGAAAGGCAAAGAAGGTAACACCGTTAATGTATGTACTTGCGGTATTGTTTGTATGTAAATATATTTTCCTGTAAAAAGGTTGACGAAGTAGTATGATCATATTGGGGGCAAGGAGCTTGCCCCTTTTATAAGTATATATAGGAAAGGCATGGTTTTATCATGAAAAAGAAAAGAAGACTTCCCAAGGGCTGGAATTATATATTGCTCCTGATCGTATGTCTTGCGGTTGTGGGCGGCATTGCAGCCGATCATTATCAGGAGAAGCAAAAGCAGGAAAAGCAGCTTGCGGAACTGAAAAAGAATGCGGTCAAGGGCGTAAAGGATCTGGATGGCAAAAAGATTGGTGTGCAGATCGGAACTACCGGAGATATTTACGCTTCTGATTATGAAGGAGATGACGCGGGAACCGTTATCGAGAGATACAATAAGGGAACGGATGCCATTCAGGCATTAAAGAATGGCAAGATTAACTGTGTTATCATTGATGAGCAGCCGGCAAAGGCGTATACAGAGAAGGATAGCACCCTGCAGATCCTCAAGGAGGAGTTTGCACTGGAGGATTATGCAGTATGTATTGACAAGAGCAATACAGAATTAAAGGAAAAAATTAACGAAGCACTTGCTAAGTTAAAGAAAAACGGTACACTGCAGGATATCATTGATAATTATATCGGTGAGGATTCAGTAAAAGGAACAAAGCCATATAAGGCAAAAGACATCAAAAGAAACGGTGTGCTGAAGATGGCAACGAATGCCTCCTTCAAGCCATATGAGTATTATGAGAATAATGAGATTACCGGTATTGATGTGGATATGATGCAGGCCGTCTGTGATGAGCTTGGTATGAAGCTGATGGTTGAGGATATGGAGTTTGATTCTATCATCCCGGCAGTGGTATCCGGAAAAGATGATGTGGGTGCTGCCGGTATGACTGTTACGAAGGATCGTCTGAAAAATATTGATTTTACAGATTCCTATACGACAGCGAAGCAGGTGATCATTACCGTGGACCCGGATGCATCCGTTACAAAGAGTTCCTTTGCAGAGCGTTTCCATGATAATTTTATCAAGGATCATCGTTATCAGTATATCGTAAAGGGTCTGCAGAATACGCTGCTGATCACAGTATTTGCCGTACTGTTTGGTATACTCTTTGGTTTTGTGATCGCTGTGATCCGTACCGGACACGACAAGAATGGAAACTTCCCGATCTTAAATGTATTCTGCCGTATTTATCTGACAGTGATGCGTGGCACTCCGGCAGTAGTACAGCTGTTGATTTTCTACTATATTATTCTGGTATCGGTAGATAATAAAATCTTAGTGGCTATTACGGCATTTGGACTGAACTCAGCGGCTTATGTGGCAGAGGTTGTCCGTTCCGGAATTATGTCTGTGGATGCCGGTCAGTTTGAAGCCGGACGCAGTCTGGGACTGAGCTATTCTCAGACGATGCTTTCTATTATTATGCCGCAGGCGTTTAAAAATACACTGCCGGCATTATGTAATGAGTTTATTAGTTTGTTGAAGGAAACCTCCATCAGCGGATATATTGCATTGGTGGATCTGACAAAGGCAGGCGATATTATACGAAGCAACACCTATGATGCATTTATGCCATTGATCGCAGTGGCTCTGATCTATCTGGTTATCGTAATGATCCTGACAGCAGGTGTACACGTTTTGGAGAGGAGGCTGAGAAGCAATGAGCGATAAGGAAGTATTGATCCAGGTGGAGAATCTGGAAAAATCATTCGGAGATCATCAGGTTATCAAGGGAATTTCCACAACCATCTCCAGAGGAGATGTAGTTGCTGTCATTGGTCCGTCCGGCTGTGGTAAATCTACTTTTCTGCGTTCCATGAACTGTCTGGAGGAGCCGACGGCAGGCCGTATCACATTTGAGGGAACGGACATTACCGATGAGGACGTGGATATCAATCTGGTCCGGGAAAAGATCGGCATGGTATTTCAGCAGTTTAACCTGTTTCCCAATATGACGGTAAAAGAAAATATTATGCTGGCTCCGGTGAAACGTAAAAAAATGACAAAAGAAGAAGCTGCGGTCAAGGCGGAGGAATTGTTAAACAGAATCGGTCTGGCAGATAAGGCAGACACCTATCCGGCGATGTTGTCCGGTGGTCAGAAGCAGCGTATCGCAATTGCCCGTGCGCTGGCAATGAATCCGGACGTGATGCTTTTTGATGAGCCGACTTCGGCATTGGATCCGGAGATGGTTGGAGAAGTTCTGGCTTTGATCAAGGAGCTGGCGGCAGAGGGAATGACCATGGTGATCGTGACTCACGAAATGGGATTTGCCAAAGAGGTTGCTAATCGTGTTCTGTTCCTGAGTGATGGTTTGATCCAGGAGGAGAATGCTCCGGTAGAGCTGTTTGAGCACCCGAAGAATGCCAGATTACAGGATTTTCTTAGCAAAGTGTTGTAAAATATGAATAAATTGATAAATATTTATTAAATCTTGCTTCAAAAGGTTCCCATTTCGCCAAAAGTGTGGTAAAACTATGCAAGGACAAAATAAGGCGAGGATGCATTGGAGTATGGGCATCTGCAACCGGTTGTCCGAATAGAGAGAACGAGAAGAGAGAATATTGAAAGGAGCAGTCGTTATGGGCGAAAAGATACCGGTACAGTTAAAGGATGTGCGAGATGTGAGCGAGTTTGTCAATATCCTGTCAGGGTTTGATGGAGATTTTGATCTTTATTGTGGAAGATATTGCGTTGATGCAAAGTCAATCCTGGGAATTATGACAATGGATCTGCGGAATCAGTTGTTTCTGACAGGCAACTGCGAACCTTCTGACAGACGAAATCTGGTACGTGCGTTGAGAGCTCGAGCATTTGCATAGGACAAACGGGCAGATGTGTGTATCTGACATTATAAGATGCTGCTGAAAGGCAGATTTTCAGCGGATAAATCTAACCCAATAGGACAACAGCCTCCGGGAGCAGGAATGCTCTTGGGGGCTGTTGCTTTTTTTGGTAATTTATTTTAAACTATAAAATAAAGAGATGGAAAACAAGGGCGTATCAATAGGGAGAGAAAAATAGAATACAACGATAACAGGAGTTAAAAATGAAAAGATACGCAGGAGAAGATGAAAAATTCAGACAACAGCATAAAGGAAAAGGAAGGAGACGTTTTTGCTCCTCAATACTGGCATTGGGTCTGACTGCTTTGATTACAGCAACGGCAGTTTTAGAACCGTTTTTTACGGGCTTTGGGGGACAGAGTGCCCGGGCGGCAGAAGTACAGAGTGAGATATCCATCACTTCCTATATAATGCAGGGCAACACGGAGAAGAATATGCAGATTACCATTTGTACTGCAGAAGAACTGAGGATGTTCGCTCAATATGTCAATGAGGGAAACGTCACTGCAGGCAAAACCTTCTCCTTAAAAAACGATATTACCCTGAGTACACTTACTTATCAGTATGATTCACAGCAGCAGAGAACGGGAATTTACAGACAGGGCGAATGTATCGCAGCGGTAGATAGAAACGGAACGTGTTACCGGAATATGACAGATGATCAGCAGACAGAAGCAGAGGAGTGTCTGGATGAAGCAGAGATATGGCAGCCGATCGGTGATGAGGAACATCCGTTTCAGGGATGCTTTTTGATGAATGGACATGCGGTGTCCGGAATGACGGCCGTGGCGTCAGAACCTATTAAGGGATTGTTTGGAGTCATCGACAACAGCGGAATCGCCAGGGATGGACAGGTAAAGGATAGTCTTGTGACCGGGGGGACGGCGGCAGGAGCAATTGCCGGCATTAATAATGGTGCCGTGACAGAATGCCGCAGTGAAAATACGATCGTGATGAGTAACGGATGTGTGGGAGGTGTAATAGGCACTAATACCAGTCTTATATCGCAGGTAACCGCTGAAAATGTTATCGTAGAGGGAAAAAGCAGTACCATGATAACAGAGCGGGAGGACATGGAGCGTGTGAATGGAGCCGGCGGGATTGCCGGATTTCATTTATCCGGCACCATTAAGGACTGTACACTGAAGGGAACCTCCTGTATTGTAAACGGTGGAGGTGGAATATTTGGCTATATGGCCGGAGGCAGCGTAGAAGCCTGCAGCAATTACAGCAGGCTGGACAGTCTTGGTGCCAATATGGGAGGTATTGGTGGATTTATATTTTGTGGAACAATATTGTCCTGTACCAATTATGGGGACATTCATTATATCTATCAGTATGATGAGCATGTAAATCTGGGTGGTATTGTTGCGGGAAGCTTTTCGGGATCCTACAGAGATATTACGATCAACGGATGTATGAATCAGGGAGATGTCCTGCAGCAGGAACGGGAAGGCAGTAAAGAAGGAATCACCATGGACTCGGTAGGCGGCATTATTGGCCGCATGGGTGGAGGTGTTCTCGGAAACTGCGGAAATGAAGGAAAAGTAGGAATCATTACTGATAAGGATGACAGTGAAGGGGCGAAGATTGGCGGTGCCTGTGGTATTCTGCAGGTGGGAGGCATCGCTGCCGGATGTGACGGGCCAAGCATGCTTCGAAACTGCTATAATACAGGAGATATCCTTGGGGATATTGCGTATACGGGTGGTATTGCCGGTCGTAAAAATTTCTTAGAGCTCAAAGCCTGTTATACGACAGGACATATTTTCCAGAAGCTGGGGACAGGACAGATTACCGGATTTGTAGACAGTGGGGATATGATCGACTGCTATTATCTGGGAGGAAGCAATCTGACGGTATATTCTAAGGCATCGGATTTATCCTTTGAGGTATCCAACTGCAGTGCTGTCTCTGCGGAAAATGTGGAAAATCATCTGGCGGACTGGCTGAATCAGTGTATTGCTTCCTATGAAACGGATTATTTTCAGAAGATATGTCCGCTGCGTAAGTGGTGTCAGGGAGAGGAGAAGCATCCGGTATTTTCTACAGAATATGTGACTCAGCCGACCGCAAGCCCGACACCGGAGGCAAGTGAAAAACCATCAGCCGATGGATCACCGGGGGAGGAAAGCGGAAAAACTGCTGTCAGTGAAACACCGTCTGCCGCCGGCACGCCGGTTCCGGAGGCAAAGACAGAGAAAGGTGCATCTGATGATCAGACAAAGAATGCAGATAATAAAGCATCCGGAAACAACATAAATAAACAGAAGTACTCTGATTTATTAAAGAAAACTTCATTATCATTGCTCGAATCCAACCGGATCGCAAAGGTTAAAAAACTGGTGATCAGTACTGTGAAGGACGGAGGTATCCAGATTACCTGGAAAGCTTCCGCACAAAATACCTGTTATGGGATTTACCGGCAGGATGGCAGGAAGGAAAATTACAAAAAGCTTACGGTTGTAACCGGGAAAACAAGCTGGCTGGATAAAAAGACACGGAAAGGGAAGAAATACCGGTATCAGATTTTTGCATGCCGGCAGGAAAATAATACCATGCTTCGCAGTGGTGTTACTGAAAGTAAGTGGATTGAGACTGCACATTATTCTGCCCCGAAGGTAACATATCAGACAGAATATACAGAGGGAAAAAGATATCTCAAGCTGACATTACGCCAGTACCATGGAGATCATATTGATATTGTATTGCGCAAAAACGGAAAAGAACAGATCATTAAGCTTCATTCCATATCGAGGTATCATGGTGTTTTTCGACTCAGTTATACCAGAACCGGTAATTTTATGTATTGCAAGGTTCGAACATGGGAAAATCATTCCGGTAAGAAACGATTTAGTGAATATACCAATATGAAAAAAATCAAGCTATAGAAGGGTGGAACGACCATTGATCACAGGCAAGATAAAACGCTGTATTCGCTGCATGCGTCCTTTGAAGGAGGGGGAGGTCTGTTCATTTTGCGGCTGTGATAACCGAAAGCTGCAGACACCACCATATTGTCTGCCTCCGGGAACCTGTCTGAATCACAGGTATTATACCGGACTGATACTGGGAGAGGGTGGCTTTGGCATCACATATATTGGCTGGGATCAGACATTGTCGATACCGGTAGCCATAAAAGAATATTATCCGAAGGGAATCATACGCAGAACGGCAGCAGACCGGTATGCACAGGGAGCATACTGCTATGATGATTCCTATGTACAGGGGGCATATCAGAAGGGACTAAATGCCTTTTTGCAGGAGGCCAAAAATCTGGCGCGCTTCAATCAGCTGGATGGGGTTGCGGTCGTCAGAGATTATTTTACAGAAAATGATACAGCATATATTGTTATGGACTATATTGACGGCAGCAGCGTTGAAAAGTATATCAGGAACCGGGGAAGGATTTCTGTGGAACATGTGATCCAAATGCTGCGGCCGGTGATGGATACCCTTCAGATCATGCACGAGAATCATATGATTCACCGGGATGTCAGCGGGGACAATCTGCTGGTCACCAAAAAGGGGATGGCAAAGCTGGTTGATTTTGGATCAGCCAGAAGGATGGCAGAGAGAGATCAGACGATCACTGTTATGTATAAGCGTGGATATGCACCAGAGGAGCAATACCGGGCAAAGGGAGAAATTGGTCCATGGACAGATATATACAGCATTTGTGTTGTTATGTATTATATGATATCCGGTATTATGCCGGAGGAGGCAACCCAGCGGCTGGTGGCAGACAAAACAGTGCCTCTGGCAAGGCTGGATGGCATAAATATTACGCAGAAGCAGAGTGATGCCATCGAAAAGGGGATGGCTGTGCTGGCGGAGGAACGGTTTGCCGATATGGGACAGCTTCTTCTGGCTCTGGATCAAAAGCCTATGACGGATGAGGAGCTTCAAGACTATATGATGCCCGAAGAACCGGAGAATGAGGAAGGACAGGAGAGGGAAAAAAGGGTAAACAGACCGGCGGAGACGGAGATTACGACGGAAATGGTATACCGGGAAATGGCTTCGGCAGATCATGATCACAAAAAGCAAAAACGAAAGAAAAAATTATCAATAGGGTTGGCAGCAGGGCTTGGTGTATTGATTTTGATGTTAATATGGGCAGGAGCTTTATATGCCAGCCATAGATTGCCTGGCAGAGGCCGCAATTTGACGGCAGCAGAAACAGCAGCACCGGAATCTGCACCGGCAGAAACCATGGAACCCCGGACAACGGCAACCACCGGGCCGGAGAAGGGGAAGGGGAAAATGCCGAAGCTAACCGGTCTTTCGGCGGCAAAAGCGCAAAAGAAATTAAAAAATGCAGGGTTCCATAAGGTCAGGCTTAAGTATCAGGTGGTTTATACCGGAAAATCCGGGGTTGTTTTAAAGCAAAGCATTCCTGTGGATCAACAGGTAAAATATCAGAGAAGGATCATTTTGACCATTAGCCGGAAAGCGAAGCCGGCGGCAACCGTCACACCGGCGCCGGAACAGGCGAGCAGCCGGGCAGGGCAGAATACCAATACAAAAGAAAGTCAGTCAGGCAGGTCATCAGGTAAGAAAAACAATGCGAAGAAAAATGTAGTCGGTTCGCTGGATGCACTGTTGGATGAATAAGGAGAATGCAATGGATGAAAATTATGGATTTGACCGTTTTCTGTTGGAAAAATGGGGTTCGGCAAATGCAGGGGAGGATCAAAAGGAAAGAAGGACTGCCTGCCGGAAATTTCAAAAAGCATTGAAGGATAATGACGTGGCGGCAGCAGGGACGATCCGGGCCTGGTTTGGCTTGGGAAAAAGATCAGAACCAAACCGGGAAAAAATGGTACAGCTTGCTTTTGCACTGGGGCTGAGTCATCAGGAGCTGGACGAGTATTTGCAAAAGGGATTAAGGATGCCGGGAATACAGGTCAATGATTATCGGGAAATGATCTATTATTATGGGCTGGAGCATGGTCTGTCCATACAGGAATGTGATCAGATGATCCTTGTCTTTGAAAAGCATATGTGCCGGGCGTATGTTCCGGTGCAGGAAGCACATACTGTTAAGCTGTGGAGATACTATGAAACATGGCGTCAGAAGGACCCGGTGCACTTTTTAAAAGAAATGTGTACCCACGCGGAGATGTTCAAAGGATATTCCAAAACCACACTGGATCATTTTAAACGGTTAAAATCACAGCTTCTTCAGGATATACGCAGGAGCATCCGGAAAAATCTGCTAAACGATCTCAAGGAACTGGGGTATATGGAGGAGGTTGCCCCTTATACATTAGAAAACTCCGGAGAAAAAGAAGAAATTCATCGATTCCTGAAAAATATCAGTAGGCGTGTTGAGGTGAAAAACAACCCGGAAATGCAGGCACTGATCCAATCGGTACGGCGGGACTGCAGTGTGGTTTACTCCGGGCATGAACGGAACCGTGACCTTTTGCGGGAATTGTATTCTCCGGCAATGAGTGGACAGGATGGTAAAAGTATCCGGTATAAAAAGAGAACGGACGCGAAAAAATCATATGGATTATCCTATATGACAGAACGTCATATCTCGGATCTGGTGGGCATTTCCATTCAAAAGGAGAGAGAAATACGACTGGCACAGGCGATTGCAAGCCTGGAGGGAGTAGATCCGGACAGCGCATGTCCCAGATGGATCTGCCGGTTAATGAAGCAGGAGCTGCCGGAAAAGTCCTCAAAACAGGAGTGGCAGGAAATCACCACAGGACAGGCAAAGAAGCTCCTGACCAAAATGCACCGGAAGCAGAAAAGCCGGTGTCTGCTGATCCAGAGAGAGGATCTTCTACCGCTGCTGATGGAGGTGGCAAGGCGTAAATATCATCAGGATAAGGAGAAAACAGGAGAAAAAGAAAACCCGCAGGATGCACAGAAATATTTCTGCACAATGGCAAATACCATTCTCGGTGCGTGCAGCATGGCACCTCTGGATGAAAGATATGCTCTGGATAAAAAGCTGCTGGACAGTTTTTGGGAGGAAGAAATGGACAGCTTTGCAGATCTTTTGGAAGAGGAAGATCAGGCATTATAAAAATATCAGTCAAACAGGCGTTAGAGATGTTGGAATAATCTCTAACGCTTATTTTTTGTCAAAAAATAAAAGAAAATAGGACAACAGCATGGGAAAATAAGAGCAGGATGACAAATGGTGTCGTATTGAAAGCGTATGATATAGATATGAAATACGAAATTTGTACAGGAGAACAATAACAGACCATGAAAAACAAGCATTCCAAAAATTCACGCACGCTGAGCATTTATATTCGATTATGTGCAGGAAAACTCATTAACAAAGCAGAGGAGGCCAATCGTTTCGGTGTAGACGAGCGGTCTATACAACGCGACATTGATGACATCAGAGCTTTTCTGGAGGATCAAAAGACAGAGCGGAGCACGGAAAGCCGGGAAATCATATATGACCGGGTACATAAAGGCTTTACTATGACCGGTACGGATGGATCTGCGATGACAAACAGTGAAATTCTGGCCGTCAGTAAGATTCTTCTGGAGAGCCGTGCATTCAGCAAAAAGGAAATGGATTCCCTGCTCAGCAAGCTGGTAGAGGGATGTGTTCCGCTTCGCAATATGAAGCTGGTATCCGATCTTATTGCAAATGAAAAATATCATTATGTGGAGCTGACTCATCCGTCATATGACAGAGACAGCCTTTGGAATCTGGGAGTTGCGATACGCAATCATAATCTATTGGAGATCAGCTATCACAAAGGGGATACGGCGGACGGATGTGTCAAGCGGATGATCGAGCCGGTCGGAATTGTATTTTCTGAGTATTATTTCTATCTAAATGCGTTTCTGGTGGAGAAAGACGCCAAGGGCAAATACGCACACAAATATAGTTATCCTGCAGTATTCCGGGTGGACCGGATCGTTAAGCTCCGGGAAACAAACGAGAAATTTAAGGTGTCGTATAATGGGAGATTTGAGGAGGGAGAGTTTCGCAAACGGGTTCAGTTCATGTATAGTGGAGAACTGATGCGGGTGAAGTTTCGTTTTTATGGCGGGAGTGCGGAGGCAGCGCTGGACAGGCTGCCTACCGCAAAAATTGTGTCAAAGCAGCCGGATTGGTATGAAATCGAGGCAGAAGTCTTTGGCAAGGGAATTATTATGTGGCTTTTGAGCCAGGGGGAGAGAGTAGAGGTTTTAAGTCCGGATTGGCTTCGGGAGGAAATGAAAGGGAAGCTGGAGAAAATGGTGGAAAGATATCAATAGAAATGACGCAAAATGACATATTTTGTCATTCTATATTTGTATAATGGAGTTTATAATAATGAAATAGATTTCGTAGAAGAGTACATAAAGGAGGAGCTGCCTATGATGTCAGTAAACGTAAAACAGTGCCATAAATGTGCATTTTGCAAGCACTGGTATGATCCGACAAACAGTCATATTCAACCAAAGTCACCGAGGATCAATCTGTGGCAGTATGACCATACTGTTATAGCGGAAGCTATTTATCAGTTTGTAAAAAGAGGAGACAGGGTATTGGTTGCATCACAATCAAACGATGCAGTTGATAATGCACTGGAAAGGTTGGCGGATTCGCCTGAGATTAGAGCCATTCGACTGGGACAGAAAGGGAAGAGAAAAAGAAAGGCGCAAGATTTAAGCACAAGAAAATTTGGTGAGGACGAGGCACTTAAGTATTATTATCATGCATTGTCTCTTCAGTTATCAAAGAACTGGCTGGATTTATGGGACTCTCTTGAAGGCAATGGAGTACAATACGATACAGATATTCGCGATGCCAGTTTATTTAATAATGACATTGCGGAACTGAATAAGGACTTGGCTGGACTACATGAACAGTATGCAGAGGCAAGAGACCGTTTGGATTCTTTGAATAAAGAATTTGAAACGGCAAATGATAAAAATACCAAGCTGGAAGAGGATAAGCTTCAGTATCGCTTTGCTGTAGATAGTTTTAAAGGGAAAACAGATTCTCAATTCTATTTACCGGCTGATATGTTAAAGATTTTTGAGTCAAACTTGAATGGGCTTATTGAAAGTACATTAAAGTCGGGAATTTATTTGATACCGGAAATTCTTGATAGTAATGTTATGGCGCTTAACAAAGAACAAGCCTATGTATCCTTAGTTCCTGAAAAGCTGAAAACACTTAAGTGTTTGAGTGAAAAATTAAAGAATGTTCAGGGGAAAGATAAAAGTAACGATGCCAAACACTGTTAAGGCTACGGGAAAAGAAATATTACTTGGATGTAGGAGCTTGGAAAGAATAACATTTTCTACAAAACTAAGAAAGATAGAGGTAGGACTTATATCAAGATGCAGAAAGTTGAGAAAAATATATTTACCCCAAAATATTGAAATTGTTTGTAATGGTGCTTTTGCAGAGTGTAGTAGAGTGGAGAGATTTGAATATGAAAATTTAGATATTGTAATGGGAGTAAAAGTGTTTGACGGATGTACCTCATTGCTT
>NZ_JACRSX010000029.1 GCF_014384985.1 Jutongia huaianensis
TTTGTCAAAATGTTTTGCCATGATAAATTCCTCCTTCAGTACGATACTTTTATTGTATCACTAATCGACGGAATGAAAAGCTCTCACTTTGACTTGTACTATTTATATTCTAACACCAAATACAGAACGAAGTGATATAGATATTGCGGTATATGGTGGAGAGTTTGATCGGTTTTATTGGGATGTTAAGGAAAAAATACATTCGCTTCTAATGTTTGATATTGTACAGGCAGATGCGGCAATTTCAGATGAATTGAAACAAGAAATAGAAAAGGATGGTGTTACGATTTATGAAAAAGCTTGATAATTTTACAAATTGTTTGTCCATATTGGAAAATGCGGATTTTAAACTTGCAGAAACGAATGATATATATCGAACAGGGATTATTGGACAATTTAATCTTACCTTTGAACTTGCCTGGAAAGCATTACAGGAAATTATGAGAATGCACAGTGTAGAGGGGGCTTCTACAGGATCTCCTCGTGAAGTTTTGCAGCTTGGTTATAGAATTGGATTTATCAATGATCCTCAAGTATGGCTGCTTATGTTAAAAAAACGAAATACTTCTGTTCATATATATAATGAAGATGAAGTTGATGAAATGATTCTATTGATACGTGACAGTTTTATCCCGGCTTTTACTGTTCTTAAGGATATGTTGGTAAAGAAACTTAATGAGGCTGAAAGTGACTGGATGTAAGATGAACGCAGGTCATGTTTTTATATATTTTGGAATTGCGAAAAATACTAATTTATAGGTTATGGAGGTGGATTTTATGTCGTTTTGGTGGTTTATGTTAATATGTGATTTGATAATTCCCATTGTTATGATCATTGCCGGAAGAATGATGTGGAAACATTGTCCCAAAAGTATCAATGGTATAGTGGGATACAGAACAAATCGTTCTATGAAAAATATGGATACATGGAAATTCGCACATGAATATTGCGGAAAACTTTGGTGGAAAATAGGATGGTTTACGATTATCCCTTCTGTTTTGGTACATATTCCGTTATACCATAGTGATGAGAATACGATTGGAATTGCTGGGGGAATTCTTGTGACAATTCAATGTATTATATTGATTGTATCGATTTATCCAACAGAGAAAGCTTTAACAAAACATTTTCATGATGATGGAACACGTAGGTAAATCCAAGATTGTGGGGAAAAAAGAAAATACAACTTGCAAAAATGGAAAAAATATGATCTATTTATTAAATGATGTTGAGGTAAAAATATGAGACAGAAAAATAGATGCATTAAAGAGGATCATGGCTCATTATCATATGGGAAAAGATGTTTATTTTAATCCGGCAGCGATTTCCGGAACACTTGTATATGTTCTGTAAGTAGAAAAGATTACAGGAAAAAGAAAGAAACTGAAATAGTATATGAGTTTTATAATACATTAGAGAAAATGTTAAAATTAGCGTGGAATTGCCATACATATTTTCTATAAAATCAAAACCGGTAACAACAACTCTGGGGTAATTTAAAAATCGGTCAACTTCACTGACGGAAAGTGCAAAAGCATTAAATATAATATTTCAGACCATGAGAGCATGGGGAAACAGATATTTATAACTTTGAATTGAAGGTTATCAGGAATGACAGAAAGAGAAAAAATGATAAATGGAGAGTTGTATGATCCAACAGATAAGGAATTCGAACAATTACGACTGAATGCACGTAAATTATCAAGAAAATATAATTTAATGACGAAGATTGCTCAGAAGAGCAAATGCAGATATTGAGAGAATTATTGTCGGCAACAAAGGAACTTCCGTATTTACAGGCACCTGTTTATTTTGATTATGGATGTAATACGTTCTTTGGGAAATTCAGCTCTGCTAATTTTACCTGTTTAGACGTATGTGAAATACATATAGGGTAAAATGTGATGATTGGTCCAAATGTTACCTTGGCAACTCCTATGCATCCATTATTACCCGAAGAACGTAATATCCGAAAAAGAGAAGATGGCAGTTTTTATAATCTTGAATATGCGAAACCAATAACTATAAAAGATAATTGCTGGCTGGCATCTAATGTGGTTGTTTGCGGTGGTGTTACCATAGGAGAAGGGTGTGTGATTGGTGCAGGAAGCGTTGTAATAAGAGATATTCCACCCTATAGTCTGGCAGTTGGAAATCCATGCCGTGTTATTCGCAAAATAACTGAGAAAGATCATATGCCAGATGGAATTGCAAAATTGCAAACAGATAGATAAAATTTATAAATCTATCCATTTGCATATAGATAACGAAAAAACAACATCATCTCCAATTATTGCAGCATTACAGCAAGTAGAAATTAAGAAAGACCCTCTGTTTTCTTCTTTCTGTATTCATTTGGACTCATATGATAATATTGTCTAAACTTCCGGCAGAAATAGCCAGAACTTGTAAACCCGGTTTCTTCTGCAATAGAAGAAACCAATTTTTGAGTGGTACAAAGTTGTTCGGCAGCCTGTGCTAGTCTGTATTGAATCAGATATGCTACCGGAGAACAGTGGATGCCAGATTGAAAAATGTGTAAAGCTCCACTTTTGCTGATAGATGCCGATGCCGCAATCGTCTCCAATGTAATCTCTTCCATGTAGTGATCATGAATATATTGCATCATAGCGTGTAACCTTGCCTGTTTGTGATTTAATCGATGAATACTGTTAGAATCAGAAGTCCAGTCCATATTTTTTTGCAATATGTTCCAAAGCTGAAATAAAAGTTGTATAGTACATAATTCATTATCCCGCTTAGTTTCCTGAATGGTACAAGTTTGTGATAAAAGTTGTAGCACTTGTTTTCCAAATGTGTTGGATGGACTGAAAACTTGATATAGAACAGACGAGTTTATCACAGGGAGAATATATTTTTCGTAAATGAGGCTGTTTTCGGGTGCTAATAGAGTTGGCGAAAAAACAATATTAGGTGCAAATGTACTGCTTTGTGCTTCAAAACGATGCAGGACACCACTATTGATAAATATGCCGCAACCTTTATGTAGTTCTATTTTACTTGACCCTATAAGGCAGAGCGCGGTACCTTCAGCAATATAAAGAAATTCTAATTCATGATGCCAATGCCAGTCAATGCGATGGAAGTCAAATTTCCAAATATTATCAGGATAGTATGCAAATGGATAACGATTGCTGCCATGCTGGATGGTTTCTCGTAGTGTTTCATCTGTAATTATCTTAAAAGTCTCCATGGTATATTTCTCCATAAATAATAAAATTTGTTACATTGTACCATAAATATATGATTTTATACAATGACTAGATATAAAATTTACGATATAATTACATTTAGGTTAAAGGAGAGGATGATGATCTTGGTAGGCATGAGAGGTTAGTTACTGTAGGCGGATTTGGGAAACAAGAATGCCTTCATAAGAAGAAACAAAGCTGTTTATTAGAATAAAAAAGAAAGTGAGGAAAAAAGATGGAGTTTTTGAAAAACAATCCTAAATGGATACGTCAACCAAAGCAGGTACAAATTAGTGAAGATAAAGTTATAATTCTTACGGAAAGGGGAACTGACTTATGGGCACGCACTTATTATGGTTTTCAAAATGATAATGCTCCAGTATTTCAAGTTGAAACAACAGATAAGTACTTTTCTTTTATTGTTAAAACAGAGTTCGAGAGTACCTGTCGTTTTGACCAGTGTGGTGTGTCTATGTATTTAAATAGTGATAATTGGTTTAAGGCATCTATAGAATATGAGAATGAAAAAATACAGCGATTGGGAAGCGTTGTAACCAATCATGGATATTCTGACTGGGCAACAACAGATATATCTTCTAATATTAAAAGTATGTGGTATCGTTTTTCACGAAGGGACAGTGACTACTGTATTGAATGCAGTGAGGATGGCATAAATTTCAGACAAATGCGTATTTTCCATATGTGGGAAGGTGCAGAAAAAATTACTTATGGAATATATGCATGCAGCCCGACAGAAGGCTCATATAAGGCAACATTTTCCAATATGCAGATTACGGAATGTAAATGGGAATCTGATGCAGATTGGCGCGATTGATGATATGCTTTCTAAAGGTAAACCTCATATGAGAATCATTATCAGTTAAATTGAATAATAAATATAAGTCAAAAATAATCCCCGAAAAATTTTAGAATTTTTGGGGATTATTTAACATTAATAAAGGTAAGCGCCTAATCTTCCCACGGATTGCGCCCCTCATAAATCCATGCCATAATCGGAGTGTCTAAAATTAAAAACGATCACTCCAACAATCGCGAAGATTCTCATTCAATGTTGGTGATGTTTACTACAACATTAACATTGAGGAGGTGCCAGATGGCAAACAAACGGTAAGGGCTGTTCTAATATTGGCAAACCTTTCTGGGGAGTTTGTCCGGTAAAGAGCTGTTGTGAAGAGAAAAAGTTGGAGCATTGTGGGGAATGTACTAAAAAAGGAACCTGCAAAAAACAGATTCCTAAATTCTTCTGTTTTCCCAATTATATGGATTACTATGTTCTTCTATTCATGTTTACAAATTTGTTAGCATAAATTGATGACCTTTTCACAACAAAAAAAGGTCAATTCACAACATTCCAGATAGATATTGCATGAACTTATCCGATATAATAGCTATAAATATATGTAAGCAAGGAAGTGACAATATGCAAATTGCTATCTGCGATGATGAAGTATCTATGGTTCAGATATTGGAAGAAAAGATAAAAAAGTTATTGCCGGATGCGGTTATAGATAAATATTTATCGGGTGATGAACTGATCGCAAGTGGCAGTAAGCCGGATATTCTTTTTCTGGATATTCAGATGCCGGGAATGGATGGGATGGAAACGGCAAAGGTGCTTCGTCAGGACAATGAAAATATGATACTCATTTTTGTGACAGCAGCAGAGGAATATGTTTTTCAGGCATTTGATGTCGGAGCATTTCATTATCTGGTTAAGCCATTTTCCGATGAGAAATTTAAAGAGGTTGTGACAAAGGCAGTCCATAACATAAAAAGGAGTTCCAGACTTGAAAAAGACGAAAAATATATCATGGTACAGACCGCCGGAAGTCATATAAAAATTTTTCTGCGTGATATTGTGTATGCCGAGGTGTATAACCGGAAAGTTATTATCCATACACGAAGTACGGATATTGAATACTATGGTAAATTACAGGAATTAAGTGATATGGCAGGAACAGATTTTTTCCGAACACACAGAGCCTATCTTATACATTTTAAATATGTAGAAAAATATGATGCAACTTGTGTAACTATGAAAAATGGAACTGCATTGATTGCAAAAAAGAATTATCCGGAGTTTGTGAAGCAATATCTGAAGTATAACCAGAGGAAAGGAAATGAAGTCAGATGAGTTTAGTGGAAAGATGTTGGATGATCACATCGAAGTTTTCTGTTATTGCAATTTTGATTATTACAGGAATCTGTTTTGGTGTTTTTGTATATCCATATATGAAAAAGAAAAGGGAAGCTGCTCTGGTCAGTATTGTGTATATTGGAATTATGTCTGTGCTGTATCTGATACCGCAGCAGATTGGCAATTTTTCTGCATATATGCTGGGAGTTGTGGCTGCATTTCTTGTGATGTATGTACAGGACAGAAGAAACATTTATCAGAAAATATTTCTTGCAGTGACATTTTTTTCTATCCGTTGGCTTGCGGTTGCAATGGCAGGCAGAATGGATGATTTTATCACAAAAGCTCTGGTTTTTGGGAATACGATTGCAGGAAGACAATGGCTACAATATGTACTTTATGCTGGAACGAGAATTCTGGATATTGTGCTTTGTATCATTTTCCTTGCAGTCGCAATCGGTCTGATCAATAAAGCATATGTATACAAAAATGATGAAATGAGCGTTAAAGAGCTGGTAATGCTTATCATGCCTTCTCTTGTGGGAGTTACAGGGTATGGTATTCTGCAATATTATCTGAATATTTATGAAAAAGATACAGGAAAGAGCCTGACAGATACCTATGGATTTTATGGAACTTTAAGCTTCGTGCATTATTTTATCTCTATCATAGCAATTCTTGTTATGACTACGATGTTTCAAAACTGGAAGGTGGCACAGGAAGAACAGACAGGGCAGGAGCTGGTATTAAATCAGGTCAGTGATATGAAAAAGCATATCGGGGAAGTGGAAAAGCTGTATCAGGATATCCGCAGCCTGCGTCATGACGTGGGGAATCATATACAGATGCTGGAACATCTTGTTGCAGAGAATCATATGGATGATGCAGCAGAATATATGGAGCATTTGAAAAAGGAGTGGAATGAAATATCTCCTGAGATAAAAACGGGGAGTCCTGTCATTGATGTGATTCTGATGGAAAAGTTAAGAGAAGCAGAGGAAAAGCAGATTCGTTTTATATCAGATTTTCATTATCCAAAGGATACGAAATTAAATGCATTTGATTTAAGCGTGATCTTAAACAATGCACTGGATAATTGCATGGAAAATGTAAGTGGAGAAAATCCTTATATCAGTCTCTCTTCTTTTCGGAAAAACAGTATTTTTATGATAACCATAAAGAACAGATATGAGGGAGAGTTAAATTATAAGGACAGTGATCTGCCGGAAACAACGAAATCCGGGAAGGAGCATGGAATTGGACTGCATAATATCCGGAGGGTTGCAAGGATGTATATGGGAGATATATTTTTAGAGCAGGAGAATCAGGAAGTGGTTCTAAGTATTATGTTACAGGTAGAATAAGGACAAAAAGCACTAAGTAATCTGTGAAACATCAGAATATTTAGTGCTTTTTATTTGCTTCACAACAAAAAAAGGGCGGTTCACAACATCGCTGTTTATTGTAAAGAAAGATATGCCGAAAGAATCAGTAAAGAGAAATCATGTTGTACAGATTTTTAAGGAAACGGATTTCAGAATTTAAGCTCAAGGAGGCCAAATCCTCTCCTCACCAAAGGGTTCGGATTTTGCTTCGCAAAACAAGGAGGATTAAAATGAGAATCAATGGATTTAGTGGGACAAATACGCAGACCGGAACAATGGGAATGACACAGGGGAATGATTCTGTAAGTAAAAATATTCAGAATCAGATTGCAAATGCACAGCAGAAGCTACAGGATTTATCATCGAATGAAGAAATGTCATTAGAGGATAAGATGAAAAAGCGTCAGGAAATACAGCAGGAGATTAACAATCTCAATCAGCAGTTAAGACAGCACCAGATCGAGCAGAGAAAGGAACAGCAGAGTAAAAATTCGTCATCTATGGATGATATGGTGGCTGGAACAAGTAACACTTCTATAAAGAAAGACACCGGATTGTCACAGGCAAGTATGCAGGCGATGCTCTGTGCAGATTCTTCCATGAAACAAGCAAAGGTGCAGGGAAGTATGGCAACACAGATACAGGGACGTGCCAGTGTGCTTGAATCTGAAATCAAACAGGATGTCGGAAAAGGAAATACTGAGAAGAAGGAAGAAGAACTGGCAGAGCTGCTGGCAAAGGCACAGTCTGCGACAGCAGCACAGATGTCTACACTTGCAGATGCAAATAAATCAGTAGAAGAAGCTGCAAAAGCGGAGAACAGCAATACAGAAGACACTGCAACAAAGAACAATACTGATAAATCCGAGAAAACACAGGAATCTGCGGGGGCTGCGGCAGAGGAGACAGACAGCGTAAAGAATACGGATATCAAAGGGGAAACACAGGTGACAGTAGAAACACCGACTCTGGAAAATGCACAGAATGCAACACAGCAGGTAGTGTATACACCGATTGATATTCGTTTATAGTTGGTAAAGGAGAATGGTATTATGTCAGAGATTAAGAGTTTTAGTGATTACACAAGTAAATATAACAGCAATGTAGATTATTCCGCATTATTTGGAGGAACTTCCGACAGTTCATCTGTAGGAAACACCAATATGCTTTCTGATTATGCTGCGATTAAAAATGGAAGCTATGGAAAACTTATGAAAGCATATTATGCAAAGCAGGATGCAGAAAAATTATCGGGGAAAGGCGATACTTCACAGAAGCTTACACTGATGAAAACAAGTGCGGATTCACTGAAAAAATCAGCAGATGCACTAAACGATGCGTCACTCTGGGAAAAAAAGAAAATAAAAAAGAAGGATGAAAAGACCGGGGAAGAAACAGAGGTAGAGGATTATGACTGGGATGCAATTACCAAAAAAGTGAAATCTTTTATTGATGATTATAATGATGTTGTTAAGGAGGCAGGAGAATCCAATACAAAAGATGTCCTTAGAAATGCTTCATGGATGACAGGCATGACAGACAAAACCAGTCATTTACTTTCTAAAATAGGTATTACCATAGGAAAGGGGAATAAGCTGGAGCTGGATGAAGACGAATTGAAGAAAGCAGATATCAGTTCATTGAAAACGGTTTTTACAGGTTACAATTCCTTTGCAGGCAAAACAGCCCAGAAAGCAGCTGGTATATCAAATGCTGCGAATCGCGCAAGTGCGACTTATACAAACAATGGTACATATTCGAAAAAAGATTCCTCTCTAACGTCAAGTAAGATAGATAAGGAAGTGTAGGAATATTGTATGAGTGACTAATTTAAGTAAATGTATATCACTAATTAGTAAACATGAAAGTGAATAGGCGATTGCGAAATGTGAAAGGAGCGGATATGAAAATATTTCAAACACCTTCTCACGATAGGTTTTGTTTATTCGAAATGGAAAGAAAGAGTAAAGATTTCAGAGGTATGGATGGCAATGCTGCTTATAAAAATAAGCAGATAGACAATGTAGAAATATCGAATGAAGGAAGGCGGGCATTGCGGAAAAAATTAAGAGAAGTAAAGCCAAAAGTTGAGGAACCGATAGGATATGAATTAACAATACAAGATACAAATGAGGTTGAATGGGAACATTATATTTCTATGAGAGAATATAGTGGACTGACGTTAAAAGACGGAAAATACAATCTAGAAGATGTGATGAAGTCTATGATGGATGCTTATGAAACACGTTACAATTATATTGTGAAAGAACATGAGAATGGAGAACGTCAGGTTTCTTATAATCTCACAGGAGAAAATTCATTAACACTTGATGAAGACTTGGCAGGTTTAGACAGGGCATATAATAAGCGATTAGCAAATCTGGCGGGATATATTGTATGTCAGCAGACAAACGACGGTTCTAAATTCTTTCAAACAACTAATATGAAGAAGAATACAGCAGAACAAAAAGAATATATAGATACTGCGGTATCTATGATGGAGAAAGCACAAAAAAGATTTTTAGAAATGCGTGAAGAACCGAAATACACAGCAGGAATTGCAAAGAGTGTAATTTGGGATATTATGAGTAACGATAAGAACTTTATGGAAACGACTCAGAGGTTATTTGCTAGAACAATATATCACAATGCTTAAAAAATATTTTCTAGAGAAATGAAAGGCTGTTTAATGTTGCAAGAGAATGTTGGCAGTTGTTATGAGACTTATATAAGGTAGGGGATAGTATGGTTACTGTAAATAATTATTACAACAACATACCAGTAGGCAGGGATTTAAATAATCTGCAAAACACTTCCGGTACTGGTACAACTGTAGGTTATCAATATGATGGACTTACCGAGAAAGATCGTTTCGTACAAAAAGTTTTGCAGGAGCATTATGATAAAGTGTACAAAGAAAATTTGTCTCATTCTGATCCAATGGCATATATCGAATCAAAATATTGTGATGTGACCTCACCTAATTTTTGCTCATATATGACAGAAGATCAGCGTTCCATAGCTTACCGCAATGAGAAAAGAATGTTACAAACAGGAGGAAAATATTCGGCTGGATTTGCCCGGTATGATTATGCATTAAGAAATTACAAGGATGTATATACAGGTGGTTCAAGAAGTACAGGTTATATACGCAATACTGACAAGGAAAAGCAATATGCAAGAAGTGTTGTCAATCAGCAAATTTCAAATCTGTTTTCAAAAAATGGAATATCATTATCAAAACAAGCAGATTTGACTTTTTCTATTGATCCATATACATATCAATTAACTGTGTCAGGAAATGCAGATAGAGACACATTATCGCAGATAGAAAAATTGCTGAATGAAGGAGATAATGCAAAAAATATTTGGACGCATGCGTGGATTTGTATGCATGATTCATACAATGAAATTGTTAATTCGCAAGCAAATATGAAAAAGGCGAACCAATATTCTTTATGGCATGAAGTCTATGAGATAACAGGGTATGATGCACGCAATGCGACATATAGAAATGGTACTTTTATTGCAGAGGATGGCACAGATTTACTTGCCTTGTTTAAGGAAAAGGCTAAAAATGGCGCAGGGTATGAACTTTATTCTAATAGATGGTTGGAATATGCTAAGAATGGATGGAAAAAAGAAAATGATTTAGTATTGAAAATAGGCTTTGACAGCAGTGGGTTGTATGATATAGGGCAGGAAAGAGGGTATGGAGCAACGCAGAATATGTGGATGAAAGGTATTAGTCAAAGTATATTTGAAGCTAGCGTGTGATCAATATTATATTGATTCTGAGAGAAATCCAACAGGTGGCATAGTTGGAAGGACTCCGAATAATGAAAGGAGATATGTTAATATGGCAGTTACAGGAATAGGAACTTATGCGTCATATACGAATAGTTATGGCAATACACAAAATGCTGGAAACAAAACGGGCAGGACATATAAGAATGCTCATGAATATAAGAACTATTTAACACAAAAATACGATTGTTTACGAAGCAGGGATTATTCTGTAAATATAAACAGTTCTCTTTTGTCAAAGGCTATGGGAGATGAAAAGACAAAACAATGGTTGGAGTACAATTTATCGCTAATACCAAAAACAATAGAACAGTCAAGAGCTTATGTGGCAGCAAGAGGAGCAAAGATACTGAGTTATAGTATTACTATAAATGGATATGATAGCATGAGTTCTGTAATGTGTACTCAAGATGAAGTTGATCCGGGAACAGAAAAAGCAAGGAAAGAACTTGAAGAAAGACTTGAGAAAAGGAAAGCAGAAAAGAAAGAGACAGAGGAAAGACTGGAAAAACAGCGTGCCGAAAAACAGGAGCAGGAAGAACGGCAATATAATCTGAAAATTGATGGAAAAGATGTAGATGACCTGACAGGAAAAATGGTGGAATTGGTAGGTACTTCAATTCCTATAGGAGTGACGGAAAGCGGAGTTTCGACATTTGATGTGCTGGCATAGAAACTGATATGAGTATGCCGGGATGTATTGACATGGAAGAAATGATGAGTTTGTCAAGTAAAACCTGCACTGGTATAAGAGACCGTTTCAAGTTTTGTGTAAACTCAAAAAACTGACACAAGATTTTATTGATAGTTATTAAGAGCAGAGACCAGATTTTGGTTCTCTGCTCTTATTTGCATTATACTGGTATAA
>NZ_JACRSX010000030.1 GCF_014384985.1 Jutongia huaianensis
ATTTCCTGTCCGGAAATTAAAACTCCTCTATGTCATCAACGACTTTTGAGCGTAAAAAAACACAGTATGATATAACTCACTGTGTAACGGAGAAGGAGGGATTTGAACCCTCGCGCCGCGCAAACGACCTACACCCTTAGCAGGGGCGCCTCTTCAGCCACTTGAGTACTTCTCCACACGACAATAAATGTCGAACAAAAAATAGTATAGCAACTTTATACTGAGTTGTCAATCTATTTTTTCATTTTATTCTATAATTTTTTATTTTCTTATTATAGGTATTGTTTACCTATATTTATTCGTCTATTCATCTAGCGACAATATTGCTTTGTTGCCGTCTCATACAGATTATTTCCTTTACTGTCAATTACTACAATAGCAGGCAGTTTCTCTACCTCCAGCTTACGAATTGCCTCTGTTCCTAAATCTTCATAAGCAATTATCTCTGCCTTTTTAATACACTTGGATAATAATGCACCTGCTCCTCCAATTGCAGCAAAATAAACTGCCTTATTCCTCACCATAGAAGCAATTACCTGCTCAGATCGTTTTCCTTTGCCTATCATACCTTTTAAGCCATGCTCCAACATAAGAGGGGTATATTTGTCCATACGGCTGCTGGTAGTAGGGCCTGCAGAACCGATCACCTGTCCTTCTCTCGCTGGAGATGGTCCAAGATAATAGATAATATTATCTTTCAGCTCAACAGGTATCTCCTGATGTGCCTGAATTGCTTCATACAGTCTTTTATGTGCTGCATCACGGGCAGTATAGATCGTACCTGAAATATAAACCATATCCCCCGTCTCAAGCGATTCAATATCCTGTTCTGTAACTGGCGTATTAATATACTTTTCTGACATCGTATCATCAAACCTTTCCACAAATAGATATTTTATAATTAAACTCGTACTGTTATAAGTATTTTTTGACGAATTAAATAACGCTTAACGTCATCCTGATACTTTAAATAACACGATGCTTATGTCGGTTCACATGACAGCACATATTTACAGCGACCGGCAAACCGGCAATATGTGTAGGATATGTTTCTATATTTACAGCAAGAGCTGTAATCCTTCCACCAAGTCCGGCCGGTCCGATTCCCAGATTATTAATCTTTTCTAATAAATCTTCTTCCATTTCTTTTACATATGGGATAGAATTATGCACATTTGTATCCCTGGTTAATGCTTTTTTGGCCAGTAATGCACATTTTTCAAAGGTACCGCCAATACCTACACCTACCACAACCGGAGGACATGCATTTGGACCTGCAAGCTTCACTGCATCCAACACAGCATCCTTAACACCATCTATACCATCTGCCGGTTTAAGCATATAGACTTGGCTCATATTTTCGCTTCCAAAGCCTTTTGGTGCTACAGTAATGTCTATGTTTTCTCCCGGAACAATTTCATAGTGAATAATACCGGGAGTATTATCCTTTGTATTTTCTCGAAGCAGAGGATCCCCTACAACGGATTTACGCAGATATCCCTCTACATAACCCTGACGGATTCCTTCATTGACGGCATCCTCCAGATTCATTCCTTCAATATGAACATCCTGTCCGATTTTTAAGAATACAACGGCCATACCCGTATCCTGGCAGATTGGAATCTGACTGCTTTCTGCAATCTGCATATTTTCTTCTAATTGTGACAATATCTGGCTGCCAAGCGGGGATTCCTCCACCTGACAGGCATGATCAATCTTATCCTTCATATCATCTGAAAGATAATAATTTGCTTCTATACACATTTCCTTGATATTTTTTATAATCTCATCGGTAGAAATGGTTCTCATATTTTCATCCCCTCTGGCAACATTATTCCTGTGGATTATCTGTATCGTCGGTTTCTTCAATATCGTTGTCTGCTTCCTCTTCATTCTGTCTCATTTCGTTTTCCATTTCTTCCAGAAAACTATCCTTCGCATCGGAAGGCTGAGAATCTCTCACTTTTGCCATAGTCGCTACAACAATATCCTTATCCGGATCCAAGTCGATCAGCTTCACACCGGATGTAATACGTCCCAATACAGAAATCTCATCGACTCTCATCTGGATAATGATTCCTTCTGTAGTGATCAACATAATCTCATTTTCTTCATTTACTGCTTTTACACTTACAACATTACCTGTTTTTTCGGTAATCTTATAACACTTAATACCCTTACCGCCTCTGTGCTGCGGTGTAAATTCTTCAATGCGTGTTCTCTTACCCATACCATATTCTGATACAAGAACAAGATAATCTCCCTGTGTATCAAGCTGCATACCTACTACTTCATCGTCATAGGTAAGATTCATACCAATGACACCCATTGTTGCACGACCGGTTGGACGTACATCTGTCTCAGAAAAACGGATACACTGTCCATGCTTCGTTACAAGAATGATGTCCTTCTTTTTATTCGTTGATTTTACTTCGATCAGCTCATCATCATCTCGAAGATTAATCGCCTGAAGTCCCGTTTTACGGATATTGGCAAAATCCTTGATAGAAGTTTTCTTAACAATACCCTTCTTGGTTGCCATAAATAAATAACGATTTTCATCGTATGTTCTGATTGGAATGACTGCGTTGATCTTCTCTCCCGGTGTCAGCTGCAAAAGATTAATAATTGCAGTTCCTCTGGCTGTTCTGCCGGATTCCGGAATCTCATATGCTTTCAGACGGTACACTCTTCCCTTGTTCGTGAAGAACATCAGATAATGATGTGTCGTAGTCATAAGCATGTCAGCAATATAATCCTCATCAATAGTCTGCATTCCGCGGATTCCTTTGCCTCCACGATGCTGACTCTTGAAGTTATCCACACTCATTCTCTTAACATAACCAAGAGAAGTCATAGTAATGATGGTATTTTCCTGTGGAATCAGATCCTCCATGGAAATATCGAACTCATCATAACCGATAGATGTTTTTCTCTCATCGCCGTACTTGTCACGAATCAATGAAATTTCTGTCTTAATAACACCTAACAGGATCTTTTTATCTGCAAGAATTGCCTTATATTCTGCAATTTTTTTCTCCAGCTCGGCATATTCTGTCTCCAGCTTTTCTCTTTCCAAACCGGTCAAGGCACGGAGACGCATATCCACAATGGCCTGTGACTGTGCATCTGAAAGCTCGAAACGGGAGCATAATCTTTCCTTTGCCTCGGCAGTTGTTTTGGAACTGCGGATAATCTGGATCACTTCGTCAATATTATCCAGAGCGATCAGTAAACCCTCAACGATATGTGCTCTTTCCTCAGCCTTGTTCAGGTCAAACTTGGTACGTCTTGTAACAACCTCTTCCTGATGCTTGATATAATATTCCAGCATCTGTTTGAGATTCATGACCTTTGGCTGATTATCTACTAAAGCAAGCATAATAACACCAAATGTATCCTGCATCTGTGTGTGCTTATAAAGCTGGTTTAATACAACATTCGGATTAACATCTCTTCGAAGCTCAATACAGATACGCATACCCTCACGGTTTGTTTCATCACGAAGATCTGTAATTCCCTCGATTTTCTTTTCTCTATGTAATTCACTGATTTTCTCAATCAGACGTGCTTTATTCACCATATATGGAAGCTCTGTCACAACAATACGGTTCTTGCCATTCTCCATTGGCTCAATATTGCTCACCGCACGTACGCGGATCTTGCCACGGCCGGTACGATAAGACTCCTCAATTCCTCTGGTACCAAGGATTTCCGCTCCTGTTGGGAAGTCCGGTCCCTTGATGATCTGCATTAATTCCTCAATCGTTGTTTCACGATCCTCTTCCACAACATTGTCGATAATTTTTACGACTGCGTTGATAACCTCTGTGAGGTTGTGTGGTGGTATATTGGTTGCCATACCTACGGCAATACCTGATGTACCATTTACCAGCAGATTTGGAAATCTGGAAGGCAGAACACGAGGCTCTTTCTCTGTCTCATCAAAGTTCGGGTCAAAATCTACGGTGTCTTTATTAATATCTGCAAGCATCTCCATAGAAATCTTGCTCAATCTTGCCTCTGTATAACGCATTGCGGCAGCGCCGTCACCATCCACAGAACCAAAGTTTCCATGTCCATCTACCAATGGATAATGAGTAGACCATTCCTGTGCCAGATTTACCAGTGCACCATAAATAGAACTGTCACCATGTGGATGATATTTACCCATGGTATCACCAACGATACGGGCACATTTACGGTGTGGCTTATCCGGTCCGTTATTTAACTCGATCATTGCATACAAAATACGTCTCTGAACCGGCTTCAAACCGTCTCTTACATCAGGGAGTGCTCTGGATGCAATAACTGACATTGCGTAATCAATATAAGAGGTCTCCATTTTTTTTCGAAGATCAACCTCATGAACTTTATCAAAGATATTCTCGTCCATTTTTCCCTCAACTTTCTGCTGATTCACATTGCTTCATGAAAATCAGATTCTATTTCACAAATTACCAGGCTAATGTTTATTAAATGTCCAGATTGGTTACATACTGTGCATTTTCCTCAATAAACTCACGACGTGGTTCTACCTTATCGCCCATGAGTGTGTTAAATACTACATCAATCTCAGACTCTGTTCCTTCCTCAATGGTTACGCGAAGCAGAATACGCTTTTCCGGATCCATTGTGGTATCCCAAAGCTGCTCTGCATCCATCTCACCCAATCCTTTGTAACGCTGAATCTTATTATTGCCGTCGCGGCCTATCTCTGTAAGAATTTCATCCAGCTCCTTGTCATCATAAGCATAGCGGACTGTCTTATTTTTCTCGATCTTATAAAGTGGCGGCTTTGCAAGATATACATGACCCTGACGGATCAACTCCGGCATGAAACGATATAAAAACGTCAGCATCAGTGTTGCAATATGAGCACCATCCACATCGGCATCGGTCATAATAACAATCTTGTCGTAACGAAGCTTACTGATATCGAAATCCTCATCAATACCGGTACCAAACGCTGTGATCATTGCCTTAATCTCGGCGTTTCCAAGAATTCGGTCAAGACGCGCCTTCTCCACATTCAGAATTTTTCCACGAAGCGGAAGAATTGCTTGTGTCGCACGGTTTCTGGCTGTCTTGGCACTTCCACCGGCAGAATCTCCCTCTACGATGTAGATTTCACAGTTTTTCGGATCTTTATCACTGCAGTCAGCCAGTTTGCCGGGAAGTGCCGTACTGTCCAACGCTGTTTTTCTTCTGGTAAGATCTCTTGCTTTTCTCGCTGCATCCCTTGCTCTCTGGGCAAGTACTGCTTTATCACAGATAACCTTTGCAACAGCCGGATTCTGCTCCAGAAAATATGTCAGCTGCTCTGAAACAACAGATTCCACAGCTCCTCTTGCTTCACTGTTACCAAGCTTCTGTTTTGTCTGGCCTTCAAACTGCGGCTCTGAAATCTTAATACTGATAATAGCTGTTAAACCTTCTCTAAGATCCTCACCGCTGAGATTCGGATCACTGTCTTTTAATAATTTCATACTACGAGCGTAGTCATTAAATGTCTTTGTAATAGCGTTACGGAAACCGGTCAGATGAGTACCTCCCTCCGGAGTTGTAATATTATTTACAAAGCTATACGTTGATTCCTGATAAGAATCATTGTGCTGCAGGGCAACCTCTACATAAACATCTCCACGCTGTCCCTCACAATATATAATATCATCATAGAGTTTTTCTTTGCTTTTGTTTAAGTATTCTACATATTCCTTAATACCACCCTCATAGTGGAAGGTACGGATCTTAGGCTCCTCCAAACGATTATCCCGGAGAACGATCTTGATTCCCTTTGTGAGAAATGCCATCTCTCTGAGTCGTTGTCTCAGGGTATTATAATCAAACTCTGTCTCCTCAAAAATCTCCTTATCCGGCAGGAAACGCACCTCAGTACCATTATGATCCGTTACACCGATCTCTTTCAGAGGATACATTACTTTTCCTCTCTCATAACGCTGCTGATAAAGCTTGCCATCCTTGTGAATCTTTACCTCCAGCCATTCAGATAGGGCATTTACAACAGAAGCACCTACACCATGCAGACCACCGGATACCTTATATCCGCCGCCACCAAACTTTCCGCCTGCGTGAAGAACAGTAAACACCACCTCTACTGCAGGTTTATTGGCCTTGTGATTAATGCCGACCGGAATACCTCGTCCATTATCAATTACGGTAATAGAATTATCTTTTTCAATTGTCACATTAATTTCTGTGCAATAACCTGCCAGAGCCTCATCGACAGAGTTATCCACAATCTCATATACCAAATGATGAAGACCACGGATCGATGTACTGCCTATATACATACCAGGTCTTTTACGAACTGCTTCCAATCCCTCCAAAATCTGGATCTGATCTGCTCCATATTCGTTATTTACTTCTGTTCCCATAATTTTCCTCTTTTCTATAAAAACTTCACTTTTGACTTTCTATACTTATAGTACCGTTTACAACACGAAAAACTCTGTCTAAAGTCAGTTTACCATCAATAAACTCTTCAAGACCTGTACACGTAATGATCGTCTGGGTATCCTGAATACTGTCCAACAGATAATTCTGCCGGTTGCGATCCAATTCTGACAATACATCATCCAAAAGCAGCACCGGCTGATCATGGATCAGTTGTCTTACCAGCTCAATTTCTGCCAGCTTTAAGGACAAAGCGCAGGTCCTCTGTTGACCCTGAGATCCATATTTACGCAGATCCACATCTCCATTAAAGAAGCTCAGATCATCTCTGTGAGGTCCTACGTTCGTAGTCATGAATCTTAGATCCTTTTCCATGCTGTCTTTTAATTTTTTTTCAAATTGATCTTCCCCGGCGTCAGGCTCATAATGAACATTGAGTTGTTCCATGCCACCCGTCAGCTTTTGATTGATATGATAAACAATTTCTTTTAATTGTTCCACAAATTCTCTACGCCGCCTGATCAAACGACTACCGTAATCCAAAAGCTGTCCATCCCATATCTCTAAAGTATCCTTAAGAGATGGATTATAATAAATCTGCTTCAGCAGTTTATTGCGTTGATTTAATATTTTATTGTACTCGCCAAGATCGTGCAGATAAACATGATCTAACTGGCTAAGCTCCATATTGATAAATCTTCTTCTCTCGGATGGACCATTTTTAATGATCTTTAAATCCTCCGGAGAAAAAAATATAATATTGATCAATCCCATAAGCTCACTGGAACGCCGGATAGGAATGCCGTCAATTGCAATTCCCTTTGGCTTGCTTTTACGCAAATGCATGTCAATCTTATGAGAAATATCATTTTTGGTAAGCAATACACGAATATGTGCCTCATCTTCACCAATCCGGATCAACTCCCGATCCTTGCTGCCTTTATGAGACTTGGTCGTACCACTTACAAAAAGAGATTCCAAAATATTTGTTTTGCCCTGGGCATTATCGCCATACAAAACGTTAATATGCTCATGAAAGTCCAGCTTTGCTTTCTCGTAATTCCGAAAATTACAAACCTCAACGTGATCAATCCGCATTCATCTGAAATCCTTTCTATCTATTGAAAATTATACTATACTTTTAATATTAGCATAATTATTCTGCTAAGACAGTTACTTCCTGTCCCTCAAATTCAAATACATCCTGAGGATAAAGCTTTCTTCCCCTTCTGGTATCAACTTCACCATTTACCTTTACGAGGCCTTCTTGAATCACAATTTTTGCCTCTACACCGGAGCTTACCATATTTGCCAGCTTTAATGCCTGCCCAAGCTTGATAAAGTCATCCGAAATCTGAATTGCTTCCATCTGTCTTTCCTCCAAATTAATTAAAGTTAACAGGCAGAATCAAATATACATATGTTTCTTCCATATTGCGAATAAAACAAGGTGCTTTTGGATTGATCATGTACATTGTGATTTCTTCCTCGTCAATTACCTTCAATGCATCCATCAAAAATTTAGGATTAAATCCTATGAGAATATCCTTTCCTTCTTTCGAAATATCAATATCCTCTGACATAGATCCAATACCGGAATTGATAGCAAGACTCATGCTTGTATCTTTTACATCAATGATAACCGGTTTCTTTTCTGATTCACGGATCATCAGTGTGGTACGGTCAATAGAATCAAATAAATCTTTTTTGTTGACTGTTATTTTAGTTTCATAATCACTGGATAACATCTTGTCAATTTTGTAGTATTCTCCCTCAATGAGACGTGAGAGTACGATCGTATTGTCAAATTCAAATAATACATGTTTGTCTGTGAAATACATGCAGATTTCATCATCCAGGCCGCCATTTAAGATCTTGCTGATCTCAATTAAGGTTTTACCCGGAATAATAACACTAACATCATCATAATTCTGTTTCAAATCTACCTTGCGAATAGAAATACGATGACCATCCAGAGAAACAACTTTAAGCTGTGATCCCCTGATTTCAAAAAGTTCACCTGTCATAACCTTTGTATTTTCATTATCTGATATAGAAAATACAGTTTGTCTGATCACTTCTTTTAGGGTGAATTGTGAGATAAGTACACTTTTATCTTTTACAATCTTTGGAAGATATGGAAATTCTTCTGTATCCTTTACCGGAATATTAAATTTTGCTTTGCCACATGAAATATTCATTGTGAGATTTTCATTTACGGAAATGGAAACTTCATTGTAAGGTAATTTACGAATAATTTCGAAAAATACCTTTGCGTTTACTGCAACAGAACCCGGTTCTTTAATATCTCCTTCAATAATTGTTTCGATACCAATTTCAAGATCATTAGATATTAGTTTGATCATTCCATCCTTTGCTTCGATGACCATACATTCTAGTATAGCCATTGTAGATTTACCTGGAATAGCCTTTAAGGATATATTGATGCCTTCCAGTAATTTTGACTTGTCACAAATTATGTTCATGTTGATAACTCCTTTCAAAGCACAGCCAAAAAAAATCCGCATAAATATATAATTATTAATCGTAGTAGTAGTATTAGGGGGCGTTGATAAGTGTATAACCCCTTTCAGGCCTTAAAAATCAAGGGATGAGAGGCGGGGATAACTTCATGGACAAGCTAAGATTAGCTGTGAAATTATCAAAACTTATCAACAAGCCAAATTTTAAGTGATGAATCCACAAGACAGAAGTTCACAAAAATTGTTGATATGTGGAATTCTTATTGTGGATTTATTTTTTTGATCAGAATGTCAATGTCCTTCGCTACCTTGGAATTGGCATCGGTATCTTCTAAAAGCTTCTTAATGTTGTCTCTGCCATGAATAATAGTAGAGTGGTCTTTTCGATTAAGATGCTTTTTAATAACGTCTAATGTATTATTCGTAAGCTCACAGCAAAGGTACATGCATATCTGTCTTGGATGTGAGATATTGCTGCTGCGCTTGCTGGAGAGCAGGTCATTGGTAGAGATATTGAAATGATCTGCTACTGTTTCAATAATGTAGTCTATCGTAATCTCCTTTTTCTTATCCGGTGCGATCATATCGGAAAGGGCCTGTTTGGCGAGGTCCATCGTGATGTCATTATGGCGCAATTTTGAAAAAGCAATCACCTTTGTGATAGCACCCTGAAGCTCTCTAATATTAGAAGAAACATTGGATGCAATGAAATCAAGGATACTGTCGTCAATGGATAAGTTCTCCTCCTGAACCTTGCGGCGTAGAATCGCCATACGCGTTTCGTATGTAGGCGGCTTGATATCTACGGTAAGTCCCATTTCGAAACGGGAACGAAGACGTTCCTCTAAGGTTTTCATTGTAGCAGGGTGCTTATCGGAAGATATGACAATCTGCTTTTGAGATTCATACAGGTGATTAAAGGTATGGAAGAATTCCTGCTGCATGGTTTCCTTACCAATGATGAACTGAATATCATCAATGAGCAGGACATCGACGTTACGGTATTTATTACGAAACTCCTGCATGGAGTTGGAACCGTCTCCCTTTTTATCACGGATTGCTTCGACAATTTCATTGACAAAGGACTCACTGGTAACGTATACGACTCTCTGGGTATTATCCCGGTCAATAATATAATTGCCAATTGCATGCATCAGATGAGTCTTCCCAAGACCGGCTCCTCCGTAAATAAAGAGAGGGTTGTAAATATCACCCGGTTCCTCTGCAACCTTAAGGGAAGCAGCATGGGCATAATCGTTATTGTCACCAACCACGAAATTGTCAAATGTGTATTTAGTACTGATAAAAGGATGATCCTTACTAGGTAGAGAAGTGTTTTTAAATGTCTCTACAGGAGTAGTATTAATTTCGTTTTTAGAAATATAAGTAATATCATACTTAATATTAGTCATTTCCTCGATCGTAACCTGAAGAAATGCGCTATATCTCTTTTCAATAAAGCTTTTATTGCTGCCGATCTTTGCATCATCGATCAGGATCGTGAGATTCTTTCCTGAAATGGAATGCACTTTCAAAATCTTGATAAAAGTATTGAAGGCGGGATCAGATATATCAAAGTTCACTTTCATCTTTTCAAGAATATCGTCCCATTTTTCATAAAGTTCGTTTTCCACTTCAAGGTACCCCATTTCTAAAGTATATATTAAGTCATTTTGCAATGTTTCATATAGAAACAAATGGACAAGCAGCCTCTTATGAGTAGAATCATTGCATTTGCTTGTCTATCCTTATCTATTTTATATCATATGAAGATAAAATACAAGAACAAAGTAATAAAC
>NZ_JACRSX010000031.1 GCF_014384985.1 Jutongia huaianensis
GTCAAATATGTCTATTACTATCTCATTGACATCATCCTACCACTACTCCGCTCCAAGTCCTCAGGAGAAAAATACTCAATTTCGATTTTTCCTTTTCCCTTTCCTTTATTATTGATATTTACTTTTGTTCCAATAACTGTTTTTAATTTTTCCTCATAATCTTTATAAATCAATTCCGTCTGTGTATCTTTTTTCTTTACTTCTTTCGTTGGTTTATCTTTATCTGCAAGATATTTTTTTACCATCTTTTCTGTTTCACGAACACTCATGGAATTATCAAATATCATAACAGCCAGCCGATACTGTTCTTCCTGATCAGTTACACTAAGAAGTGCTCTGGCATGTCCACTTTTAATTTTGTCTTCAATAATCATTTCACGAACTCTTGGATCAAGCTTTAATAAACGCAAAGAATTTGTAATTGCCACACGACTTTTTGATACCCGCTCTGCTACTTCGTCCTGTTTCAAATTAAAATCTTTTATCAGACGTTCGTATGCTTCTGCTTCCTCAATAGCGTTCAAATTTTCTCTCTGAATATTTTCAATCAATGCAATTTCCATAACCTGTTGATCACTATATTCTTTTACCACAACAGGAATCTCTTTTACTCCTGCTTCTCTTGCAGCACGCCATCTTCTTTCACCGGCAATAATTGTATAGAAACCCTTTTTTCCTTTTTGTACAATTAAAGGTTCGATCAGCCCATGCTGTTTAATAGATTCTGCCAGTTCATGTATCTTATCTTCATTAAAATTTTTTCTAGGCTGATTACTATTTGGCTCAATTTTATTAATATCTATCGTATCTACCTCTTTTATTATTTCTTTCACTACTTTCTTCGCTTTGGTATCGTCCCCCGATATCATCGCGTCAATACCTTTTCCTAATCCTCTTTTTGCTGCCATGTTTTTTCCTTTCTTTTACCTTATTACTTTTTATATCAATCTATTTCTTTTTATATCGGTCAATAACTTCCTTTGCCAGATTTCGATAACTTACTGCCCCCGCAGATTTTGGCTCATACATATTAATCGGCAAACCATGGCTTGGTGCCTCTGCCAATCTGACATTTCTAGGAATAATCGTTTTATATACGTTTTGGTGTAGATTTTCTTTTACATTTTCCACCACTTCCATAGATAAACAAGTTCTTCCATCATACATTGTAAAAACAACACCCTCTATCTCCAGATTTTCATTTAATCTGTCTTTTACCAGATTAATTGTATGTATCAACTCACTTAATCCTTCAAGTGCATAATATTCACACTGTATCGGTACAAGAACGGTATCTGCTGTGGTCATTGCATTAATTGTCAACATACTAAGAGAAGGTGGGCAATCAATAATAACAAAATCGTATTTATCTTTAACTTTATCGACTTCCTTCTTTAAAATATATTCTCTCTCTTTAATTCCGACTAATTCAATCTCAGCTCCCGCCAAATCTCGATCTGAAGGAATAACGGATACCCCTTCTACCACAGAAGGACTAATGCAATCCCATATTTCTGTATAATTAATCATTAGATCATAGACTGTCGCATCCAATTCATCTTTATTTAATCCCAATCCACTGGTTGTATTTCCCTGTGGATCAATATCAATCACTAAAACCTTTTTTTCTTTTTCAGCGAGACAGGCTGAAAGATTAATTGAAGTAGTTGTTTTACCTACTCCACCTTTCTGATTTGATATTGCTATTACTCTACCCATTAATTCTCATCCTTATCCTTTCTGTTTGTTGAATGTTTCACGTGAAACATCAATAAAACATATCTAAGATAAAAAGGGCAAACCAGCGTTTTGCCCTCCAAGAATTGCAATGCAATTCTCATTGTTCTTCACCATATTATTAACATTTTCATATTATTTCAATATCTAAAACAGAAATGTTTCACGTGAAACATTTCTGTTTTAATCACAATATTTATTATACCACGGATTATCACATCATTCCATAGTGGAATTAGAATTTTAAGATTTTTACAATTATTTTATAGAGGTTTTTTTCTTGGTATTCCATTATTTCTCGGATATTTGCTTGACGTATTATCAAACTTTTCAAATAATAGAAAATTACGTCTAATATCTGTATCCGGTAATTCAAATGAAATATTTTTTTTCAACTTACAACACAATTTATTTTGTGCATTTTTTGAATCACTTAACTCTTCTTCTGATGAAATAGACTTATAAGAAATAAACATTCCACCTTTCTTTATAAATGGAATACAATATTCCAACAATACAGAAAGATTTGCAACAGCCCTTGAAACGCAAACATCGTATTTTTCACGATATTTTTCATTCTTAGCCAATTCTTCGGCTCTGCTGTGAATACATTCTACATTCTTCAAACCACACTTTTTCACAACATCTTGCAAAAATACAATTCTTTTATTCAAAGAATCCATCAATGTAAACTGTACCTTTGGAAGTAATATTGCTAGGGGAATTCCAGGAAATCCAGCTCCTGTTCCAACGTCAATAACATATTCGCCGGGTTTAAAATCAAAATATTTTACAATAGACATGCTATCATAAAAATGTTTTAATATCACCTCATCTTCTTCTGTAATTGATGTCAGATTCATCACCTGATTCATCTCAATCATATAATCATAAAAGATTTGAAATTGTTCTAACTGTTTTTCAGATAAATCAATCTCATTATTTTTACAAAGCTCGTATAGTTTTTCATTCATATAGAGTCTCCATTCATTTTTAAAAGTTAAGTATACTAATCAATATACCAATTTCATATTTTTTACTTTCGTCCACTTTCCAGATAAACCAAAAGTACAGATATATCTGCGGGTGAAACTCCCGATATTCTTGATGCCTGTCCAACAGACGCCGGACGAATTTCACTTAGTTTTTGTTCCGCTTCTTTACGAAGGCTATATACCTTGTGATAATCAATATCTTCCGGTATTTTTTTATTTTCCAATTTATTAAACTGCTCTACCTGACGCATTTGTCTTTTAATATATCCATCATATTTTAATTCGATATTTACCTGTTCCATAACATCTGCCGGCAGATCAGGTCGATCATCATCAATATCATCTAATTTATCATATGATAGTTCCGGTCGTTTTAATAATTCAGCCAAAGTAGATCCGGACTGTAACGGTGTACTATCATTCTTCTTCAAAAATGACTGTACTTTTTCAGATGCTCCCACTGTCGTATTCATAAGACGATCTGTTTCTTTCTGAATCATTTTTCTTTTTTCTATCAGGTGCTCATATCTTTCTTCCGAAATCAAACCTATCTTATGACCAATTTCTGTCAGACGTAGATCCGCGTTATCCTGCCTAAGGAGTAGTCGATATTCTGCTCTTGATGTCATCATACGATATGGCTCATTTGTTCCTTTTGTAATCAGATCATCAATCAAAACACCAATATATGCCTGGGAACGATTTAAAATCAAAGGTTCCAATCCTTTAACCTTTCTGGCAGCATTAATTCCTGCAATAATTCCCTGTGCTGCAGCTTCCTCATATCCTGAACTTCCATTTGCCTGTCCTGCGCTGAAAAATCCGGAGATTTTTTTAAATTCTAATGAAGCCTTTAACTGTAATGGATTAATACAATCATACTCAATTGCATAAGCATTTCGGACAATTTCAGCATGCTCTAATCCCGGCACAGTATGATACATTCGAATCTGAACATCCTCCGGCAAGGAACTGGACATACCACCAATGTACATTTCATTTGTATAATTACCTTCCGGCTCTAAAAATACCTGATGTCTTTCCTTATCTGCAAACCGAACCACTTTATCCTCAATTGATGGACAATATCTCGGACCGGTTCCCTTGATGTTTCCGGAATATAATGGAGACCGATCAATATTATCCATAATAATTTTGTGTGTTTCTTTGTTGGTATATGTCAACCAGCACGAAACCTGTTCTCTCTCTAAATCCTCCGGTGTATTTGTAAAAGAGAATGGAACAATTTTCTCATCCCCTGTCTGTTCTGCCATCTTTGAAAAATCAATCGTTCTTTTATCTACGCGAGCCGGGGTTCCCGTTTTGAAACGACGCACCTCAATTCCAAGCTCCATCAAATGCTTCGTCAATTCGTTAGCAGCAGCCAAACCATTTGGTCCTGTATACTGGCTTACATCACCATAAATACATCTCGCCTGAAGATATGTTCCGGTACACATGATCACTGCATCGCATGGATAGACTGCATTGGATGTTGTTCTTACACCTGTCACCTTATTATTTTCCACTAAAACCTCTGCTACTTCTCCCTGCTTGATTACCAGATTATCCGTATTTTCCAATACACGACGCATAGATCTGCTATAATCTTTTTTATCTGCCTGTGCCCGGAGAGAATGTACTGCCGGTCCTTTTGATGTATTAAGCATTTTTGATTGAATAAATGTTTTGTCAATATTTTTCCCCATTTCACCACCAAGGGCATCAATTTCACGAACCAAATGCCCCTTCGAAGTTCCTCCAATATTTGGATTACATGGCATCATTGCAATACTATCTACACTTACTGTAAATACAAGTGTATGCATTCCAAGTCTTGCAGCCGCTAATGCTGCCTCGCATCCGGCATGACCGGCACCAATTACAACCACGTCATATTTATTATATATATAGTCCATAATTTACTCCATTTCTATATCACTGCTTTACTTACCCATACAAAAATCAGAAAATATTTTATTTACTAAATCTTCCGAAGCTGTTTCACCATTAATCAGGCCAAGACTTTGATATGCTTCCATCATATCAATCGTATAAAAATCTTCCGGCATCCCATCATCAATCGTCTGTACTACCTGTTCCAGACTTTGCACTGCAGACTCCACCGCATTTTTATGACGGACACTTGTAATATAAACCTGATCATTATATTGGATATCTCCTTTTAAAAAGGAATTTGTAATATATTCTTTTAACTGCTCCAGTCCCTGCTTTGTCTCATTAGAAAATGGAATAATCGTCCAATTTAATCTTGAATTAATCTCTTTCTCATTCAATACCAGATTCAGATCCGATTTATTAAAAAGAATTATTCCCTTTTTATCCTGAAGTAATTGAATAATCTGTTCATCCGCCTCATTTAATTTATCACTGGCATCCATAACATAAATAATAAAATCAGCCTTTTCAATATAATCCACTGCCTTATCCACACCCATGTTTTCTACAATGTCTTCTGTCTCATGGATTCCTGCTGTATCAATAAGATTTAATATAATATTACCAAGAACCACTTTTTCCTCCAGAACATCTCTGGTTGTTCCCGCAATATTTGTTACAATTGCTCTCTCCTGCTGCAGCATCAGATTCATCAAAGATGATTTTCCTGCGTTTGGTTTACCAACAATAACTGTATTGATTCCTTCCGATTTCATTCTTCCATCATCAAAATTTAACAACAGCTTATTTAACTTTTGTATATGACCAATCATAATCTCCCGAAGCTGTTCTGCAAAACCATCCAAAGAGATGTGCTCCGGATCATCCAGCGCCGCCTCAATATATCCCAACTGATGTAATATATCCTGGCGAATTTTTTCAATATATTGAGACACTTCTCCTTCTAACTGGTTCAATGCACTCTGATATGAAAAATCATTTTGTGATGAAATCAATTTCATCACAGCCTCTGCCTGCGACAGATCAATCCTTCCATTCAGAAACGCTCTTTTTGTAAATTCTCCCGGTTCTGCCAGTCTTGCTCCATGATGAAGCAGCTCATTCAATATTTTTTTCACCACATAATTTCCACCATGAGTATCAATTTCTACAACATCCTCTTTGGTGTAACTATTTGGTTCTTTCATTAACACAACGATCACTTCATCCAAAATTTCTTCCTGATCATTTACTATAAATCCATAATGTACCGTATGTGTTTCCTTTTTTTCGAAATAATCACTTTTCCAGATTATATTTTTTTTCTCTTCCTTTTGCAGATTCGAAAGATATTTTTTGGTACGAAAAATGCTTCCTACAACCTGAAGAGCATTCTCTCCGCTAATTCTTATAATACTAATTCCGCCTCCCATGCCACTGGCAATTCCGGCAATCGTCTCTTCTTGCATGGAACCCTCTCTCCTTCTATGAAATCTATCAATAATCTCACTGATACAAAGCTTCATCACACATAATTATTTTTCTATTTTATGATAAAACAAAAAGGGACTGATATCCAGCCCCTTTCCAAAACAATTTATTATTCCTCTGTTGTACTTTCCTCAACACCTGAATCATCTTCATTGGAATTTATATTGTATTCTCTCTTCTTATAAGAATCATTATATCTCTTCTTACGATATCCACCACCGTTTCTATTATAAGAACGTCCTCCACCATAGGAATATTTACCTCTTCTCTCATATCCGGTATCTACTCCCGGCTTCAATGTAATGACTACCTTACGATAAGGCTCCTCCCCCTCGCTATGAGTCTCTACATATTTATCATTCTGTAAAGCAGAATGAATAATTCTTCTCTCATATGGATTCATTGGCTCCAAAAATACAGGACGATGAATTCTCTTTACCTTATGTGCAATATTCTTTGCGAGGTTTTCCAATGTTTCTTTTCTGCGGGCACGATAATTTTCTGTGTCCAGCTTCACCTTCATATAACCATCTGTCTCCTTGTTTACTACGAGACTTGTGAGATACTGCAACGAATCAAGAGTAGCACCTCTCTTACCGATCAGAGGTCCCATATCTTCTCCTGTAAATTCAATATTCATCACATTTTCTTCTGCATTAATGGTCACTTCAATCGAAGCTTCAATATTCATTGCCTTAAAAATCTTGCTTAAAAATCCGATTGCAATATCTTCTAATGTAAGCTTCTTACATACACGGATAATTGCCGGCTTGCTAAATAAGCCAAGAATTCCTGAACTTTCTTTTTCAATAACTTCATATTCTACATTTTCTCTTGTTGTTTCCAACTCAACCAAAGCAATATTTAATGCTTCTTCTACTGTTTTTGCAGAAAACTCTTTCCACTCTGACATGACCAATTCCTCCTTATTTTTATTTATCATCACGATTCAGCATATTGGCATATGCTGCAATACTTCCTTCTTTATAATTTGAGTTTTTGGACTTCTTAATGTCCTTTGTACTACTCTTTCTAGCTTTATCACTAATGCTGCTGTTTTTCTTTGCTGCATTACCAGCCGTACTTGTCTGCTTCTGTTTCTGTGCCACATTTGTATTGATATTGCTTGTTCTGGTCTTTGCAGCCTTGTCCAAAACAGACGGATCCATGCCCATTTTTTCGTATTTCTTTTTGGCCTTATCTACATTTTCTTTGATCAAATCATCCATATTTATTTTACTAAAATACAGATTAATACACAACTGCTGGAAAATACGGAACACATTACCGGCAATCCAGTAAATACCTACACCAATCGGAAACATCAGACACATAAAACCTGTCATGAATGGCATTACCGTATTCATTGTCTGCATTGACTGTCCCATTGGATTGTCTGAATTTGCAGTCTGCTGCTGTGTTCCTGCCATACTCAGCTTTGTGCTGATATACTGTGTCACGATAGAAAGAATCGGAATAATTACACTAACCGACTTAATTTTAGGTGTATCTGCAATATTCAAGCCCAGGAAATAATTAATATTCCGCGCCTGATGTGCCGTTTTTGTAATGACCTCACTCAGATCCGGATGATTTTTGATCAATACATCCCATCCACTGGAATTAAACTGAGATAATACATCAATATAATAATTAATATTACCGGCATCTGATTTTGCTGCCTTTACTGCCTGTGTTACTACATAAGTAGGATTTGATATATAGCTTTTGTCTGCAAGCTGGCTTACAGTAACTCCAGCCTCCTGAAGTACTTTTGCAAGTCCATCATAAATATCATAAACCTGTGGCACATATGCCGGAATATTGTAAATAACACGATACAATGCAAATAAAATAGGAAGAGTGATCAACATTGGAAGACATCCACTCACCGGACTTACTCCATATTTCTGATAAACAGCCTGTGTCTCAAGAGACATTTTCTGCTGTGATTCCTGATCCTTTTTATTTTTGTATTTTGCCTGAATTGCCATCAATTCCGGATTCATTACCGATGACATCTTTGCAAATTTCTGCTGCTTAATCTGCATTGGGATCATAAGCGCATTTACAATAAATGTAAACAAGATCATGCAGATACCGGTATTCTCAATACCTACTACAGACAATACGGAATATAATCCCTGTAATATATAACCAAGCAAACGTGCAATTGGTCCTAAAATCGCTCCCTGGTAAGTTGTCAAAAAAACACTCATCATTATTCAGTCCTCCCGGGCAAGTTATTCAAAGTCACATACACTAAAAATTACTCTAATCACTATGGTACAGGATCATAACCACCTTTTGCAAAGGGATGGCATCGTAAAATTCGTTTTACAGCTAAAAAACTCCCCTTGAAAAAACCATACTTTTCTAAAGCTTCTACCGCATACTGTGAACAAGTAGGCGTATAAATGCAAGTTGGTCTTCCCTTCAGAGGAGAGATAAATTTCTGATATAAATGTATAATAAAAATCAAACCACGTTTCATTATTGTTATCTCTTTAAAATATTCTGCCTTTTACACAAATTTAAGAAGGCACTCTCTATATCCTGATATTTTTTATCCTTCGCAGCCTTCCTAGCTACAATAACGATATCATATTCTGTCAAAATATTACTTTCCTGTAATCTGATACATTCTCTGATCAGCCTGGTTATCCTATGCCTTACCACACTATTTCCAACTTTTTTACTAACTGTGATTCCAAATCTGTTCTCATCGAGTTTATTACTGAGAACATACATTACCAAATACTTATTGGCATAGGACTTTCCATGGCGATACACATTCAAAAATTCAATATTCTTTCTAATTTTTTGAAACACGATATGTCCCTCTTATAAAGTAGCACTTTATAAATAGAAGAAAAGGTCACATAACTGCGACCTATGCGGATAATTTATGTCTTCCCTTTGCTCTTCTGCTCATAATAACTTTTCTGCCGTTTGCAGTCCGCATTCTCTTTCTGAAACCATGAACTCTAGCTCTGGATTTCTTCTTAGGCTGGAATGTCATCTTCATTACAATACACCTCCTTGATCTGTATTACATAAAATCACATGTATCACATATTATATTATGTCATTTTGGAATAGTCAAGCCCTAATTTTCATATTTTACGGATATTCCACCAGAAATTCAATTCAAAATCCCCCTTGGGGATATGTGGATATTCATTTCTTCACTTATCCACACCTTACAATTTTTCAAAAAATTATAAACA
>NZ_JACRSX010000032.1 GCF_014384985.1 Jutongia huaianensis
GTTTGTCAAAATGTTTTGCCATGATAAATTCCTCCTTCAGTACGATACTTTTATTGTATCACTAATCGACGGAATGAAAAGCTCTCACTTTGACTTGTACTATTTATATTCTAACACCACACTATTCCAGTACTTTATTCTTGCCCTCTAACACTTCAGCACCATAACCACATAGAAATGAGCAGGCAATAAACATAACGCCCACAATGATAGAGACCTCATTATCAAAGTTTAAGTCTGTCCCTCCATCTGCCGTCCCATTCATAAACCCCGTCATGATCCCCTGTACGATTTCCGCTAAGACCACACTTCCTGTTGGGATAGCCATCTCCATAATTCCAAGTCTTCTCAATTCTCTTGCTCCTGCCTTGGTAAATGGTGTCCCTGCCATCAGTGCATTGCCAAAATAAAGTTCTGCGAACTTTGCAAGTACGGCCTGGCCAATACATACAATCAGCCATGCCACTAAAGCCGTACTGATACTTTTCACATTATAAGCACCCAAATCTGTCAGCAAACCGTAAATTGTAACACCTCCGATTTTAAAAATCTTACCACTTCCAAATAGATTGCTTAACAGTCCCACAAGGCATCCGCAAATACCTATCATCGAAAATACAAAAGCCACCTTGCTAAGTATTTTTCCTATTTTTGCAATCTTGTGTAGTATTTTATGATTTTTTGATTTATTTTCCATCTGCTTCTCCCTCCTCATTGACAGCTTCTTTTTCCCTTTGATCTTAAGCATCTTCCTTAATATCGTTTCATACAATCAGATATTTCTTAAGTGCCAGCACCCCACCATAACAAGCCTCCTTTTCTTGATTTCTACAGTTACAGGGTTACTCTACCGCAATTTGATTCCATTATCGATGTACAGATAACTAACATACATAAAACCGATACCAAGATGCATAATAATTCATCAATTTCCTATTCTCCCTTCTCATCGTCAACCTCTTTTTCCTTTTTCTCAGATGACACGGGCAGATCATACCCTGTAACAAAGCATTCCGGCAGCAAAAGAATATCTGCATGATTTTCCTTTCTTTTCCCTTCTCAAGTAATGAAAATCACGCTTTACAAATTTCCGATATCATAAACAAAACGCAGAACCAACCCATTTTTCTTTTTGGATCAGCTCTGCGTCTCAGCATCTGGCTCATTTACGATCCGAATTTTAAATTGTTTTACATTTACAAGATACTCTCTCTTGCATTTCGGACAAAATAGCGGTTGATGATATAACACCGTATCTTCCCGTACTTTCGTCCTTGTATTTCCACCACATGCAGGGCAGAAAATCCACCGTTTTTTTATAGAATATTCCATATAATCTCCTTTTTACTATAAATCAACAGGTGATGAAACTAATGTAATCTGCCTTGATACACTTGTTTTTGTAACTGGTTTTGACATATATTTTGTTGCAACTTCATTCATTTCTGTCAGAAATTTTATAAATTCCTCATCTGTCAATGTCAGTGTACAACTGGTCAGCATCAATAAATCCTTTCGTGGATCTGCATGACCACTGGAAAAATATTTTGCAAATGCAGCACACAGACTTAGCAGCGACATCTGAACAACAGTACCATTCTCATCATCGACTTCTAATGCCTCTCTATTCAACGAATAAACATTTTCCACCGTTCCACGAATTCTATTTTCCTCAACAACAATGATAAATGCACTATCATTCAATATTTTTATGTGACGATATAAGCTGGCACTTGGAACATCCGGCAATTCTTTTTTTATTTCCTTTACGGTTCCTTTTTTATGAACCAATAAATATTGAATAATTCTCTGACGAACAGGATTCATAAAAACTTCCGCAATTTCTGTCTTCATTAAGTTTCTTCTCCTTTTATTCTCTATTTTAATTATATTCTCACTTTTGAGAATGCCAAGTATTTATTTTACATATTGCAAATCCAGCGTTTTGCACTTAGCTCCACTCTACGTTACGAGCATTTTCCTATGCCATAATAAAAGGCACTGCATTCCGGATTCATCCTCCGGTTATACAATGCCCTTGATATTCTCTGCAAAATATTTAATCAGTATATTTGCTATATTTATGGATATGATCGCTACAAGAATGATTACAAGGATTGCCAAGATCCTGCTTGTTAATAATTCCGAATTACTACTGTCAAAATCTCTTATTAATCATACAATATTAGCTATTATGACTAAACCATTCGCACAATACATCAATCTTTTATTAAGATAAATGATAACGGAGATGATCAATGGAATCCCGTATGTCCATACTTCATCAATAGAATTGAATAATACAACGATTACATATGCCAAACTTTCATCCCAGCCTCTTTCCATTTATATCCTTACCGTTTTGCAGATTTCTTTCCCATGCCTCATCATCAATTTTCTCATCATGAAACATTTTACAGAAACAAAGGACAAGAAAAGTAACTTTCCTGTCCATTTATCTTCACTTTATTTATGGTTTTCCTGTGAAATGATTTTGCATCGGTTGTCATATACCGAATCTGTTTAATTTAATTTCCATCGTCTTTTCTCATGACTTTCTTACAACACAATGCATCCGCATTCCCTTGCGGATCTCAATTTTTTCTACGTTTAATCCTGCTTTCCTGCAGCACTCCGTAACCGTTTCTTTTGTTGTAGTCCTGACATCACCGTGTCCGCACAAATTTGCAAGCGGAAGTTCAATATGATCCATCAGCCAAACCAAAAGCTTATTCTCACTCGTCACATCTCGTAGAATCAATCTTCCTCCCGGCCGCAGGCATCGCTTGACACTGTCGAAAAACCCCTGTGGATCCGGATAATGATGGAAACTGTTCGAGCAGATGATTGCATCAAACGAGTTTTCCTCAAAAGGAAAATTCTCACAATCCCCTACAACAAACTCAGCATTTGCAATATGTTTCGCCTTCGCCTGCTCGATCATTGCCGGTGTCAGATCAAGTCCGGTATAATGTCGATCCGGATATTTTTCTGCCAATAGGGAAATCATCGGAGCCGGACCGCATCCGGCATCCAGTAGATCAGAGAAACTCTCCTTTTCCAATTCTTCCAAAATCTCCGGATAATCCTTCTTGCACATTTCATATATGCCGGCGTGATCACTCTCATATCTTTCCGCAACTTGTGTAAATTCTTTCACCGACAATTTCTTGTATTCTTCATTCGTCATGCTTTTTCTCTCCTCTTTAAAAACAACCAGTTTCAAAATCTGATACATTACTATGTATTGATCAAATGCCACAACTTCTGCCTCAAACCAGCTTTGTATTTACCAGATCCAAAGCACCAGTAGGGAACTCAACGCACCAATAACGGCAAAAACCGGGATCATCGGAATACATCCTTTTACATGAAACCATTTCTGATGATATTCTTTATCCATATGTTCCGTCCCCGGAAGCCGAATCTTTTTAATATTTGCAAATAATACCCAGTCCAGAAAAAAAGTATCCCATGCAAAAAGTGCAAGTGCATAACCATATGCTAAAAGAACTCCCTGCACAAAAGTCTTTGCTCCGGCGATATGAAGCATCCTTGCAAACAGAAACATGAATGCAATAAGTGTTATTACCTTTTTGATCAGCATCAATGTATTCAGCTTTTCTCTTGTCGCTTCCTTATTTTGCGAGCGATAATAGGCATCCTGTATTTCCTCTTCAAGCATCATCTTGTTAGTTGTATCTAACCCATGTTTTATAATACACTTTTTTTGTACCATTTGCAAGTGGGTAAATCTGGCACAAACAAATACAGATCTTCCACCCATAAGCTTGAGGAGGCCAAATGTATCCTTCTTTTACAGGACTTTTTCTATTACGTGATATTTTTTATCATTTATAAAGCATCCAATTTACCATGTTCCATTTCATATACTTTATCACATAAGATTTCAATATCTTCTGATAAATGTGATGATAATAAAATCGTTTTTCCTTCCTTCTTTAATTTCAATAAATATTTTCGCATATCTAAAACACCTTCCTTGTCCAAACCATTAAATGGTTCATCAAGAATCAGTATCTTAGGATTTTCCATTATGGCCTGTGCCAATGCCAGACGCTGCCTCATGCCCAAAGAATATTTTTTGACATTTTTCTTCATATTAGGATCAAGTCCAACCCTTTCCATTGCATCTTCAATTTCAGATTTTTTTATCTTGTTCTGAATGGATGCTAACAAAGCTAGATTCTTTATTCCCGAATAATATGGAATAAAGCTAGGTGTTTCAATAATTATACCTGCGTCAGGTATAAAATCAACATCTTTTCCAATCCTTTTTCCATGCACCTGTATTTCTCCATGTGTAGGATGTACAAACCCACATATGCATTTCATAAGCATTGTTTTTCCACTTCCATTCCGCCCTATGATACCACTAATTTCTCCTTTCTCACACTGCAAACTGACATTTTCCAAAATTCTATTTTCTTTAATTTTTAGTGAAACATTTTTTATTTCTATTACCATATTATGCTCCCTCCTAATAAAACATTTTATTCTTGAGTTGTTTGAGCGATAAAAATATAAGTATCCCCTCAGCTGCAACCAAATATAGATAAGAAAATAATAGAGGAACAGAAAACTGTTTATATACATATTTATTATGTAATGCAAGTACGGCATGGCAAAAAGGAGAAATCCACATCACTCCCATATGATACTCATTAAAAATGAGCACAAATAAAATCAATAATATGTTTAAAATTATTCCAATCAATTTTTTATTTAGAATTGAAAAAAAAAGAATGATCGTTCCCATGAGTGTCAAACACAACACCAGTAGCATTATACCATGTGCCAAAGATTGATATGGCGAATAATATTTAAACACCTGTTGGTCTACAAACCGATTATTATCAGATAACAGCATTTCGTAATCTGTTTTATAAAATACTGTAAAATTACTCCAAATATTGCCAATATAGGAGTATTTAGAACAACAAAAAATACTACAAACAAGCAAAAGAAATATATATATGACAGCACATACAGAAATTTGCATAATTTCACCAAAAAGCCAGTTTCTTTTTCCTGTTCTATATATCAATAAAATTTGTTCACTATTTATCCTCGGAACACCTGCCAATATAAAAATAAATCCAATCAAAAAAGCGACTAAATAATACCAATGATTTACACACATTATAAAACCTTCAAAAACGCCTAACGGCTGGCCCACCTGTAATGCATGATTTACCATCTGACGTACTCCATTATCAATAATAAAACCAATAATCAACAACAAAACAATGATTTTTTTATCCGTAAATGTTTCCTGCAGTCCAGCACGAAGTATAAGAATTATTTTTTTCAAAATATCCCTCCTCAAATGACTAACTACTTTTATCCCTCACTTATATCCAATTGTTTTTGTGATAAAAAAATTCCTCCCCCAAAATTGAATATACAAAATAAAAATGCCAATAATACTGCCCATATCTCTCTGTTTTGATAAAACCCACTATTCCCGGCAAAATGAAGAAAAATAGGATTTAGTATGTCTGCTGCCGTACCTGCAATTGTTGCACCATCTGTAACATATTTTCTAAATAATTCTTCAACCACTCTGCTTTGCACATAACAGAGAAAAATGCTTCCCCCGAAAGCAGTATATTTATCTTTACAACAAACAGCCATGAAATAGCAAAAAGAACCACACATTACTGAATAAAAACAAAAATATACAATACCTTTAATCAGCTTACAAACAATACAAAACAACGAAATATCCTTACTGTTTTGTATCATATTTCCAGAAAAAACAAAATAAATGATCTGAAAAGAATCATCTGAAATCGGAACATTATCATAAAATATAATCAATGTAACATAATATAGGAATATTGACACGCAAGATATTACAATAGAACTAACAATATTGGATAATATTTTAGATATATAGTAATTTTTTAAAGAACAACGACAAAGAATTAACCGTTTATTTCCTGTTCTTATTTCTTCCAGATAAATCATCGCCCCTGGCAGGCCACATATTACCGGCATCAATATAGGCAGATAAGTATTATCACTCCACATGGCGTTCATTCTGACCAAAAAAGAGGAATCACTGCACATCTTCCAATTATTATGAAATTTATTCCATACTGCACCAATAATTGTCGTAGATGTGTCATCCAAAAGAACATGACCACTATCACCAAATAAAAAAGTAAAATACAAAAGGAGAATAGAAATAACTAAATAAACATTTATAATGTTTTTTTTAAGTTCTAATTTTATCATAGTCTGCTCCCTTACTGCTTTAATTTGAACAACTAATACGTACCTGTACTCTCATAATAATACAGAGTCCCATCTACAGCATCAACTATAACACTAACTCCATGATTATCTTTTGTCATAGTATCAAATACTGCACCACTGCCATTTGACATAAATAACCATACAGGACGTAAATATGTTGTCTCATTTACTTGTTGATAGACATCCTGTTCATTATCCTTTTCCAACTTATTATCTTGTACTAACAAATAAACCAGACCACAGTCATTAAAACTAAGACCGTCTATATGAGCAATTTTCTTATTTATTAATTGCAAAGCCCAAATAGGTGATATGATATTTTCTTTTTCTGTCTCTGTCTCGATATCAAAAAGCTCCTTGCAGCTACTTACATAATCTAATGAATACTTATGCCGCATAACAGCAATCATATGGATTCCACAATGTACTTTATTGTAGCTTTTACCTTGCGAAATACAAAAATCGGAGCTGGTATCAATGAATATGTCTTTATATACTCTTCCTATTACCATATTGTAATCATAACATCCTGTTTTAGTATTTTTCATTACATATAAATGTTGAACTTTATATTCAAATTTACTTTTTTCTAACTTAGATACATTTTTATTAAATAAATCCTCTACATAAGTGACCGCCTTTGATATTGGCATTTTCCCGTCTTCCAACTGATACACATCTTTCTTTGATGCAGTATCCCCCCATTCAAAATTAATTTCTTTCACACAGGATTTTCCAGTCTGCTCCGTATCATTTAATGAATCTCCACTAAAAAAACCATCCGAATCATAAGAATATAGTAAACTTGTTTTCTTATCCTGTTTTTGTTCCCCATAATATGTATTATCTTTTTTATTTGAAAAAGTTATTTTTTTTATTGACGTCCAATCTATTTTTCTGTAGTCATTCCACATATTTTTTATAGCCATTTTCAAATCATTCTTTTGTTTTGGATACCATGGAGTAAGCTTTACTTCAAATATCTTATGAATATTTGGCATCAATATGTGCTCCGGTAAATGTACTCCATCTACACTTTTTCCTTCCAATGCATGAATCTGTTTTTTTGCTTCTTCTATCGAAACATATTGTTTTGAAGAAGCTTTCATTTCCTGTTTCGAATTATTTTTCTGCTCACGTTTCGGTGCATTTTCACAACTTGTCATCATAAATATACAAAAAAGAAGTGTACAATATATACCTATTTTTCTGTTAAACATTTTCATTCTTTTGTTATCCTTTCACTTCAGCTGCAATAGAAAATGATGTGTAATTAGAAACATGTCCCCTAAATGTTACTGTTTTATTAGTAGGTGGAATTGCCACTGTATACTTCATCTTCTGACCGCTAGATGTACTTCCTGTAAATGCTGTAGAATTTGTTGGATAGTTACTTGAAACTGATGTCACCGTTAATACCGGTTTATTTCCGCTGTAACTATATGACGTGCATTTTGCAAACGCATTAGCATTTGCGTTTCCCCTAACTTCAACCGTTTGACTTATATGATTGGTACTAGAAGGAGCTCCTGGTGCATAGTTAAATATATGCGAAAACTCCTTATAACCAGCTGCATTCACTTTGTTTCCAATAAACATACTACAAAGCAGCATCAATGCAATAAATTTAAAAATTTTACTTTTCCTCATAATTGACCTCCATTCGTAATTACAAATTCAACAAAAAAATAACATATTGTATTATACACTTCTATTTTTGCCATTACATTTTCTCTTTTTTAGGTCTCTTAGGCTGATGAAAAATCACCGGACAATATGGTGGATCATTTTTCTCATGATTAATATTTTTGCTCGCAATCATTTTTAATACTCCAAGAACCTGTTTCTCAATCTGAATTTTCACATTATCACCTCCTGTCTAATAATTTTTGCAATCAATAACATTATTGCACATAAGCAAAAACCAAAGTTCATAAACGAAATACAACTACTATCTACCCCTAAAAAACAAGATATTATAATGACTATTACTTCAACAACAGCCATTTTCCTTGCAGCTTTCTTACATAATGAAAGCTCTATTTCATCTAATTGCATATTAGGATGATTTACGGTTCCTAAAATAAGAACGACTACCAAAGATACCCCTAGCAAAAAGTGCTTTAAATAGTTTAAATTAATTATTAGTGGATAAAAAAAAATCACATATGTTTCATATACTATCACTGATAATCCCATGCATTCAAAAAAGCTTCCAGCGTGATAACCACCTGTATATTTTC
>NZ_JACRSX010000033.1 GCF_014384985.1 Jutongia huaianensis
TCATTATACAGGATAATGCATGATGATACAGTAAAAAAACAAAATTTTGTTTAACCTAGTGGGTGAAATAAAATGTATTGCGAAAATCAGTTTCCAGCAGGTATTATTGCTGAAAAAAAGGGATGTAACACTATGGTAAGTTTCACGGAATAAGGTGGATTTTCATTGACGCATATAACACCTTACAATATAATAAAAGCAAATATATAGCTTATAAAGGAGGTTCCTTAATGACGAAAAAAATAACCGCAATATTCTTGGCATTGTGCATGGCAATTTCCGTTTTGCCGATGACCATTCAGGCGGCATCAAAGCCCGATATTAAAGTTGGCGACTATGTTAAAATGGGCGCGTATAACAATGCCTCAATTCTTTGGCGATGTGTAAGCATTGACAATAACGGACCGCTTATGCTTGCAGACAAAATTGTTGACACCCTTGCATATGATGCCAAAACAAATGACAACAGCAATTCAAAATCACACAGCAGAAGCTATAAGCGTGATGATTACGGTTCTAACTATTGGAAAGACAGCAATATGCGTTCTTGGTTAAATTCGACCGCAGCTGAAGGCAAAGTCGATTGGCTTTGCGGCAACCCTCCGAAAGACGGATATGTAAGCGGTGTGGGAGCGTACAACGAAAAAGCGGGTTTTCTCAACGCTTTTTCAAAATCTGAAATTGCGGCAATGAAAACCGTTACCCAGCGTTCTCTTGTTTCTCATCCCGAATACAACAAGGGCATAGTTGATGGAGACGCAAATTCGGATTTGTTATACTACACCGATATTTCGGAAGCGGTGGCAAACTACGACAGTTCATATTTTGAAACTACAACCGAAAAGGTTTTTCTTCTTGATGTAAAGCAGGCTAATGCCGTGTGGAAAAATCTCAAAGGTTATTATGTTGCGTATAATAATGACGGTATGGCTTGGCCTTATTGGCTTCGCACTCCTGTTACCGATTGCAATCACGATATGCGTTATATCAGTTCATCGGGTCAGGTCGGTCGTTATGCTCCGTGGTATTCCGATTTGGGCGTAAGACCTGCATTTTATCTCGATTCCGAATATTTTGTTACAACTTCCGGCAGCGGCTCACAAAGCAGTCCTTATATCGGCTCTGCTCCAAATAAGCAAGAGGATGATTATACAATTTCGGAACCTGCCGAGGACGCAAATCCCGATTGGAATGTCAGCACCGAGCAAAGCATTCAGCTCACCCTCGGCCCGTGGTATTCAAATGACGGAAAATATTCTAATCCTACCATCCCTGTTTATACCATCCAAAAAACACGCAGCGACACGGAAAATATGGTTGTTGTCGTTTGCGGCGAGGGATACACAAAAAGTCAGCAGGGCAAATTCATCAATGATGTCAAACGACTTTGGCAGGACGCTATGAAATATGAACCGTATCGCAGTTATGCCGACAGATTCAATGTTTACGCTCTTTGCACAGCTTCCGAATCGACTTTTGACAATGGTGGAAGCACCTTCTTTGATGTTATAGTCGACAAATATAATTCGCCTGTTATTTCTAATAATCTCCACGGAAGTCAGTGGAAAAATCATATTTTTGAGAGATGTATCGGTCCTGAATTTATCGAGAAAATTCACGATGCTCATATCAAAAAAAAGTGTGATCCAAACACAATTCCGTCCGGTTCGGAATATGAGCCTTATTATTATGTTCACGATTATATTGCTCAGTTCGCTATGGTTGTAAACACAAAATCAGATTTCGGCGGTGCTTATAATAACCGTGAATACGGCTTCCATTATTTCATTTCGCCATCAGACAGTTATCGTGCGTCAAAAACTTTTGCACACGAGTTTGGACACGGTTTGCTCGGTCTCGGTGATGAATACAGTAACGGATATTTGCTTGACGATAAGGAACTTAAATCACTCAATCTTTCCTCGGTTGAAGACCCGGAAAAGATAAAATGGCGACAGCTTTTAGGTTTTAGAAACACATATACCTGCCGCAATGCTTACGGCTCAAAAATGCTTGTTTCAAGTTATGAGTGCATAATGAGAGACACAAACTATCAATTCTGTGAGGTTTGCCGTTTGCAGGGCTTCAAGCGAATGTCTCAGCTTGTTAAGGATGTAGACCTTTATGTTGCAACTCCCGAGGTTAAGGAATATACGGGCGCTTATTCAAAGCCGTCTGATTTTACCGACCTTGAAACAAGTTCATATTATAATTACACATATAATCGCAATGACCGACTTTTGAGCGGCAACAGCAAAAGCAGATTTAATACTAATATGAACGGTAAAAAAATCGAGCTTAGAACTGTTATTCAAAACATTTCAGATAAAAATGCACGACAATTAAAATTCAAAATGTGGATTAAGCACTCCGACGGAAGCGTTGCGACCGATTCATCGGGGAATCCGCTTCAAACAGTACAAACCTTTGACATTCCTGTTTGGAATGATAAGGCAAATTTCTGGCCGTTCGGTGCTTTGGATCACATCAAAAGCGACTTTAATTCAGGCTTAAAGAGTTGCTCGCTTATTTATCAAATTCCGTCTGATGCACAGCTTAAGAGCGGCGATACCGTGGCATTTCAGGTGCTCGATGAAAACGGAAATGTGCTTGCAGACGACAATACGGAAACACAGCGCTACACAACCGTTTCAATTCAGTATAAATTTGAGGACGGCTCTGAAATTCCAAACACTGCCGGCGGAACATTTACCGTGCCATACGGCACAAAGCTTGATTTAACACCGGCAAAAACACTTTATGATTATGAATTTATAAAGGTTGACGGCTTGAATAAGCCTATTGTTTCGGACGGAACGGTTGTTACATATTATTACAAAAATAAAAACGAAGAACACACTCACAATCTGACTTTGGTTGCTGCGAAAGCTGCCACCTGCACTACTGCGGGCAATTCCGCATACTACACCTGCGATGGCTGTGACAAGTGGTTCGCAGATGCAACAGGATCGGTAGAAATTACCGATAAAACCAGTGTGAAGATTCCGGCTCCCGGACATACCGCAGGCACAGAATGGAAGTCTGATGATACTAACCACTGGCATGAATGTTCTCGTTGCCACGACAAAAAGGACGAAGCGGCTCACGATTACGGTTCTGACAATGTTTGCGACACCTGCGGATATTACAAAACTGTACCGCACACTCACAATCTGACTTTGGTTGCTGCGAAAGCTGCCACCTGCACTACTGCGGGCAATTCCGCATACTACACCTGCGATGGCTGTGACAAGTGGTTCGCAGATGCAACAGGATCGGTAGAAATTACCGATAAAACCAGTGTGAAGATTCCGGCTCCCGGACATACCGCAGGCACAGAATGGAAGTCTGATGATACTAACCACTGGCATGAATGTTCTCGTTGCCACGACAAAAAGGACGAAGCGGCTCACGATTACGGTTCTGACAATGTTTGCGACACCTGCGGATATTACAAAACTGTACCGTACACTCACAATCTGACTTTGGTTGCTGCGAAAGCTGCCACCTGCACAGAGGGCGGTAAGGAAGCATACTACAAGTGCGAAGGTTGTGGCAAGTTCTATGAAGATGTACTCGGTACAAAGGAAATAACCGACCTTGCATCTTGGGGCAATATTGCTAAGATTGCCCACACCACAAAGCAAACCGTAACAAAGGCAACCCCAACAGCAAACGGCAAGATAGTAAATTACTGTTCGGTATGTAAGAAAACTCTTTCAACGACAGTAATTCCAAAGGCATCAAGCATAAAGCTTAAAGCAACATCATTAACATATAACGGAAAGGTTAGAACACCTAAGGTTATTGTTAAGGACAGAACAGGAAAGACACTTGTTAAGAATACTGACTATACTGTGTCTTATGCAAAAGGCAGAAAGTATGTTGGCAAGTACGCAGTAAAGATTACCTTTAAGGGTAAATACAGCGGAACAAAGACGCTTTATTTCACAATCAAGCCAAAGGCAACAAGTATTTCCTCACTTAAAGCAGGTTCAAAGAAGTTTACAGTAAAGTGGAAGAAGCAGGCTACACAGACAACAGGCTATCAGGTACAGTACAGTGCCTCAAGTAAATTCAGCAAGGCTAAGACCGTAACAGTAGGCAAGAATACAACAGTATCAAAGAAAATTTCAAAGCTTTCGGGCAAGAAAAAGTATTATGTAAGAGTTCGCACCTATAAGACAGTTAAGATTAACGGCAAATCCATAAGGATTTATTCAGGCTGGTCAAAAGCTAAGACTGTTACAACAAAGAAATAAAAACTATACCGTAACCTTTGATTCTGCCGGTGGCTCTGCAGTAACGACTCAGACTATCGAAGAAGGTCAGAAGGCAACCAAACCTGCCGCTCCTACCAAGTCTGACGATACCACCAAGCCTTCGGATGATGTTCAGAATCCGCAGACCGGCGACAACAGTATGAGTGGCTGTGGATCGCTCTGCTGTTCGTCAGCGGCTTCGGAGTTGTGACAACTACTGTTTATACTAAAAAAGAAAATCTGTGAAATAACAGATAGCTAACCATTTAAGGATGGCGGTAGCGGAGCTTCCGCTGCCGCCTTTTCCTTACGAAAAGGATTTCTTCGGAAGTCCCTTTCCGAAAGGCGGCAAAAAAAGCGCTTTGCCGATTTTCGGAAAGAAATCGAACAAGGAGAAATCAAATGGACGAACAAGAAAAAGAAATTGAAGAAATACTCAGAACATTTGACAAAGCACCTTCGCCTTCGTCAGAGAATAGTGTTCAAAGTCATTTTAGTGCGATTGGGGGCATTTATGACTGAGACTTTTGAGAGACATCGCTCAAATCAAAATCGTAACACGAATTGAAATGAGCAAAACTCCGAGCGAATACAGAAAATCATATTTATAACCGTTGACTTTATAAAAGCTCGGGTGTATAATCAAAAAAATAAAGCTGTCTCGGCTGATGAAGACTATAAATTTTGCTGTTTCTGAACACAACAGCAGAGTTTACAGTCTTATTTTTTTAGGTGATAATATGAAATTCAAAAAATATGCAACAAAAACGCTGATGATCGTTATCGGATCAATAATATCCGCATACGGAATTACGCTTGCAATAGGCGCAGGTTTCGGCGGCGCAACACTTGCGATATTGTGGCAAGGGCTGACGAATGTGACAGGTATGTCAATCGGCACATCGTCGCTTATTGTGGCTGTGGCAATGATAATTTTTGCCCTTTTCTATGACAGAAAACAAATCAATATTGGCACAATTCTTTACCAAATCATTTACAGTTTTTTCGTAGATGTATTCACAAAAATTCAGCATTATACAGATATTAAAGCGGTTAATTTTGTTATAATGCTGCTTGGCATTGCTATATTTTCGTTCGGAACGGGGATTTACTCCGCCGCTGATTTCGGCAGGGGCTCATATGAAGCAGTCACATTTTCGCTTGCCGAAAAAAACGGGTGGAAAATCAAAATCGTACGAATGGTTCTTGATATTATAATGGTAATTATCGGCGTTTTGCTCGGCGGTAAATTCGGAATTTGCACAATTGCCACCGTTTTGCTCTCCGGTCCGATAATTCAGGCAACCGTAAGCACTGTTAAGAAATCAAAGATTTTAAAAAACATTTCTTAAAATTCTCATACAAGCCTAAAAGTGATAAGACATACAAAAAGGATGGAATTCGATTTTGAACAAGTCCGTAAAAAATGGACAATAGAAAAAACGGAGTTAAGGTTATATCCGCTAACGAAAACATTAGCGAAGGCTCAAAAGGCATAATTCTTGAATACGTACTTGAAGGTATGGCTGAATATTATTCAGCAGACTTATCAGAGAAAGTCATTTTGCCGATGATCGTACTTAAATGCTTTGATGATATTCTTTCCCCTACCCTACCAAAGAAGCCGTTGTTAAAAAGGCTGAAGAACTTCAAGCACAAGGTATGATTTCAGTTATTGACAAAGTAATGGCATTATTATACTATGACAGTGTGAGTTAACAGTAAACCAAAGAACAATATGTCGATCATGAAAGAATGCTCCTTTGTGTTTCCCGTGCTTATGATTATTACAAGCAAAATAGCTATTGACTAAAACATTTACACAAAATCAGTGTTAAAAATATAGCCGATGCAACAAAAACAAAATACCACTGAATTTGGAGAAAAATTATGATTTTTAAGAAACCTGTTTTATCAGATGGAATTACAGAAAGCACTTTTGAATGCAAAAGAGATGGATTGACGATTCGTGGAACAATCTACCGTCCAAAAGGAGATCATCTTCCGATTGCAATTGTATGTCACGGATTTATGGCATGGCAAGACAGTGTGAAACATTATGCGGCTTTTTTGGCTGAAATGGGATATGTTGCATTTACATTTGATTTTTGTGGCGGTTCTGCTATGTGTGGAAAAAGTGACGGAAAAACCACAGAGATGTCTGTTCTGACAGAAACCAAAGATCTGAAAGCGGTCATTGAATATGTTAGAAATCTTTCCTATACAGATTCTGAAAAAATTTTATTGATGGGATGCAGTCAGGGCGGTTTTGTGTCTGCTTTGGTGGCAGCAAAGAACAACTTTCCGATAGAAAAACTTGTCCTGTTTTATCCGGCATTGTGTATCCCGGATGACGCCAGAGCCGGAAAAATGATGATGGCAAAATTTGATCCGCAAAATGTTCCCGATACTTTCCGCTGCGGACTGATGAAATTGGGGTGTTGCTATGCAATGGATGTCATGCAAATGGATGCCTTTGCAGAAATTAAGAACTACGCCGGCAGGGTGTGCATCGTGCATGGTACAAAGGATAAAATCGTAGATGTTTCTTATGCCAAACGTGCGGCAGAAGCATATAAAAGTACGATGCCGATCGGAATGCAAGATTCCAAACGGGTGCAACTTCATTTTATAGATGGCGGAGGGCATATGTTTTCGAAAAAGCATGATGTCATTGCAATGAAATTATTAAAAGAATTCGCCGCAAAACACGAATGATTTTCATCTGATACCATATGGACAAATCTCCACCTTTAAAGACTTGACAGTTGATATAATCTGCCATCACCTCGGAACATTCGTGTTCCGAGGCTTTTTTATGCCCGAATACTGCTTTTTACGGCGGTATTCGAGCAAAGTGTCTGCGTTCTTTGCAAAATTTCTTTTATATTTTTCAAGGTGTACTCGGTCGGAACTCCTATGCCGATGTCATTCGTTCCGAATAAAATCACAAGATTTTTCGGGTTTATGTTCAAGGCGTTACATTCGAGCCTTTCCAACAATCTGTCGCTGTCAACGGCAAACAATCCCGCACCGATTGCGCCGCAAAATTCAGGCTTATCGGATATGAAAATCTTTGTGTTCAACCGCTTTTGCAACACTTTTTTCAAAAACGTGTTTTCGGGCAGATGAAATAGTCCCCCTTGGCTTGCAACTAAACCTAAAAATCGCATAATTTTTAAGGCTTTTGCCCTGTTTTGGGCAGAAGCCTTTTTGCATATTTAATAAGATTTTCTTCTTCGTGTAATATTAAATGTGTCGGCTGTAAAATTAACAAAAATTTAATTGGATTCCTGAATCCGTGAACCTTGTTTCAAAATGAAAAGGCACACAGGAAATGTTTGCCATATTTGTTATTGTATACTAAATTTTGAAAATGCTGCATAATTTTGCGTTCAAAAAAAGACTGCACCATTTGTGTGCAGCTGCCATTGCCATATTCAGCTACCTGTTGTCAGGTGATGAATGCAAAGCTGTCATAAAGACGCTTGAAAGTAAATCTCCAGCGATTACTCCTTCCAATGGACAGCACCAGACGGCCGGCATGTTCTGTCAGATGTCCCGCACTGCATAAGATTACTGATCACCGTACGTAT
>NZ_JACRSX010000034.1 GCF_014384985.1 Jutongia huaianensis
CAATCCGAAATATCATCCCTTCGTACCTTGTCATATTTCTTTGTGAAATAATTCTGATAATAATCTCTCTCCCCGTCCGGAATCAATGTCTTTCCAAGCAGGTCTGCAATTTCATCTCCGGACTGCTCTGCTGTCTTATCTGCAGATTCTGTTGTTTGTACCGGCTCCTTTTTGGACGATCCTGCATCCTGACCGTTGTTTCCGCATGCAGTCAATAGCACGGCAAGAGATAGTGCTGCCATAGTCCCCATTAATTTTGATCTCATATTGTCCTCCTTATTATTACAAAATTTTATTTTTCTTCCCACGAAATTTTATGATGTAGCCTGCTGATATTACCTCTCCATTTTTCCTGATACTCTTTCTTACATCCTTTCGGAACAACAATCGTATCTTTCTCCTCAAACAGACAAACTCCCGATACCAGATGTAACGGCGTTCTGCCCTCAAAGACATATGTTGTACCGGTATGTCCGGCTGGATTATTCCGTACATCATTACCGCTTTTTGTATGCATAAATGTCACACTCTTTGGAATCACCATTTTCCGAAAAGTCGTTGTGTCACCAATATACCACGGACAAAAAATCCTTTTTATGGTATCCGGTATATTGATCACGCCATTGTCAATATGCGCAGCCACCAGTTCGCCTGAATTTTTATCATAGATTGAACCGTTTTTCTCTGCATATTTCGGATTATCCTTTGCAATCCGCACGCTGGCTTCCGTAAAGTTATGATTCCCATATTTACCTGCTGCTTCAATCTTCGTAACACTTGCCGGAATCTGCATTTCCTTTGTTCCAAAGTAATCTCCCTTTTTGGAGATAGTTTCTGTTCCGTCCGGAATAGTGGTCTTTTCTCTTTCCTCCAAAAGTCCGTATACTGTTTTCCCATCCTGGGAACACAGAAATCCATCTACAATCTTATAGTTTTTATTTTCTCCCGAAAAGGAAACCTCCTTCCATGTCACTCCGGTTAAGTCCGCATCCTCCAGCTTTGTTTTAAGACCTGCCGGCAAACGAAGCACCTTTCCGTTTTGCACATATGCAAACAATCCCAGATCAATCCACTGAACCGTATCCGGAACATCTATTTCCTCAATCTGTGCCACCCGGTCATACACATCTTTGGGCTCAATTATGATATTCTCCACGGTGGAATCCTCTGAGCATTTTTCACCAAATATATTGCTCCAGTTTTCTGCTTCCCACATAGTGTCCGAGGTATCTTCCTGTTTAAAATTACCATTGCCGTTTCCCAGCCGGACCACCTTTTTCCCTGCCAGTTTTGAAGGAATTTTTAATACGGAAATATCTTCATCAGATGGAGTGATCTTTGTAATCCACACCCCCTCTGCGCTGGTTCTGTATGTGTATTCAAAACTCCCCGCTTTCCGGCTTTTTTCCTTTGCCGCATATTCCTTATAAGGATTGTCTGCGCACTGTTTTTTCTGAAAATAACTCACACCATTATAAACACATATTACTGCCGCCACTGCGATACAAATTGCAGCTATTCCTTTTCCTTTTTTTCTCTCCATCCTGACCTCCGATAATATTATGCAATACATCAGTTTCTATATTAATAATATAATCTATTTATACGGTCGTTTCAATGAATTATTTTGATACTATTGCTGCAGTCCGAAAATGCCCCCTCCTCGACCTTCTTCGTAACTGCCGGCAGTTTTACCTCCGTCCCTAATGTTCCGTGATTATATACCTCATATACCGTACTCATCAGGACATATGGGGAACCCTGTATCTTTTCCCAATCTTCTTTCCGATATTCTTTCCAATCAATGCCCAGCTCTTGAAGTCTTTTTTGCAGCTTCGTCTGCTTTGGGCAATATACCGTCAGATCATCGGAACAATTTCGAAATGCTTTTTCATTAATCGAAAGGGGAATTTCATCATCCCAGTTTTCTATTACAATATTCTTCAACTCATAGCAATTTCGAAATGCCCCTCCGGCAATTTCAAAATCAGGAGCTGCGTTTCTTTTTAACTGATTAAAATCAAGCTTTATTGTTTTCCACGTTTCCCCTCCGTAAGTACCTGTTATCCGCTGCACATCCTTCCGCCTGTCAACGATCAATGCTCCGGTTTCTTCTGTTTTTGTGACATTTTTCCCCTTGACCAGATATATTTTATCCTTATATTTCTTAACCGAAAATCTACGCCGCTCCAAAACAACACCATATTTTTGTACGGTCACATAAATAGAATATGTATCATTGCTACTCCACCATTTTTCACTGTCACTTCCCCACCAGAAGGATGCATTTCCATTGCTGAATGCATAGAAACGAAGCGGCATTATTTTTTCTCCCGCCTGCATTCTCTCCTGACATTTTGTCGCCTGCATTCTCTTCTGACATTTTGTCACGTTGAGCACCTTCCCCCTGGTGGCCGTAACCAAAATTGTCTTTCCCTTTGCAGACGATACCTGAAGAGTCGGAAAATATCCTCCATAGGGCATCTTTTTCATGTCGTATACTTCCTGAATATCAATTTTAATATGCCCCTTTTCCAAACCGGCCCAATACATAATACTTCCAACAATGCCGCTTCTCATAATAATCCACAATAAAATGATTCCGATCAAAATACGTGCGGTCAAAGCAAACCGTTCTTTTCCTGATAATTTTTTCATTCACATATCCTGCCTTCCCATCACATCTGTAAACATCGGTTATAGATATGTGTCTTTTATTTCCAGAATGTTGCATGTAAAATTAACTACAACTTATCCTGAGGATGCCTAAAACAAACTATCCGCAGGAATACTAACTCCGAACCTCATCAGCAGCCCCCGTATTCCCTCTTCAATTTCCTGCCGGCAGTAATTATTCTGTTCCAAAAAAACATCCTCTTTTTCATTTATATGCCCATACACACTAAGTCCCATATTTAGTATTATATTATTTATTGTCCCGTTATCTTTTAATACCTCTTTAGTTACTCCCTTTTCCTCGTCCATATACGCAAGCAGCTCATTTTCTGCCTCATTGATTTCCCCCCGGTCAATCCTTTGCAACAGCCTCTGATAAAAATCTTCCTGTGCCGCATTTTCTATAAACTTCGGCTGCTTATATTTATCACTCCATGCCCCTGATATCAGTATCCCGACTAACCGCAAGGTTCCTGCAATGCTGTTTTTTAACCCATTATTTTCAAATTCCATACACGTCTCCTCTTATTTGAAACTGGCATAATCAAGCTTTCCATTATCACAATAATGAAATGCCTGAATCTTTCGAATCTGATACTGTTCCCTTCGAATCCCAAACTGCCGTAGGTATTCTGTCAATTCCATTATATCAATATTTCTAAAATCCTTCGTCCTGATAAACAACAAAATCTGTTCGTCTGAAACCCTTGAAACACATACCACCGGAACTGCCCATTTAATTTCTATACTTCTCTCCAGTTCATCCAGACTTATCCGTATTCCATTGCATTTTATAAACCTCTTTTTTCTACCGGTAATATAAAGATATCCTTCTTCGTCAAGTTTTCCCACATCCCCGGTATCTAAAAGATCGGTATTCTGTCTCCATACATCCGCATTCTCCGTCAAATCTGACCTTTCTTTCACATACCCCAGATACACATTCGCACCACGATAATAAATGTCTCCTTCTCCTGCATGATCTTTATTTTTTATCTGAAAAGCTCCACCGGAAATTGCCCTTCCTACACTATCCATCTTATCCGGATGCTGATCTAAAAAGAATGCGCTCATTCTTGCTGTTGCCTCCGTCTGACCATACATAATTGCCAAATGTGTCGTGATCCCTCTCTGCCTCCTGTCACAAATCCACTCCAACAGCTTCTGTTTCATTTCGCGGCTCATAGCTCCTCCCGCCTGCGTCAGAAGCCTTAATTCCTTCCAGGGTCTGGATAAAATTCTTAAATAGTCTAAAATCTCATAGGTATATGGAACCCCGCAAAAAGAGGTCACCCTGCATTCTTCCAAAAAATCCCAGTATCCACTCTGAAACATATTACCTTGCGGCAGCAAAAGTTCTGCATCCGCCAGTAAATGACTATTTACCACTGACAACCCATACACATATGACACCGGAAGCATCACTCCTGCCCTGTCATTCTCATCAATTTCCAATGATTCAATAATCGCCTGCGCATTACTTCGAAGATTATCATAAGATAACGCCACAATCTTTCCATTTCCAACACTGCCCGAGGTCACCATGAGCAATGCCAGATCATCATATAATACATCCTTAATTTCCTGTCTCCTTTGCAGTCTCACATACTGGTAATACGGAGAACCGGTCTGATAATTTTCCTCTATTTCCTCGTACAAAGCAGGCTCTGACTCCACATCTCTCATTTTCTTCCGATCCAGAAATATCTCATCCGGCATAAAATGATCTATCAATGCCGCTATATCGGGAGCTTTCTTTGTGTTTCCTACGAAAAACACGGTATTTCTCTTTTTCATGTGATAGCAGTATAACGAAACAGCCTCCATAGAATTGTCACTGACCAGCAAAATCAGCTTTTTCCGAGAGGCTGTCTCTGAATATATTCTGTTTATATGTATAATCTCTCTGCGTATCACAGTTTTGTTAATCACTGATCCACTCATTTGATTTCTCCTGTAACCTGGTAATATTATTTAGTTTAACATTGCTTTAATTATTTCTAATTCAAAATTTACAGCATGCACAAATTTATGTACAAAATCGTCGCCCAAACTGTATGTTTGATGTATTTTGTTTTTTCGTATTTCCTCTGTACTGATTCCCGCCTTGCACATATATATTATTCTAATCCGGTTAAATTTTTTTACAACTGTCTCGTATTCTTTCATATATTTCTTTGTATTTTCCGATAACTCATCATATTTTAGTTTATCTAAACATCGATAAACATTTCTTTTATGCTCATATAATAAATGAAATGTACGGTAATCAATCGTTTCCCTGTTCGATATTCCCTGTAACTCTTCTATTATCCATTTATAAACATTTGAACCATATATTTGTATTTCTCCATTTACATCTTTAGATTTCTCAGGATACAAAAATTCCTGCATTTTCTTTAATAAATATTTTTCTGTTAATTGAAATCTGTCACAATCCTTTATTACAATCCGGGTCACCGGATAACACCATTCCATTTTTAAGTATCCTGCACCGCTAAAATAAAATCTTCTTCCCTTTTCAAATGAAAACAAAAAGTCATCATATGACACTTCAAAAGTTTCCATTTTTTCCCTTTTTCCAAACCCATAAACAAGAAAAACTTTTTTAGTATCATCAAATCCATATACTAAATTTTCTCTGACCAAATGCAGCGTATCGAATGATTCCTTTTCCGTAAGATAAAATTCATCTAAATGGATCGTCGCATATTGGCCATCTTCTAAAATCCCTCTAATGATGCCGCATATTTCTCCAGGCATAATGTCACAATATGATATTCCTCTGATATCCACCATATTCATTAAAGCTTCATCAAAATCATAAAAATGCCAAAAAGACGGTGCATAATTCATTTTTATATCTAAAAAATACTGATCCAGTGTTTCACAGGATTTTTCATTTGATTGTAACATTGCTAATTTTAAGCTTAAAAACAAATATGTATGCGATATAACATTTGTTGTAATTGGTAATTTCTTAGTACTTATTTGAGGAGGAATATATCTTTTTAATGGAAAGTTTTTATCCAGAAATTCGTCCAACAATCCTCTAACAATTACATTTGCATCATATTCCGTAAAGTTTGTTTTATTGCATATATTGACAGTTTTTTCTTCCGTAAATTCCAGCCAACGATGCTTTTTTCTGGCAAATTTACAAAATTTTTCCCTTGTTTTTTTCATCCCAGGGTAAATCATCCACGCTAATCTTATACTCCATACTTTCCAGCACCTCTCCATTTATATAAAAATCTATTTATTTTCTCTCAGCAGTTCTTCCCCCAAATTTCTATTTCCTACAAGTTGCATTTTAAATTGTGCACTGGAATAATCCACCTTTCCACTCTTTGTTTTGACAAATTTATCACTTGAATTCATCTTCTTTTGCCAATCATATATTAAAATATATTTTCCCTTTTTCTTTTTCCACATTTGTCCTTCCGGTCCAAAAGCAATATTCATAATCCCTTCTTCAGAGGCCGACCAAGCAATCAAATCCATTGCTTTCTTAGGGTGTCTGGAACTTGCCGGGACGCATACGCAGTATTCTTCATACTTTTTGTTCAATGTATCAAAGCTTTGCAGCCATATCGGGATTCCATAAATCCCTCTTTTTCCGGTTTTTCGATACGTTTTCTTTTTCAGATGCTTGAGAATCTTAGAATATCTCGAAAATATCTTGAAATTTTCTTTGATATATGGTTCCATATTTTTTATTCTTCCGGCTTTGATATTATCATAATAGTCAGCTTCACCCCTGTACGTCTGAATATCTATTCCTTTTTCATATTCTTGCTCATAATTTTCACGACCAGGCAATGAATAATCCATTCCGAAAATCTTAATATTCATTTTTTCCTGGAATAAGTCCGCATACCACCCTTTCATTACCTCATCTAACGCATTTATTTCTGATATGGCTCTTAATGTTACCTCCTTTGATGTATTTTCAGAAACAGAGGATATCTTATTTTTCAGAACCCCCCCCGCTTCTTTTGTCCTGCTTGTTTTCGGAATAAAGGTCGAACTTTGCGGTGCAGTATTTTTACTGCAGCCCGATACACATATAGTCATTGCTATGATAATGGTATATAATATCTTTTTCATTGAAAATTCCTCCTTAACTAAATAATAATTCTTTATAAAAATTAACATACGCTATTTCGTTCATATACGGTATATTCCGAAGTCGATCCAAATTCATCTCCGATATCATTTTGATATACCGGGCTGCCGCCAGTTTTCGTTTCAATTATTGCCTTACCTGTGTTTCCTCGTCCAATTACTATTCCCGAATGATCCCCTTTGTTATTTATTATCTTTTGGTACTTTTGCGGCAAATTCCCTTTGGCAACCGCTCTATAGCTTCCATCTGTAATAAAACTTCCCACAACATTCAGCCAGTATCTGTGATCTCCAATCCAAGTATATGCATGACAATTATTTTTTGTATAACCATGACCTACTACTTTCTTTTTATCATATCTTCTTTGGAAGTCCGCTACATATGCATCAGAGTTTACAGTATTTTCTTTATAACAATATGCCTTAACTCCGTTTCCTTTAGGCGTTAATACTATGACAGTTGACGGATTGACTGCTTTTGCACTCATTGTTTTAATATTATTTATAATCACATCCTCGTCTTTCAATAAAGTTTCTATTAATTCGTCATCCGAATTATAGCTAAACACTTCACTTTTTTCTTTCTGTTTTTTTAACTGTAATGATTTGTTATA
>NZ_JACRSX010000035.1 GCF_014384985.1 Jutongia huaianensis
ACATCTCCACAATGCAAAGCAAACTAAATTTAATTGATCTGAGTTTAAAACCATAAACCATACTCCATCCAAAAATGCGAATATAACCACTTATTCTCTTTGAAATACCAGCAAATTGAGAATAGTATAATGTATCTTTAATTCGAATTTGGAAACGATTCCAATATTTTTGAACATCTTTACTACTACCCCTCTGAAAGAAATTCTGACATATTTTCACTGGAAGTACACAGAACTGTACCCCTTTCTTTCGGAAATCATCGAACAACTTGGTATCCACACAATCCATAAACAATCCCTCATCATATGCATATCCCTTGTAGGCTTTTAATCTTACAGCAAGGCAACTATTGATTGCATTGAACTTATCCTGAGAAATTTTCTGTTGTGGAGATCTAATATATTTTCCTTTCAACCACCCTGCTTTACTGGGTGAATAAATCACGCCATTTTGTCCATATATAACTGGAACAAATACATCATATGTTTTATCCTCTGCTTTGTCTTTTAGACAATCAAAATACTCCCTTTTTATAGGTGTATCATCATCAAACCAAATCACAATGTCATTTTCAGACTTATTATTTAAAATGGAAAGTGCATAATTGTACGCCCTTGATAATCCAACATTTTCTCCCATACTATGGTAATTCAATAAATTAGACGAAAACTGTATCTGATTTTCTACTACATAATCATCTGTACTATTATCTAAAACAATAATGTGCAGATGCTCTTCCTGCATCTGCGTTAAACGCGAAATTGTAATAGAGTCCTGTATTTTTTTATTGTACAGAACAACAACTGCATAATATTCAATCATTATTCCATCCCGTCCTGTATTTGTATTATCTAATGAATACATTTTCATACTGTCCGCAAATCTTATCCCATGTATACTCTTCAGCCACACGTTTCTTCGCTCTTTTTCCCATCTTTTCGATTTCATCCGTACTCATCTGATCTACCTTATCAATCAGCTTTGCCAGATTACCGTTCTCGCGATTCCAGTATAAAGCGCATTCTTCAGCAACTTCCTTATTAAATCCCACATCAACTAAAAGGTTTAAATCTGTACTACCAAGTGCTTCAATCAGACTCGGATTAGTTCCACCAACGGTATGACCATGGAAATACGCATACGCATTCTCTCGAATCTTCTTGAGCAATTCCTGATCATAAACGGTTCCAACAAATTTAATTCTCTTGTCACTCTTGAAATGCAGTTTCTGTTCCAACTCATTAAGAAACTTATCATTCACATTCGTGATAATAGCAAAATCTTTCTTACTTTTACTCCTCATAAACTCCCGAATCATAACCTCAAAAGAATTCTCTGGCACAAAGCGACCCACAACAAGATAATAATCTTTTTTTGTCAATTCTTTTTCCCTATACCAGCTCATCAACTTTTCATCATCATCTGCGAATTTACTCAAAGTTAAGTCAGCACCGTAAGCGATAAAAGTCGTTTTAGGATTTTCTCCTTTGATTCCTTTACCGTCATAGCACTCATGAATATACTTCTCAATATTCACTGAATCACAGATAGCAAGATCACAATATTTTATCATCATCCGCTCAGAAATCTTCCAGTATTTTCGAATTGGAGCAGACCATTTGGTTCTCATCCACTCATGTCCATCAGGATTGAGATAAACCTTTCCATCAAATTTATGTATAATCTTGTAAAAATAACTGGCAAATGGTCCAATACGACAGGCCATTATATAAACAATCGGATGAGAAATGTGATTTTTCTTAATATGCTCACAGCATGTCTTTAATGCCGCTACATCATAATAAATCGCCTGTGCAGGTCCTATCTGAGGAACATCTATTTTAAAACAATGTGCATTATGAAGTTCAAACTCGTGGTCATTAATTATTGTCACATCTTCGAATTTACTTTCATCCATACAGCCATCACCATTCGCTTTGCAGGCAACATGATATTTAATATCTTTTTTGTTTTGATGGTATTCTGTCAGCTTATAGACAAATGTCTCATATCCACCATAAGCCCCCAATGATTTCGCACCAACTAAATACACATGTTGCACTCCATTTTCCTGTTCCATTCTCTTATATTCCTCTCCTAATTCCCCTAGTAAAAAAGACCGAGCTACGCCACCCGCGCCCCGCCTCCGGCAGCTCGCAGTTCCTGCGTCGCGTCACCCGCTCTTTCTGTCCGCCGCTCCACAGCACGCGTCACTCGTCATCCTGCTTACACGGTTTCCTGCATTACCTCTATATTTCCAGCAACTTACGTCGCATTAGAAATCTCTTTATCCTGTTTTCCATCGGAAAACATCCGAATCTCTCCGCGCCGAAACGTTACCTTGGTTCCCACACCAAAGAGATCAATTTCTACCGTCCATTCATCTTGTTCTGCATTAGCATATAAAAAGGTTCCTCGGACTCCTTTGAATGGTCCCGTCAACACCTCCACCTGATCAGGACTATTTTTCAATTCCTGCTCCTGCTTTTGTATGCGTTCTGCCTTTAATTCGCTGAATTCTTCCTCACTCAGGCGTGCGAATGCACCAAAGCCAAGTTCAACAGGAGTCATTCTCCCAAAAATAGGTACATCAATTTTGGCAATTCGCCGGTGTCTGTCTATGTTTTTAATATTTCCCTGGTAGTTACGAAGTGGACCTTGCGTGATACATACTGTCTTACCGATTAGAAATCCCTCAGAATATTTAACGATGTGATCCTTGTCCATCATAGCTGACAAAAATGCCTGCTCTTCCTGCGTAATAGGAGACACCAGTTCGCCATCCCGCAATACTTTTGTATATTGACGGAATTTTTTTAGTCCCTCCATTACTGTCCCGATATCCTCTGTATCTACAAAGAGATAGCCCGGAAACAATGTTTTTTTCACATCATGCCACTCTTTTTTGAAGTGCTTCTGTGCGATATACTGTGGAATGAACAATTCCTGATAGGCCTGTCCATCTACATATTTCTCACATTGCAGCTTACAATCCTGTTCCTGACCGGACATTGTGTGAATCACATACCACATTTTCCACTCCTACTTTTACGCCTTGCCTAATGCAATACTTTGCTATTGCAATACTTTGCTATGTGCAATGGTTGCCATTCACTCGTTTCCACAAGTGAATGTATTAAATATTATGTCGTAAATTAAAATCTACAACTCGTAGTCTATCACAGTTTTTAGGACAATACAAGACATATTTTTACATTGACAGATTATTCCACAGATTGATCTGCCTGTTTTTTTACGTCTATTTTCCAATATATTCTTTGATTTCATCTTATTAACATATGGCGCAAACAGGCTTATTTTCAGTCTTTTTCAAGAAATGCAACATAATATTTATTATGTGTCATCTTATATTCTTTTTTCAGAGTTTCTTCTATATTAATAAAATTTTGTAAATTTATCATTTTTTCTTCGTTTTCCTTAAAATATACGACGAATCCATCGTAGAAATGTCATGTGGAAGCAGAATATGCGAAGATTTCCTGTATTTCGTGTTCTTAGATGGGACTGTTCTTATATTACACTGTTGTGATATCGTATGTTCATCATCCGGTATCAGTGCCGGTCTGATCCTTCTTTCCGAGGAAATCGACACCGGAGAACCCGCCCACCTGGACCCCTGCCTGTTACTGTCAAACGTAATGCCTATGGCAGACAGCTTGGCAGCTTTTGCACCACAGCAGATCTCACTGAGATTCCCGCCTTTCCGATGGTATTTATCCGTGCCCCGTATATCGCTTCGGTCAAAGAGCCCGTCAAGGTGCTCGGCACCGTGGATGATCATATCGTCGCCGTACAATATAAGCATCAAATCGGTCTTTCCTTTCATCCGGAACTGACCGGAGATACCAGAATCCATAAATATTTTGTAGATATGGTACGCAATGTTATATGATGTTTAATTATCTTTTAAATATTCCTGCAACATATAATAAGACTTTCTCAGATGGGGTTTATAGACAGCCTGTTCCCAATTATCCCAGGAAAACAGCTTCTCTCCCAGATCCTCATTTTCGGAAAGATAACCAATATCTATACCTTCCACCGTCATTGTAGTATTATCTTTAATATTGTTAATCTCCTTAACAGACGGTGCAGAAAAGCCCAGCAGCCCCCATGGGATCCGCGCCTCAAATACAGAATCTTTATAATAAAAATCTGTCAATACATCGCCTATCTCATTTTCCTCATCCACCTTGCCATAACGCAAATGTCCTGTTTCTTCTTTCTGTACGGGAACCTTTTTACCGGTTTGCGGATATGTCAGACTACGGTCTATGATCAGATAGATCCGGTGAAATGAATCCTTTTTATCCTGCTTTAAATCCAGATCCATCCATTCCTTAGAAGCTCGTATATAGGGATCAGACGCCGTGTCTACCAGCATACGGGTATTATTTTTCCCCTCCATATGCAGAATAAAATCTGCCTTCACCGGAAACTTATGCTCTCCATAGTTACTACATCCCTCATTCGGATTGATATCAAAATAAATATTATTGCCTGCCTTTGTAAAATCAGCAGATGGATTCTCCACAGCCAGATACAGATAGGTACTGTCACATTTTGCATACACTCTGACCACTCCCTTTTGCAGAAGAATATCATGCTCATTCCAGTCATTCAGCTTTCCGTCCAGAACCGGAATCGGGTTACATTCTGCAGAAATATACTCCATCAGCCCAAAATGCTGCTCACTGGTCTGTACATCATTCCAATAAGCACGGTAATCACTATTGGTATAATCCATGGTGTTCCATGTGCGTTTAAACCATTCATCCTCCCACACAAAAACAAGTCCTCCAGCGCAATCCGCTTTCTTGATATCCCGAAACATACTGATCAGCATTTCGCCCTGCTGCTCTGCAGTCACCGCACCCTGATTAAATCCGGTCAATGGATTAAGGTCTCCTTCTCCTTTGTAATTTTTGTTACATTTGTTTTATCATTGTCCTTATATGATGATTTCTTAGCAATCCCGCAACCGGTAAGAAACACCATTATCATTACGCCCACAATGATATGATAGCATCGTTTTCTGTTCATTTTCATCTTCCTTTGCTATTCTTATAGTTTCACATTTTCATATATTATACCGGATTATTACAAATTCGTCTTTTCCTTGAATGATATCCTGTGATCTATAATTATTGCTTTGTCATGATGCTTGTTCTGGTTTGGGTTTATATAATCTTCTAAAATTAATCGGCTGATTCAATAAAAAATACTTATCCGCAACTTGTTTTTTATTTCTGAATATATTTCTTTTGTCATTTTATTGTATATGAATTTGTAAAACACTGGTGATAATTTCCATTTTGATTTTATACCCTTTTATAAATAATAGGAACATCATATCCAAATGTACGTTTTCCATTCACTTCTATACTCTCCGATACCTCCAAACACGTATCAGAAAATTTCTCCCACAACCGAAATATCATTACCGGCGAAAACCGGCTCACACTGCCCCCTTCCCATACGCCATCCTTTTCATGATACAAAGCCGGAGTAAACTTTTCTGACTTTTTCAACGCACTATATTTCACATTTTTCATTGTTTCATAGGAAAATGTATTCTTATCCTCTCCTTCCGGAATTTCATAGGAAGAAAGCTCAATCCCATCATCCTGCTCTGTCACCAAAAACAAATGTGGAGAAGAATGACGTTTTCCTTGGCTTTGATAATAACTTTCTTCCACAATGAATATGCCGGAAAAATCTGCCGGCAGATCCTGTATTTTATTGTTACACGGTGTATTAACATGCTCCGCATATGGATATATCTCTCCTGCTTCCTTCATTTTTTGAAATTGTTCCTGATTATCAAAGTGACCTGTCATCATGTTAATAAATTGCTCAAATTTTGATATATTTCCTGTATGGCTCATATAGTGCTCCTCTCTCAACGATATTTTCTCTCATTATACACCCATCCATATGATAAGAAAAGAATATCTCACCTTCGATGCATTTTTTAGCAAGATTCAATGCATCTAATATGTGTCTTATATAATGACAGTGTATTGATATCAGACACTTATTTGAGTATACTATACTTGAATGGAGATGTTCTGTATGGCAACAACTAATTTAAATATTCGTACAGACAAGGCAATCAAGGACCAGGCGGAGGAAATCTTCAATGAGCTTGGTCTGAATATGACAACTGCTGTAAATATGTTCCTGAGAACCGCTATCCGTGAGCATGGTATTCCTTTTGAATTAAAACTGGAAGTACCGAATGATACGACATTCAGTTTACCAATCAGTTTAAAAAAGATTTGAAGCTTGCCAAAAAGCAAAATAAAAATCTTGATAAGCTGTTTGAGGTAATCGATATTCTGGCGAATGGCGGTACGCTGGAAGCAAAATACAGAGACCAGAATCTTACAGGCAACTATAAAGGCACGCGTGAGTGTCACATTGAACCAGACTGGTTACTCATTTATGAGATTCAGAACAACGTTTTAGTACTCATGCTTTACAGGCTTGGTACGCACTTAGAACTATTCAAAAAATAGATTTAAAAACAGAATAGCAATTCAGAAAGCATCTATCAGAAATGGTAGGTGCTTTTTGAAAACTCATTTTCAAATTGGTCACTCCTATTCAACTCCCGATTCAACCAATTCTCCTTGACATCAAGACCACCGTCTCGACCCGGAATCTGATCCTTATTTCTTTGTACTTTCTTCCAACTCCAGCATGTACCTATCAAAGTCGGACATGAATAATCTATCCTGTATCACGCGATATTTTTCAAATTCTGTCTCTGCATGAAGCTTTGCAATTTCAGCTGTCACCTTACCTGCATCCTGCAAAATACCGTTATCAAACATTTCAATGAAGCTATTGAGCCTTTTTTCCCAGTCCTGCATTGTAAGTGGGATATGCCGTAATGTCATGCTTTCAGCAAAATCCAGGTATGCCGTAACCATACGGTTTAGCTGCTTCATTTCATCCTGACTCAAATAATTCTTAGCAACCATAACACCGCTGTTCTTAATCTTTCCTTCCGGAGCATCTGCCCTGGTTGTTAGTCCCATAATAACCAGCAATTTTTCTACAGACTAAATATACAAGTAATAATACAAAAAAGCATATCACATAAAGATATTGATAATCAAATATCCAGAAATCGACTTTGAGCAGATACAATAATACCGAAATGCTTTCTTTACTGTCATATAAATCTTTTCCAAAATAAGTAAAATCCACTCTGTACGACTGAATAATTACTCCACTCAACTCCAATAAAGCAAACCATACATTTATGTAATGTTGTTTATCTAATGGAATTTCATATACTGTTTTAGCAATACAAAATAGTATCAAAGATACCAACAGACTAAGCCAAAAAAATTTTAATTTATTTATTGAATACCACTCA
>NZ_JACRSX010000036.1 GCF_014384985.1 Jutongia huaianensis
ATATAAGGATAATATATAGTACATATAATAATCGGAGTAATAATAAATTATGTGATATGTAGTCTAAAAAGTTAACAGAGTAGATATAATCATAGAACAGAAAATATATATAATTTGCAAATGATTTCTTGATTATATAAGTGTGAGTGATTAAAATATATATTCAAGAATTAAATTATTAGAAGGAGATTGAGATTATGGAGTTAGATGAAAGAATATATCGAGAAATATGTGATTTAAGCCAAGAAGGGGATCAATATTTGGACGACGATAACTTTGAATTGGCAGAAAAGAAATATTTGGAGGCTCTTGATTTGATACCGAAACCTAAAACGGAATGGGAGGCAAGTACATGGTTGTATGTTGCGCTTGGGGAGGTTTATTTTTTTTCTTCTAAGTATTTAGAGGCGATTTCTTTTTTTAGTGAAGCATTGAAATGTCCGGAAGGGCTTGGAAATCCGTTGATAAATTTAAGAATGGGGCAATGTTACTATGAGTTGGGAAATTATGGTTCTGCAAAGGGTTATCTTCTGAAAGCCTATATGGTTGAAGGAAAGGAAATATTTGAAGGAGAAGATGATAAATATATTAAGTTTGTTGCTCAAATTAGATGATTGGAATTGAGAACCCATTGTAGTAAAGGTGATCTTATATGGCATGGACGGTTAGGATGTCATAATCGATAAAGAGTCTGGAGTAAGAAAGGTCGATTATAGCGAAATAAGACGATGTCTTATTAAGTGAATTCTCAATATCCACAAATTCATGAATTTAGACCAAAGGGAATGGTGTAGACTGGAAATGCTCATCTATGTGGATAAAAAAAGAGAGTTAACAAGAAAAAACAAAGATTATTATTGGAGGAACAAGTTATGGAATGCGATGAAAAGATAGGAGCAAGAATCAGACAGTTTATGGATGATTGTAATACCTTCTATGAACAGGGACAACTGAGTAAAGCAAGAGATTCACTTTTTGAAGCATGGGGTATCTTGCCTGATGAGAAATATATATATGATGAAAGTTACTGGATTGTGGCATTTATTTTGGATTTGTCTATTGAACTTCATGATATGGATGTGGCAAATCAATGGGTAGATAAAATATTAAAATGTGATTTAGAGAGACAGGATGATGGCGATCGTGAGATGTGGGTGGGAAAAGTGTTGTGTGAGTCAGGAAAAACAGATGAAGCAAAAAAATATTTTGAAATTGCATTTAAGAAATCAGAGGGAAGGTGTTTTGTAGGTGATGATGCTAAATATTTATGTGTTATTTCTGCATGAAAGACCGAAAGTGGAAAATTCAAAAACAAAGTTATTATAATAAAGAAATGGTTTAATGGCGAAAGTCAGAAATGATTCAAAAGGAAGAACTTTTCATAAAAGGGAGATATCGCAGCGAAGACGGCTTGTATAGATTAACATATTCCGATGCTTATGGCAAAAGAACTTCAGTCTATTCAAAGGATAAAAAATGGGTGTTCCAGATCGGATGTGGGCTTTCTTTGTAAACTGTGTTATTATTTGGAAGTAGACATGGGAAAATTACTTGAATACAAAAAACAGTATCATAAAAATGAATATGTAACGGAGTTTGGCACCGAATACGTTTGAATCAAACGGTTTGGTGCCCTTTTTATTGTACCCACTATGGAGCGTTTACACATAATTCTCCGAAAATTCCAAAATAATGGAAATTTCAATCCGTATAATCCCCCTTGATGAAAAATGTATCGTACGATAAATCATACGATTTCGTGCGAAACATATAGGTTGAACGACAAAGCGGCTCGAAACTATACTAAATGTAGTTACAAGTCGGGTGGAGCAAGGAGGAGAGAAAAATAAGAGGTACAGTGAGAAAAAGATTGATGGATTATCTGCAGGACAATCATATGACGGCATACCGTTTTGCAAAGAAAAGCGGAATCCCACAAAGTACGATATGGAGTATCTTGAAAAAGGAAGACTATGAGGTGCGGGAGAAAAACATTCGGAAAATATGTAAAGCAATGGGAATATCAGCAAGTGAGATCATGGAATCCGAAGAGGAAGCAAAACGAAACCTCAGAGCAGGTGAGATCCCGGTGATGCATAAGTATCGAAAGCTGGATAAAAGCGATCAGTTTCGTGTACAAGGGTATATGGATGCATTGCTGGAAAAGCAGGACGGGGAGAAAAGAAAAATATGAAAAATTCAAAATGATTTCCTTTTGCATATTTTTAGATTATAACTTTGGTATTGTATTATAACTAAAAATAAGTTATAATACAAAAAAAGAGTTATAAACGGAGGCGGTTGAATGGAATATCTTAAGCGAGTGTTAGGAATTAAAGTGCGATATGAAAATGAAACGGTAGACCATTTGCCGAACTTTATACGTACAAGATATACATTGCAGAGAGTGTATCTGGATGCTCAAAAAGCTGTTTTTTTGTATCCTAAAAGCGAATTGGAGCAGATAGTAACATTAAAAAAACATCTGGAGCGTGTGCAAAAGAGTGTGGATTGTCCGGTTATTCTTGTGTTAGAGAAGATCACCATACGGCAGAAAGAGTATCTGCTTCGAGATAAAATAGCTTTTATTGTGGATGGAAAACAGATTTATCTGCCGTTTATGGCAGTGTATTTGCAGGAGCGCTGCGATGCAAAAAAGATTGATCGAGAAGAAATTCTGCCATCGGCGCAGATGCTTTTTCTTCGTTTTATTTATGAGGGGGCAAAGGAAATGTCTACCAGTCAGGCTGCAAAAGATTTAGGACTGACACCAACATCCATTTCCAGAGCATCGAAACAGCTTGAAGAAATGAAAATTTTGAGAGCAAGAAAAGTCGGGGTACAGAAGATACTGTTCTCGGATGCTTCTCCTCAGGAGTTGTTTACTAGAGCAGAGAAGTTTTTGCTTAATCCGGTGAAAAGAACGGTCTATGTTCCGAAAAGAATGATTGAAGAAAAAATACTCGAAAGCGGCTATTCTGCATTATCAGAGTATTCGATGCTCAATACGCCGAGCGTTCCCTGCTATGCATCGGACAAAATATCTCAGTGGAATCGTTGCATGACAAACGACTTACAGGATTCTGATTCGCAAGTGGCGGTTGAAATGTGGAGGTATAATCCACAAAAATTATCAAAGACTAAAATGGTAGATAAAATTTCTCTGGCGTTGTCGCTAAGAGAAGATACAGACGAACGAGTAGAAGAAGCAGTAGAGGAAATGTTAAATACTTTGTGGAGGAAGATAGATGGTAACAGGAATGGAAAGCTTTAAGGAATGGTTTAAGGGGAATGAAAGTCAATATGCGATTATTGGAGGAACAGCGTGTGACATCCTAATGACGGAAGAAGGTTTGGATTTTCGTGCGACCAAAGATATTGATCTGGTATTGATCATTGAAGCGGTAGATGTGGCATTTGGAAGAAAATTTTGGGAATATATTAAGCAGGCAGGCTATGAACACTGCAATAAGAGTACGGGGATGCCGCAGTTTTATCGCTTCAGTCATCCGGCATCAAATCACTATCCGGCAATGATCGAGCTGTTTAGCAGAAAACTGGATGCAATTCCGCTTCCAGAGGATGCTGTGATTACACCATTGCCAAGAGACGAGGATATATCCAGTCTGTCAGCGATCCTTTTAGATGACGATTACTATGAATTTCTCAAACAAGGAAAGATGAGCGTTGATGGTGTGACAGTTTTGGATGCCGCATATTTGATCCCGTTCAAAGCAAAAGCATGGACGGATTTGACAGACCGCAGGGCGGCAGGAGAACACATTGACAGCAAAAAAATAAAAAAGCATAAAAATGATGTTTTTTGATTAACAGAATTGATTGATACTTCCGTCGTAATCGAGACGCCCGGTGGTGTTTATGACGATATGCAGAAGTTTGTTGACCGGATGAGAGATGAATTGATTGATATCAAGCAGTTAGGTCTTGCAGGAAGAACGAAAGAACAGATTCTTCGGGAATTGGCAGAATTGTACATAAAGCAGTAGGAGATGGAAACCATCCGTTTGGATTATTTGTATTTTACATTTGAGCCGCAGTGCGGCTCTTTTTGCATTGAAAATGATGCGATAAATCATACGATTTTGTACGAAACATATCATCTAGCAAAATAGTAGATTCCCATTTATACTGGTATTGTGTCCACAGGAAATAATCCTGTCAGACCCAGACAACTGAATACGATGATTTTGCCGGACGTAAGGAACAGTTACGCATTGCGCCGTGCCGCAGATGCGCCAGGATCGGTAAGACAGATATAAAGGAGATGTTTTATCATTTTTTTTAATAATTCTGCCTGATGTGAGATGCCGGGAGCGATAACATCCATGCAAAAGAGGAATTGTGGTGATTCCGTGGTTGCGACTGTTCTATGATAATGATACTCCCTTTATGGTCTATAAGAGATGGTGCGAGTCCAGAGTGTGCTGCTAACCACAGTGACCGGTGATTTCAACTGGAGATAATTAAAATTTCTGTTTGCGAGAACATATAATATTTGAATTGTAAGTTGTTGCAAGCGGAAATTGAGAAGGAGGTATTTGAAGTGCAGATAAAAAATGTCAATAAGCAATTGACGGAATATACAACAGATCAGATAAATCATACCATAGCGTTATATATAATGAAGAAATGCTGTGAAGATGGGAAAATCTCTCGAGCGGCTTATGAAAAAATGACAAGAAAATATGAGAATAAAATACTTGAAAAAAATAACAGATGATGTTATTATATGTGATATAAAAAAGAGTAAAAAATAGAAGGAGATATTTGCTTTGGAGAAAAAAAGGACGGTAGCTATATATGCGCGTGTTTCTACAGAGCATGAAGCACAGATTTCTGCTTTGGAAAATCAAATTCAATATTATGATGACATATTGGAAAGACATCCAGAGTGGGAATTGTACGATAAATATATAGACGAGGGAGTTACCGGAACATCTGTAAAGAAGAGACGTAGCTTTATTCGGATGATGGAAGATGCTGCGGCAGGCAGATTTGATCTGATAATAACCAGAGAAGTGTCTAGATTTGCTAGAAATACTGTAGATACATTGCAACAAACAAGAATACTGAAACGACAAGGGGTTGAAGTGTATTTTACGGAGGACAATATCTGGACAATTAAAGATGAGGATGGAGAGTTTCGTCTAACGATTATGGCTACAATGGCTCAAAATGAAAGTAAAAAGATTTCCCAACGAGTAAAAGCAGGGCAAAAGGTATCTTTTGAAAACGGTGTCCTGTATGGAAATGGAAATATATTGGGTTATGATCGTATTGGGAAGGAACTGGTCATAAATGAAGAACAAGCGGCAACTGTTAGAAGAATCTTTGATTTATATGTTGAGGGAAATGGAGCCACAAAGATTTGCTATCAGTTAGAGGCGGAGAATCATTTGACAGCGACTGGTTTAAAACGCTGGCATCCAAGTAACATTACAAGGATTTTAAAAAATCCATTTTACTGTGGAGTTATTGTATATAGAAAACAGTATGTTCCGGATTTTTTGGAACAAAAGAAAATAAACAATTTCGGAGATGTGGATCAGATAGTGGTCGAAGGAACACATACGCCGATCATATCTAAGGAACAATTTGAACAAGCACAAAAAATTATAGATGCAAATTCAGTGCATCTGAAAACGCGAGAAAGCGGAGAACGAAGAAGAGGAGTAAAACGATCCCCTGATGTTTGGTGCCGTAAGTTAAAATGCCAATGTGGAAATACATTTAATCGAGTTGTATGGCACACAGGCAAAGATAAGCCAAAGCAATGGGCGTACCAGTGCTATGGACAGGTTAAAGGCGGCAGTATCAAAACACGCCTCAAGAAAGGACTTAGCATAGAAGGATGCTGCGATATTAAAATTGTGCCTCGCTGGAAACTGGAGGCTATGGCAGATGTTATCTTCAAAAAGTTTTGGGGTGATAAGAAAGCAATTATAAAAATTTGTAATGACATGATTGATACTTGTTGTGAGGAACAAGTTGAAAATACACGACTTGCTGATTATCAGGCATTACAAAGAAAAATGGAAAAGTGGAATAACCGTTATGACAATCTTCTTAATATGCGAATGAATGGAGAGATTGAAAAGGAAAGGTATGACGAGAAAAGAGAACAATTGCTTAAAGAGCAACGGAAATTGCAGGAGGAATTTGCCCAATATGATGAACAGGAAGACCTAGAAGAAGATCTGTACGAAAAGAAAATACAGTTATTAAAGGCTGGAATAGAACGGGATTTTAAGTTCGATACAGCACATCTTCCGGATGAAATTATAGATGATTTTGTGGATGAGATAGAGGTACATCAAGATTATTTTGTCTGGAGGTTGAATATATCTCCCGATGATGCTATAATGAAAGTATCAGGGAGAGTTAACAATTATACAGTTTCTCAAACTGATAGAAGTAGCTTGGGAATATACAGTAATGGCAATAAAGCGATGTTGGCAAACATTTACTCCGAAGACGAACAGCAGCACAGGCAGCAATTGCTGACAAGTAGGATATCGTCTGATGTGATACAGTTTTAATATTGCAATAATAGATTCCCATTCCGAGCTAAGATTTAGTTTGGAATGGGAATTTTTGGCATTATCACAGAAACAGAGGGATTCGTAGTAATGCCTGAAACAATCGGAAAATCAAGGCTTTCCAAAATGCATCCGGGGCAACTCCTCACCGCAGGGGCTGCCCCTTTTCTAAAAAATCTCGCATTCCTCCTGACACGAAACCACATACAGTCCCAAATGTGGTACCTTTAATTTTTTTTGCATTCTGCACTTTCTGCACGTCAAAATTTCGCACCTCTGAGCAACAGTAGCACATCCGCCACGTCACCTAAAAACAAAATTGTTGGGTCTTTGTTTAAGGGTACAGTGCTAAAATCGAAAATAGGACGAATTATGAAGAGGAAGATTTTAAGGAGAGAATATAGAGTGTGTCTGTGTTGGAATGGGGACGTGGATTCGTGGTTTTTAGGGATAAGAAGTATAAAACATATGCAATAGACTAATTGTATATGGTATAATACAAATGGATTAGAAAGTAAAAATCATTAAAGTGTATTATTGCTATGTATACAATTTCAATGCTTGTAAATCATAGCTGAAAGGAAATGCTGAAATATGAAACAAAAAGAATATGGCTTATATGATAAATTTATAGATTGTAACAGGGAAGAGGAATTGAAACATGAATTTGCCTCTTTTTTTGGATATAGAAAAAGCTGATCGTGCTGGAAAATGGAGAAGAGTAACGCTGACATATGACAAATAAAGAAAGCGGCAGCTGACCGGGAGGCAGAACCGCAGGAAGG
>NZ_JACRSX010000037.1 GCF_014384985.1 Jutongia huaianensis
TTGCAATTTAAAAATTCTGCTTTTTCTAAATTTGTGTCTCTAAACAGAGTTCCCGTAAAATCAACATTTACAAATTTTGCATGTCTTAAATAACTATCATCTGAAATGATCGATTGAGTAAAACTGCAATTACGAACCGTACAATCTTTTAATCTCAATAATTTCAGATGACTTCTTGTTAAATGTATATTTGAAAAATTCATATTCATTTTTCCAAAGTCATATATTTCAATCTTATCCAATTTTATTGTTTTGTTTTGACTCTTGGAAAGTTTCTTTAGTCTTTTTTTACTTATTTTTTTCATATTGTATTTACTATCTTTCTGATTTTTTCTTCATCTCACCTATACATCGCAATCTCAATACTATCCATATACTGCCCCATCGACATATTAAACTTCTGATAATCTGCCGTCTGGAACTCCTCCGTCATCCCCGCAACATTCACATCAACCGCCTGTAATTGATTATAAAATGTAATCATAATTGGGACTCCTATGATTTTAGACATTCCCCTGACCGTAAGATTGCTGACTTCTTTTAATCGGAGAAGTTCCATTTTATTGCCAATCTGTACCTGTTGACCATCCATTAATATCTCTACATCAGCATAATAGTCATATACAAAATGAACCGCCTTGCAAAGCTTGTCCCATTCCACCGGATATGTTAGGTTCCACCTGGACATTAACCAGCCAGCTTCTTCTTTCACACCTACCAATAACATATTATTGTTCTCCCTTCGTATCAATAATTTTTATCCAGATATTATATAAGCAAATCAATTATAGCACACGTTCAATATTTTTGAAATAGTATTTATGTGCTTTTTATGATTTGAAGTCATTTTTGTTATTAGATGATATCCGATTTCAAAATTATCCTTTTGGATACCGGATTTTATTTTTTCTCCTGCAAATGACGTTTAAACTCCAAAGGATCATACCAGTAGCATCCCACACAGGCATCCTCCTCATTATGATGATATGGTCCTCCTTGATAAAACGACATAGGATACCCTAACTTTGTGGCATCAAACCGCTTTCCTGATGCCCTGCATTCTTTGCAAAATTGTCGTTTTGCATCGTTTGCTGCTTTACTTAACGGTTGAAAATCAGACAATCTCTGATCAATGTTCTGCATAACCCGTTTTTCGTTTTTCATTCCATTTTTGTGATCAACTTCCGGATTAGAAGTTCCAAGAACAACACATCTCTTTGACTTAATGATACATTTTATTTCCGGATCAATATATGCTGTACGCGCACTGTCTATCGCAAAGCCAACTGTTCTGAGTGCATCAACCCTGTTGCCTGGAGTTCTGCTTCTGTCACGTTCTACCTGATACTTTTTACCAAAGGGTCCATCGTCACGGGACCACCCCGCCCCGTTAAAGAGTTGGAGTTCTGCGTATCTTCCGACAAATTCTTTTACACTCACCCATCTGCTGCAGCCATTTTCATCAATTCCCGCTAATTCTTCAAACAGTTCTACTTTTGTTTTCTTCCTAGGCATTTTTCTCCCCCCTGTAAATTCTTCCGATTTACCAGAAACTTCATTTTATATAAGATGAAATCATTTTACCATATCCTTCTGCATTTTTCCACAAAATATCTTTTCTGCAATCCCTTTTCCTGTCATTATATTTTTCCTTTTTTCTTCCTGTACCAAATCTATCCTCCCCTCCCCCTTTGATTGCTTTTTCCCTCGAAATATGGTACTCTTTTTCATTGTATAGATGTATAACATACGACTTAGAAATGAGGATTAAAATGAATTATATTGGCTCGAAATACTCTCTAATGGACTTTCTGGAAACGACCATTGAAGAGGTGACCGGCTACAAAAACGGTGATTATGTCTTTGCAGATTTGTTCGCAGGCACAGGTGTCGTCGGCCAGACCTACAAGTCAAAGGGCTGTACTGTGATTGCAAATGACATTCAATATTACAGCTATGTATTAAATAAACACTATATCGAGAATGTACCAGAGTTAGATACCAAGTGGCTGGATACATTAAACTCTCTTCCCCCTATGGAGGGCTTTATTTACCTGAATTATTGTGAGGGTTCCGGTTCGGGACGAAATTATTTTACAAATGAAAACGGCATGAAATGCGATGCGATCCGGACAGAGCTGGAGCGGCTTCATACAGCCGGCAAAATGGATGACCATACTTATTTTTATTATCTGGCAAGCCTGGTAAATTCCATTGATAAATATGCAAATACCGCATCGGTTTATGGTGCTTTTCTGAAGCATATCAAAAAATCTGCCCAGAAGAAATTTCAGCTGGAGCTTCTTCCGGTCATTGATGGACCGGTGGGGACTGTTTATAATGAGGATATCAACACATTGATCCAGACCATTCGTGGAGATGTATTATATCTGGACCCGCCTTACAATGCGAGACAATATTGTTCCAATTATCATGTTCTGGAGACAATTGCCCGATATGATCATCCGGAGCTTCGTGGCGTAACAGGGTTGCGTAGCTCCACCGAACAGAAGAGCAAATACTGTTCCAAACGCACCGTAGCAGAAACCTTTGATGACCTGATCCGGCATGCGGATTTTAAATATATTTTCTTAAGTTACAACAATGAAGGATTGATGTCTCTGGAAACGATCTGCGAAATTATGTCCCGTTACGGTAAATATCAGACCTTTACAACGGACTACCGGAGATTCAAGGCAGACAAAGACGAAAACCGCAACATCAAGGCAAATTCCACGAAGGAATATCTGCACTGTCTGATCAAATAATACAATTACAGAAAATAACGTTTTCCATCAGGGAATCATCAAAAGGGCAAGTAAAATGGCAAAATATAATGATTTAGATCCAAAAAAATGGAAAGAATACAGCGATATCAATACGGATTCCTTATGGCTGATCGAGAAGCGGGACAATTCCGGTGCACATTCCGGAGATTATCATGGGAATTTCGTGCCACAGATTCCCCATCAGCTTTTTACCCGGTATACCAAAAAGGGGGACTGGATCCTCGACCCTTTTATGGGGAGTGGTACTTCCCTGATCGAGGCACAGCGTCTGGGACGAAATTCTATCGGTATTGATCTGCAGCCGGACGTGGTCCAGGAGGCCGAAGAACGGATCCGGACGGAGCAGCGTAAGAACTGCATTGTCAGGACCGTAACCGGAGACAGCCGCACAGTGAACATCGAGGAGGTGATGTCATCCGTCGGCATTGACAAGCTGCAATTTGTTATGATGCATCCGCCGTACTGGGATATCATTAAATTTTCCGACAATGAAAAGGATCTGTCAAACACCTCCACGCTGGATGAATTTCTGGAATCCTTCGGACAAGTGATTGACAATTCCACAAAATATCTGGAAAAGAACCGTTACTGCGCCTGTGTGATCGGTGATAAATATGCCAACAGCCAGGTGATCCCTTTGGGATTTTACTGTATGAACCAATTTATGGAACGAGGCTTTTTATTAAAAGCAATTCTGGTGAAAAACTTTGGAGAAACGAAGGGAAAAGCAAATCAACAGGGCATCTGGCGATACCGTGCCATCACAAATGACTTTTATATCTTTAAACATGAATATATTTTTGTATTTAAAAAGGTGAAGTAATCCGCTTCACCTTTTTCTTTTAATGCAAATATATGATATCACTTTTCAGCCGGTATGTTTTTCCCTGATCCGTAATCGTAATTTCGTGCAATCCATCTTCTTTCACCTGCTCCATAAACGCCGAGATCTGCTCTCTCATCAGGGAAAAATTGCTCTTCATCGCAAGCTTCTCCTCCCCGTCAGCCCCATCACATACTACATACAGACGATTTAACAGCTGCTTCCTGCTCTGCTGGGATTGACTGGCGTAATACCAGCGAATCATTGCATCCTTCCCCTCTCTGGTAGACAGATCGTACGGCCTGGAATATAACTTTGCCGGATACACGGTCAGTTTCACATCAAAGGGAACATGGTTAATATAAATGTCCACATCATGGTTATATACATTTGTTTCATGAATTGCACCATACTCACAAAAAATATATTCACACTGTACCGATGTTTTAAAATTGTACCAGCGGTGAAGTGCATAATTCTTATCAACACCTGTTTTTTCAATTTGCCGCAGACATTCTTCCAACGACTGGGTCCTATAAATAAAGCCGGTCTGCTGATCCTTCCTGTTATTTTGCATTTTCCACTTGGAAGAAATCAGAGTCAACGTTTTATGTAGATCTTCCTCTAATTCTATCTGTCCCCGCAAACGTATATTTTTCTCCAAATATATCTTCCTTTCTTTTGGTTCTATTTCTTCATTGATATAATGTATCCGGTACATCCGTGATCATCCGGCTTCCCCCGGAATGTCCCGAAGCAGCCACTCTAATTCCTGCACAGGCAACCGCTGAATCTGCAGCTCCTCTTCTTTTTCACTCTCTGCAATCGGTATCCAGACAAAGCATTTAATGGTATCTTCCAGAAAAGCATCTGCTGTAGTATATTTATTGCGCATGGTTTCACAGTCAAAATTCGGGGTAAGGTTTACTTCACAGATAGCATTTCCGTAAAATTCAGCCGTATCGCAATAATATCCCGTTCCATCCGGGAATTCTTTTTTGCGGTAAATTCCTTTAATATCATATTTTGTCACCAGCAGATATTTTCCGTTATATTTTATTTTACGGATCACATACTTCAGATCTGCTATATGAAAATCCGTCGTACACCAATACACATTGGACAATGTGATATCAAGCTCCTTTTCCTCAAAGCTCTTTTCCTCCAGGATCTCAGCATGTTCATCCTGCTGCACGATATTTAATTTCTCTGAATCACTGTAATAATCCGTCACAATCTCTCCCGCTTTGGATCGATAATAACGTTTTAACCGTTCTTTCATATTCTTCTCGGCATAAGGCACCCACTTCTCTTCAAACTCCTCAAGACTGTCCACATAATAGGACACCGTACCATCTGCGATCGGATTACTGCAATCATCATATAATGTTATCTGGTACATCATTTTCTCCTTTTATCCTCGTAACATTTTCTTCACTTCTTCTCTGGCATTCAAAAAATCTCTGTCAATTCCGGATCAAAATCACTGCCGGAGCCTTTTGCAATAATATTAAAACACTCCTCTACCGGCATTGCATCCCAATAACATCTTTTCTGGGAAATGGCATCATAAACATCTGCAATCGCCATCACTCTGGCATGAAGTGGAATCTCTTCTCCCGCCAGTCCATCCGGATAACCTTTTCCGTTGTATTTCTCATGATGATATCTCGCCACTTCATATGCAATCTGCTGAAATTCGGGATTATCCAGATTATTAAATGTATTTTGTATAATTTCACCGCCCCGTGCCGCATGTTCCTTCATTATCGTATATTCCCCGTCCGTGAGTTTTCCCGGCTTTTGTAATATATGATCCGGTGTGCAATCTTTCCGATATCGTGAAGCGGTGCTGCATTGCTGACATTGATCAGATAATCGCGATTCACAATATCCCGATACCGCTTATCTCTTCTCATTTTATGAAGCATCAGATTAACATAGGCCCTTGTCCTTTTAATATGACCACCTGTATTATTATCACTGTTTTCCACCAGAGTCGCAAAACCTTCGATCATCCGCTCATTATGGAGTGTCAGCTTACGGATGGTCGGATTTTCAAAATCTACATAAATCCCCAAAACAAGAATTGCCGGGACAATATCCTGATGATTTACCGTCCATGACGTTACTCCGTCAAAAATCACGGCCCAGGGAGCTGTAACCATCAGCCCATCAAAATAACGATTACAGACAAGTTTTTCTCCTAATGTTGCCTTCACATATGTCACAACGATATAAAGAATGACTAAAAGGCATCCGATTTGCAATTTTATGTAAAACATATTCATTCCCTCTGTTTTGTACGATATAAGCATTCCACTTATATTTTAGTATGAACATATATGGGTGTCAATCAAATCCGGGTATTTCACATGTTTTGTACATTTATAATAAAAAAAGAGACAATTCCTTTGTCTCCAAAAATATAACACACATTAATAATAAGAGGTTATTTGGCAGGCGTCGCGGCTCCTGCATCTCTTTTAACCCATAGGGTGCGTGGTTGCAACGTATTTTACCACCTCAAATAACCTCTTTACTACTATATACTGATTATAACTCAATTATTCTTTTTTGTAAATCACTTCTTTATTTCTCAAATAGTTATTTAATCTCTTTTCCGTAATTTTCCATCCCGTAATAATCGAATTTTTATATCCCGCTTTATCACTTTGTGTACATATCTTTAAAACAAAGAGCATAGCCTCATTGTTATTTATAACCTTCTTAACAACAAGTCCTGTATTAGGGCGTTTGTCTCTTATAATATAATCGGGTGACTCCAAAATTTTCCTAATATACTCCAAAACGTCATCACACGCTTCCGGATGTCTATTTTTTATATGTAATAACTGCTCATTTGTAATAATGACTTCATCCGTCAAATGATCACTGGAAATACAATCATATATTGTCCAGTCAAGTTTTCCCAAAGTATGAATTTTTTGATTATGCGCCTTGTTCCTACTCATATCTTTCTGGTTATTCAAATTTAATCTTGTATTTTTCATATCCCTCGCTATAACTCACATATACCATATATTTATGGTTTTTTTTCATTTCAATCAATTTATCTCCATCCGTATTGTAGACATCTAACATTTTTTCATTTTTTTCATTATAAATGGAAATGGCAAAACTGCTATCAGAGTTATTTGTTATAAATTTCAAACAATACTTTTTCGTTTTTGACGGAGTATAACAATATACATCTTTTTGATCAATAAATTCGATTCTTCCTTCAAGTACTTTTCCACTTGTATAAACTTCTTTTTGAGGAACATGAATATTCAGTGATTATTCATGTTCCACAAAAAGAAGTTTATACAAGTGGAAAAGTACTTGAAGG
>NZ_JACRSX010000038.1 GCF_014384985.1 Jutongia huaianensis
AAATTGGTAGTAATTCAGAAGGAAATTTTGAAGAAAATAAAATGTTGTCAATTGAATTGTCCCAAAAACAAGTAAATGATCTTCGGGAAAATGAAGATGTCGAGTATGTCGAAAAAGATTATGATGTGGCTGCTTGTAGTCAATTTTTACAGAAAAAAAGACATCGAAAACAAGTTGAAAAATTTGAAATAAATGACTCAGAATATGAATGGAATGTCAGAATGTTACGGGCAGAAGGGAAGAGGGCAAATACAAAAGAACATGTAAAGATTGCGGTGATAGATTCTGGAATTGATTGGGGGAATGATATTGATTTGGCCCATCAAGTGAGTCTTGTTCCAGGAGAGGAAGAAATGACACAGGTGTTTATGGATGGAAGTGGACATGGATCAAGTGTTGCAAGTTTAATTGCTGCAAGTGAAAATGAAAAAGGAATTACGGGAATTAATCCATATGTAGATATTTATTCATATCGAGTATTAGATGAAAATAATCATTCACCTTTGAGTAGAGTAGTAGAAGCAATTTATATGGCTGTTGATCAAGGTGTAAATATTATAAATATGAGTTTTGGTTTGAGTGCATATTCAGAAACTCTTGAACAAGCTATTCATACAGCAGAAGAAAATGGAATATTGATGATTGCTGCGGCTGGTAATACTGGGGATGAAGGTGTTTTATATCCGGCGGCATTTGACGGTGTAATGGCAGTGGGGGCTGTAGATAAAAATGGAACAATAGAAGAATATAGTGCAAAGGGAAAAGAGGTAGAAATTGTTGCTCCAGGTGAATTGGTAAAAACTACAGGTTTTTTAGGATCAGAGGATGTTATATCAGGAACTAGTCTGGCAGCACCACAAGTAGCGGCAGTAGCGTCTTTGATTTGGCAAAAAGATTTGACCGTATCAGCAGATTTTGTTCGGGGATTACTGGATGAGAGTGCTAATTTATATGGTAAATGTGATTTGTATGGATATGGTCTTGTTGATGCTAAATATGCCTTGCAACATTATAATGAATATAAAAGAAAATATAATGAGAAGGCGGGAGATGACAAGAAGATTTTAGATTCAGTAAATAGGAGCTTCCTGTATAATAAAAAATGTGGATGTTGAAAATTGAAAATACCTCAGAGTACAATAAGACTACTGACTTGGCGGTTAGTAAAAATCTTATTGAACAGAGAGGTATCTACAATGAAGTCTAACACACAGAATGCAAAAATTGAAGCTATTACAGAAAAAACTTTGGTACTCGGAATTGATATAGGAAGCGAAACGCACTATGCCAGAGCTTTTGATCACAGAGGAATCGAGTATTCGAAGAAGCCATTTAAGTTTAGTAACACAGAGGCCGGATTTGTGACATTTAAGGAATGGATCCTGGACCTCAAAGAAAAACATGAGAAGGATAAGGTGGTTCCGGGCATGGAACCAACCGGTCACTACTGGTTTAATCTGGGAAAATTTCTTCAGGATAATGAGATGAAACCGGTTCTTGTGAATCCCCATCATGTCAAGAAATCGAAAGAACTCGACGACAATAATCCAACTAAAAATGATCGTAAGGATCCAAAAGTCATTGCAGGGTTAGTTAGAGAGGGACGCTACATGATCCCGTACCTGCCGGATGGTGTTTATGCTGATCTCAGAACAGCATCAAATATAAGATTCCAGTTACAGGCGGAACTTACAAGAATTCAAAACAGGATCAGTCGTTGGTTCAATATATATTTTCCTGAATATAAGACGGTATACGGAAAGCCGGATGCCAAAAGCGGAATGCTGATCCTTAAGCAGGCGCCACTCCCGGAAGATATCCTGACGTTGGGTATTGATGGAGTGAACCAGATCTGGCGGGATGCAAAGATGAGGGCAGTTGGAAAGGCGAGGGCGAAGACCCTGATCGAAGCTGCAGAGCACAGCGTTGGAAGCAAAGAAGGAGCAGTATCTGCAAGAATGGAGATCCGAATGCTTCTGGAAGATTATGAATCCAGAAATATACGTCTTCAGGAAGTTATGACTCTGATCGAAGAGTTGGTAAATCAGATCCCGATGGCTGAAAAGTTGTTGGGGATCAAAGGAGTGGGAATCAAGACGGTGTCCGGGTTCCTTGCAGAGGTAGGTGATATCAGCCGCTTCAACAATCCAAAAGAACTGCAGAAGCTCGCAGGGCTGGCGCTGGTTGAGAATAGTTCTGGAAAGCACAAGGGAAAGACAACAATAAGCAGACGAGGTCGAAAGAGGCTCAGATATCTGCTCTTTGAGGTTGCAATGTCGCTTGTGGCGAAGAACCCGGAGTTCAGGGAACTCCATACTTATTACACAACCAGAAGACTGAATCCATTGAAGAAAATGCAGTCACTTATGGCGGTTGCAGCCAAGCTGATACGTGTCTTTTATGCCATGCTGACCAAAGGAGTGGACTATGATCCGAAAAAGATGGTGGGTGACATCAAGAGACCGGCAGTTTATCTACAGGCTGCATAAGAAAGACAAGCAACTATAGTGGAGGCTGTCGTGTGGGCAGTCACTGAATCAAACAGAATGTAACAGATAACGTCCACTGGTCACACAGTGCTGTAACAGGAAGCGGGTCAGTAATCATAAAAACAAAGAATGAGCCAGTAGTCGGCAGAAATAAACACCATGGGGCATGACCCCATATAGGAGCATAGCTGACACCCTGGTTATGGGCAGGCAGGACGAAGGAAGTTAGGACCTCCGGAGACGGAGATGATCCTGGTGGATATAGGAGGTTAGCTGCCATAGAGGGATGGGTATACACAAGGCCAGTAAAGCGAAAATGAATGACGTTTTATTTCGTATACCTTAAAACCGCTATTTCAGTACCCGATACATCGAAATGCTTATAGCTATGGTTTATTCGCTGAGATAAAAAGGTTGAGAAACCTTGAATTTTCAATAAAAAACACTTGATTATATGAGGAGTAGTGTTATAACATTTGAAGATACAGGATGTGTTGAAGGAAACTGGATGGGGAATGATCATGCCGCGTTAGTTGATAGTGCTAAATACTGTGTGAGAGCAGGGGCAAGATTTCCAGATACAACAAAAGATACGGGTTTAAAAATTTCATATTTTGAAGATGGTCAATTTAATCATATGACACTGAATCCGTGGTGGCATGGATATTATGAGACTAATTATATTAAAGCAGTTTTGTATGCATCATATAAAGCAGATGCAATAGGAAGCGGATTAGGGTATAATGTTCAATATCCATCATTACACTATGCTAACACAGCAAAAATGGACGAAGATATAGCTTTTTTATATGCCAATAATCAAAGAGGATGGCGAGAAATTTTAAAATATGTAAATAATCATGGAGGACCAAATCAGACTAACACAAATGGATTTAAGAGAGCAATACTTTGGGGAATGGCAATTCATTCAGCTACGGACACATATGCCCATAGTTCTGCGTTACATGGAAATAGGATTACACATGGCAATAATTATTCATCTACAGTGGCAGATGCAGATAATAAAAATTATATAACCTGGAGATATCGGGATGCGGCTTTTGTAGCAAATAAAATAATGGAAAAATATAATAACCGTAGTTCTTTAAGTGCTAGTGATTTAATGATGTCAGGAAATTGTACAATAGGATATGAATTAATTAGATTTAACGAGTATATAAAAACGGTAGATAGTAGTCTCAATTATTCATACCATTATAAAACAAAGTAATAATGGAATAACATATTGTATAAGGTTGTGATATAGTAATGAATTATCTATGGAAGGAAAAAGAATGAATAAAAGAAAAAATAAAATAGTAGCAATTCTCACAATAATGTTAGGGATAATATGTGCTTATAGTGGCGTGATTTATTTTCAGAAAAAACAATGCACAGATAATCCTTATAAGGCATATACGACGAAAGAAAAAAGCCGGAAAGTGGGGAGCTTTGAATACAAATACAGAATCGGTGCAGAGGGTGTGTGGATCACAAAGATTATTCCGATGGAGGAGGATATTTCTGTATTAAAAATACCTTCAAAACTGGCAGGAAAAAAGGTGGTCCGGCTGGGAAACGGCAATGGTAATTTTAAACAGGAAGATACCTCGGACACTATGTGGAAAGCAGAAAACTGGAGCAATATATTTGGTGAAAAATGCTCAGAGGATTCTACCGTGGAGAATATCATAATTGAGCCCAAAGATGTGTATGACCGGGTGGCACTGATTGAGGAGATAGATGTTCCGGATACGGTTCAGTGGATTGATCTGGGATTGTTTGCATATGTGCAAAACGGAAAGGTGCTTCGTTTGCCGGCAGGTCTTAAAACAAAGCTGGAGGATACGGGTTTAACCGGAGTGAAATGGAAGGAAGTTTCCTTTTTCGGAGAAAATAAAAACTATAAGATCATAGATGGATTTCTGTGTTCCAAAGATGGAAAAACAGTATACGGACTTTTGGAGGAAAGAGAAGAGTCCAAGATTCCGGACAGAGTAGAAACGATCTCCAAAAAGGGAAATTATTTCGGAACGAAGGAAATGCAGATCCCGGCGAGTGTTACGGAGATTGAAGCGGCAGGTAAATATGGAAATCATAACTTTACGGAAGCCAGCGTGCGGATTGCAGAGGATAATCCGAAATATGCAGAGAAAAACGGTTCGATCTATGATAAAACTTCAGGCGAACTGGTGGCTGCGTATATTGACAATGGCGTGATCAATATACCGGATACCGTCAAAAGGATTTTTTGTCCATGGTATATTGGTGATACAACGACTTTTCGGAGAATGGTAATTCCAAAGAGTGTGACATTTATGCATACGAAAAGCGGTAATAATGTCCGGAATAATCCTGCGGGACATACCGGTACAACATATGTCTTTGAGGGCAGAACGCCGTTACATCTGGTATCAGGAGTCTGCCTGTTTGAGGAGAAAGATACGATTGTTGTTCCGAAAGGATGTAAGAAAGAGTATCAGGAAAAATGGAGAGGTAATATCAGTAGGCTACATCATAAAATTTTCTGGGAAGAAAAATGAAATTTAGGATAGAAAGGGGGAAATATGAGATCAAAATTAATGGGAACAATGGCGGTACTGTCTCTTACCGTGTTATTGACTGCATGCGGAAATAACGGTCAGGATACAGGATTGCCCAAAATGGAGCCGGTACAAACAACAGAATCTGCAGATAAGACAGCAGAGCAGTCAGGAGATGAAATTGCAGACCTGCTTGGAAAGACATTGATTCCGGACGGGGAGAGAGATTATTATCAGAATTATTTCACAAAGAAATATGACAAGGTACGAAGGGATGATATTTCGGATTG
>NZ_JACRSX010000040.1 GCF_014384985.1 Jutongia huaianensis
TAGTACCTTGAAAACTGTATATCGAAATGATTATAACAAACGAAAGAATGTTATAAGTCAGACATCCAAACGCAGATTTAAGATCAAAGATCAAGAATCGAAGTCAATTCAGATTAAGAATTAACAAATGCGAGAAAGCAACAAGCCATCATTTGTAACGCTATACAGATGATGATGAGAATCAGGAACCGTTTCTCAGTTAGAGATAACTGTAAAGGTTAAGCTGATAAGGGCGCAGGGAGGATGCCTTGGCACTAAGAGCCGAAGAAGGACGTGATAAGCTGCGAAAAGCTGCGGTTAGGAGCAAATATCCGATAACCCGCAGATATCCGAATGGGGAAACCCGGCAGAGCAAACCTCTGTCATCCATACGCCAATACATAACGTATGGAAGGGAACCCGGTGAACTGAAACATCTAAGTAGCCGGAGGAAGAGAAAGAAACATCGATTTCCTGAGTAGCGGCGAGCGAAAGGGAAGGAGCCTAAACCGTGGTGCGTGCACCGCGGGGTAATGGACTGCATAAGTGAGCTGAAAGCTAGAAGAATGGTTTTGGGAAAGCCAGCCAGAGAGAGTGAAAGCCTCGTACTCGAAAGCGGAAGGCAGCGGCAGGATCCGGAGTACCACGAGACACGTGGAACCTTGTGGGAAATCGGGGGGACCACCCCCCAAGGCTAAATACTACTTAGTGACCGATAGCGCATAGTACTGTGAAGGAAAGGTGAAAAGAACCCCGGGAGGGGAGTGAAAGAGAACCTGAAACCCTGTGTCTACAAGCTGTGGAAGCACTCTATACGTGCAACCGCGTACTTTTTGTAGAACGGTCCGGCGAGTTATGCGGTGTGGCAAGGTTAAGCACTTAAAGTGTGGAGCCGAAGGGAAACCAAGTCTTAACCGGGCGTCCAGTCACATAGCATAGACCCGAAACCGGGTGATCTACCCATGTCCAGGTTGAAGCTGCTGTAAAAGGCGGTGGAGGACCGAACGCACATCCGTTGAAAAGGGTGGCGATGAGGTGTGGGTAGGGGAGAAATTCCAATCGAACTCGGAGATAGCTGGTTCTCCTCGAAATAGTTTTAGGACTAGCCTGTCAACAGTCTGCCGGAGGTAGAGCACTGAATTTCCGCGGGGGCGTCAAAGCTTACCAAAGAATATCAAACTCCGAATGCCGGCCAGATGATTTGACGGAGTCAGACTGCACGAGATAAGTTGGGTAGTCAAAAGGGAAACAGCCCAGACCACCAGCTAAGGTCCCAAAGTGCGTGTTAAGTGGAAAAGGATGTGGGGATTCGAAGACAACTAGGATGTTGGCTCAGAAGCAGCCATACATTCAAAGAGTGCGTAACAGCTCACTAGTCGAGAGTCCCTGCGCCGAAAATGTCCGGGGCTGAAACACGACACCGAAGCTGTGGAATCATCGTAAGATGATTGGTAGAGGAGCATTCTTAACACGGCGAAGCGTTACCGTAAGGAGACGTGGAGAGTTAAGAAGAGAGAATGCCGGAATGAGTAGCGAGAAATAGGTGAGAATCCTATTGGCCGAATATCTAAGGTTTCCAGAGTAAAGCTGATCTGCTCTGGGTAAGTCGGGGCCTAAGGCGAGGTCGAAAGACGTAGTCGATGGATAACAGGTTGAGATTCCTGTACTCCGTAATATAAGAAATGTGGGGACACAGAGGCAAAGCATGAGCCGGGAATGGAAAGACCGGTGCAAGCGCAGGAGGTGCATAGGAGGCAAATCCCCTATGTAAGCCGGAGGCGTGAAGCGGAGCGAACATAAGGGTAGCGAAGCATGTGGAGCAGCTGTCGGGAAAAGCCGCTATAAAGTATTACGGACCCGTACCGTAAACCGACACAGGTGGATGAGGAGAGAATCCTAAGGCCGACGGAAGAAGCATTGTTAAGGAATTCGGCAAAATGACCCCGTAACTTCGGGAGAAGGGGTGCCTTGGAAACAAGGCCGCAGAGAATTGGCCCAAGCAACTGTTTAGCAAAAACACAGGTCTATGCGAAACCGAAAGGTGAGGTATATGGGCTGACACCTGCCCGGTGCTGGAAGGTTAAGGGGAGTGCTCAGGAGCAATCCGAAGGTGCGAACTTAAGCCCCAGTAAACGGCGGCCGTAACTATAACGGTCCTAAGGTAGCGAAATTCCTTGTCGGGTAAGTTCCGACCCGCACGAAAGGTGTAATGATTTGGGCGCTGTCTCGACAATGCATCCGGTGAAATTGAAGTACCAGTGAAGATGCTGGTTACCCGCGCCAGGACGGAAAGACCCCATGGAGCTTTACTCTAGTTTGATGCTGGGATTCGATACTGTATGTACAGGATAGGCGGGAGGCTAAGAAGATGTGGCGCCAGCTGCATCAGAGCCGCTGTTGGGATACCGCCCTTGCAGTATTGGATTTCTAACCTGCGGCCGTGACCCGGCCGGGGGACAACGTCAGGCGGGGAGTTTGACTGGGGCGGTCGCCTCCGAAAGGGTATCGGAGGCGCTCAAAGGTTCCCTCAGAATGGTCGGAAACCATTCGAAGAGTGCAAAGGCAGAAGGGAGCTTGACTGCGACACCGACGGGTGGAGCAGGTACGAAAGTAGGACTTAGTGATCCGGTGGTAGAAAGTGGGATTGCCATCGCTCAACGGATAAAAGCTACCCTGGGGATAACAGGCTTATCACTCCCAAGAGTTCACATCGACGGAGTGGTTTGGCACCTCGATGTCGGCTCATCGCATCCTGGGGCTGGAGCAGGTCCCAAGGGTTGGGCTGTTCGCCCATTAAAGCGGTACGCGAGCTGGGTTCAGAACGTCGTGAGACAGTTCGGTCCCTATCCGGCGCGGGCGTAGGATATCTGAAAGGAGCTGGCCTTAGTACGAGAGGACCGGGCTGGACGAACCTCTGGTTCACCGGTTGTCACACCAGTGGCATAGCCGGGTAGCCAAGTTTGGAAGGGATAAACGCTGAAGGCATCTAAGCGTGAAGCCCCCCTTAAGATGAGATATCCCGTGAGGAATCACATAAGACCCCTTAGAGACGATGAGGTAGATAGGGCAGAGGTGGAAGTACGGTAACGTATGCAGCTGACTGTCACTAATAGGTCGAAGGCTTATCCAAAAGAAACGGGAAGCTGGTTGC
>NZ_JACRSX010000041.1 GCF_014384985.1 Jutongia huaianensis
AAATCTTTCAGCGAAATCCGGTAGATCAATAAAATCAACACCAAATCTTTCTTCAATCTCATTTAGCAATTCTACCAAAGCAATAGAATCATATTCTAGTTCACTAACAATATCTGTTTCCTCATCAAGAGCTATCTGTTTCCTGCATGGCATAAAACGGATTATAATATTTATTAACTCTATTTTTATTATATCCCTTGTAATATCATCTTTATTGTCATACTCTCTGTTCATATTTTTATTTAAAATCTCCCTCATTTTTTCACGCGACTTCCAATCAAGACGTTACACAATCCATTATGGAACAATTTTACTATTTATTACTCCGTTGTAAATATTCTTTTACCGCTTTTTCCGAATTAAACGGTGATACCTTAATAGAATAACTATCATCTTTCATTTTTTTAAACGTAGAATAATCCCCCAACTTCTCATTTGACAATACGAATTGTTGAAATCCTGTATCCATTTTCGACAAATCAATATCACCGAATTCTTCATCCGGTATATCCCACAAATACATGTATTTATAGTTCTTTTCATTAAATTGCCTTGCACTTTTTGCGGCATAAGAATCATTTTCAAAACTTTCATAACAATAAAAGTTCTTTCCATTATATTGAATATAAACAAGAACAGGATCACCTTCTATTGTAAAAGTAACTATATCCACACTCTTGTTTTCTCCCTGTTGTACTGACTCAATAAAATCATTCAGTTTTTCTTTTCTCAATGCATATGAACTTGTATTTACAAAAACGTCTGTTTCTTTTAAATCGTCAAAATTCATCGGATACTGTTCCAAATGTTTTTTCACCTTTTTCCTGTCGCGTCCCTGATACGATGTAACCTGCTTTTTCCTATAAATATCCGAAAATGCTCCCTCTGCAACCTTCTTTGTAATTGCCGGCAGTTTCACCTTCTCCCCTAATGTTCCGTGATTATATACCTCATATACCGTACTCATTACGACATATGGGGAACCCTGTATCTTTTCCCAATCTTCTTTGCGATATTCCTTCCAGCGAACACCCAGCTCCTGAAGTCTTTTTTGCAGCTTCGTCTGCTTCGGACAGTATACCGTCAGATCATTGGCGCAATTTAAAAATGCCTCTTTATCAATCGTAAGGGAAATATCATCATTCCAGTTTTCTATTACAATATTTTTCAACTCATAGCAATTCCGAAATGCTCCTCTGGCAATTTCAAAATCAGGAGAGGCATTTCTTTTCAGCTGATTAAAATCAAGCTTTAATGTTTCCCACGTTTCCCCTCCGTAAGTATCTGTAATCCGCTGAACATCCTTCCGCCGATCAACGATCAATGCTCCTGTTTCTTCTGTTTTCGTGATATTTTTCCCCTTGATCAGATATTTTTTATCTTTATATTTCTTAACCAAAAATCTGCGCCGCTCCAAAACAACACCATATTTCTGTGCAGTCACATAAATGAAATATGTATCATTGCTATTCCACCATTTCTCGCTGTCACTTCCCCACCAGAAGGACGCATTCCCTTTACTGAGTGCGTAGGTACGAAGCGGCATTATTTTTTCTCCCGCCTGCATTCTCTTCTCACATTTTGTCACGTTAAGCACCTTCCCCCTGGTGGTCGTGACCAAAATTGTCTTCCCTGCTGCAGATGACACCTGAAAGGTCGGATAATATCCTCCAAAGGGCATCTTATTCATGTCGTACACTTCCTGAATATCGATTTTAATATGACTCTTCTCCAAACCGGCCCAATACATAACGCTTCCCACAATGCCGCTTCTCATAATGATCCATAATAAAATAATTCCCACAAAAATACGTGTTATTAAAACGATCCATTTTATTTTAAATATCTTTTTCATCCACATATCCTGCCTTCCCATCACATCTGTAAACATCGGTTATAGATATGTGTCTTTTATTTCCAGAATGTTGCATGTAAAATTAACTACAACTTATCCTGAGGATTCCTAAAACCAGCTATCTGCAGGAATACTGACACCGAACCTCATCAGCATTCCCCGTATTCCCTCTTCAATTTCTTGCCGGCAGTAATTATTCTGTTCCAAAAAAATATCTTCTTTTTCATTCATATACCCATACACACTAAGAGCCATATCTAATATCGTATTATCCACTGTTCCTATATCTTTTAATGCCGCCTTTTCGACACTTCTTTTCCCTTCCATATACGCAAGCAGTTCATTTTCTGCCTCATTGATTTCCCCCCGGTCAATCTTTTGCAACAATCTTTGATAAAAATCTTCCTGTGCCGCATTTTCTATAAACTTCGGCTGCTTATATTTATCACTCCATGCCCCTGATATCAGTATCCCGACTAACCGCAAGGTTCCTGCAATGCTGTTTTTTAACCCATTATTTTCAAATTCCATACACGTCTCCTCTTATTTGAAACTGGCATAATCAAGCTTTCCATTATCACAATAATGAAATGCCTGAATCTTTCGAATCTGATACTGTTCCCTTCGAATCCCAAGCTGCCGCAGGTATTCTGTCAATTCCATTATATCAATATTTCTAAAATCCTTCGTCCTGATAAACAACAAAATCTGTTCGTCTAAAGCCTTTGAAACACATACCACCGGAATTGCCCATTTATTTTCTATACCTCTTTCCAGTTCATCCAGACTTATTCGTACTCCATTGCACTTTATAAATCTCTTTTTTCTACCAGTAATATAAAGATATCCTTCTTCATCAAGCTTACCCACATCTCCGGTATCCAAAAGATTGCTCTTCTGTCTCCATACAACTGCATCCTCTTCCAACTCCGCCCTTTCTTCCACATATCCCAGACATACATTTGCACCATGATAATAAATATCTCCGGCTCCTGTATGATCCCCATTTTTTATCTGAAAAAACCCACCAGATATTGCCCTGCCTACACTATTCATCTTTTCCGGATGCTGATCTAAAAAGAATGTACTCATTCTTGCTGTTGCCTCCGTCTGACCATACATAATTGCCAAATGTGTCTTAATCCCTCGCTGCCTCCTGTCATAAATCCACTCTAGCAACTTCTGTTTCATTTCGCAACTCATTGCTCCTCCTGCCTGCGTCAGAAGCCTCAATTCCTTCCATGGTTTGGATAGAATTCTTAAACAATCCAAAATCTCATAAGTATATGGAACACCACAAAAGGAGGTCACTCTGTGTTCCTCTAAAAAGTCCCAATATTCTCTCTGAAACATATTACCTTGCGGAAGCAAAAGTTCCGCATCTGCCAGTAAATGACTATTTACCACCGACAACCCATATACATAAGATATTGGAAGCATCACTCCTGCCCTGTCATTTTCATCAATTTCCAATGATTCAATAATTGCCTGCGCATTACTTCGAAGATTATCATAAGATAACGCCACAATCTTTCCATTTCCAATACTACCGGAAGTCACCATAAGTAATGCCAAATCATCATACAATCCATTCTGAAACTCCTGTATCCTTTGAAACTTTACATACTGATAGTATGAAGAACAGGTCTGATAATCCTCCTCTATTTCCGTGTACAAAGCAGACTCCAACTTTGCATCCCTGATTTTCTCCCGATCCATAAATATCTCATCCGGCATAAAACGATCTATCAATGCCGCTATATCGGAAACTCTCTTTGCGTTTCCTACCAAAAACACAGTATTTCTCTTTTTTATGTGATAGCAGTATAACGAAACAGCCTCCAAAGAATTATCACTGACTAGCAAAATCAGCTTTTTCCGAGAGGCTGTCTCTGAATATATTCTGTTTATATGTGTAATCTCTCTGCGTATCACAGTTTTGTTAATCACTGATCCACTCATTTGATTTCTCCAAAAACATTACTTTAAAATCATCCTGTCTTTATCCCACACGTTCTTCTGATTGTATTACTTTTCTTCCACAATCAGTTGTTTTCCAAACGTCAGGTCATCCGGCACAGACTTTCCCTCCTTATACTGAAAGAACCACTCCAACCCCTCCAATAACTGAAACTGCTCCTGCTTCTCCAGCTTTTTCCCGTCGGAAAATTGACGGGAAGCCAT
>NZ_JACRSX010000042.1 GCF_014384985.1 Jutongia huaianensis
ACTTCATACCGATTGGTTAATATATTCTTTTGCCTTTTTACAATCTTATTTGGCTTCTCAAATAAATTATAATAATTCATATACACATATTCCGGTTCTGATTCTTGATACGGCTATTGAAATTATTCTTCCGATGTACCTCGCTTCATTTCCCGTTGTTTAAAATCCTCTTTCCCATCAAAATATAAAATATATTGGTCATCATTCTGTTCTTCACCACTAATAACGACTTTTACATAGGTATCCGTCCATGTTACCTTCCAGGAATCCTGATGAACACTGCAACCATCATTAAGAACATAAAACGGATACTTTGTAATTATTCCTGATTCGTCTCTCAAAACCAACCTGGCATGGGTAGAACCAAATGGCCACTCTGGATCTCCTATTTGCTGAAACAACAATTCATATTTTCCATGTCTCAGCAGCTTTCACAGAAAACGGTATTTTACTTTCAAAGATAGGAATTGCATCCCCATAATACTCCCTGATCAACTCCATAATATCCTTTGCATAGTTCGTTCTTGCGTTCAACATGGAGATTAAAATCCCTTCAAATTTGATTTCCGGATTCAAGTGTTTTTTCACACGGCAAATCGTTTTGATCAACTGCTCCAGTCCCTTTACCGGCAAATAAGCTGCCTGCACCGGAATCAAAACACTGTCCGATGCTGTTAGCGAATTGACCGTTATCATTCCTAAACTTGGCATTTGTAAGAAATAAGTGGCTGCAGGGATAATTTTTAAAGCTTCATTTCTTTTGGTTCCACAATTATCCATTCACCCTTTTTTCTTGATCCTTGCCGGTAAAGAATTCCTTTTTCCTGAAGAGTTTTCAAAATTCTTTGCACCTTCGAACGAGAATATTCTGTTTTTTCTACTATTATTTTTTGACTAATTCGAGAATCTTCCCTAATAAGCTCTAAAACCATTTTTTCATCTGATTTTAAAGCTTCATTTATTGATTCATTTTCAGCTTTATTTCGATGTGCTGTTCTTTCATCAATGCTATTTTTTAGTACAAGACGAACCGTATTGGCATAATCATTATACATCGGAGCTTCCAAATTACCTTCCGACATATCAATAAAAATCTTTTTAACACCTTCATTCAACTCTCGAGCCCAACCAAACTCCGTTAATACTCTTGAAATTTTAGGATTTCTTAAAAACGTGTTTCTCGAATGTTGTTAACTGTCACTACATCCGGAAGACATCCTGGACTTTCTATTTCTAAACGATCGTCATACATACTAATTTTGATAAAACAACCTGTCATTGAATAGTCACGATGTGCTACAGCATTAACAATTCCCTCAAGCCATGGAAATTCTGGATATTCCGGTGTCTCAATAAATTTACCCGTTTTAATATCCTGAGTTATAAACACACGAAGCTGATCAGAAATATAGTTTTTGGCTTCGTCAATAATGCGAAGAATAGGTAAATCAATGCTTTTATCCTTAATGATATTAAATTTGTCCCCTACCTGTAGTTCTCTTCCATCAATGCGCAAAAAGCGAACACGACAATTAGAATAAAACTGCATAATATTCTTAGCAAACAATAAAACTGCCGCATTAGTCAAATATTCCTTGTCTCCCTGTTGCCTTAAAAAGCCTCTGGCTCTAAGTACCTGACTTGTTTCTATGCTCTCTGCGCCAATTTTCTCTTTGTAAGAATTCAATAGGTCATCGTCTAAGTCTTCTAAAGTCGCATACGAATTAATTTCATCCTCGTAATGTCTGGAACCTTTTGCATATTCCAAATTTCTTAAATTTTCTCCCAGCATCTCCTTAGACTTGTCCCCAATTCGCAAATATGTCCGATCATTTGCTGTTCGTATTACCTGTCCTGTACTTGCTTCAATATGCAATAACTAATGCGATTGAAGGATTCAACCGGCAGCTGCGTAAAGTCACCAAAAGCAGGACTGTCTTTCCAAGCGATGACAGCCTCTTAAAAATGCTCTATCTGGCTACCATGGACATCACTAAAAAATGGACCGGACGCCGCAGGGACTGGTCCCAGATACGAGCCCAGCTGGAGATCTATTTTGAAGAACGGCTGGAAAAAGCAGAATTCTAGGAAAATCTATTTGACATGTGCATTTATACCTGTATAATGCAAATAAGAGCAGAGAACCAAAATCTGGTCTCTGCTCTTAATAACTATCAATAAAATCTTGTGTCAGTTTTTTGAGTTTACACAAAACTTGAAACGGTCTCATTTTGAAACAAGGTTCACGGATTCAGGTTTTTATCTTTTCGATTTCTCCTTCAATATTCTATATTGATACTCTGGTATTTTCTTGATACCACCATTTAAGATCTTATTTCCCAAATAACGGAAACTACCATCTTTATTAAATTTTACAGTTAGCTCATGAGTAATGACCGCCTCATTACATAACACCATTTCGCAAACCGCATCCACGGTAAGAGTAACTGTTCCATTGGAATTATGTTTAATCTTTGTTACTTCCGGGATAGAAGTTCCAAAAAAATTAGGAGCATAATTAAAACATCCCAATCGCATCCAATCATATGTCTTTTTCTTTTCATTATAACTTGCATACTTTTCAATATCTTCTCTGGAAACAGGTAAATATTCCATGATCAATTGCTCAAATTGATCTTTGGGTATTCCACTTGGATATTTTTTTCCATTAAATTTCTTTTTATATTTCATAGCATATAAATATTCATATAAACCATTATAATCTATCTTTTGCATATGTTCTTGATCCCAATTAGAACATAAAATATTATTGCCCTGATACGCTAAACCACGAACGCATTTTCTTGATAATTTCCGCTTATTATCACTCATTGGCTTAATCCTGATCAGACAGCTTCCATCTACCATTTCCGTCACTTCAGGATATTCCGGCACACACAATTCATAGCAAAACCATCCTTTTCTCGAATATCTCCATTTCTTTATCCTTGTGTAGGAAACAAATGTAATAATTGGCTTACCATTATCATCCCACGATGCATTTGAAGCCAATAGAAACATCTCCTTTCCGTCATAAATAAATTTATCTCTTCCAATGCTGCCCTCGGAATGAACTTCATAAATAACACCCGACCCTTTCTGTTTCTCCTGTGCTTTTGCAAGAAATGAAGAAAATCTTTTATAATTCTCCATATTAGAATAATCTTCAGAAACTGTAACAGAATAACCCTGTTGTTTTATCTTTTTAATCATTTTACATATCGATTTGTTATCTAAAACAACATTTAACGAATCTCCTTTATCCGCATTTCTATATATATGTTCAAGTCCCGACATTATCTGCATAGAATCTCTTGTAGCCTCTTCATTCTCTTGAGCGGATACCGGCAAGTCATACCCTTTTTCCAGATCTTCTTCCGATATAACATCTTGTTTTGTATTATTATTTGGGACACTTTTTAGCTTTTTCTCATGCTGACTTGATGTCTTTTTCACATCATTTGTCTTTTGACTGCACGAACAGCAAAAAACACAAAGAGTCATTACAAAAAGGATTAAATATAAAAATTTTCTCATAATTCTGCACACTCCTTCCTGTTTTCAATTTTTACCAAACCATTTATCCAAAACAGCCTTATCTTTTTTTACCACATAACCACTTCCTCCTATTCCCTTTACATCTTCAACCATACTGACAATAAGAATAGGTTTTTTGTTTTTCTTATCTGGTGTCATAACAGCAAACCACCCTAATTCAGTTCCTGTCGTATCACTCTGCGACTCTTTAATTTCAGCAGTTCCTGTTTTTCCTGCTAAAATCATTGGTGTTAGAATATAAATAGTACAAGTCAAAGTGAGAGCTTTTCATTCCGTCGATTAGTGATACAATAAAAGTATCGTACTGAAGGAGGAATTTATCATGGCAAAACATTTTGACAA
>NZ_JACRSX010000043.1 GCF_014384985.1 Jutongia huaianensis
CATATTATAATAGAGGTGAATCGGTTATACTTTATATAGAAGATAATTACTGTATTTAATTTATTATAACTATACTAATAACCATTAGAAAGGGAAAACGGATATTTTATGAAATTATTAACAGTTACAATTCCCTGCTATAATTCGCAGGAATATATGGAACATGCTATTAACTCTGCCCTGATTGGTGGAGATGACATTGAAATTATCATTGTAGATGACGGATCCTCTGATAAAACATTAGAAATTGCCAGACAATACGAGGAAAAATACCCGACTATTGTTCGTGCCATTCACAAAGAAAACGGAGGTCACGGTTCCGCTGTCAACACTGGTATTGATAATGCTGAGGGTATTTATTTTAAGGTACTGGACAGTGATGACTGGCTGGATGCTTACAGTCTCCAGAGAGTTCTGCAGCTACTTCGTGAAATGGTCAACGATGGCACAGGTCTTGATATGGTTATTTCAAACTATGTTTACGAAAAGCCAAGTGTGCATAAGCATAAGGTAATGTCGTACAGTATTGCTATTCCAAAGGATAAGATCATCACCTGGAGAGATTTTCGTCATTTTCGGGTAAGCCAGAACCTTTTAATGCACTCTATCATTTACCGCACAAAGCTTCTGAGAGATTGTGGATTAAGACTTCCGGAACACACATTTTATGTGGATAACCTTTATGCTTACAATCCGCTTCCTTACGTCAAAAAAATTTATTACCTTGATGTAAACTTATACCGCTATTATATCGGTCGTGATGATCAGTCAGTCAATGAGGCAATTATGACGAAACGTATTGACCAGCAGATCAAAGTAAATAAATTAATGATTGATTCATATGATCTTATGAACATTAAGGATTTTAAGCTTCGCAAATATATGATCAAATATCTTGCAATGATGTTGATTGTCAGTTCCGCTCTTCTCGTGAATGAGGGTTCTCCTGAGAGCCTTAAAAAGCGCGATGAATTATGGAATTACCTGCGAAACAAAAACATTATATTATATAACATTATCAACCGCAGACGTCTTGGAAAAGTAATGCAGATGAAGCGCAAATCCGGTCAGAAGATCATTATTCACGGTTATCATATTTTTAACCGTATTTATGGATTTAACTAGACGATATTTATTCACAATTTACACTTGAAAACATATGTAAATTCACAATTGGAGTGATTTTATGCAATTACCATTATATTACAATGAGGAAGAAGAATGGAATCGCACGTTACTGCTTTATGATTCTGTTCTCCGAGAAATAAATACGAAACTGGAAATACTAAACAACGAATTTAAACAGACACATCAGTACAATCCAATCGAGCACATTACATCCCGTATTAAATCACCGGAAAGTATTGCCCGTAAGATCCGCAAAAAAAATTTAGAACTGACAGTAGAAAATATTGTCAAATATGTAAATGATGTAGCAGGTGTACGAATTATCTGTTCCTTTACCTCTGATATTTATAAGATTGCATCTGCCATTTCAAACCAGGATGACGTGACAGTACTTCGTGTAAAGGACTACATCGCCACTCCAAAGCCAAATGGATATACGAGCTATCATATGATTGTTTCGATTCCCATTTTTTTAACCAACGATGTCATTGACACAAAGGTTGAAATTCAGATTCGTACCATTGCAATGGATTTTTGGGCAAGTCTTGAGCATAAAATTTATTATAAATTTGAAGGAAAAGCTCCTGCTGGAATTAAAGACGAGCTTAAAGAATGTGCTAATATTATTTCATTTTTAGATGAAAAAATGCTTTCTATCAACGAAAGCGTCAAACATTACCATGAGGATTTTAATGGCGGTGTCGCTATGAGCAGTGATACTCCCCTTCCTGTGATCCCATCAGATGGATTTGGTGATTCTCAGGATAATAGTCTGGAATCCCTAAAATCCTATTATGGTTCTGTCATTACTGAGGAATGATTAAAATGGCGGTTAATATTTACCTGTCCCATTATTGGGACTTAATAAATATTAACCGCCATCATTATATTTTGCAGATATATCAAATAAATAAAAATTTCTATTGATTGATTTTTACAAGTAATTTTTCTACCTGTTTTTTCTTACTGCTCTTATCTTATCACCGCATTACCATCGAAACCATATAAACAACAAATACCGTACCCATAACACAGCCGTGAAATCTGTTCAACTGTTGATCCTTATATGCAAACAACCACACCATAATACTTCCACAGCACAATATGATCATATTATATATTCCTGATACTGATATCACAATTGGATTGATCATTGCTGCCACACCGACTGCCCCTGTAAGACAGGTCATACTATATCCCAGCAGATTTCCCAAGATCAGATCCGGTTCTCTGTTTTTTATTGACCATATACTAATGAAAATATTTGGAATGATCATAATAAGAATTTTAATAAATTCTTTACCGGCATATTTTTTCAATAAACCGGGAATTACTATTTTATCCACAGACAATAACATCATAATTCCACCAGCTGTTGTAATTATAATACCTAATCCACAAAATAAAATTGCTGTCAGATCTATTTTCACATTTTCATCATTCATTATGCCACGATATGTTTTTTTACCGATAATATAAAGATAAACCACAAAAAATGCAAAAAGAATAACTCCATCAATTCCAGATAAAACCCTCATAGAATGTTTTCCGTGGAATAAATAATCAGCACTTAAATATAATAAAATAATTTCAACAAAAATCAAATATGAAAAATCCTGCTGCATCACACCATGATAAATTTTTATTTTGCCAGTCATTGCACATATTCCCAGTATCAACAAAATTCCTGATAACACAGTAATACTGGTGTGAAATGGTATCATTTGGTTATTTTTTTGCAAGCTGCGTATAATTGTATAAATTAGATAACTCAACCCGCTTCCCATTCCACATAAAATCATTGCTATATATACTTTGGGAATTTTTGTAATTTTAGCAAAGCAGATATTCTGTTTCACCAGAATATCTGCTCCAAGCATTTCTAAAATAAATCCTATTATTATAGTTAATAAATATATCTTCATCATATCTTTTTCTTAAATAAAGGACTACTGTTCGTTTTTGCTTCCTCCAGTGCCTGCTGCTCCTCCTCTGACAATATTACAAACGCTTCTCCATTAACTATTTCTTTCGTATATGTGTAACATCCTTCATGTGTGCTATGCATTGAATTAATCAGGAAACCATCATTCTCTGCTGTCAAAAGAACCAAAACAAAACTAAGCTTTCCTCCTATTTCTTTAAATGCATCATACTTTACAAGCCCTACCTTCTGATATGCTTTAATCAAACGACCATCAATATTTTCCAACTGCTCATGAATATTTTTAGTATCTTCTGACAGATCATCAATTGCGGCAAACTTATCTAAAATAGCCTTTTCCAGGTTTTTTCCATTTTCTCCATCCATAAATATACGATATTTTTTTCTTGTATTTGCATCCTTAATCATTGTGATCAAAAGCAATATAAACAATATAATAATTACTGCGGCCATTCCAATTACCACATATCCCAGATCAATTCCAAATTGTTCAAATAATTCCATAATATATCCCCTTTTCTGTTTTGTATTTTCCGTCTTTATAAATTTAGATATCTTTTTATATTTTATCAATATCTGTGTCAAATATGTCTTTTACTATCTCATTGACATCATCATACCAATAATCCGATCAAATTCATCAGGAGAAAAATACTCAATTT
>NZ_JACRSX010000044.1 GCF_014384985.1 Jutongia huaianensis
ATTTTGCACCATGCTCATGTAGTAAATATTACCGGATTTTGTAGATTACGAAATATCCTCAAAATATGTTGCAGATATAGTAAAGGGAACTGTAGAAATTCAAAAGTGATACATAACGGGGATAAATCAGTTACCCCACTTTGAAAATCTATTGCATACTTTCGCTATGCAGTATAAAATCAAAGTTCAGGGGAATATTGAAACCATTTGTCTGCTTTCAAAGAAACCTTGATTTCCTGCGGTTTATTGGACATTAAGGAAAGATATAAATGTCAACATCAAAATGTACATATTTGATCATTTAAGAATGTACAAATTTGTCTACTCCTCATCTTGCGTCATGTATTCTTTCAATCGATACGATCTTCCGGTAATATTTACTACATGAGCATGGTGCAAAATGCGATCAAGGATTGCATTTGCGATGACAGGATCATAAAATACATCGTCCCAGGAATTAAAATTTATGTTTGTTGTTAAAATGGTGCTTCGTTTTTCGTATCGCAGATCGATCAGCTGAAAAAACAGCTTTGCATCATCCTTTTCAATCGGCAGATAGCCTAATTCATCAATGATCAACAACTTATATTTAAAGAAATGCCTCAGTCTGGCTTCCAGACGATTTTCCAGTTTTGCTTTTTTCAGTTGTTGTATCAGGTCATGGCACTTTATGAAATAGGTACTGTACCGTTTCTTGGCAGCTGCTATGCCGATGGAAGTAGCGAGGTGTGTTTTTCCCACACCACTGGATCCGAGAAAAACGATATTTTCTGCCGATTCTAAAAAGCGCAGTGTTTCAAAGTCTCTGATCTCCTGTTCATTAACAGACTCTTGAAATGTAAAATCAAAATCATTTAATTCCTTGTGATGAGGAAATGCTCCTACTTTGACCATGGATCGGATCATATTTGCTTCCTTAAAATCAATTTCGTGTGATGTCAGTTTCACAAGCCCTTCGGTAAAGGACAGGTTGTTGGACGTGATAAAATCCAGTACTTCATCAAGATGAAGGAGCATCTGTTTCATTTTCAGATACTCAAGATTTTGTTTTAATTGTATATATGTGCTATTCATTTTGAAATAATGCTCCTATCTGTTTTAAGTTTTGTCTTGCAACAGCATTTATATCACAGTTTCTGCTTTTTAAAGTAAGCCTGCTGATCGCTATATAATGCTGCTCCAGGTAATTTAGTTTTTTTGAACTTATCGCGTGCATGGCAACCATTGTCGTGTTATAATACACATGCAGATAATTATCATATACTTGTAAGCTCAAAATCTTCCCGATGTATTCCGGAGGTACGAAATACTGGCAGGAGTGGTATGTTACCATACTTGACGGGTTTACTTTGGATGTAGTGGTAATAAGCTGATAGGACTTTCTTATTGTATCCTTGGGTAGGGGTAATAAGTGAGTCCTTTCTTTTCGCAGATACATGATCGGGATCCGCCCGGTTCCAGGATGTACCTGATGATTGATACGTTCATTCAGCCGCTGAATCAGCTCATTCAGTTCCCGATAATCAAGCAGCCCGTTATATGCATAAATTTCATCTAACAGCTTCATCGGAGCCTCTACCTTGGCTTTCGTCTGTGGACGTCCGGCAATACAAGGTTTTACCGTAAATCCATAATCAGAGGCGAACTGCTGGAACCGCATATTTATCTTTCCTTTTGAGTATTGTGTCCGGGGTTCATCCATAACCGTTTTCATGTTATCTGTAAGTACTTCCCGTGGCACTCCGCCAAAGGTCTCAAATGCATCATCCATAAAAGAAAATAAGATATCCTGCGACTTCGTCAATGACAGATGATATTTCCGGAATCTGGAAGCTGAAAGTATCAGCACAAAAATGTTAATATCAATCATTTCACCGGATTTCAGTGTGAATTTGATGGATTCTTTCCAATCGAGCTGTGCCTGCTGTCCGAGTGAAGTTTCAAACCGCATATGCGATTTCTTATGATTGAAGTTCTTTTTCCTGCGGTCAAAATACTGCTGGAATTCCGGATGACGACTGATATAGCGACGGAAACTGGACTGTGCACAGCAAAGCTGGTGGTTATCTTTCAGGAACTGCCACAGAACACGTTTGTAATAGAAAATCTGTTGATTTTCATCGGACAGAAGCTCTCTGATGATCTCATAATAATCATCAATGGGAGATCCTTTGTGCCGGATAGCTGGTTTTTCATAACCTGTCAGATATTTATCAACTGTGCGGCGGTCTTTTCCCAATTCACGAGCAATCTGACTTTTATTTACTTTCAATGTACCATCCTCCAAAAAAGGTTTTAATTTTATCAGATCTTTTAGCGTTTTAATCTGAAAATCTGTATGTATTTTTTGTGCATATATCATAATGCGATCCCTCCAACGGAATCCATTATATCTGGAAGTTGTACATTTTTATATGATCATTTTTGTACATTTATATCTTAGCATTTATAGAAAGAAAATGGACGTGTGTTTTGTAGTTCTTTGAATGAAACATTTGTATAATGAATCAGTGGGGTGGTGAGAGACTCTGCTGAATAATTGGCTTTTGCTAAAAGGTATCACTTTTGCGAAAATGTATGATACCCTCTGGCAGAAGCCTTTTTATATAAAGATAACTTGACTTCTAAATCTTACTGATGTGATATTTGCATGGATGTAACAGGCACTCAAAAGGAAAATTTTTTTGTGTTGAAATCTTACACATGTAATAAAAGGAGGGTTGAGAAGATGGTTGTATTTAGAATGTTGATGTAAAAATTGTTCGTGGATTAGGAAGTAAAAGTTAAAAGAAGTTACAGAAGAAAAGAAGATTTTGGGATGAAACTAAAACGACGTATGATAATGGGTATAACTGCTTGCTTGATTATAGGAAGTATGTCAGGATGCAGTTCAAAAGAGAATGGAAACAGCCAATCAAATCAAAAGGAACAGACAATACAGATTAATTAAATCGAAGAAGAAATAAGTGAAAACGAGGATGTGAAGAATGAAGAGGAACTGCAGCCGACAACAGTCACTGTAGATTATGCGGAAGCGTTTCAATCAAGTGGTCTGTTTCGTTAAAATATTCATCAGGCTGAAGCTCTCTGCTTGGTGTTATAGCTGTTGCTTGAGACCGTTTCAAGTTTTGTGTAAACTCAAAAAACTGACACAAGATTTTATTGATAGTTATTAAGAGCAGAGACCAGATTTTGGTTCTCTGCTCTTATTTGCATTATACTGGTATAAAT
>NZ_JACRSX010000045.1 GCF_014384985.1 Jutongia huaianensis
GCCGCTATACATCATTCATTCAAAAATCTGTTTTCGTATCTTATCGAAGTCAAAGGGATTATACTCCATAAAATTTCCACTTTTTTGGAAATTTCAGCCTGAAATTATTTTTTTTGCTTTTTTTGATACAATTCAATAATACACTTTGCTCTGTAACACAGTAAGTATCAACAATGGAATCATTTTCTTTTTAGTAGTTTTTCTCATCTGTGTTCTTCTCCCTTCTTTCATTCACCCAGAACACAGCATCCTCATTTTTTCAAAAGAAAAGAGAAATCCTGTTCCTGACATCCCTCTCTCTTATTTTAATCTAATTATTATGTCTAATTTGTCGGCTTAGTACGATAAATCACACTATTTAATACGAAACATATATGTTGAAAGAACAATCTTGAAAAAAGTATACTTATTGTAGCTACAGAACAATAGTAGGCAAGGGGGAAGGACATATTACGGGCACAGTTAGAAAAAAATTGATGGATTACTTAGAAGAAAATGGAATATCCGTATATCGTTTTGCAAAAGATAGTGGGATTCCACAAAGTACGATATGGAGCATTATCAAAAAAGAAGACTACGAAGTGCGGGAGGATAATATCCGAAAAATATGTGAAGGCATGGGGATTCCCGTGAGCGAGGTTATGGAATTGGAGAATGCACAAAAGTTAAATCTCAGACAAAGTGAGGTACCGGTAGTGGTTAAGTATCGTAAACTGGATAAATTTGATCAATGCCGTGTGCAGGGTTATGTGGACGCATTGATTGACCGGAAAGAGACGAAGAAAAAAATAGAGTGATGATCCAGTAACATTTTTATTTTTGTAGTAGGATCGTGCCGTTTATGATATACTAAAGTATAAATGTATCAAAAACAATTAAAATATGAAAATATTTTGAAGAAATGAGGAACAATATGTCAGAAGAATTAAAACCGCATGTTGTGAAGTCACATGACATCAGATTGGATTCTGATTATGTGAGCTGGGTTCACGATGTGAAGCAGCGTTATGTGTCAGCACAGATAAAATCAGCGGTCAAAGTAAATACAGAGCAGCTTTTCTTTAACTGGCAGTTGGGACGGGATCTGGTTGAGAGAAAAGCAGAGGAGAAATGGGGAAAAGGAATTGTGGAGCAGCTTAGTCTTGATCTGCAGAATGAATTCCCCAAAGCGAAAGGATTTTCAGCAAGAAATCTTTGGAATATGAAAAAATGGTATCTATTCTATTCTGGAAATGAAAGCTTTTCAGAACTGGCACATCATATGGAGGAAAGTCTTGATATGAAAAGCCTAAAACTGCAGCAGGTCGGTGTGGAATTAGATCAAAATGAAAAACTGCAACAGCTTGTTGCAGAAATTAACTTTCCTAAATTTTTCGGTTTCGTTCCATGGGGACATCATATAGAAATAGTTACAAAGTGCAAAACGGTAGAAGAGGCTTTGTTCTATGTCAGAAAAACGATAGAGGAGAGCTGGAGCAGAAGTGTCCTGATTGATAATATAAAGGCTCATTTATATCAATCATCGGGTAATGCCCTGACTAATTTTGCTGAAAAACTTCCGACCATACAGGGGAAATTGGCACAGGAAATTGTTAAGGATACTTATGATTTTGGGTTTGTTTCCTTACCGGCAGGCTATGATGAAAAAGAATTAGAAGATGCGTTGGAACAGAACATAACAAGATTTTTGCTGGAACTTGGATCAGGTTTTGCTTTTATAGGACGTCAGAAAGAGATTATTGTAGCCGGGAAAACCAGAAAGATTGATATGCTTTTTTATCATATAAAACTTCGATGCTATGTTGTCGTTGAGTTGAAAGCGGTATCCTTTGAACCGGAATTTGCCGGAAAACTGAATTTTTATGTGAATGCAGTAGATCAGCTTATGAAAACGGATGATGACAATCCGACAATAGGATTGCTTATATGTAAGGATAAGGACCAGACGGAGGTACAGTGGGCATTTCAGGGAATTGAAACACCTATGGGAGTTGCAACCTATGATAACATTCGGATGAATGAGATTAAGTCTCAGTTGCCATCGGAGGAAGCAATTCAGAAACGCTTGGAACAGGCAGAAGAGGAATATCTGCTGAAACTGCAGGAAAAGAATAAATAAGTTGGATACAACCGTACAGTCATTAAGGAGTCACCTCAGTTGTGACTCTCTTTTGATGCGATAAATCGCACTAATATACTACGAAACATATAGTCTAGCAAAACTAAAATTTCCTATTTATACTAATAGTGTGTCCACATGTGGAGACGGTTGTATTGCTTTCCCACAAAAACTGACAGCGGAATCAATGTAAAAGTCGAGTTTGGCGAGGAAGAAGGTAAAGTGCTGCCTGGTAATATCGCCAAGAGAGCCGAATTGTACAAGCCGAAAGAAAAATGAGATATTTACGGTAAGATATTAATCCCTGTTTTATCATTAAATGGAGGAAAGAATAATGAAAATAACGGAGAGTTATAATATATTTAATGAGTGCGTAAATGTATTAGAGCTGATAATAAGTTTATTTTTACTTACTTCTAAGAAGAAAGAATGGAATGAATATATTATTTGTTTTTATGGTGGATTTCTTTTTGGTATTATTCCATTTTATGTGATTATAGAGAATATCCCAATTGCATTGACAGGTTGCATTTTTCTTTCGTTAATGCTTTGTGTTTTGCAAAAAAAGGCTAAACAGAAATTATATATACCATTAGAGATTGTTATGTTTAAAACGTTACTAATAATTGGAATAACATTATTTGATGAGTG
>NZ_JACRSX010000046.1 GCF_014384985.1 Jutongia huaianensis
GCGATTATATGTCCCCCGATGATTTTGAAAGATTGTATCAACAGGCAACTTCGGAATTGCTGGCAGGTTAGAATGAGAAAAACTCATTTTAACTTGTACTAAATCTTGACATAGGACCACATATCTTTACGATGTATGGCGTATCCCGTCCCGTGTGAATCATTCACTACACTTTTTATACCCTCTAACACTTCTTGGGATACGGATTTGGAAAAGGCTTCTGAAATCCACTGCTCTGCTTTGGCATTTTCTTTATACAATAAATACGGTTTCAACACATTTCCGTCATTGCAAAAACTTGTGTAAATACAAGCCAAATGAAGTGGATTGACAAGTACCTGTCCCTGACCATATCCCGTATCCGCTAACCCTACCTCACTTTGAATATGCTTATTATTGGAGAACTTTGACTCCGCCATCATTATTTCAAATGGAATAGATGAATGAAACCCCAACATAGATAATGACCTCTCCATCTCTTCTGTTCCGATTTTAAGTGCTGCTTTGGCAAAATATATGTTATCTGAATATATCAATGCATTTTTCAGTATAACGGGGCTATATGTATGAAGTGTCGTAACATGATATGTCCCCCATGTTTTATCTTTTTGCCAGCTATGTCCTTCATTTCCAAAATTATCTGTTCCGGTAAATGCTTCAGACTGTAAACCAATCGCCGCAATAACAGGCTTGAATGTGGATCCCGGACACCATACTTGTCTAAAACGGTTATACAATGGTTGTTTCTTATCTTTATTTAATCTATCCCATTGCTTTTTACTCATTCCCATTATAAATGCATTCGTATCATAGGAAGGTGTACTAACCATTGCCAGCACTTCCCCAGTAAATGGATTCATGGCAATGGAACAACTTTTGTCACTTTTAAAATTTTTATATAATTGCGCCTGTAAATCCGCATCTATCGTTAATTTAATGTCTTTTCCATCTTTCACTATTTTATATGCCAGCTGCTCTTTCTCTTTTCCTTCTGAATCAGCAATATATATTTTGCATCCATTTTCCCCCTTCAATTCCTTTTCATATACCCCCTCTAACCCCGTTTTTCCAATGACACTGGCATTTGTATATCCTTCTCCTGCATGCTTTTCTAAATCTTCTGCAGTTACATTTTGTACATAGCCCACTAAATGTGCAGCCTCATCCTTTAATGGGTATTCTCTGACTTCTACATCCGAAATCATTACACCAGATATTTTTAATAATTTTTCCTGTCGTTTTTGTTCCTCAACAATTGTTTCATCCGGATCCAGTGCGAGTAAATCAAGTTCTTTTACTTTTGCAATTTTTTTAATCGGGACAAATGAATCTTCTTTTACCCATTTTGCCGTTAATTCCTTTTCTATATCTTCTGGTTTTATTCCCAACAATTTCGCAATTCTGACAATGGATTTTTTCCTATTTTCTAACTTTCCAGGTATAATTCCAACAGATGAAGCAACACCCTTTCCCGCAAGCATTCTTCCATTCCTATCCAGAATTTGACCTCTCTGCGCCTGTATTACGGACACACGCACTTTGTCATCCTCTGTAAGCCCTGGATAGATTACTGAATTACTCCATACCATTTTGTACTGATCATCTTGTTCTAAAAAAGCAACTTCGTTTTTAAAATCCACTTTTCCGGCTACTGTGTCAAAAGCTGTATTATATTTAACTGTTAAACTTTCTTCTTCATAATCTATAATTTTTATATTGATGTTTTTTGCTTCAATCCCCTCATAAATAGCAGAATTGCGCTTCACAAAGTCCTCTTTTTCAATGGTTTCTTTACTCTCATTTGTTATCATTTCATACATTTCGCTATAGTTTTTCTGACAAATGCAATTCATATATGACTTCAAAACCTGTTCAGGACTTTTGACAACCTCTTTCTTAGTTATCCCTTTTATAGTAAACAGGACTACACCAGCTATAAATATGATACTTAGCACCAAAAAGCCAACACGGATCATTCTTCTTTTTCTATTATGTCTATATTTCATAATTACTCATATTCCTTTCATTTTTCTTTCATCCAATCTATGCAACCTAACACCTTTTTTCCTGTATGACCGGATTAACTTTTGATCTACAGGAATAATACACATACGAACACTTTCGCCGTATGCGAAATAAGGATAAATTCCTACTCCATCTCTATAATACAAATCGCTTGGTAGATTATAGCTATGAAATCCTTTTTCTGTCTGAAATATATGATCATATGCCTTTTTATTTAATTTTTTATACAAACTTGTTATCTTATTCTTCTCCATATTCGGAAAAAGCATTTTCAAACAATAAAAGCATAATTTCTCATATTTCTTATACATTTTTTCTGTATAACTATGATCATCAAAATTAACAGTAATAGCTTCTATGTTTTATAGTGTACACAGCAACAGTGGGTAGTGTCAGTATTTTCTT
>NZ_JACRSX010000047.1 GCF_014384985.1 Jutongia huaianensis
CCGAATCCCATCACAGATCCTGCGCGCCACCAGCGGATTATTCATGGTGTACAGATGGATCCCATCAATATCACTGACCAGCAGATCAATGATCTGGCTCAGTGCATAGGACATACCGGATAGCTGGCCCCAGAAAGCAAAAATCTCCCTTCAGTTTCAGATAATGGATCAAATCGGAAGCATGTTTAAAATCCTCTTATTCCGGAATATTAGGATTACGGTCTCCCCGGAGTGCCAGCACGTTCTGGATACCTTCCTCCGTGAAAACCCGTGCAAATTCATTGATTTCCTGTTTGTCATGATGAAGGCAGGACAAACACATTATATATATTTAACTGCAAAAAATTGCCCTAAACATCAAATTCTAATATAACTGTTTTGTCAAATCCTATATTTTCACTTTGTTGTTCTTCCGTTTCATTTCCACTCCATTCTACACATATTCTATAATGTCCGGTTTGTATCATGGAACTACTGTACCGAAATTGTACATCTTGTTCCTGATTTTTTTCAATCATATAAACTATTGCCGGAACAATCTGATCATTATTCATCTCGTAGTATTCACTTTTTTCCTCATTCCAACGATAAAGCTTTGCATCGGCTCCTATTTTCACAGATTGTGTCCCCATATTTTTTATGTGTACAGTCACAGTTAAATCATTGTTATAAGATGCCACAGATGTCAAAGTCATATTTATATCTTTTGTTTTATTCTGATTCTTTTCTTCTTTAACATTATTTATTTTTACATAAAAATACTTCTTTTTCATATTTTTTTTATTTACCGCTATAATCTTACTCCTTCCTTTTCTAATTCCCTTAACCGCTATCACACGACCATGCCTATTTGTAATCTTTACATTCTTATTACTACATTGCCATAAAACATTTTTCCATGCCTTAGGAGCACGTATTTCTGTTACTCCTTTCTGATTTATTTCAATGACAGTTTTTGCTGAGGCTTCCTTGTTCTTAAAAATAGCAAACATCATCATGAATAACGCAACCTTATACAAATATTTTTTCATTACATTTTCTCCTTTCTATCTTTTTCAATATTTATCTATAACCATTGTCTTGCAACCAATTCAGTAATCCTGTATTTAATCTACGTGCATAATTAGTTGTTCCAGCACTCCCAGAAATAGTCCCCATAAGATACGGCATTCCTTCATACATCACAAATACCGGACCACCACTTTCTCCTGCTGTAAAATCTGCATTTATGACTAAAACATCATCTGTGAAATCAATAACATTTCCCGCACAATTATATAAATATGGATTTCCTCCCGGATATCCAGCAGCAAAAATTGCCTGATTAGGGTCACAAGCGGTTCGAATTCCCATACAACCAGTCACATTTGTTCCAACATCCTCAGGTAACACAATAAAACCATAGTCCGTCTCTGTATTATATCCTTTATAATCCCCATAATATATATACGCCGAGTAATTTGATGTTTTGTAATAAGAACTTGTACCATATAAGCCAAACTCCATCTTAATACTCTTCGGATGTGATAGTGACTCATTAATCAGCACATGACCAGCTGTCGCAACAAGTCTTGGCCCAATAATTGCTCCGCTTCCACGCTGTGCCGTGCCATCTTGATAAACAACCGTGATTCTTGCAATTGTAGTATAGGGAAATGTGTTTGCATTAGATATTAACACCCTATCATCTGTTCCAATAATATTTGTAAGTGCAATTCCATCAGCCTGTTTTTTTTCTCCCCAAACATTATTGGCCGGTAATACGATGTCTCCTTTTGAATCATCAGGCATATCATATTCCGTATTTGTTCCGCTTTTTTTGTCCACAACGTGAATTGCATTTCTATCCGCTGCCAATGCTGCATCTCCCTTTTCGAACATAAAGCAAATACAAGTTATCCCCATTACAATTGCTAGCTTTTTAAGTAAATTTCTCATTAGTTATACCTCCTTATACCCATATAATGTTTTTATTTACAGTTACTTATATCTCCTATCACATTTGATCACTTTCACCTCCTCATATAATCAAGTGTTTTTTATTGAAAATTCAAGGTTTCTCAACCTTTTTATCTCAGCGAATAAACCATAGCTATGAGCATTTCGATGTATCGGGTACTGAAATAGCGGTTTTAAGGTATACGAAATAAAACGTCATTCATTTTCGCTTTACTGGCCTTGTGTATACCCATCCCTCTATGGCAGCTAACCTCCTA
>NZ_JACRSX010000048.1 GCF_014384985.1 Jutongia huaianensis
ATCGTACTTTTGAAGGTAAAAGAATAACAGGTATATAATGGTTGTAAGCAAGGAGGGATAACAATAGAAAATAATAATATATTAAATGAAATGATTTATCATGCGTATGAAACGGTTCCTTTTTATCAAGGGTTAATAAATAATATAGTTTTTGATATAAAAAAATTACCAATTATTGAAAAAAAGCAAATGATAGAATCAGGGAGATCGTTGCTGTCGTCAAAATATATGGGAAAATATCTTTCTAATCAATTAAAATGGACAAGAACCAGTGGAAGTTCAGGGCTTCTTTATGAAATTTACTGGGACAAGGTCGATGATAAAAAGTCTATGCTTGAGTTGTGGCTTTTGCGATGGAAATATTATAAAGTATCACCAAAACAAAAAATGTGTTACTTTTTTCCGGCAGATATCGGTAATGATGACTATGTCGAATCAGATACCAAGTTAGCAATATCGAGAAAATGCCTGTATGATGGTAATTTGTCAGAAATATATAAAAAAATCAAGCAGTATAAGCCGGAGTGGATGATATTGCAGCCAGGAATTTCACTTGTATTATGCGAGTTGGCCAAGAAATATGGGATCTGGAAAGAAATAAGATACATTGAATTTACGGGAGAATTTTTAAGAGAAGAAGTAAGAAAATGTGTAGAAGACACGTTTTGTTGTATAACAGCGAATCAGTATGGCACAAAGGAGGTTAATTCTATTGCGTACGAATGTCCAGAAGGGAATATGCATGTAATGACACGCAATGTATATCTGGAAAATAAAGGACAGAATTTATATGTAACGTCACTTAGTAATTACGCTATGCCGTTTATAAGGTATAAGCTTGATGATCGGGGATGTATTCGGCGGGGGGTTAAATGCAAATGCGGAAGATGTGGAGATGTCATCGATCTTTACGAGGGAAGAGAAAATGATGTTATAAAACTTCCGAAAGGGGAAAAAGTACATTCTTATACACTTATGCAGAGTATTCATAGACTCAACTATAAATATGAGGGCTGTATTTTGCAATATAGGATTGTTCAAGAAGCGTATGATAAATTTACATATTATATCGTTTTAAATAAAGAAGATTGCACCGAAGATTTGAAAAGAGAAATTGTAGAAGAGATATGTTATGACTTACATAACCGCATAGGAAACGAGTGTATTTGTAATATTATTTATGAAAACAATATATACCCGGAAAGTAAAACTGGAAAATGTAAAGTTTTTTTATCTAATGTAAAATGAAATATTAAGATTAGGGAGGAAAAGAAATGAAAAAAAGAGTTTTTATTATGGGTCTCACAGGACTGTTGTGCATCAATCAATTAATACCTGCAACGAATATATGTGTTGCAGAAGCGAAGGGAAAGTCAGAAATAACAATTGGTGGTTATAGTTATGATGAAATTTATCTAGATAATTCTGATGCAGGAGCATGGAATACGTTATCATCAGATGAACAAAAATATGAAAAGGTCCAGATAAAGGATTCTATAATTCAAAGGTTAAGGACAAGATCATTATTGGAGGCTATTATAAAGAATCCTATGATATCAAACATTAGAGAAAGTGAAAATTTAAAAGAAGGGGCAACACAGTTTATGGAAAAACTAAATGCCGGGAAGAAATTATTACAAGAAAGCAATGTTGGAAATGTATTGATAGATGAATATTTGTCTCTTGAAATACCAGAAAAAACAATAAATGATTATTCATCAATACATAGTGACGATAATTTATATGAGAATATAATGAAATTGTTATCAGATGAGGAGTTTGTTGAA
>NZ_JACRSX010000049.1 GCF_014384985.1 Jutongia huaianensis
GAGACTATGAGAAAAAGTCTGTAAATAAGATTCTTCTATGATAATGAAAGGCAAAAAATTCTTTGTCAGAGCTTTTTGCCCTTTAGTTATATATAACAGTTGAAAAATGACATGTCAAGAGCAGGCGGAGTTTCCGCCTGTCTTGGTTTACAATGTAATGTACTATTTCAGCAAATGTACTATTCCGGTAATCGTCCTTCATACATAATACTCAATTCGCCGTAGACCTGCCCCCAATTCCGGATTCTTGTTGTCCACTTTTTCGTTGCTTCAAACGTAGCCAGATACAGGGCTTTCAGCAGGGCTGTATCGCTCGGAAATACGCTTCTCTGACGGTTCAGTTTGCGGTAGGTGGAATTCAGGGATTCAATCGCGTTGGTCGTATAAATGACCTTTCTGACGGTTGTTGAGAACTTGAAAATCGGGGATATGGCATCCCAGTTTTCTTTCCAGCGTTTCATAGAATTCGGATATTTCGGCGTCCATTTTTCTGTTACATGATCTAATGCAGCCAGTGCTTTCTTCTCATCAGCAGCCTGATAGATGGTTTTTAGATCCGTTGCAAAAGATTTTCTATCTTTATCTGGAACATATTTCAGGGTGTTTCTTACCTGATGCACGATACAGCGCTGATACTCTGTTTTAGGGAAAGCTGTAGCGATTGCTTCCTTGATGCCGGTCAGTCCATCGGCGCATATGATCAAAACATCTTTTACCCCTCGATTTTTCAGTTCATTCATGACAGAAAGCCAATATTTCGCGCTTTCGTTATCTCCAATATTGATCGTCAGGACTTCCTTTTTTCCTTCGGTATTAATCCCAAGAATGACATATGCAGCAAGTTTACGGATCACGCCGTTATCCCGCACAGAATAATGTATCGCATCAATATACAGGATTGGATACACCTCATCCAGTGGCCGGTTCTGCCAGTCCTCAATCTGCGGAAGGATCTTATCTGTCACATCTGAAATAAAACTTTCTGATGTCTCAAATCCATAGATATCCTCAATGGTTTCTGAGATCTGGCGTGTAGTCATGCCTTTTGCATACATTGAGATGATCTTTTGGTCAATATCAGAAATATCCTTCTGACGCTTCTTTACCACCTGTGGTTCAAAAGTCGATTTACGATCCTGCGGCACCTCGATCTTCATGGAACCATATCGGCTGTTGACCTGCTTAGTCTTATAACCATTCCGGTAATCGTCATTGTCTGACCGCTCTGATTTTTCGTAACCGAGATGGTCATCCATTTCAGCCTCCATCATTTCCTTTATCGTGCCACCTAAAAGGTCTTTTAGAGCATCCTGGATGTCTTCTGCAGACTGGATATCATACTCTTCAAGAAGCTGATGAATAATGTTTCTCTTTCCCTCTGTCATTTGTACTCGATGTACAGGTTTCTTTTGTCTTGCCATAATAAAAGGCCCTCCTAATGATATTTATTTTATCATAGAAGAACCTTCTAATCATTATTTTACAGAAAAAGTATCACACTCTCG
>NZ_JACRSX010000050.1 GCF_014384985.1 Jutongia huaianensis
TTTTTTTCAGCAATAATACCTGCTGGAAACTGATTTTCGCAATACATTTTATTTCACCCACTAGGTTAAACAAAATTTTGTTTTTTTACTGTATCATCATGCATTATCCTGTATAATGAAAGTATCAAAAGATAGGCGGAGGCAGTGCAATGAAGAAAATACACATTGAATTCAGCGATGAGCGGCTCATTACTCCCAGTGGTCTGGTATTCGTAGGGCAAATACTTGGAAAAAGCAGTTTTGTTAAAAAAATCAACCGTGCTCCAATTTCAAAAGATTATCTGCAGAAACAGATAAAAAATGGAGACGTGCTCCTCACCTATATTGGTATGCTCTGTCAGGGAAAACCCCAGTATGAGGCTGTCCGTGAAATGATGGATGACCCTGACTACTACAAATACGCATTAGGCATCTCCTATGCGATTCCTTCCGCCGAAACACTCCGTCAGCGTTTTGACATGATCGGGGATTCCCTGCGCAAAGACATCCAGCAGGCAAATGTCGACATGCTGCGTGAAATGCACATAGAGCCGACAGCCCTGGATAACGGCTTTGTTCCTGTCGATATTGATGTAACCCCCTTTGACAATTCGAAATCCAATAAGGAAGGCGTATCCCGTACCTACAAGGGTTTTGACGGATATGCACCAATTATGGCATATATCGGCACAGAAGGATACCTCGTCAATCTTGAACTGCGGATTTGGAAACAGCACTGCCAGAAAGAAACTCCTGATTTCCTGAGAGAGACCATTGAACTGTGCAGACAGCTGACGGAAAAACCACTGCTCATCCGGCTGGATTCCGGCAACGATGCATCTGAAAACATAGGCATCTTTATGGAAGAAAGCTATAAATACAACAATGTGTCTTTCATCATAAAACGGAATCCCAGACAGGAAAGTAAAGAAGAATGGCTGGAATCCGTCAGGGAATGCTGCCAGAATATCCAGCATCCACGTGATGGGAAAACTGTTTATATCGGACAGACCTTCCGGAATGTGACATATTCCCTTTCTGATAACGAGGAGAAAACTGTCGGAATACGCACAATTTATGAGATCACGGAAAGAACCATTGACCGATATGGGCAGTATTTTATCGTACCCGATATAGAACTGGGCACATACTGGACAAACACTTCCCTGCCAGACGAAACAGTCATTGATCTTTACCATGCCCACGGAGAAAGTGAGCAGTATCACAGTGAAATCAAGACGGACATGGATGTTGAAAGACTCCCGTCGGGAAAGTTTGAGAGCAACAAACTGGTGCTGGAGCTGACAATGATCGCATATAATATCCTTCGAATCATAGGGCAGGAATCGCTGAAAAAGAAGGATGCTCCCGGCCGGAAGAAAATACATCGCCGAAAAATACGTACGGTGATCAGTAATCTTATGCAGTGCGGGACATCTGACAGAACATGCCGGCCGTCTGGTGCTGTCCATTGGAAGGAGTAATCGCTGGAGATTTACTTTCAAGCGTCTTTATG
>NZ_JACRSX010000051.1 GCF_014384985.1 Jutongia huaianensis
CTTGACATGTCATTTTTCAACTGTTATATATAACTAAAGGGCAAAAAGCTCTGACAAAGAATTTTTTGCCTTTCATTATCATAGAAGAATCTTATTTACAGACTTTTTCTCATAGTCTCAACGTAACCAATAAACAAATCCAGCAATATGTAGATGGATGGGCGGATTTTCTTTCTAAAAGCAGCATAAAGAAAAATAAAGCTCTGCTCAGACAAATCTTCAAAATGCCAAAAGGGAGGGCATTATCTCGATAGATCCCACAACCGACCTGCCGGACCTGTTGGATGCGTTCAATTTAAAATCATCCGCCTGCTTACAGGCGGCAATCCTTAAAAGTTCGATGACAATAAATTTAACAAATCAGCGCCCACTCAGAGCAACACAGAGACGACTCATAGGATCAGTAACACAAAGATTCGAATTATCTTGTTCATCATGCGATATCATCAAACACCCTTGTGTTCCACTCTTTTCTCTAAATTTCCTATTTCAACTTGAACTTTGCTAAATATGCCCGAATTTTTTGTCAATAATGAAACATTATTTTCCTTCTCTTTATTTATAACATCTCGTACTATAAAAATAGAATCTATAATTATATCTTTTTGTTTCAGTCCCACAATTCCCTTTTTTTCATATTGATCCTTAAGATTTTTATATGCATTTAATAAAATAATATCACCAGTATTCATAAACCGAAAGCCATTAATATTCTCATTCATCCATGTCTGTGTAACTCCTATATATTGGGCAAACTCATCTTTACTACTATTCCTTCTAGTTTTTCTATACATTGTCAAAACTTCTGATATTGCGTTATATACATTATATGCTTCTATAACCTTATCAGCTGTCAACCCAACTAATAACAGAATTTTTAAATTCACAAACTCCAATACGTGACAGTTATTTCATTGCTAATCATACTATTGTTAGAGACCTTCAAGAAAAACTATTGGAAAAAGGCTATTTTTTAGAGAGACAAGTCAATGAATATGAATACATGAAAGAACATGGAATTGATATTCAAGGAAAGACTATTATGGAATTAGAAAGCGTAATTCAGTATTATGTGGGATATTGGATTAATAGGAATGCAAGTTTAGCAAAGCGTGGGAAAAATGCCTTATTTGATAAAAACA
>NZ_JACRSX010000052.1 GCF_014384985.1 Jutongia huaianensis
AGGGACCGCAAAGGGGAGTATGAACCGCAGCTGATACCAAAATATCAGAATACGGTCACTCAGGACATGGAAGAAAAGATCATATCTATGTATGCAAAAGGAATGACCACGGGAGACATTGAAGCACACTTAAAAGAGCTTTATGATCTGGATATTTCAGACAGCACGATCAGCCGTATTACCGATAAAATAATGCCACTTGTAAAGGAATGGCAGGAGCGTCCACTGCAGGAGATATATGCTGTTGTTTACATGGATGCGATCCACTATCACGTCCGCAGTGAAGGACGTATTGTGAAACGTGCGGTATACATTGCCCTCGGGATCGATATGGATGGGAAAAAGGATGTGATCGGCATGTATGTTGGGGAAAATGAAGGTGCAAAATTCTGGCTGTCTATTATTAACGGATTGAAAAACCGTGGTGTGCAGGACATTCTGATCGCCTGTGTGGATGGACTGAACGGATTTCCACAGGCGATCGAGGCAGTTTATCCAAAGACCGAGATCCAGCAGTGTATCATCCATCAGATCCGGAATACCACGAATTATGTATCCTATAAAGATCTGAAAAAACTTATGGCGGATTTAAAAATGGTTTATGCAGCACCTGATGAAGCTGCAGCCCTGGAGGAATTAGAATCTTTTGGTGAAAAATGGAACAGCAAATATCCGAAGATCTATAAATCCTGGAGCGAACGCTGGGCTACACTTTCCACTTATTTTAAATATCCCAATGAAGTGCGGAAGCTCATTTATACAACTAATGCGATTGAAGGATTCAACCGGCAGCTGCGTAAAGTCACCAAAAGCAGGACTGTCTTTCCAAGCGATGACAGCCTCTTAAAAATGCTCTATCTGGCTACCATGGACATCACTAAAAAATGGACCGGACGCCGCAGGGACTGGTCCCAGATACGAGCCCAGCTGGAGATCTATTTTGAAGAACGGCTGGAAAAAGCAGAATTCTAG
>NZ_JACRSX010000053.1 GCF_014384985.1 Jutongia huaianensis
AAATACATGAAACAAATGGGCATCAAAGCCCAATGGATCCGTCCATGGACAGTAACAACCAAGGATTCCGATTTCAGTAATGAATTGCAAAATATCCTTGATGAGCAGTTTAATCCTGAACGTCCAAATGCAGTCTGGTGTTCAGATATCACATATATCTGGACGATGGAAGGTTTTGTATATCTGACCAGCATTATGGATCTGTATTCAAGAAAGATCATTGCATGGACGCTTTCCAAAACATTGGAAACATCCTGTGTGATTGAAACTATAAACAAAGCAAAAGTAAAACGCAGCACCGAATTACCTTTGATCATCCACAGTGACAGAGGCAGCCAGTATGTATCGAAAGAATATAAACAGGCAACAGCAAAAATGAATCGAAGCTATTCCAAGAAAGCTTTTCCTTGGGATAATGCCTGTATCGAATCCTTTCATTCGCTGATAAAACGGGAATGGCTGAACCGCTTTAAGATCAGCAATTACAAACATGCATACCGCCTGGTATTTGAATACTTGGAAACGTTTTATAATACCAAACGAATTCATAGTCATTGCGATTATATGTCCCCCGATGATTTTGAAAGATTGTATCAACAGGCAACTTCGGAATTGCTGGCAGGTTAGAATGAGAAAAACTCATTTTAACTTGTACTAAATCTTGACATAGGACCA
>NZ_JACRSX010000054.1 GCF_014384985.1 Jutongia huaianensis
AACTGGGGTGAAGTCGTAACAAGGTAGCCGTATCGGAAGGTGCGGCTGGATCACCTCCTTTCTAAGAGAGCGAGTAAGGGTTGTTTTACTGTTGAGTTATCAAGTATCGAGTGAATCAATATAACACTTGATATAATAGAATAACATAAAATTTCGGTGACAATGCGCTTAGGGGTAACACCCGTTCCCATCCCGAACACGATGGTTAAGACCTAAGCGGCCGATGGTACTATGCTGGAGACGGCATGGGAGAGTAGGTGGTCGCCGAATCAAAAAGGGCTTATAGCTCAGCTGGTTAGAGCGCACGCCTGATAAGCGTGAGGTCGGTGGTTCGAGTCCACTTAAGCCCATAAAATTAAATAACTATCCTAGATTATTTGATTAGCTGGGGGCGTAGCTCAGTTGGGAGAGCACCTGCCTTGCAAGCAGGGGGTCAAGAGTTCGAATCTCTCCGTCTCCATTCGGTAAGAAAACTTACCGAGATTAGTACCTTGAAAACTGTATATCGAAATGATTATAACAAACGAAAGAATGTTATAAGTCAGACATCCAAACGCAGATTTAAGATCAAAGATCAAGAATCGAAGTCAATTCAGATTAAGAAT
>NZ_JACRSX010000055.1 GCF_014384985.1 Jutongia huaianensis
AGGTCATCCGGCACAGACTTTCCCTCCTTATACTGAAAGAACCACTCCAACCCCTCCAATAACTGAAACTGCTCCTGCTTCTCCAGCTTTTTCCCGTCGGAAAATTGACGGGAAGCCATCTTGGAATACTGCTTCTTATCGTTCTCCGAAGTCTTTTCATAATATGTATGAATTACCTCTGCACAGTCCTGTCTCCTTATAAGCTCTGCAATAAAATTATAACGACAATAATAGTAGCTTAACATCTGAGCATAATTGTCAAATGCAGACTGTGCCCAAAAACCATGAGCTTTCCGGATAAACTGATACAACTCCCCGGTACTCATGTCCTCCAACAATTCCTGTGGAAACTGCTGTGACGCCATCAATTCGTCATCGGATGGCATCCACTGAATCTCATATCCCTTCGGATAACACCAATTTCCGTCAGAATCCTTCCAATCCGAAATATCATCCCTTCGTACCTTGTCATATTTCTTTGTGAAATAATTCTGATAATAATCTCTCTCCCCGTCCGGAATCAATGTCTTTCCAAGCAGGTCTGCAATTTCATCTCC
>NZ_JACRSX010000056.1 GCF_014384985.1 Jutongia huaianensis
AACTGGGGTGAAGTCGTAACAAGGTAGCCGTATCGGAAGGTGCGGCTGGATCACCTCCTTTCTAAGAGAGCGAGTAAGGGTTGTTTTACTGTTGAGTTATCAAGTATCGAGTGAATCAATATAACACTTGATATAATAGAATAACACAAAATTTCGGTGGCGATGCGCTCAGGGGCAACACCCGTTCCCATCCCGAACACGATGGTTAAGACCTGAGCGGCCGATGGTACTATGCTGGAGACGGCATGGGAGAGTAGGTGGCCGCCGAATCAAAAAGAAAAAAACACTGGACCAGTGATCTGTGATAAGAAGCGGACCGGAAGGGAACTTCTTATTATATATGACTGATCCAGGGATCCGAAAGGATCAAGACCAGTCAGATGGTACCTTGAAAACTGTATATCGAAATGATTATAACAAACGAAAGAATGTTATAAGTCAGACATCCAAACGCAGATTTAAGATCAAAGATCAAGAATCGAAGTCAATTCAGATTAAGAAT